>JBJXFF010000124.1:0-68543 GCA_046153945.1 Pirellulaceae bacterium
AATGTTCCGCTCGCGGAGCTAGCGGAACACACTCTCCTCTCCTTCGTCCCCGGCTTTCAACTCCTGGCCTTCCGCTATCCCATCAGCAGCTTCTATACCGCTTGGAAGCGAGGCGAACAGCCGCCGCTCCCCGCGCCTAGCCAGCAGCAGATCGCCCTCTTCCGCCGCGACTACATCGTCCGCCGTCACGAGCTAACGTCCGTGCAATACGAATTGCTTGCCGCACTGTTGGCAGGTGCAACTCTGGAAGTATCCCTCGCTCAAGTCGCCCCTCTCGCTCTTGCCACTGGCGAGTCTCCAGATACCCTCGCCATCAATCTTCGCGCCTGGTTCGAGCATTGGACGCGAGAAGGTTTTTTCCTGGCCGGCGAATGATTCAGCTTGCGAGCAGCTGGTCCGACGATCCAAATCAAAATGCCTTGGGCGATTTAGCGTCTCATAGCGGCCCAGCACTGGCTATCAAGCGACGGTCAGGTTAATTGCAACGGCTGAAATTGCCGCGACGTCGCTCGACTGCCAGTGAATCCTTAATGTCTTCCTAGCTCTTCCGATTCGCCGCCTCAATCGCGTCGAGTTGCTCGGCGGGAAGGCCGGCCTGGCGAAGGATGGCGAGCAGAAAGTCGGTCTTGCCATCGATGTAGCTGTCGATGTCGCCGGGAAATGTTTTCGCCAGATCCTTTTTGAGCTTTCCATAGGCAGACGCGGCGGCGGGATCACGGCGCAGAAAGTCCCGAACGGCAAGGTGATTGGCGAGAGCGGGATTTCCCCGGATGTACAAGTACAAGTGATGAGGCGGCAAATCGTTGGGGCTGCGAAATGCCTCACGGCCTGCGATTCCCAAGTCGCCACGATGCACATAACCAAGGGGAGCGAGCCGGTTGATCGCCATCGCCACTTCGATCTGCGAAGGGACGACAATCCCCATGTCGATAATCGGCTTGGCGGCAAGACCCGGAACAGCCGTGCTCCCTACGTGCTCGATGGAGATGGCGATGTCGCCGACGACTTCGCTGACCCGTGAGCGGAGGCTTTCAAAGATCTGCGGCCAAGACGGGTCGTAGTCGTCGACGATGATGATCGGTCGGAGATTGAGGTCTGCAGGGAGATAGTAGCCACCGACGATCGGTTCTGGGGATGGAGGTAGAACTTCTTTGGCGTCCTTCACCAGCCAGCCACCGAGAAATCGCAGGCCGATTGCCAATGAGACGACTATCCCCAATCCGCCGAAGAACGTGAAGAGCGCGAGGTATAGATCCTCAGGCTTGGTGTTGTTTGCCGCCGAAATAAGCACAATTGGAACCCCCACCTGCAAACAAATCACACCCGGAAGGAGAACCAACAAGAATGTGCTTCGCCTTACCAAGCTCTGTATCTTGAGCTGGTTCAAGGTGCTTACGGCTGCTCCCCACAGGACCACAATGGCGATCCCCAAGATGAAGATTAATAGCACGAGTCCGTTCGAAACTTCAAAACGCGGACGATAATGAAAGACAACCGTCATCACAACTTGCGCGTAGCCAAGGAGCACCGCGAAATCGGCGACGGAGAACTGCCTCGGGATGCTGAGCCTGGTTCCCTTTTTCAAAACGGGCCAGAGAATCGCGTAGCCGATCAATTCGAAAATGATAATGGGAATCAGCAGGCTGCACGGGTCAATGAAATCCATCGCCCCTTACCTCATCGCGGCTACCGTCTTCTCCAGCCCTTCTCGCAAACTGACGCTGGATTGGTATCCCAGAATCCGCTGAGCAAGAGAAATATCCGCCAAACTGTCCCGCACGTCGCCGGCGCGAGAAGGCTGAAAGTTGGCACCAATCTTGGTGCCGCAGATGGCGTTGAGGTCGCTCAGCAAATCGACCAGGCTGATCGCATTTCCGCTGCCGATGTTGAAGACGCGGCTGGGGGAGGAGGCGATTTTTGCGGCCGGCGTGGTGGATGCGAGGATGTTGGCCTGCACCACGTTGCCGACGTAGGTGAAGTCGCGGGTCTGTTTCCCGTCGCCATAAATCGTGGGGGACTTGCCGGCGAGAAGCGACTGGATGAAGAGCGGAATGACGGCGGCATAGGGGCCGCTTGGGTCCTGCCGCGGGCCGAAGACGTTGAAATACCGCAGGCAGACGGTCTCCAGGCCGTAGCTGTGATAGAAGGCGTGGCAGTAATGCTCCGCCGCGAGCTTGGCAGCCGCGTAGGGGGAGAGGGGCGAGGGGAGATCGGTCTCCTTCTTCACCGGCGTAAGCTGGTTTCCATAGGCACTAGAACTGGCGGCATAGACAACTCGCTTCACGCCGGCTTGGCGGGCGGCATCGAGCAAGTTCAGCGTGCCCGTGGTGCAGGCGGCATGAGTCTCCAGTGGGGCATCGATACTTCGCGGCACACTGGCGAGAGCCGCCTGGTGAAAGACAAAATCGACTCCGGCGACGGCCTTCCGCACGGCGGCTGCATCGGTGATATCCCCTTGGGCGAACTCGATCTGATGCCAGACGCCGGCCAGATTCTCTTTCCGCCCCGTCGAGACATTATCGAGCACCCGCACGCGGTCGCCGCGGGCCAGCAATGCCTCGACCAAATGAGAGCCAACGAAGCCGGCGCCGCCGGTGACGAGAGAGAGTGGCAAGGGGGAATTCCGAATGACGAATGGCGAATGGCGAATGGCGAATGAATGGTAGGATACCAACTCCTCATTCATTCGTCATTCGCCATTCGAATTTCGTCATTCACCAGCCATCACCGCCACGCATCCCATCACCCGCGCTCCAGCCGCCCGGAAGCTCTTCAGCGCTCCCTGCGCTTCCTTGGCGTCGGTCGCGCCGAGGCGGATGACGAAGTAGGTGGCGTCGCAAGAGCGGGCCAGTGGCGTGAGAATGGAACCGCTCGATTGACCGCCGTCGATGAGGACCAGTGGGAACTCGGATTCGAGCCTGGGAATGAGGCTGGCGAGCGTATCCGCCGCGCCGGCAACCGTCACGTTCCCACGACCCGCTGGGAGGAAGGCCAGATTGGGGAACGACGTCGTCAGCAGGTGGTCCCGCCAGTTGCGGGGAGCGGCAATGGCATTTTGCAAGCCGCCGAGCGTCCCCGCTCCGAATCCGGCCGACAGACCGGTTCGCTCGAAGTCGGCATCGACCAGCAGCACTTTCTCCCCTTGCTCGGCGAACAGGGCGGCGACGTGCGCCAACATCTCATCCCCACGGCTGGCCAGGCCGATGCCGGTGAAGAGGAGGGATCGCTCCTTGTTGCCGCGAAAGTCCTGCCGTAGTCGCTCCACCAACTCCGCAAACGGCCGACTGCGGGCGGGGTGGAGGAGCGATTCGCGGATGCGATGCTCAAAGAGAGTCGGCGTGCGAGCCGGAATGCCCAGCGTATTCGACTTGCCGGACAACTCGGAAAAGATCTCGTCCGAACATGGGTCTGTTGCATATGCAGGTACGGACAGCTCGCGGGCCAGAGCGGCCCCCTCGTTCAACGCTTTCTGGTTCACTATTACTGCCGGAGCCAGAGTGTACTGCGAGGCCAGAGCTGCTTGAGCGGCCGTTTCAACAGGTGCGTTTTCCAGCTTCTTCGCAACGGGGAATCTAGTTCCCTCGGTCAGTGTTTCCATAACCGGCCGGCCCGCGAAGAGATCCATCGGCGGCTGGGCCGGCGTCGTCCGCCGCGGCTTCACGCGCGGAGCCGGGCGCGGCTTCATGAGGGCGGGGGGTTCCGCCTCCTTTACGCGGTCCGAGTTCGCCTCTTCGAGCAGCGTCGCCACTTCGCTCAGCCTGTCCTGAACCGGGGGCTCGGCTGGCGGGGGTGCAAACGCCGACCCCCGCGTTTCCAAACTTCGGAGTGCCTTCAGCAGGTGGCTCATCCGGCTCTCTAGGATTAACGGTTGCGAAGAGTACTAAATAGCGTCCGATATTCACGGCGTTTCGGCCGGGCAGTTCCTCCCAATGGACGCCGCGGTTCGTTACGGCGGGCGACGCTGGTTTCTTCCGGCAGGACCGGATCACTCGCCGGATCAAAGGCGTCACTCTCATGGACGTTCTCGCCCTGGCTTTCCACATGGACGCGGAGCGGCTCGCTAAAGTCCGCCTCTGGCAGAATGGCGGCGGATTGGGCGGCTGTTGAGGTCTGCCGCGCCAGTTCCACAATCTGCTCGGCGATCTCGCGGGTGCCGTCCTGATGATCGAGCATGTCGGAGACGTAATTTGCCGCCAGGTTCGCATAGTGGTCGACGACGATTTCTTCCTCGTCAAATCCGTCCCCAAACGGATTGGCGGGAGTGCTGAAGGTCAATTCCACTTGCGTTCCGGCGTCCCCGACCGGCTCGAACTCCACGGCGTCCTCGTAGAGGTCACCGAATGTGCCGAATTCAATCCCCTCCGCGGAGTCGAGTGCCCCGAGGCCACTGTTGAGGCAATTCAAATTTTCGCCAATCCGCAACTCGGCCTGCGTTTCCCGATAGTCGTAGCTCGGCTGAATCTCATCGCGTTGTGTCGTTGTGGCCGAAGTTGCCCAGCCAGATGCTTCGCGCTCGATTTCCACCACCTCTTCCGCGATTCCCTCGTCATCCTGCAATTGGCCAAA
This sequence comes from Pirellulaceae bacterium, assembly GCA_046153945.1. Lineage (GTDB taxonomy): Bacteria > Planctomycetota > Planctomycetia > Pirellulales > Pirellulaceae > SXOA01. Next base: position 4,567 of record JBJXFF010000124.1, read on the forward strand.
TTCAACCACCGCCGCCGGAGCGGCACTCTCCTTTCGCGAAGTTTGGTGCCACGGCGCGGGGAGCTGTTGTAAATCGGACCAGGCTTCTTCGATGGCCTCAGGGCCGATTTGTGAATGTCCTCCCAGGGCCGACAGGATCAGGGCATGATCGCAAACCTGGTTCACCAACCGCGGGACACCATCAGTCGCGGTGTAGACCGCTTTGAGAGCGTCGGAGGTGAAGAGGGCGTCATTGCCGCCGACATTCTGGATCTGTTGGCGGATGTAGAACGCAGTATCTTCGCGGTTCATCGGCTGCAAATAACAGCGGGCGGCGATTCGCTGTTGCAGCGATTCCAGTTTCGGATTCGCCAGACGTTCTTCCAACTGGGCGCTGCCGGCCAAAATCAGGCGCACCCGCGGCTGGCCGTCGCGGATGAAATTGCTGATCAGGCGAATTTCCTCCAGCAGCTTCAGCGGCAGCGTGTGGGCCTCATCAACCACAAGCAGCAGCCCCGCCAAGCCGCCTCCCCGCGGCTCCAGGTGGTCAACGAGCGACAGCCGCAACTCCCCTTCCTCCATGCCGCGATACGGCAGGTGAAGTTCGAAGAGGATGTTCTGCAGCAGGGCCCGCCGGGTGGAGATGCGTGCACTGGCCAGCACGGCAACCTGAAAATGCTGGCGGCGGGAGAAGTCGGCAACAAGTTGGCAGAGAAGGGACTTGCCGCTTCCCGCCGGGCCGACGACCAGTCCCGGCCCTTCAGCCCGTTCCACGCAGCGGATCAGGGTCTGGCGGGCCAATTCCATAGCGGCTATTGGCACGTAGCGCAGAGGCTGGGGAGCGGCCGTAAATGGACGGGAATGAAACTGGAAGTGGCTCTCGTACATGGATAGTCCTGTGGCGTGTGCTGCATCCGTGCGAATACGTCGTGGTGCTAGCAGCGGGGCGTCGTCGCGCGCCGCTTCCCTCGGTGGCTTAACCATTACCATCGGCGATTCTGAGGCCAGGGCTAAAACTTCCGTGAATGACGGCACTGGAGAATCTAGGGAAGAATTGAGGCCGCGCCCGCAAGGGATGCATGGCGTGACCGGGCGGAAAGTGGGAGAAAAGCTAAAGAGGAGCCCTCCTTGTTTTCTGCCTTGGAATGGTTGACCCCACTAATCCCAACACCGATGATAGCTGGTCTGGCTTCCTCTCTCCTTCCCAGCTTGCCATGACCGCTTCCTCTCCCCCCAATCCCTACGAGTCTCCTCGCAATCCGGCGACCGAGAAGGAGCCCGGCAAATCCACCGCTCCCCACCCCGGCAGTCAACACATGCCACAGTGGGACGTCGGGGAGTTGATCGATGCCCCCAGCTTCAAATGGCGGAATATTCTGGGCCTCATCGGCCCCGGCCTCGTCATGGGTGCTGCCGCTATTGGCGGTGGCGAATGGCTGGCGGGACCGCAAGTGACCGCTCGCTATGGGCCGACGCTCCTGTGGGTCGCGGCCATCAGTATTCTCTTTCAGGTCCTCTATAACATCGAAATCAGCCGTTATACGCTTTATAGCGGCGAACCAATCTTCACGGGCAAGTTCCGGATTCCCCCCGGTCCCATGCTGTGGGTCGTTCTCTACCTGCTTCTGGACTGGGGGTCGCTCGCTCCCTACCTCGCCATGAGTGCTGCTTCGCCGCTCATCGCCATTTTCAAAGGTGAACTCCCCAAGCCGAACGATCCGAATCTTGCCCTGACCGTCAAGATTGTGTCAAGTTGCATTTTCTTTGCTTGCGCGGTTCCCCTCATTTTCGGCGGCAAAGTTTACAACTCGCTCAAAGTCATCATGTCCTTCAAGCTGGTGACAGTGATTGGCTTCTTGTTGTTCCTGGGAGTTTTCTATTCTTACTCATCCACCTGGTGGGAAATCGCCAGCGGCTTTACGAAAATCGGAAATGTGCCGGTCATCCGTGGCGAGGATACCAACGGCAATGGGGTGCTTGATCCCGGCGAGGACTTCGATGGGGACGGTCGCCTCGATGTGGCCGAATTTGAAAAGGACAAAAAGACCGGAAAGGTCATCAACGCCAAGGATCTCGACGGCGATGGGATCATGGACGGTGCCAATGTTGACAACATCTTCACGAGTCTCATCAACAAGGGAACATTCCCCAAGATGGACTGGAGCCTGATGGCAATGATTGCCGGCCTGGCGGCTATCGCGGGGAACGGCGGTCTGACCAATACTCCCATCAGCAACTTTACTCGCGACCAGGGCTGGGGAATGGGTCATCACGTGGGCGCGATTCCCAGCATGATCGGCGGACAAGGAATCACTCTTTCGCACGTTGGGTGCGTGTTTGATGTGAACGCTGAATCGCTCCCTCGCTGGCGGCGGTGGTACAACCATGTCGTCCGCGACCAGACGCTCGCTTGGATGATGGCCTGCTTCATCGGCGTCGGGCTGCCGAGCATTCTGTCGGTTGGCTTCCTGCCGCGCGGCACGGAGTGCGACGATTACAACACCGCTTCGCTGACTGCTGGAGGGGTGGAGAATCGGGTGGCCAATCCGCCGTCGGATGTGCTGGCCTCGCAGATTGGGCTCACGAAGATCATCTCGGGAAAGGCTGCCGGCCGATTCTTCTGGGGCTGCACGTTGTTCTGCGGATTCTTGGTTCTGACAACAAGCATGGCCTCCACCATCGACGGCTTTATCCGCCGTTGGCTGGACGTCTTCTGGACCGCGCTCCCCGTCCTCCGCAAAATGGATGTCGCCCACATCGGCAAAGTGTACTTCGGCCTCCTCGTCGGCTACCTGATTATCGGCTTTAGCATCATCTGGTCGCCGATCAGTCCCGCCGGCGTCTTCAAGATCGCCACCACCGGCTACAACTTTGCCTTCGCCATCAGCGCCGTTCACACGCTCGTCGTCAACACGACGCTGCTCCCCAAGCAGCTTCGCCCCAACTGGTTCATCCGGATCGGCCTGGTCTGTGCCGGAATTTTCTTCGTTTGCCTGGGGACCATGTCGGTGTTGAAGATGTCGGGAGTGATCAAGTAGCGGCCGAGACTGAATTTCGGCCTTGAGGAGCATGCTAGCATTAGGCTGCATGCTCCCAGATGAGCTAGCAAAGCACATCCTGCTCTGCCAGCGACTTACCTTGCCCCTGCTGACGGCTCTTCCTATACTCCGCGGCCCGAATTCCCGGGTTTGGCAATCCGCCGCTGCGCCCCTTTCGTTTCGTCCAGCAGGAAGCTTGGAACTGAAACCCTTACATGCGCTAGTTCGTTTCGCTCTCACGAGCGCGCTTCTTTTGCTGCGCGCCTTCGGCGGCTTCGCGCGCAGTTGCCTGTTATCCGCGGACAAGTATCGTCAGCTTGAGGAGAAAAACTTCACTTTCGGATTTCGGATTTTGGATTTCGGATTTGGGACTTTAGCGGTGCTGTTGATGTTTACCTCTTCCGCTCTCGCGGCCGTCGACGTTCCCATCGAAGAACAGTCCGCGGAGATCGTCATTCACGGCAAAGACGCCCGCACCTGGGAGCAAGGAAGTTACGAAGTCTGGCACGTCCGCGGCGGAGCGGAGATTCGGCAGGGAAAAACCGTGGCCCGCGCGCCGGAGGCCATCTTCTGGATCGACCGCGCGGATGCCTTCAGCGGTCAGCCGAGCAAAGTCATCGCCTACTTTGAAGGCAGCGGCAGCGAAAAGGTGAATGTGCAGTTCGGACCAGCGGGTAACCCGGACGCTCTGAGCCGCAACAAGCCAACCTCGCTTGCCGACCGGACGTGGCTCGGCCGGTTCCATACGCAGGCGGGAATTCAAGTTGCCGTTCCGCTCACCGGCCAAAGTTCCTCGCAAGTCACCCCCGCCATTTTCGAGCGAGGCCTCGAAGCCCGCTCTCCCAATTCCAAAACAGGTGACATCGCACCGGCCCAGTTCGCCGTCCCCCGCGCCGCTGGCGAAGAGATCGCTCCTCCCACCGCCCAGCCGGTTCGCAGCGCCAATCGCCGCGTCCGGTTCTTTCCTCGCGGGCATGGGCGCTGGCAGGTAAAGTCGTTCAACGATCCTGTCGCTGGCGAACAGGTCACGCTGCTGACCTCTGGCGTGCAAATCGCTGTTGAAGGAATCGACCAACTCGGCAACGCTTCGCTGGAGGCGGACAACATCGTTCTCTGGAGTCCCAAGCTCGACCTGTTGAATCCAGCCGGCCGCGAGATTCAAAACGGCGAGACCCACTATGAAGTCTATCTGGAAGGAAATATTGTCTTCCGCCAGGGAGACCGGGTCATCTATGCCGAGCGGATGTACTACAACATCACCCGCGAATACGGCGTCGTCCTCAACGCCGAGATGCTGACGCCGGTCAAAGACTATCAGGGGATGTTGCGGATGCGGGCCAAGGTGCTGGAGCAGCGCGACGCCCAGCACTTTGCCGCGATGGATGCCGATCTCACCAGCAGCCGTCTGGGAGTGCCGCGGTATCGGCTCGCATCGGGCAACGTGATGCTCGAAGACATCCAGCGCCCTCTCCTCGATCCCTTCACCCAGCAGCCTCTGGTGGATCCGGTTTCCGGCGAGCCGGAGGTGAATCATCAACTGATGGCGACGAGCCAGAACAATTTCATCTATCTGGCGGAAACACCGGTCTTCTACTGGCCCACCATCGCCACCGACCTCACCAACCCGAATTACTACCTCGACCGCATTCGCGTCAAAAGCGACCGGGTCTTTGGCCAGCAACTGCTGCTGGACTGGGACCTGCATCAGTTGCTTGGGATGCAAAACAAAATCCCCGGCACCAAGTGGGGGCTTTCCACCGACTTCCTCAGCCAGCGCGGCATCGGCATCGGCACCGATTATCAATACTCGCTCCCTAGTTTCCTCGGTGTTCCCGGCCCGACCAACGGCTTCATCGATTCCTGGACCCTGCTCCATGAGGAGGGGACTGACAACCTCGGGTTCGACCGGCGCGACGTGCCGCCGGGGGCGGAGCTGCGCGGCCGCTCCTTGGGCAATCATCGCCAGCAACTCCCGTACGGGTGGCAAGTGACTGGCGAGTTTGGCTGGATCAGCGACTTCAATTTCCTGGAGCAGTATTACGAGAAAGAATGGGACACGCTCAAGGATCAAACGACCGGCATTGAGCTGAAAAAGCTGCATGAGAACATGTCGTTCAATCTCGCCGCCGACGCTCGCCTTAACCCCTACTTCATGCAAACCCAGCGGCTGCCGCGTGCTGACTTCTTCATGTTCGGCCAGCCGATTGCCTGGGATCGAGCGACATTTTCCACGCATACCTTTGCCTCGTACGATCAACTGCTCCCCGCGGGCACACCGAACAACCCTGTGGACCAGGCGAACTTTTCGCCTCTGGCGGCGGAAGTCAAAGCGGAGGGATTGCGAGCCGCCACCCGCAACGAAATCGACCTTCCCATCGATGCCGGGCCGGTGAAAGTCGTCCCCTATGTCCTGGGCGAAGCGGCCTATTGGGGAAGCGACATCAACAACCAGGAAACCTCGCGGCTGTATGGCCAGGCGGGCGTGCGGGCCAGCTTGCCACTCTGGCGAGCCAATCCAGACATTCAGAGCGAACTGTTCAACCTGAACGGCCTGGCTCAGAAGGTCGTCTTCGATGTCGATGCCTTCTTCGCCGACGCCAGCGAGGATATGACGATGTTCCCGCGGTACGATTCCCTCGATGACGACTCGACCGAGCACTTCCGCCGCCGCATTCCGGTCAACACATTCGGCCAGGCCAACGGAACCTTCGTCCCCACACAGTTCGACGACCGCTTCTTCGCACTACGGAGCGACTTGCAAGGGTCGGTCGCCTCGCCGGTCACCGAAATTGCCGATGACATGGTGCAAGTTCGCATGGGGATCCGTCAGCGGTGGCAGACCAAGCGAGGCTTGCCAGGGCAGGAGCGACTCGTGGACTGGGTCACTTCGGAAACAAATGCCGTATTCTTCCCCTCCGCCACCCGCGACAACTTTGGCTCCAGCCTTGGTCTGGTCGATTACAACTTTGCCTGGCACGTCGGCGACCGGGTCACGCTACTCTCGGACGGGTTCTACGACTTCTTCGATGCTGGCCTTCAGCAAGTGACGGTGGGGGGGCTCATGTCCCGGCCGGAATACGGAAATCTGTACGTCGGCTATCGCTCCACCGACGGGCCGATTGTCAGCAGCGTGGTGGTCGCCAGCGTCAGCTACCGCATGAGCGAAAAATGGATTGCCACCGGCGGAGCTGCCATCGACTTTGCGAACACGGGGAACATCGGCCAGTCGATGTCGTTCACGCGCGTCGGCGAATCGTTCCTCGTCCGCCTCGGCATGAATTACGATGCCAGCCGCAACAACGTCGGCTTCATCTTCGGCATCGAACCCCGCTTCCTCCCCGGCAGCCGCCTGGGCCGCGTCGGCGGCGTGCAAATCCCGCCAGCCGGTGCGCTGGGACTGGAGTGATAGGTCGGCGGTCGAATTCCAATCGACGACCAGCCTCATCCCCCAAAAGAACCGGTTGGATTCATGATTCACACCCTCGCTTCATCCATGATTACTTATGTGAGCTTGCTTCACTCTTGGCGAGCGGGGGGCGTGAGCCCCCTGATATTCACGAAAAACTCCGCTCACCCAAACGCGCAATACATCTGGGCACCGGGGCTACTCGGTGTTTAAGGCGGCACAAATACTAGCCCGACGCGCAAGCGAGGGAATTGGACGTTGAATCGGTGCAATACGCTTTTCCCTCGCCTAGCGAGTCGGGCTAGCGTCGAGCATCGAGTCCGGTGTACGGCCACCGTGCAGAGGCCATTCGCCGCGGAGAAACTCGGCCAGGCGTCGTTCCTTCCAACAACCAGAATGTCAAAGAGCAATTGTCCCGTCCGAAGCGCCGCCGATCCTAGTTTTGGAACGGACGCACCGCTCAGCAGGGTACTGTACGAAAGTGTATACATACCAGTTGGCACTTTCAAGCCCCGGCTTCCAGAATTTGGAAGATTTCTTGCCGGCAAAAGAGATCGGCACAATTCCCAGTAGCGGCCAGGCGACAAACGGCATTTGCCGCCAAGCCGGACAGGTTAGATATTTCCTTGGTAAGATGTGCCGAGTCAGCTAAACTTTCTTGGCCCTCAAGCGTCCATCTTGGCCTCTCCAAAACTGCTGTTAGTTAGGCCTGAACCCTTTTCCGGTCCTTCTTTCCGAAGACCCCATCTCGTTCGCCGCCGACGACCAGAACATTCACCCCTATGTCGTCCCGCCGAAGGAATCGCCTCCGATTCGTTGAATTCAAAGCAATGAAGAGCCTCACTACAGTAGTTGACCCGTTGGGAAACGGAGAACGTGCCACTTTATGAATGACATTCAGCGTTACGGAGACTCGAAGCGGTGGTCGGACGTGGTGGTCCACCGCGGAGTGGCTTATTGGGTGGAAGTGGCGGAGGATCCTGCGCAGGACACGCAGGGGCAGGTGGAGCAGGTACTCCGCCAGATCGACGCCACGCTCGCGGGGCTCGGTAGCAGCCGCGTGCATTTGCTGCAGGTTGTGATCTACCTGGCCGACCTGGCGGACGGACCGGCTCTCAATGCGGTCTGGGATGAATGGGTCCCCGCGGGCCACGCACCGGTCCGGGCCTGCGTGCAGGGGGGGCTTTCGCCGGGGTACAAGGTGGAGATGGTGATTACTGCCGTGGCGGGCGGAAACGACGGATAGTTGCATTGCTGCGCAACGGAGCCATTCTGGATTTGCTCGCGGGTGCCTTCATCGGCTAGGATTACTGCTGGAGAGTCCCGTATGTCCCAGCAGCATTCACACCCAGTTTCCCGCCGGCGTTTCATGGCGGCGAGTCTCCTTTCCGGCGGAGCCGGTTTGGCGCTAGGGGATATCTTGCGGCTGCGGGAGGCTGCGGCGGAAGAGGGGAAGCCGGCCTCGGATACGGCGGTGATTCAGATTTGGCTGGGGGGTGGGCCGAGCCAGTTTGAGACGTTTGATCCCAAGCCGCTCGCCCCGCTGGAGATTCGGGGGCCGTACAAGACGATCTCGTCCAAGATTCCGGGCGCGCCGGTCTGCGAGATGCTGCCATTGACGGCGGGAGTGCTCGACAAGGCCACGATCATCCGGAGCTTCACGCACGAGTTCGATGACCATTTTGGGATGACGCGGCATTGCCTGGCCGGCCGCAAGGAGCCGGATAATAGGAACAACTATCCCTCCGTCGGCTCCATCGTTTCTCGCTACCGCGGCCCGCGGCAGCCGGGGATGCCGCCGTATGTGATGCTCTCGGAAGAGCCGGTGCTGCATCATCATCTGTTCGATGCGATGGGGCCGGGGTATCTCGGCGTCGCCCATTCGCCGTTCACCGTGTTGCAAGATCCGTACGCAGGCGAATTTCAGCTCGAACGGCTGCGGAAGGCGACGGAGAGTTTTGAACTGGCCAACGACGTCACGCTCGACCGGATCGGGGATCGCAAATCGCTGCTCGACCACCTGGGACGCATTCAGCGGCGGGCCGACTCCAAGGAGGTGCAGGAAGGGCTCGATCCGTACCAGCGGCTGGCGCTCGATCTGATCACCAGCGAGAAGGCCCGCCGAGCATTTGACCTCCAGCAGGAATCAGCCGCCACGCGGGAGCGGTACGGCTCGCATCGCTGGGGGCAGATGGCACTCTTGGCCCGGAGACTGGTGGAAGCCGGTGTGACGTTTGTCACCATCAATACAGCGCCGGACTGCCTCCGCTGGGACTGGCACGTCAGCATCACCAAAGAAAACCGTCCCCAGCCGGACCCCGGGGGACCGCTTGTTGGCATGGACCACAGCGGCCCGCCGCTGGACCGGGCACTTTCCGCCCTGATTGCCGATCTCGCCGAGCGGGAACTCTGCCGCAAGGTGCTGCTGGTGGTCTGGGGGGAATTCGGCAGGTCGCCGAAGATCAACACCACCGGCGGACGGGATCACTGGCCGAAGCTCGGCAGTGTCCTCTTGGCCGGAGGCGGTTTGAAGATGGGGCGGCTCATCGGCGCTTCCAGCGCGGATGGCGGTTTGCCCACGGATCGCCCGGTCGGTCCGAGCGACGTGTTGGCTACTCTCTACAAGCACCTCGGCATCGACCCCAAGCAGAACTATGTCACCCAGGGGCGGCCGTTTCCGCTGCTGCCGGACGGGAAGGCGATTGGGGAGTTGTTTTAAGCGGCCATTTCTTAGCCGGCACACGGAGTGTGCCGGCATGTCCGCTCACGGAGTGAGCGGACCACTTTTCTTGGACTACTTGAGCTGCCGCATCTGCAGGGCGTAGCGGTCCACGATATGGAAGAGATTGATTCCGATGCTTCCCCCTGCCAGGCAGAAGAATAGAAACGAAGGGATGCTGACTTTTGAGATGGGAACGAGGAGCGGTCCTCGATAGACCGTCTGGTGGTCTTCGTTCTCGCTGACGGTTTGCAGGAGATGGCTGGCGGACGGGCTGTTTCTGAGACTGATGTCCATTCGCCCCGCGCCGAACAGAAAGGCCGCGGCCGAAGTGATAATCAGCATGTCGGCAAGCGAGAATTTCCAGCGACGGGAATAGCAGCGGACAATGAGCCAGTGGCAAGCTCCCCAGACCGAGAGTGCCGCCGCCAGCCAGAACAGGCCATCGACCAGAAAAACGATAACCGGCAAGCTGCTCACCCCGCGATCGAGAAGCACATCGGGGGAATGCCTTCGCCAGAATTGAAGAGGAGCACCCGCACCATGTTCAGCATTCGCCACAGCACTGGGAGCGCATGTGAGAGCGAATGCGACCATCCCCAACAGGAGCGAAAACGTGAGGCAGGAGATGCTCCAAATGCCGACGCCACTCTTCCGTTCCCCCGCGTAAGCCGACGGCAGGGTTGCCGCGGCTTCCTCCTTCTTGGCATTTTTCCGCACGGACTCCTGCGTCTCGGCGCTCCGAGCGGCGATGCCGGGGAGAAGCCGAGCGAGCTTGGAATCATCGGGAGGCATCCTTCCATTGTACTGCGCGATCCGGCGGGACTGCGTCACGCTGCCAGCGATAACCGACGGCTGTCAGGACGAACAGGCTGCCGGCCAGTACCAGCCCATGAATGAAGTTCAACAAAATGATCAAGAGCAGGCTGCTCGGCTCAACTACGGGACCGGTCATGAATGCCAGGCAGACGCATTCCAGCACTCCCAGCACCAGGCTCCAAGACAATACCGCCAAAAAACGGAAAGTGAGTTGCTTCAAGGCTAACATGACCAGAGTCACCGGTATCGCCAGCAGAAAGTTCACCACCAAGAAAATCAGGAAGATCATAACGTCGTCCCTCCCCCAGCCACGGTCGGGGGAGAGTTGCACGTCCCGCAAGGCCATCCGTCCGATCCCAAGCAGCAAGGCCACACCCAGCGTCCACAGCAGCATGTGGGCCAGCGTGAATTGCATTGCTTCCGAGGGCTTGTCTTGAGAACTCTTCGGCAGGCGCAGGGAGCACTTCCAATGGGAGCTAATCATCCAGAGAGGAGGCTGCAGCAAGAGCCAGCCGACGAGGACCAGGGCTACCGAGAACCAGAAGTCATTGTTATTGTTCGGAGAAGTCCTGAGCATGAACGCCGCCAAGGCAAGACCGGAGAAACTTGCCGCCATGAGGGCGAGCGGGACCCGGAGAAAGAATCTTCCCGGGCCAAAGGCACACCAAGCGCCGGTGAGCGATATCTGGCCAAACGTGATTCCCAGAACCAACCCGATCAACGGCCGATTGGGATAATTGGTGCCCTTGAACGGAATGAAGGCAATGGCACTGGCAAGACACAAATGCACCAGCACCAGGATTCCCAGAGTGATCCAGCGCGCTTTAGGAGCCAAACCCTCCGGCAGCGGTGGTTGATTGCCTGCCTCCACTATTTTTTCCCTTCGCGGATCTCCTTAGCGGCGGCGTAGTCTTCGGCTTCCAAGTCCCCGCGACCCTGGTAGTGCCAGAAATCGGCCCGGTTCTCCAGCCACTGGGCGCTTTTGGGATTGGTGCGAACCGCTTCGTTGTGATCCCGCTGCGCTTCGTCATCCCGGTCGAGATTGTCGAGGGCGATGGCCCGGTAGCTATAAGCGCAGGCCTTCACGTGGAAAGGAAGGTTGTCGCTCTCCAGCACCCGGTTGACGATTCGGAGGGCCTTTTCATTAAAGTCGTCGTTGTCGGTGGCCTGCCCCGCGTTGTTATAGACCAGCACCAGATTGAGCGCGGCGTACGGATCGGTTGGATTGAGGGACGCGTATTTGAGAGCGTCCTTCTCGGCATACTGGATTTGCTTCCAGGCAGTGTCCTCGTCCACGGCACGGCGGTGCTTGAACCAGTAATTCAGATAACCGTCGCAGCGGACATCGTAAGTCCGGGCGTAATCCGGCGCGAGCTTGGCTGCCTCCGCGCATTTGGCGACCCCTTCGGCGTGCTTCTGCTGGTTGTAAATCAGGTCCGCTCCCTCATCGACCAGGGCCACGGCCTTTCTCACATCCAGGTCGGCGGGGTCGTCCTCGAGCCATCGCTTGATATCGAGCGAGTCCTTCTCCACCGGCAGCGGAATCTTGTCCTCCAGGCCATGATGGGCGATGAGCTCCCAGAGGGAATCGATCCGCACTCCGTGCGGAATTGCCTGCACGTTGCCTCCCGCACCTTTGAGATATTTGGCGCTGTTATGCACGGCCACGACCTGCCCGCTCGGCAAAAAAATCGGCGAGCCGGAGAAGCCGGCCCAGGTGGACATGGTGTATTGCAGGAACTGCTTCTGCTCGATCGGCACGGCGACCTTGTTGCGGAAGTCCGTCAGGCGGCTGACGACGCCGTCGTGAAAGGTTGCTTCGGCAGTCTCGCCGATTTGCGGCCAGCCGGTGGTGTCCGTGCCGGGATAGCCCATGATGGCCACGGCCTGCGCGAAGAGGGTGTCGAATTCCTTGGGAGCCGCCATTTTGAATTCCATCGCCAGGTCCGGACCCTCCTCCGTCATTTGCAAGATCGCAATGTCCGGGCAATTGGGGTCCACATCCCCTTCGCCCGGATTCGACGAGCGGACGGGAACGCCCCCCACCCGCCGCTTCACTCCGGGGTGGTACCAGGCCTTGTCCACTTTGTAGATTTGCGACGAGCCGTCCATCAGGGCCAGCATGTTTCCACCGGCAGTACTCATGATGTCCGCCACATGAGCATTGGTCACCAGCAGCCGGTGCTTTTTCGACACGACCCAAGCCGTCCCCTGGCCATGCTTGGGATGCCCGACCAGAAAAATTCCTTTCTGCGAGGCGCGGACAAACTCGCCGAGCTCCTGCCGCGCCTGCTGCGACGGCTTCGTCCACGCCGGCAGCGAACCGGTCTCCGCGGAGAGACCGAGGGTTGCCCCCAGCGTGTCAGCCTTGGGAGGCTGAGCGTGGAGGGGAGAAGCGAGCAGGACGACGAGAGTGCAGGACCAGAAAATACGGCTCATGGCGGTGTTCCTGAGGGAAGCTGACTTATCGTCTAATTTAGTCGCGCCCAAACACGTCGGCAATCAAGTTACCCGCGCCGAGCGGAGACATTCTATCCAGCGGCCAAGGGGGCCAAAAACTTGCGGCGGCGCTCCTCGGGGGAAGAGTGGCGGCTCCCCTGCCGGCGCAAGCCGTACCGCTTGCTCGTCTCTCCTTGGCGGACTAGAGAGAATTTGATGGAGTCTGCCGGTGGACAGCCTTCCCGTGACTCTAAGTCCCAGACGAACTGGGCATGCTCCAGGAACTGTTCTTCGCTCCAGCCGGCGCACTCCGGATCGCGCCGCATCTGATTTATTAGCTGTTTGCAGGCCGTGTTTTTGACGAATTCATCCCGCTCCTCACGCAGCTTATCCTCAGTCTCCGCCAGCACTTGCGGCTGGACCACTCCCGCCACAGCCTCGCTTATCTCAATTTTCTGTATAAGCGGCTTCTCGGTCTTCGATTCCTCGTTTTCACTCTCCCCTTCCACCTGACTCCTGATCTCTGACCCCTGACTCCTGACCTCCGCCAACGCCCTCTCCCGCTGCGTGCGGCCGGTGACGTCCACGCCGGCCAGTTTGGCCTTGGCCAGGGCCAGGCGACTGGCCACGTTGAGAAGTCCCACGGGAACGATTTGCCGCCCCTCCGTCTTCGTCTCCGTCCATGGCACGTCTCCCCGCGTCCCGGATTTCTCGGTCACCTTGTCCTTCTTGCTCTCGGCGATGTCCTGCAGCGTCTGCTGGAGCAGAAAGTCGATTTGGGCCATGGCCACATATTCCCCCACGGCCATTCCCCCTGCCGCACTTTCGCTGCGCTGTCCCCGCGGCAGCGACCGGTCCAGCCAGCTCCCCACTTCCGCCACAATCTGCGACACCCGCGGCTGACTGATCTCGTGCTCCGCCGCCACCTCGCACTGCCCCCGCCCCTTCACCACCACCGCCTCAAAAATCAGCCGATCTCTCGCGGACGGGGGCTGCAACTCGCGCACTTGCTCGTTCAGACTTTGCAGATCGATGGACATGGGAACCTCCGGGAAAAACGCTGGGGCCAAAAAGGACGCGATAGACTTGTTTGTACAGTATACACTAGTACCCATATATTTCCAAGAGGTTCTCGCAAGATTTTTGAAGATTTTTTCGCGGCCCAGAGAGACCGGGGTCGGCACTCCGGACGGCTATGCCGGGGAGAAGCCGAGCGAGCTTGGAATCATCGGGAGGCATCCCATGATTGTACTGCGCGGTCCGGCGGGATTGCGTCCCGCTGCCAGCGGTAGCCGACGGCCGTCAAGACGAACAGGCTGCCGACAAGTACGGACCCATGAACGAAGTGCAACCAGATGATCGAGCACAGGCCATCGGTCGAAAGTCCACCCGGCCTCATGATTGTTATGCAAAGGCCATGCAACACGCCCAGCATCAGGCTGCACGTTACTGCCGCCAGTCCACGATGAAGGAGTTTTTGCAGCCCTAACATGGCCGACGTCACCGAAATGGCAAGCAGAAAGTTCACAATGAGAAAAATCAGGAAGGGCCACAAGTCCTCCATTCGCCAATTGGGGCCGGACGAGACTTGCACATCGCGCAGCGCCATGCGCGAGATCCCCAAAATCAATGCCACGCATAGCGTCCAGAGGAGCATATGGGCTAGCGTGAATTGCATTTGGGGCGAGGAATTCTGCTGTGGACTCTCCGGTAGCTGCAATGAGTACTTCCAGCCGAGGCTGAACATCCACAACGGCGGCTGAAGCAGAAACCAGCCGACGATGGGGAGCGCGACCGAAAACCAAAAGTCATTTGGAAACACCTTGAGCGTGAACGCCGCCATGGTGAGACCAGAGAAACTTGCCGCCATGAGGGCAAACGGAATCCTAAGAAACAATCTTCCGGGACCAATGGCACACCACGCACTCGTGAGTGACATCTGGCCGAAGTTGATACCTAAAACCAACCCCATCAACGGCCATTCTGGAAAACTCCTCGGAAAGGCAATGGCACTCGCCAAACCAAGATGCACCAGCACCAGGATCCCCAGAGTTATCCAGCACGCTTTGGGAGACAGACCCTCCGGTAGCGGCGCTTGCTTTTCGGGCTCCACTGTATTCGCTCCTCACGGATCTTCTTGGCGGCGACGTGAGAGTTCACTTGCCCGTGGTAACTAAGTACTGAGTACTCAGTACCGAGCCGATGCGCCAGCCGTTCCTTTCTAACCTCTAACCTCCAACCTCCAGCGTCACCCAATCAGCTCCTCCACCACCTTCCCATGCACATCCGTCAGCCGGAAGTCGCGGCCGGCGTAGCGGTAGGTGAGGCGGGTGTGGTCGAAGCCCATGAGGCGGAGGATGGTGGCGTGCAGGTCGTGGACGTGGACCGGCTTTTCGACCGCTTTGAAGCCGAATTCGTCGGTGGCCCCGTAGGTTTGGCCCCCCTTCACGCCGCCGCCGGCCAGCCAGCAGGTGAAGCCCCAGTGGTTGTGGTCCCGGCCGTTGATTTTGCCCGCGTTGGCCCCGGCTTGCGGCAGTTCGACGGTGGGGGTGCGGCCGAATTCGCCCCCCCAGAGAATAAGCGTTTCCTCGAAGAGGCCGAGCCGCTTGAGATCGGTGATGAGGGCTCCGATAGCCTGGTCGCATTGGCCGGCTAGTTTGCGGTGCTCGACTGCGATGTCGTCGTGGTTGTCCCACGGCTGGCCCTGGCCGTGCCAGACTTGCACGAAACGGACGCCGCGCTCGATGAGCCGGCGGGCGATGAGAATTTGCCGGGCCTGCGTCCCGTTGCCGTAAGCTTCGAGCACGTGCTTGGGCTCACGATTGACGTCGAAGGCTTCCGCGGCCTCCTGCTGCATGCGGTAGGCGAGCTCGAAGGAGTGGATGCGGGCGTCGAGTGCCGGGTCGCCGCCGCGAGCCTCGGCGTGCTTCTTGTTGAGGGCCGCCAGGACATCAAGCTGCCGCCGCTGCGCGGATTGTGAGAGGTAGTTGCTCTTGATGTTCTCGACGAGCTTCTCGACCGTGCGATGCTCGGTGTTGACGTACGTCCCTTGGAAGACTCCCGGTAGAAACGCCCCCTGCCAGTTCTGCGTCTCCTGAATCGGATAGCCGCCAGGGACCATCGCCACAAAACCGGGGAGATTGAGGTTTTCCGTCCCCAGGCCGTAGGTGAGCCAGGAACCCATGCTCGGCCGCACCAGCCGTGAGTCGCCGCAGTTCATCAGGAGCAACGACGGCTCGTGGTTGGGAACATCGGCGTGCATCGAGCGGATGACGGCGATGTCGTCGATATGCCTGGCCGTGTGCTGGAACAGCTCGCTGACCTCGATGCCGCTCTGGCCGTACTTCTGGAACTTGAACGGCGAGGGGAACGCTGCCCCGGTTTTTCGCTCGGTCGCCAGATTCTGCGTCGGCAACGGCTTGCCGGCGTATTTTTCCAGCGACGGCTTGGGGTCGAACGTATCGACGTGGCTCGGCCCGCCGTTCATGAACAGGTGAATGACTCGCTTGGCCTTGGCGGGAAAATGCGGGAGCCGTTCCGCCAGCGGATTTTGATAACCAGCGGTTTCATCGCCGGATTTGCCGCCGGCGGATGCGCTGTCGGCACCAAGCAATCCACCTTGCTGCAGCACCCCGGCCAAGCCGAGCATGCCGAGGCCCATGCCGGAGCGGCGGAGGAGTTCGCGGCGGGTGAACGAGCAGTCATATTGTGGGGTTTTGTCGGACATTTGTTTGGAATGTTGCTTTAGTCGAGTTCGAGGACAGATTTGAGTCCTTCCGCAACCCGGTTCATATCGTCGGGATTGAGGCATCCAATTCGACGCACTAGTCGATTGACGGAAACAGCACGGACTTGGAACGTGTCTACCGTGGAGGATTTCTCTAGCCCATTGTTTTTGTCGCGGTCAACTCGAACCAGCCAATCGCAGCTCGCAAACTTGTCCTGCCAGGCGGTGATCGGAGCGATAACTCGTAGTGCAAGGATTCCGACAGCATCCGAACTGACAATCACGGCGGGCCGCGTCTTCTTGATTTCATCACCAATGGCCGGATCCAGGTTGACGAGCCAGATTTCACCTCGCGAGGTGGTCATCATGAACCTCCTCTGCGTCAAGCGACTGCCAGGCTCTTACCTCTTCGTCATGTTCGTAATAGTCCTTCAGCGCCATGGCAGCCGCCGCAAGCCGCACTCGCTTCTCGACGATAGTTTTGCTCCCTGCTTCACGGCGAGTTGACATCAAGCTCGAGGCAGCGTTGATGACTACTAAACGATCCGCGTCGGAAAGGTTGCTTAACTGCTGGACAATTTCAGAAACACTCATCGCTCGGCTCCCAAAGAAGAATGTGCTCTTCCCTCTCAATCAATATACATCCCCTCATTCGTCAGCAGCAAAAGCTGGCAGTACTGCTCCCAGGGGGAGAGTCGCACGCTGCTGTCCGCCACGGCATTGCCGGCGGATTCGATGAATTGCCGGCCGATTTCCACTTCGTCCGGCAGCGGCTGACGGGAGAAGAGGATTTCGTACAGGCGGGTGATGCGGGCGGCGGGGTCGGAGAGGCTTGCCACGTCGGGCCGGGCGGCCAGAGCGCGGGACTGGTCAACGACAAACGGACTGTTCATCAGGAACAGAGCCTGCTGCGGGATGGTGGTGCGTGACCGACGGGCGGAACTCTGGTCGGGACTGGCGATATCGAACACGCGGAACATGCCGGGCAAATCCTGCCGGTCGATAAAGCCGTAGACCGCGCGGCGCCTAGAGTAGTTCGCGGCCGTCAAATCGACCGGCCGGCCCCCCATCTGCGTATCGAGTCGGTCGGCAGCAGACAGGAGCATGTCCCGCGTCGCTTCCAATTCCAAGCGGCGGCGGTTCATCCGCCACAGCAGCCGATTTTCCGAATCAATTGCCCGGCAGTCGGGACGATCAACGCTCGCCTGGCGATAAGTGCTGGAAAGAAGCAGCTTGCGATGCAGACTCTTCAGCGACCACCCGCTATCGAGCAGCGACGAGGCGAGATAATCGAGCAGTTCCGGATGCGTCGGCAGATCGCTGCGAATGCCAAAATCGCTCGGGGTCGTCACCAGCGGCTCGCCGAAGTGATGCATCCAGAAACGATTGGCAATGACCCGGCGCGTGAGCGGGTTTCCCGCGGAAGTAATGCTGTTGGCCAGGTCCAAGCGGCCGCTGCTGCCGTCCTTGAAGGGAGTCCGTTCCTGTCCGGCCACCACGAGCAGGAACTGCCTGGGGACTCGTTTTCCCGGGCGGCCAGGATTGCCGCGAATGAGGACGTGAGGCTCATGCGGCGTGGGCGTATCGTTCAGGACCATCGCCCGCGGGGGAGCGACCGGCGAATTGGCCTGAAAGGAATCCACCTTCCGTTTGATCTCCCCCCGCTTCTGCCGTTCGTCCCGGCTGAAGAATTGCTGAATGTCTGCCAGCGGGACGTTGGTCGGCGAGTCCTTTCCCGCGATGATTTGGGCCAGTTGCCGGGCGTCCTCCGGCAGTTTGCCGAAGGCCTCTTCATTGCCGCCAGCCTTGAGCCACTCTTCGTGAGCGTCGGCCAGCAGCTTGCCATAAATCCGGGCAACATCCGGCTTGATCTTCAGAGCATCCGCCGCAAAAGCCGCCTTCACGCGAGGATTGCATTGTCCCCCTGCCATCCCATCGGGCAGACCTTTCCATTTGGTCAAAACGGCCGCGGCTTTTTCTTCAAATCCCTCGGCTGGCAGAGCAGCCAACTCCCACCAGAGACCAAGCGAAGCATTTTCCGGCCGGGCATTCTGCTTCAAGTAATCCCGCCAGCGTTCAATGAGCTTCCGCCGCAAATCCTTGGCGTTGTCGGAAAGGAACGAAAGAGCCTTGAACACCTGCAACTCGTTTTCTTCAAACAGGGCTCTCGTCAGGTAATCAGCCGGCTGTTTGCGAGTTTTCTCCACCAGCGTGGCGTGAACCTTCGCGTCGAAGTCCGTTAGCTCTTTTTGCTTGCCCGCCAGTTCCTTCTCATACGCCTGATACTCCTGGGACTGCTTCGCCTCTCCAATCAGCGGCAACTCTCCAGGCTGCTGGCTGCTGTCGAAGACGCCGAAGAGCGAATAGTAGTCGTCGGTCGGAATCGCATCGTATTTATGGTCGTGACAACGGGCACAGGCCACCGTCATTCCCAAAAGTCCGCGGCTGACGACGTCAATCTGGTCGTCAATATCGTCGTGATGGTTGTTGAACTTCCGCCCGGTCGTCAGAAAACCCATTGCCGCCAGGGGAGTCTTGTCCTCACCCAGTGGCAGCTTATCGGCCGCCAACTGCTCGACGATGAACCGGTCGTAGGGCAAATCCTTGTTGAAAGCCCCGATCACATAATCGCGGTACGTGTACGAGAACGGATACTTCCGCTCCTGCATGAAGGAGTAACCCTTGGTATCGCCATAACGAGCCACATCCAGCCAGTGCCGGCCCCACCGCTCGCCGTAACGAGGAGACGCGAGGAGTCGATCGATCAACTTCTCATAGGCATCGGGCGAGGTGTCACTTACAAATCCAGCCACTTCTTCCGGCGTCGGCGGCAGACCGAGCAAGTCAAAGCTGGCCCGGCGTAGGAGAGTGCGGCGATCCACTTCCGGCGAAGGAGAGAGCTTCGCCGCATCGAGCCTCGCCAGGATGAACGCATCGACCGGCGTATTCACCCATTCCGCCTTGCTGACGTCGGGAATCGCCGGACGATGGACGCTCTGCAGCGACCACAATGACTTTCGCGCGTGGGCCGCACGTTCCTCCGCGCTCAGTGGTTTCGCAATCTCCGCCGACTTGGGCCAGGGCAAGCCCATCTCCACCCATTTGGAAATGTCGGCGATCTCCGTGTCCGTCAGCCTCTTCTCCGGCGGCATCTTGATGTCGCCAAGGTGATGAATAGCCTTCACCAACTGGCTCTTGTCCGGCTGTCCCGCCACCGCGCCGCGCTGGCCGCTGACACCACCTTCGAGCAGGGCCGCCCGACTGTCGAGGCGGAAGTTCGATTCCTGCTTCTTGTCGCTATGACATTCAAAGCAGTTACCGACTAGCACCGGCCGGATTTTCTTCTCAAAGAACTGCTCTTGCTCGGGGGTCGGCGGCTTCTCCTCCGCCTTGGCGTAAGGAAGGAGCCACGCCAGCAGCGCAAGAGGCAACAATAGGTGCGGAAGTCGCAGCATGGCGGGAACTGAGGGTGGGGGCAGGAACTGCGTCAGGCGGGGAGAGCACGGCTCTGTCGCCATTATACCCAATCGGCTCTCTCCCGCCTTCCCCTTTTGGGCTGCAATCTGCAGGTTCAGTCAGCTAAAATGGGGCAAAACCAGCGAGAACACCCTTGCCCGAAATCGACCACGAAACCCACGCCGCTTCCAAGACCGCTGCGGCATTGCCGCCGGCACCGGCTGGATATGAAATCCTCGGAATCGCCGGGCGCGGTGGCATGGCGCGCGTCTATCGGGCCAGGCATCTCAAGCTCGGCCGGACCGTGGCGCTCAAAATGCTGCCAAGGGATGCAGAGGAATCCCTCACCGCCCGGTTCATCGAAGAGGCCCGCTCCGCCGCCCGCTTGCAGCACCCGCAGGTCGCCGCAATTTTTGAGGTCGGCGATGACGAGCAGCAGCCGTTCTTTGCGATGGAATATGCCAACGGCGGCACGCTCGCACAGCGGCTCGCCGGTCGTCCCCAGCCGCCGCGCGAGGCGGTGGCGCTGGTCGCGGGACTGGCCCGAGCGGTGCAGCATTGCCACGACCACGGCATCATCCACCGCGATCTGAAGCCAGCCAACGTCCTGCTGGTGGAAGAGGGAGACAACGTCGCATACAAAATCAGCGACTTTGGCCTGGCGAAGCGGCTGGATGACGACAAGGGGCTTACGAAGACGGGGGAGATCATGGGAACCCCCGCCTACATGGCGCCCGAGCAGGCCAGCGGCGTCTTCAAGGAAGTCGGTCCCGCGGCAGATGTCTATTCGCTCGGAGCGATGCTCTACGAATGCCTCACCGGCCGCCCGCCGTTCGACGGTACCGATGCCATGGACATCGTGCTGCAAGTCCTCGCCGACGAACCTCTCCGCCCGCGCCAACTCCAGCCGACGCTGCCGCGCGACCTGGAAACGATTTGCCTCAAGTGCCTGGAAAAATCTCCTCGCCGCCGCTACGCCACCGCTCTCGATTTGGCGGAAGACCTGGAAAGGTGGCTTTCCGGTGAACCGATCAAAGCTCGCCCTGCCGGCATTACGGAACGTGTTTGGAAATGGGCCCGGCGGCGGCCATGGCAAGCGACGGCCCTAGCGGCGGGAGTGCTGCTGCTGATTGGGTCGGTAACGGCGGCGGTGTTGCTGGATGCCCGAGCCAGGCAGACAGCCAAGGCCCGAGATGATGCGGAGCAACATGCTCAGAGGTTATTCAACACGCTTGAAAGGTTGAGTTTCAATTTGTCGGGTCGCGTACGCGAGCTTCCTCGAGGGGAAACCTTGTTTTTAGAGATTCTCGATGAAACAGACAAAATGCTCAGCGAGATGGCTACGTTTAAGCCAAATGACCCGCGAGTCCAAGGATCTCAGGCCGAGTCACGATTCCGCCTGGGAGAAATGGAGTCGGACGTGGGTAGACAGGAAAAGGCTCGTGCGGCGTACCAGGAGTCGATTCGCCTGTTCGATATTTTGCTTCGCAAACTCCCCACCAGCCGTCACTATCGGGCAAGCCGCGGGCAAGCTGTGATGGGACTGGCGATGGTTTCACGCCGCGATGGAAAATCCGTGGAAGCTGCGAAGCTGGAAGACGAAGCCTTCACCATTGCGGACGAACTTATGGCGGAGCCCGCCGAGAACAGCCGCAATGAGAAGAATGTATTGTCGCTGTTCTCCATGGTGGCACGCATCCGGGCGCGAGCGGCCGTGGAGCGGCAGGACCCCAAGATGCAGGAGTATCTGCAAAAAAGTGTCGATGCTCACCGCCGTCTAGCAGCCGCGATCCCCGATGACTCACAGGCGAGAATTCAAACTCTCTCCGCGGAATTGCTCGCTGCCGCGGTGCAAGTGCTGAATTCTGATTTTGTGGGGGCAGAGAAGACTCTGCGACAGGCCAAGGAATCGTCTCCACCTCAACCGGGTGAGCTGCAAGCCGTGGTCCGGTTGCGGTCATTAGTGCTCAAAGAGCTCGCTCGTATCTACCACAAGGGGAGCGACTATACGGCCGCGGAGGCAGAGTACAAAGCCGCCGTGGAGATCTTGCGAAAACTTTCCACAGATTCGCCCGATATCCTCACCATTCGTCTGGAACTGGCGCGCACGCAAACGGAACTTGCCGATACCTTGCGGCTGGCCGGCAAGGAGGTTGAGAGCCGCGAGGGATTCAAGGAGGCCGAATCGATCGTTCGCGAGCTACTCGTTCGCGAGCCAGCCAACAAGGACTTTCTTGCGCAACTCGAATACATCGAGAAGCTCAAAGCACAAAACGGAACTCGCCGTTGAGCGGACTATTGCTTCAAGTGCTTGTCGATAAACTCATACGCTCGCTTGCGGGCCTCTTGCGGAAAGTCGTGGGGCGATTCGGGATAGTGAGCTTGCAAGTTGTCGCGCTTGCCATGCAGTTCATAGACGGAAGCGGCTGATTGCATTACGTCCTTCACGCCGCTGACGTCGAAGTCGTTGTCTTTGGTGGCAGCGACGGCGAGGAACGGGCGAGGGGCGAGCGAAGCGATCACTTCCGTGAAGTCGAACGGCATCTTCTGGGCGTCGTTAGCAAACATGTCTTTGATCCGGGGCATATACCTTGGCCCGGTCCAACTCGGCATGTCGTCCTTGAGGAAGCTGGTGAACCCGCAACTGGAAACGACGACTTTGAGGCGCGGATCAAACGGAGCGGTAAAGAGAGCATTATGTCCGCCGAGTGAGTGACCAATGACGCCGATCCGCTCGGCATCGACTTCGGGAAGCGACGTCAGCAGGTCTACGGCCCGCAGATTATCCCAAACGGCCTTCATCGTGCCGCTCCCGTATTCGGGCTGCTTGAAATCGTAGGGGTGCTCGCCGAACGAGGGATAATCGGGGGAGAGCGTGATGTAGCCGCGCTCGGACAGTTCCTGGGCGTAATGCAGATTCGCAGAGCCGGCGAGGCCGGCGGGTTCATCCTTGCCCTGCCCAAAAGTCTGATGCAGGCAAAGCATCGCGGGACTCTTTTTTTCCTGGGAATCGACAGGAATAAGTAGCCAGGCGGTGACCCGGTCATAGGGATCGCTTTGGAAACTCAGCTTGCGGCGGATGAGCTTGCCGTCGGTCTTTTCCTCGAGGATTTTCACGTCGAGAGAGACGCGGCAGGACTCGCCGGGAAGTTGCCCCATCACCCGCTGCATGCCGGACAGAACATGCTGACGCCGCACT
The DNA here is from genome assembly GCA_046153945.1 of Pirellulaceae bacterium. Taxonomy (GTDB): domain Bacteria; phylum Planctomycetota; class Planctomycetia; order Pirellulales; family Pirellulaceae; genus SXOA01. Next base: position 27,349 of record JBJXFF010000124.1, read on the forward strand.
TCCCAATCCGCGGTCGTGGCAATCTTGCGACGTTCGCCAAAGCGGTCCAGGTAGTACGTCAGGTCTTGATGCTCTTGGTAAACGGGCGTCGCTGGATCTGGCTCAAAGCGGCCAACAGGAAAACCAGCCCCGTAGGAGATGACAAAGACGCCACTCGGCGTCTTATAGCGAACCAGTTCGTCGCGCAGATCGAAGTCGCTATTTCCTGAGCGGCTTGCCATTTCCGCACTTCCCGGCGTGAGATACTTGCCTGCCTCTTGCAGGACGATCTTTGTGCGGTTCCCCAGGGAATGCCCGCTGCTAGTGAAGACTTCGCCATCTAGGTCCTTCTTGGCAATGAAGCGGGGCTCCACATTCAGGCCGGCGGCTTGATAGTTGGCGACCAATTCCTGGGCATCGGCAAAGGGGCAGGTGGTGTCGTCCACGCCGTGGACCACGACTGTCCGGCAGGTATTGCCTAGTTGCTTCATGAGACCGAGATGCTTTGGATGCCCGGCGAAGCGAATGTCTTGACCGTCGGGGCTGAGGTAACTCGCGCTGGCGGGATCGCGGCTCCAGCGGGCATCCAGGTCGCTGCCGCCGGGAAGGTGAAAGGCGATGTCGGCACTTAGTTTCTTCATGCCGCAGAGGTCGACGATGCAAGCAAACGTCCGCGGGGCGAGCTTGCCGGCCATCAGGCTGACATTGCCGCCGCCGGAACCCCCGGTGGCGTAAATTCGGCCGGCAGCGAAAGGGATTTTCTTGGTCGTCAGGCCATTCTTGACGAACCAGACCGCGCGGAGGGCGTCGAGCGCTTGCAGATAGCCGCAGTCGTACGGCTCGGGGCCATCGATGGAATCCTTCTTGCCGCTTTGCAGGTAGTTCACACAGAGGGCGACGACATTGAACTTGTCCGCCAGCGTCTGCGGATCAGCCGTCCCGACGCAGTCCTCGCCACCCCAGTTGTGGAGGCTGAGCATGATGCCGGTCTCGGCTTTCACATTTTCCAGCTGCCCGCCGGGAAAGTGAACGAGCACTTTCACCTGCCTCGGCCCAGGGCGCTGCGGCCATTCTTGGGCAGGAATGAGGACAGCCCCATTTGCAACCGGCAATTCGGGCCAGGCGTTCGCCCGGGTCTGACGCTGCTCGGCGATCCAACTGGAAAGGGACTCTTTCCTCGCGACATCGAAAAACCGCACGTCCTTCCCGATGACAATTTCCCTCGCCATTGCTCCGTTGTGCTTCTCGGCGGCTTTGGCGGCAACGGGGACTTCCGGCAGCACCGGAACGACATCCCAAGCCCGGCCGGCAAAAGGGAAGCTCCAGTTGAGCGCCCACTCATAGTGATCAATGAACCGCGCGTCATTTTCAGCCGAAGCATTGATGGGAATCGCCGGCACCACCAGGTCAGGCTTGAGATCGCGAATCTTCTGACTCCAGGCCCGGATTTCGGCCAGCGTCTTCCCTTCGGTCGGCCAGGAAGTGACCTGAATTTCCCCCTTGGGAAAATGCTCCCGCAGTGCCGCAGCCATCTTTTCGTCATACGGCGGCATGGCAACAAGGTGAACGGGCAAGCCGGCTTCCAGTTTCTCGAACGTGTGGTGAAGGGCGTTCGCGGGTGGCGGAACATGATCGAGCGTGACGTGCTTTCCTGTCAGCGTTTGACTGACGACTTCCGCCATCGTGCGATGGCCGTTCATGTTGGGGTGGATTTCGTCACTCATGCCGAGCATCCAGCTCAGCAAATCCCGCTCTTTGAATGCAGTAGTCTCGGCAAAGCAATCGGCAAGCGGCAGGTTCTGCTCTTTGGCCAGCTTCCTCACCCGTTCGGAAAGCTCCGCCAGTTTTGCGATCGGCCGGCCACCATTTTCATAAACGGTATTCGGGGTGCAAAGAATAACCGCGGCTCCGGCGGCGTGGGAGCGGCGGATGATGGTGGTGAGATTCGCGACAAAGTCATCCAGCGGCAGCCGGGTGACGTCGTTCATGCCGAACATGACGACCACCAGGTGCGGCCGCTTTTCAATCACGTCCTTCTCCATCCGCGCGAGGCCGTTGACCGTAGTGTGGCCGCTGATGCCGGCGTTGATCATTTCCAAGCGGGCCTGCGGATAGACCCTTTGAATGGCTAGCCCCAACATGTCGCACCAGGCCCGCTCGCCGCCTGTATGGTAATAGGCTCCGGTGATGCTATCCCCAAAGCAAACAATCTTCGTGGATTCCCCCGCCGCCAGCCGTTTGACGACAGACTCCACCGCCGGCGGCTTCTCCTCCGCGGTGGCAACAGCGACAAATCCAACGAGTGTGGCAATTAGAGGCACGGCATATTTCCATCGCATAACAAATTCCTTGCGGGAGTTCCGCTAATCTTCAATCACCTAGGAGCTCGCCACAAAGTGGCGGCTTGCCATTCTTGACGATTCCCCTTCCAGGTTGCAAGCTATTTTGTACCGCATCTGCTGACTCCTGACCTCTGTCCCCTGACTCCTGCCCCCGTGTCCTCCGCCAAACACATCCTGGTTGTCGAAGACGAGCGCCATCTGGCCATCGGCATCAAGTTCAACTTGGAGGCGGAAGGATACCGCGTCACTACCGTGGCGGACGGCCCCTCCGCCCTCAAACTGTTTGAGGGGGCCGACTCCGATGTGGACCTGGTCATCCTCGACCTGATGCTGCCGGGAATGAGCGGCTACACCGTCTGCGAATCGCTGCGGAGCGCGGGGTGCGACGTGCCGGTCCTGATGCTCAGCGCCCGGACGCTGCCGGAGGACCGGACCCGCGGCTTTGACCTGGGGGCCAACCAGTATCTCTCCAAGCCCTTCGACCTGGACGAACTCCTCAGCCGGGTGAAGAACCTGCTGACCCATCATCATCGCCGGCACCAGGTGCCGCGCGAGATGCCGAGCCAGATTTCCACATTCGAATTCGCCGACGCCAAGATCAACTTTGCCCAGTACGAACTGGCCGTCGCCGGCAAACCGGTGCAACTGACGAAGCGGGAATGGGAGCTGCTCGAATACTTCGTCGTCAACGAAGGGCGGCTGATTCCGCGGCAGGAGATTCTGGAAAACGTCTGGCAGATGCCGGGCCATATCCAGACCCGCGCCCCGGACCAGTTCATCCTCCGCCTCCGCAAGGTCTTCGAAGCCGACTCCGCCAACCCACGGCACTTCCTGACCATTCGGGATATGGGATACCGGTTCGTGAGCAAGGGTGAAGGGGCTTAGAAAAGAGCAAAGAAATCCCCGGCACAACCGGTGCGCAAAAAAAGGGCTCCGCATCCCGTATAATGGCATCCAGCAGGCTACGGGTGAGCTACTGGGTGTTTTTTTGCTTGCTTGAGCGTTCGGGCATACGGATGATGACCGGCAAACCGATTTTGTCAAATCAAGATTTGAGAGCGGTCCTGTGAATCCTCAAGAGCTAAGTCAGGAATGCCGCGAGTTGCTGCTGTACGTCGGCGATGTCTCGGTTGGACAGGAAGGGGCGGATATATGGGGGAAGGAAATAGCATTTGCCAAAGAACTTGAGGCTAAGGGTCTAGTGAAGTATCGCGCTGGTTCACAGCGGTGGAGCACTCCAGCTTCATATGCAGTGCTCACACCGGCTGGGCGTAGGCTTGCCAAGGAGATTCGCAATGCTGAGCGGAAATGAGGAGATTTCAAACTGACGCACTATCAAAAAAAGCGGCGACCGAATTCACTGTCGGTCGCCGCTTAAATTTTGTCTGCTTGGGTCAGGCAATGCCCGACCTGCACAGTTTGCTTACAGTCCGGGGGGGAGCAGCCCCTGGGCCTTCTGCACTCCGGCGCCAATCAGTTGCAGCACTCCTTCTTCCACTTGAATCCGCATGCTGCTGCCGTTCTTGATCGGCTGAGCAATCACGTTGATCTTGTCTTTGGTGCTTTTTTCCAGAACCTTTATGAGCTCGGGAACGATGTCGTTGTTGGGGTCCACGCTGGCTGCAAACTTGAGAATCGGCAGCAGGGCCACGTTGAGTTGCATCGCCGGCACGGACTTGGAGCCGTCTTGAGCCGACTTGTCGATGACCTGCTTGAGGAGCGATTCCGCATTCTTACCGAACGCGATGTAGACGGCCTTCGGGCCGGTTCCCAGGACGATATTAACCTTGTCACCCAGGATGTCGCGGGCTTCTTTCTCGCTATCCGGAATGGGGGCGGTGATGCTGTGGAAAGTGATGCCGCCGTGGGAGCCGGAATTGAGCTTCACGGTCGGGAAGTCGGGCTCGTTCTTGGCGAGCTCAATCAGTCGCTTGAACGAATCTTCAATCGCTTTGCCGTCAGCCACCAGTCCGCCAGCCGCGAAGTCGACAGTCTTGGCATCGAGTTGCAGAACCGCGCCGCCGTCAATCTTGCCCCCTTCCACCGTCTTGGTGAAGGCGTCGAGCAGCGAGCCGAGAACTTCCTTGGCGGCACCACGCTTGGCGGCGTCGAGATTCGGGTCGTTGTCGATTTCCTTCATGGCGTTCGCGCGCAAGCCATTGAGGAGCGTAACCGTCTGGGCAATATCTTCCTTGAGCATCGACTGCGAAAGGTTCAGCGTGACCGCCGCATTGGGAATCAGAAAGCCGGCGAAGGCCGACTTGGTGTCGGCCAGCATGGCATATTGCTTGGCCAGGTTGGTCCCTTCGCGGGCGGTGACGTTCACATCCAGGTAGGTTCGCTTGCCGGGACCGTCAATCGCAAAACCCAGCATGATTTCGTCCAGTTCATCAACCATCTTGACGAGGGCTTCGAGCTGGTTCCGCTGCATTTTTTCCATCAGTTCGGCATTCTCGCCACCGGCGGGATTGTTCTGTAGCTGCCGTTCAAAACCTTCCTTGATGGTGTCGACGGCGACTTTCTTCAACTCCGCGGGAACATTGGCGACGCTGGCCTTGATGGCGAGTGTGTATTCCTTGGGGAGAGCGCCGAGCAGGGCGGCGGGATCAGCCGGCAAGTCGGCGAGGTTTTCCTTGGCATTGGAAAGGAAGGCCCAACCTGTCTTTTCCTTGATATAGACGGACTGACCTTGAGCGGAGACTTCTTGAACGCCGTCGCCGGCATCCTTGGGCTCGCCGAGTTGTTCCTTGAAGGTGGCCAGAATGGTCTTGAGGTCGGTGACCGGCACAAATACGACCGGCACAAAATCGCCGCCGCCAACCTTGGGCGAGACGTACATGCCAATCGGCTTCTTCTTATCGATGCCGTTGGTGAAGGCGTTGCCAAAGAGGAGCGCCGTCCGACCGGCATCTTCCGCCCCGGCGGCCTTGGTGATGTAGGCGACGTCGGCGAGCGTGTCTTCCACGCTGGAGATCGAAACCACCAGCACGGGCTTGGCGTTCTGGGCAAGCAGTTGGCCAAGCGGCGCGACCAAAAACGCGGCTGCCGCGGCCATGGCAAACATGGACTTGGGTAACAATTTCACGATTGAATCTCCTGTGGCGCGGAGCGCCGGTCTGAAAATAGAGTTTCCCGGGTGGGACGAGTTTCGATAAAACGACAAAGAGAGCGCAGAGCATCCCGCTCGACAGAACAATACCCCGACTGGGTGCAGCCGGTTTTAAGCGGTTCCCAAGGAAAAAGAAAGAGGGCGGGGGGGAAGTTCAGAGTGCAAAGTGCAGAGCGTAGAGTGGGGGAAAGTGCTTTACGCTTTGGTCTCAATTCTTGCGACGCAAGGTGCTGCTGCAAAAGAGTTTGCGCGATTGTCACGCGTCTACCAGCCGAGCCGATTTCTACCGCTCGCGGAAGATAATTCGGCCTTTGGTCAGGTCGTAGGGAGAAAGCTCGACTTTGACTTTATCCCCTGGGACGATACGGATGAAGTTCTTTCGCATCTTCCCCGCGACGTGGGCCATCACTTCGGACCCCGTTTCGAGCTGCACACGGAACCGCGTATTGGCCAGCGCCTGGGTGACGGTCCCTTCGACTTCAAAGGCATCTTCTTTCTTTCCCATGAACCGCTCGCTATCACCAGAGACGTTAGCCAACTCGACAACGCACCAGTCTCTAGTGTAGGGATTCCTGGCCGCCTGGAAAGAGGGCGAGGCCCAGAGGTATCCAATGTTTTACGCTGCGCCCGATCCTGACACTGCGGGTTAGCATAGTCGGTCCCATTGCACCTTGAATGAATGAGTTGCCGTGCGAAATTGCCCCTTGTTGTTCCCTTTGTCGGCCAACCAGACTATGATCAATCTCCTCGAAAGCGTGCGAACCGCTTTTCTTCGGATGACTAAATAAAGGGCAAGCTGGCTCAGCCAGTGGGCCCATTACAGAGTAAGCCGACGTGGTGAAATTCCCCTGGGAATTCCGCCTCGTCGGCTTTTTTTATGCGCAGGGAGGACGCTTCCGGTCCCGTGACGGCCGAAGAGGCCAGTGAAGCCGCGCCGGTCGTTGCCAGACTCAGAAAGAAAGTGTGCCATGACGGAAGATCAAATCAAGCCAACGAAACCCAGCCAGCGGCTCGATGATGCGCTCCGCGAGCAGCAGGAGCTGCTGAGCGTGACCCTCTCCAGCATTGGGGATGCGGTCATTGCCACCGACATCCACGGCTGCATCACGTTTCTGAATCCCGTGGCCGAGTCCTTAACCGGTTGGACGCAAGCGGAGGCTGTGGGGACATCGCTCGCAGAGGTGTTCCAGATCGTCCATGAATCCACTCACCAGCCGGCCGAGAATCCGGCCACCAAAGCCTTGCGGGCCGGGGTCATTGTCGGGCTGAGCAATCACACGCTGCTGATTGCCAAAGACGGCACCCAGTGGCCCATTGAAGATAGCGCCGCCCCAATCCGCGATGCCAAGGGGCAAGTTGCCGGAGTGGTGCTGGTCTTTCGCGATGTGACCGAGCGGCGGCGGAAAGAGAAACTGGCGGAGGACGCCCTGGCCTACGCCGACAACATCCTGGCGACCTTGCGCGAGCCCTTCCTGGTCCTTGATCAGAGTCTGCGAGTCGTCACGGCCAATCGCTCCTTCTACGACAAGTTCCATGTCGAGGCGGAAGAGACCCAGGGCCGCTTCATCTACGATTTGGGAAATCGCCAATGGGACATTCTCCAGCTGCGATTGCTGCTGGAAGATGTTCTCCCTCAAAGCCACGCCTTTGAGAACTTTTCCGTGGAGCATGAATTCGCGTCGATCGGCAAGAGATACATGCTGCTCAACGCCCGCCGAATCCCCAAACCGGGAAATCACTCGGAACTCATTCTGCTGGCCATTGAGGATGTCACCGAGCGGCGGCAGACGCAGCAGCAATTGGTAGTCTCCGAAACCCGTTTCCGGCGGCTGTTCGAGACGGCCCACGACGGCATTCTGATTCTCAATGCCGCCAGCCAGAAGATCACCCACGTCAACCCGTTCCTGACGGACCTGCTCGACTACCCGGCCGAGCATTTCCTGGGGAAGGAGCTGTGGGAGATCGGTTTTCTGCGCGACAAGGAGGCTAGCCAGTCCGCGATGCAGCAACTTTATGACAAGGGGGAAATCCGTTACGAGAGCCTGCCGCTGGAAGACAGTCACGGCCGCTTGCACCCGGTCGAGATGGTCGCCAACGTCTACGATGAGGGGCACCATCGGGTCATCCAGTGCAACATCCGGGACATATCCGTCCGCAGCGGCTTGGAAAAACTGCTCCGTGGGCAGGCGTCCGAGCTGTCGGACCTGCACCGCCGCAAGGACGAATTCCTGGCGATGCTCAGTCACGAGCTGCGCAGCCCCCTCGCCCCCATCGCCAGCGCGCTGCAACTGCTCGGCCTGCAGCGCGGAAGCGAAAACCGGATCCAGCAGCAAGCCCGGGGCGTCATCGAACGCCAACTGGCCCAACTGCAACATCTCGTGGACGATCTATTGGAAGTTTCCCGCATCACCACGGGCCGGGTCCAGCTTCGTCGGGAAATGGTCGCCGTGAGCGACATTGTGGCAGGGGCTGTGGAGACGGTTCGCCCACTCATCGAGCAGCGCCGGCATGAGCTCACCGTGTCGTTGTCCCCCCGGCCGATCAGGCTGCACGCCGACGCTGCCCGCCTGGAACAGGTGCTGGTGAACTTGCTCACCAACGCGGCCAAGTACACCGAGGAAGAGGGGCACATCTGGCTGACCGTCGAACTGGCGAGCGGGGGGCGCAGTGCTTCAAAAACAGAGCCCCCTGATACTACTCAAGACGAATGCATCCTCCGCGTGCGGGACACGGGTGTCGGCATCGCACCGGCACTTCTGCCGCGAATTTTCGACCTGTTCACGCAGGCGGAACGATCCTTGGACCGCTCTCAAGGGGGACTGGGAATCGGCCTGGCTTTGGTCCACCGCCTGACGGAATTGCATGGGGGAACTGTGGAAGTGAACAGCACTCTGGGAGAAGGCAGCGAGTTCATCGTCCATTTGCCTGTGATGACGGTCGAACCACCGCCGGCGGAATCGCCAGCCGCGGACCCCGGCCCGGTGGCGGCGCGACCCCTGCGGGTGCTGGTAGTGGATGACAACTCGGATACAGTTTTGACCTTCGCCATCCTGCTGAAAGCTTTGGGGCACGACGTGCGGACGGCTCACGATGGGCCATCGGGAGTGGCAGCGGCTCTCTCATACCGGCCGGACGTGGCTCTGCTGGACATCGGCTTGCCGGGCCTGAACGGCTACGAAGTCGCCAAACGGATTCGGCAGGAACCGACGCTCCAAAACGCGGTGCTGGTCGCGCTCACCGGTTATGGCCAGGAAACTGACCGCGAGATCTCGCGGCAGGCGGGCTTCAATCACCACATGGTCAAACCGGCCAACTTCGACAAGCTCCAGCAAATCCTGGCGAACGTTGCGGACCAACTGACATAAAAGGTGTCAGGCCTAAGCCTGCCCCCTTTAAAACTCGCCGACTCATTTCCCCGCTTCGATCGCCGCTTTGGCGTCGTCCATCACTTTTTCCAGCTCTTCCTTGTCGGGCGTTTTGGAGGGAACGCCGTCCTTGGGAATCTCCAACTTGGTGACCCACGCCACGCCGTTGAGCAGCACGGTCCGGAAGCCGTCGTTGCCCAAGTTCTCGTGCCGGTGCAGCCCCGTGAATCCAAACCCGCGGCCCCCGTCGGGACGCTCGTAGGCCCACGCCATGTGCTGAGCCTTGCCCGCAGAGACCTCGGCAAACACGGCCGCGTTGCCGCCCCGGTCGCTGGGCTCTTTACTCGCGGTGTTCGCGGGTGGGACGTCGGAGAGGATCGGCGTGACGCCTTTCATATCGCCGACAAACCGCATGTGATAGTACCATTCGTCTTTCACGCTGAACGGCTTGACGCCGCGGGCGGCGGGATGATCGGGAAATCTCTTGAAGCTCGGCGTCCACCACGGATTTACTGACCAGAAGGTCTCGAAATAGCCTCCCATCCATTGCAGATAGTTGTCTCCGGCTTCCCCCTTGTTCACCTCGACGCCAAAATGCAGCGCCATAAACCCGGCCCCCTTGCGCACCGCCGCAAAGATATTGGGGTCTGTCGCTGCCTTCTGCCCGTGGTTCAGCCCCACAATGATGGCGTCCGCATGGGACAGGTCCTTAGGCCAGTTTTTGCTGGAGTAAACCACTGCGTGAACTTGTGGATAAGCCGCATGCAGTTCACGGGCTAGCAAAATGGAAGCGGCAACAAACTCATGATTTCCCCGCGGCCCATGTGTCCCCGCATCGCCGATGAACACGATTTTTTTGACGTCAGGCCCCGCCTTTCGTTGCCCTTCGTAATCGAAGATGTCCCGCTCCTCCGCCCAGGTCGAGCCAGCGGTGAGCAGCGAAAGGAGGAGAGCCAGACTCAATGGCAGGTACGTGCGGTTCATATTGCGATTTTCTGGGAGGACAGGTTGGGACACTGCGATGAATGATAGCGGAAAAACAGAGCCTTTATATAGAGTCGACAGCACTCGGAGAAATGACTGGCTCCGCTGACTGACGTCAGCCGGTTCGGGGTCGCTAAAGGCCGGCAAAGCGGGCGCTTGCGACTTACTGGACACTTAGGCAAAAATGCCGTTTTGTATAATGGTAGATCAGTGGGGCGGAGCCTGGCGCGTCGCTAGGGAAGGTGTGGTCTTTGGCAATTGGGTAGTAACGAAATAATAGATGCCGTCGATGTGTTGGTTTATTCCATACTAGCGATTGAGAAAGGGATTATATATTCAGTCTCGGAGGATGAATCAGAATCTCGAGCGTGAATCAGACTTGCGTCGGCGACTCAGGCCCGAACTTCAGTTCAGACAAGGGGTTCCGGCAAAGGTGAATCAACGTAACTCTGCGAAAAAACTTGCTGTGAATCATGAATCCGAAGCACCTATCCAGGGGGCGGATGCAGCTTGCCAGCCCCTTCGGAGGTCAGTTGAAAATGAGTTCCCCTGGCGTGTTAAGCCGGTTTGGCGGCTGTTTCAGGACTGCCCAATCGGCGTCCAGGGGGATAAAATGCGGAGGTTCTAGTTTTGACCAGGGCGTACGTCCACTTTTGACGTCTGCCGACACGACCGCACGAGGATGAAGTGGCCAGCGAAAAACCAGTTCGAGACGATGGTTCACCCGAGGAGCGGCGTCCTTCTCCCCGTTTTGCCTTCACGGGCTGGATGATCCCGCTCGCGATTATGGCGGTCTTTTTCTCGCTCTTCCTGCTCAACCGGGGCCCGAAGCGGACCGAGATCACGTTTGACTTCCTCATTCAGCAAATCCGCGTGGGCAACGTGGAAGAGATCGCGATCGGCAAGGAGTTGGGACAGGGGAAATTCGTGACGGCCCCCAAACTGCCGCTCGTGGGCAGTCCTGCTTCCGCCGAAAAGACGGAGCCGGACAAGACTCCCAAGCAGCCCAAGCAGAGCGAGCCGTATTTTATCGTCCGCTTGCCGTCCCCTGAATCAGGCGCGCGGACCACGCTCACCGACCTGCTCGACAAGCATCCGGCCCATGTCGCTTTTGACAACGAATTCGACCCGACGCTGACGGTTTACATCGCCATGCTTTGCCTCACGCTTGGTGCCGTCGTCTTCTTCTGGTTCTGGATGCGCCGCACCCAGAATCAAATGATGGGGGGCGGGTTCCTCTCCGGCTTTACCCGCAGCCCGGGCAAACGGTACGAAGCATCGCGCACGCCGATTACTTTCAAAGACGTCGCTGGCTTGGAAGGGGTCAAAGCCGACCTGATGGAAATCGTCGAGTTCCTGAAGACTCCCGCGAAATTTCAGAAGCTCGGCGGCCGCGTTCCCAAGGGGGTGCTTCTCAACGGGCCTCCGGGGACCGGCAAAACGCTCCTCGCTCGCGCCATAGCGGGCGAAGCCGGCGTGCCATTTTATTCCGTCAACGGCTCAGAGTTCATTCAGATGTTCGTCGGCGTCGGCGCCAGCCGCGTTCGGGATTTGTTCAAGGTCGCCAAGGAGAATTCGCCGGCCATCATCTTCATCGACGAAATCGACGCCGTCGGCCGGCAGCGGGGAGCGGGGCTCGGCGGCGGGCATGACGAGCGGGAGCAGACCCTGAATCAGATTCTCAGCGAAATGGACGGCTTCGCGCAGACTGAGTTTGTGATTGTCGTCGCCGCCACGAATCGGCCGGACGTTTTGGATCCTGCCCTCCTCCGCCCCGGCCGCTTCGACCGCCACATCACCGTCGGCCGGCCCACGCAAAAGGGACGGGTCGAAATCTTCAAGGTCCATGTCCGCGAAGTTCCGCTCGGCAGCGATGTGAATCTCGAAATTCTGGCCTCCGCCTGCATCGGCCTGACCGGCGCCGACATCCGCAACATCGTCAACGAAGCCGCCTTGTGGGCCGCCCGGCATGATAAATCCCAGGTCGACATGGAGGACTTCGAGCATGCCCGCGACAAAGTCCTGATGGGCCCCAAGCGGGAAGAAGTGCTGCAAGAGAAGGAGAAGGAAAAGACCGCATATCACGAGGCGGGACATACTATCCTGGCCTGGACGCTGCCGGGGGCGCATCGCGTTCACAAAGTGACCATCATTCCCCGCGGCCGCTCTTTGGGAAGCACGCAGACGATGCCTAACGAAGATCGGCTGAGCATGTCTGAGCCCGAGCTCAAGGATCACCTGGCCGTGCTGCTCGGCGGACGGGCGGCGGAGAGGCTGATTTACAACGAGGCGACGGTCGGGGCCGAGAATGACCTGGAGCGGGCGACGGGCCTGGCCCGACGAATGGTAATGAGTTGGGGAATGAGCGACAAGCTCGGCCCGGTCAGTTACAAACTCGGCGACGACGACCCGTTCCTGGGCCGCGAAATGCACCAGCAACGGCAGTTCAGCGAACATACCCTGCAACTGATCGACGGCGAGGTTTCCCGCATTCTCCGCGAAGCTTCCGAGCGGGCTTATTCGCTCCTCTCCGAGAGCCGCGGCTTGCTGGAGAAACTGACTGCGGGCTTGCTGGAGAAGGAAGCTCTCGACGAAGTGGAAATTGCCGTAATACTTGGTCCCAGCATTCACCCCTCGCTCAACGGCCATGCCCAGAAAGCCGAGCCGCTGTCGCAAGCGACCGCGGCGAAAATGGCGTCGTCCTGATGTGTGCCAAACGTAAAATCCGCGCCGAGTTCCGCAAAGGGCACCAAGGCAAAGCCCGCCGCGGCAATCTCACCCGCGACCTGGAGCGCGATGACCGAACCGCGGACCGGCTGGTCTCTTCGGAGCGGGTGAGCGGCAAAGGGGAGTTGACCCGCAAACGGACCATCATCGGTCAGGATGGGGATGAAGGCTCCGGCCTCTCGGTCCTCCGGGACATCGGGGACGGCAGCTTGCAGGGGCGGGTCCTTGTCGTCTTTGGCCTGGCGAGCGAAGTCCGCACGGCTGATGGCCGGCTCTTTCGCTGTGCTACTCGCCGCGTGCTGAAGAACATGAGCACCGATCAGCGGCACGTCGTGGTCGCGGGGGATAATGTCTACTTTCGGCCGGATGGCACGGAGAATGGCCTCATTGAACGGATTGAGCCCCGGAAGAGCGTCATCTGCCGCACCAGCCGCAAGCGGCAGCATGTGCTGGTGGCGAACGTCGATCAAGTCGTGATTGTGACGAGCGCCGCGGAGCCGACTCTCAAGCCAAATCTCATCGACCGGATGCTCGTCGAAGCGGAACGGAACCGGGTCCGCCCCATCCTTTGCATCAACAAGATCGACCTCGTCGAGCCAGCCGACCTTCAGCCGCTGGCCGGCGTCTTCGGCCAGATGGGTTATCAGGTGCTGCTCGTCTCGGCCGAAAAGGGGATCGGCGTTCAGCCCCTGAAAAGGCTGTTGGCGGGAAAGGCGAGCGTCGTAGCGGGGCAAAGCGGCGTGGGCAAATCGTCGCTGCTCAATGCCGTCGAGCCGGGGTTAGGCCTTAAGGTTGGCGAGGTGAGCGAAGAGAATCAAAAAGGCAAACATACAACTACCTCCGCTCGGCTGATTCCGCTCGCCGCCGGGGGATACGTTGTCGATACGCCGGGCATCCGCCAGTTCCAGCTTTGGGACGTGATTCGAGAGGAAGTCGGCGGCTATTATCGCGACCTCCGTCCCTACATCAACCTCTGCCGCTATCCCGACTGCACCCACACCCACGAAATCGACTGCGGCGTGAAAAACGCCGTCGCCGACGGCCGGCTGGACGTGCGGCGGTACGAGAGCTATTGCCACTTGTTCGCGGGAGATATGGTGTAGGGGGGATTTGGAAAGAGGAAATCTCAAATCTCAAACAAATTTCAATGGGGAAATGTTGAAGTCGGAAAGTGGGGAAATGGTCCTTTTGAATTTCCAAGTTTCACTTTTTGAATTTGTTTGAGATTTGAAATTTCCAATTTCCTACCGGTCCCATGAACCTCCCCATCTACCTCGACAATCACGCCACCACGCCGGTTGATCCGCGCGTGCTCGCGGCGATGCTGCCGTATTTCACAGAGCGGTTCGGGAATGCGGGGAGCACCAGCCACAGCTTTGGACACGAGGCCAAGGCGGCAGTGGATCAGTCGCGAGAGATTATTGCCACCGGCGTCGGCTGCTCGCCACGGGAGATTGTCTTCACCAGCGGAGCAACGGAGAGCAACAATCTGGCCCTCCGTGGGGTGACGGAGCGGACTCGCCGCCGGGGGAACCATATCGTCAGCGTCACCTCGGAGCACAAAGCGGTTCTCGACCCGCTTCGCCGGCTGGCGCGGAGGGGATTCGAGGTCACGCTTCTTCCCGTCGAGCAGACAGGCAGCCCTTCCGCCGGCCTGCTCTGGCCCGAGCAAGTAGAACAGGCCCTCCGCGACGACACGCTGCTCGTCAGCGTGATGCTGGCGAACAATGAAGTAGGCATCCTGCAAGATATTCCCGCCATCTGCAAGATTTGCCAAGCGAAAGGGATCATCCTGCACTGCGATGCCACGCAAGCTGTCGGCAAGATCCCCGTCGATGTTCAAGAACTCGGCGTCGATCTGATGAGCTTCTCCGCTCACAAGATCTACGGTCCCAAGGGAGTTGGCGCTCTCTATGTCCGCCGCGGCTCACCCGGTGTGCGCTTGGAGCCTCTGATTGACGGCGGCGGACAGGAGAACGGCCTTCGGAGCGGAACGCTCAATGTTCCGGGGATCGTCGGCTTTGCGAAAGCGCTGGAGCTTTGCCTCGCCGAACTACGGGCAGAAATGGTCCGCCTGAGCGAGCTGCGTCAGCGGCTGTGGGATGGTTTGCGGCGGGAAATCCCGGATGTCGCCCTGAATGGCCCCGATTGGAGCAAATCAGCCGGGCTTATCCGACTTCCCGGCAATCTCAATTGCACTTTCCCATTCGTCGATGGAGAAGCCCTGCTTATCAATATGAAAGACGTCGCCGTTTCCAGCGGCAGTGCCTGCACCAGCGCGAATCCAGAGCCGAGCCATGTGCTGCGGGCTCTGGGATTGCCGGAAGACTTGACTCGCGCCAGCCTGCGCTTCGGCCTCGGCCGCTTCACCACGGCGGAGGAGATCGACTTCGCCATCTCCGCCACCGCCGCCACGGTGCATCGACTGAGGAAGCTGAGCAGCATGGCGGGAGAGTGAAATCGATCTCTCTGGGCAGGCTGGAAGCCTACCCCACTTACTTACTTGCTCTCGGGGGTGATGCCGAGAACGAGATCGAAATTCGCGGCCAGCTCGCCGATTTTGGAATTCTTGAGCGGGGCGAAATCGACGGTCACGGCATCCCTCAGCTTCTGATCGCGGAAGCTCCGGTAGATGCCGTCCTTGATATTCCCCGGATCGTCCTTGACGTAGCACTGCGTCGTGAGCAGTTCCTTCTCCCCCTGCTTGATCTTGAAGTGGATGTGCGGCGAGCGGCCGGGGTAAGCGACCGGCTTGATCGTGCGGAAGTAATATTCGCCGCTCTTGCCGGTGAGGAAGCGGCCGAAGCCCTGGAAGTTGCCGTCCCGCTTCTTGCCGTTGTCGCTGCCGGCGTGGAGATAGGCCCCGTTGTTGTCGCACTGCCAGATTTCCACCACGGCATTGCGAAGAGGCTCGCCGCCGGCATCGAGGATTTTGCCGGTGAGGTGTGTGATCGTGCCGACAGCCGGCGTTAATTTGTCGTTGATGACAATCAGGTCATTGTCCGTGTCGAGCGGGAACTTGTCCGGATAAAACGGCCCTTCCGTCTGAGCCGGCGTCTTCGTCAGCTCCGCGGCAAACGCGCCGGACTGCCAGTATTCCGGAAGCCAAAGAGCGGCAGCACCAAAAGCAGTTCCGGCAAGGAAGTGACGGCGAGTGAAAGGGGACATGCGAAGGCTCCGAAGCTTAGCCCCGTCGTCCACGACGGGATGCGCGGATGAACATGTGAAGAGATCGCCTCGTGGACGAGGCGGCTAAGCTTGAATATAGCAGATTCGATCCGTTGCTACTCGCTCCGCGCGGCTCCCTTGCGGAACTGCTCAAACTGTTCGCGGTAGCTTGGCGGGGCCGAAGAGCGACTGCCGCTGTCGCGGAGGTCGCGCTGGTTGTCGCTGACGCCTGGGGCAGACCGCTTGCGATTCTTGGCGGGACGGAGGCCGAGACTCCTCAGCGATTCATCGAGTTCCTTTTGAGCCTTGGGATCTGCCTTGGCGGCTTTCTCGAGGGCGTCCCAGCGGCGGACGAACTCTTGCAATTCTTCCTTGCTCCAGCCGAGATCCTTGAGCAGTTCCGGATCGGGTTCCTGTTTCTGATCGCGGAGATGCTCGAGCGCCATCTCGGTCGCCTTGCGGGCGTATTCGAGATTGGCTTTTTCCGCATCGGCAGCTTCCTTGGGGGTCAGCGGCGGTCCTTCGGGAGTTCCGGGCTTGCCCCCTCCTTCGACCTGTCCGCGCCCCGTCTTGTCCCCCTTGGCCTGACGGTCGCCAGCCTTATCACCGGGGCCTTTCGATTCACCGGAATCTTCCCCCTTCTCTCCCGGTTTGCCGCCCGGCTCTTTCCCTTCGCCGGGCAGATTTTCGCTGCCAGACTTGGACTTTTCACCCGGCTTCCCCTTGGAGCCGCCGGACTTCTTGTCGCCGCCAGGAAGATCGCCCGTCTCGTTGCCTTCTCCCTTTTCCTCGGCACCCCCTGCTCCGTTGTCTCCGACGCTATTGCTGCCTGGGTTCTTGTTCCCCTTCAGATTCGCGGACTGGCCGTCGCCGGACTTACCGCCACCCTTCTTATCGCCGGATTCGCCGCCTGTGGAATCCGACTCCTTCTTCTGGCCGGGAGGACTCGGATCTCCCCCTTCGGACTTCGAGCCATCCGGCTGCTGGGTCTTGTTCTTGCCCTTGTTGTCAGCCGGTTCTTCGCCGGTCCCCGTTTTGTTTTTCGTCGATTCACCAGCGCCGGACTCGCCGGACTTCCCCTCGCCGGCATCTGCCTTTTCTCCCTGGCCCGTCTTCTCCTTCGGTTTCTGTTTGTCGTTCGCCGTCCCGGTCGGCTTGCTGCCGGGAGTTCCGGCATCGGGTTCTTTGCCTTTAGAGCCCTTCGCTCCGGTCTCCTGGGTCTTCTCGCCGGGCTTCGTCTTCTCGCCACCTGTCCCGGTCTTGGGCTCGCCTGTTTTTTGGCCGCCAGCTTTCGGCTCACCAGTGTCATTCCCCTTTTCTCCAGGCTTCTGGCCACCCTTCTCGCCGGGCTTCCCTTCCGTGCCAGTTTTCTCTCCGGGAGTACCTTTTTCTCCCTGGTTTGTTTTCTCTCCCGTCTTGTCCCCCGGTTTTTCGCCCGTGCTCATCGGGTTCTGCCCAATCTTGTCCCCCGGCTTTCCGGCAGTCTTGTTTCCGGTCTTTTGTCCCGTCCCTTCGCCCGTGGACTTGTCGCCCGTCTTCTTTTCGCCGCTCTTCGAACCTGCTGTATTTTCGCCAGGTTTCGGCTCGCCGCCGCTCTGCTGGGAACCTTCGGCCGGTTTGGGTTCCTCCGCGCTCCCTTCGCCAGTATTCTGGTTGGAGTTTTGATTCTGGTTCGGACTTTCTGGTTTTCCTCCCTGCTTATCGCGGTTCTTCAAAATCTTCTCAATCGCATCGCCGGCATGTTCGGTTTTGCTTGGCTTGCCCCCCGTCCCTCCCCCTTCGTTCGACTGGCCTCCTTCACCCCCTTCGTTCCCTTCATTCCCTGGCTGCTGCGAACCGCTGGGAGTGTTCTCCCCTTGGGATCCTGGTCCTGATTCCGCCTTGCCGCTCGGCTTGGAACCTGGTTCGGCCTTCTCAGAACCTTTGCCGCCGGTCCCTTGATTATCCTGAGTTGCCTCGCCCGGCTTCTCCATCGGCTTGCCGCCGCTTCCTTGGTTGGAGTCGCCCCCTTCGCCGCCGTCGGATTTTTCCGTTCCCCCCTTCTCCTTGCTACCGCCGCCGGAAGAGCCTCCCTTTTGCTTATCATTCTTGCTGCCGCTGTTGGACTTCTCGCCCCCCTTATCTCCCTTTTTCTTATCGTTCGATTTCTCTTTCTCCTTTTCCTTCTCGCTCCCCTTCTCCCCCGGATTCTCCATCGGGGTTTCATTCGGCCGCTCGCCGGGCATCGGCTTTTCGCCGGGCGTTTCCTCGGGCATCGGTTTTTCTCCCGGCATCGGCTTCTCGCCGGGCTTTGTCATGGGCTTCTCACCAGGTTTGGTTTTCTCCCCCGGTTTCTCCATGGGATTCTGCTCGGGTTTCTCGCCGGGATTATTCTGCGGATTCTCCCCAGGCTTCTCTTCCGGTTTTTCTCCTGGCTTCTCCTCGGGCTTCTCTCCCGGCCGCTTCTCCGCTTGCGGTTTCGCTTCGATGGGAGCAATCACGCGCACGATAAACTGCGCGGTGCTCGCTTCATTCGGTTCCGGCGATCCGGTTTGCGGCGAAGTTCGATTGTCCGCCGCAATGGCGACATACGTCATCTCATCGCCGGCCACTAGTTTGTGCTTGCTGGGAATGAAGACGTACTTGGCGACGGCCTGCGGCGAAGCAGCAGCATCTTTGAGCAACTCTTCATCCAGAACCATCTTCCCCTTCGAAGTCCCTTGCAGATGCAGCTTGCTCAGCGAAAAGTCTGGATCAATCGCCCGGACTTCAATCGGCAGTGAGCCGTTTTCCGGGACTTCCACCACCTTCTTGACCGGCGCGAGAATCTGCACCTCGGGGGCCAGGTCCCGCGCCACTTCCAGGGCATGCACCACCGGCTGCTCGCTGCGAGCCCCTTCGGTGTTGGTGAAGCGAACCTGATAGCTGCCGTGCCAGGGCGTGTTGCGGTCGTCCTTGAGCAGCAGCGTCAGCGTCACGCGGGCCTTCTGCCCGTCGAACTGCATCGCCACGCTCTCCAGCCGTTTGCCACTCGCACCAGGTTCCGAACCAACCGCCGGGTCGAATTCCAGCACTGCGTCTTTGATCGGCTGATTGGCGGTGGCGTGGATGGTGACCTTGGTCCCTTCGAGCCCCCGGATATCCCCCTGCATCAAGGTTTGCGGCAACTTGTTCGTATACGCGGGGAACTGATACTCCACCTTTTCCACCACCATGGCCGGCGCATCCACCACCGTCAGCCGATAGTCGCTGGTCAGCGCATCGCCGGCGACAATGTGATAAGTGACGTCCTGCTGCAAGCCCGGCTTCGTGGAATCCGGGAGCGACTTCGTATCCAGCGGCGGCAACTCGCAGGAGAAACGAATTCCTCCGGCCCCCGGCTTCATCAGCACCTCGCGATTCACCGTCTGGCCATCGGCGGTGGAATAGAGCAGTTTCACCGGCTGCCCTTCGCGGATGCCGTCCACGCCGACGGAAATCGTTTGCGACCGGCCCCGATAGATGGTCATGTCGCCGGGCTGCACATCGCCGATCTGCACCCGCGAAGGGCGGTCGATGTTGGCCCACGGGGCCATGACGCGGGCAAATGTTGTGAACGGATCCTTGGGCGAGAGAATCTTGTATGCAGCGCAGACCGCCAGCACACCCAGCAGCACATAGCCGATCCGAATGACCGGAGCCCGGTCCACGGCCGATTCGATCGCGACCCCGGCAATGTCTTCCGCGGCCCGCCGCTCCAGGGCTTCGTACACGACTTCCTTCACGCCGCTCCGGTCGCCGCGGAGCATCAGAAAATTGATCAGGCTGTTTTTCAGCGACGGCTGGCTCTCTTCGATGGCCCGGGCGGCATAGGTTTCGTTGATGCGGCGAATAAAGAGAGGGCCGATTTGCGTCACGCTGTAATAGGCGACGCCAACGACAAGCATCAAAAACGCAATCGTCCGCCCCCAAACCCCCAGCGGCAAAATCCACCAATGGTCCACCACCGCCGCCACCAGCAAAAAACCAAGCACCCCCACCACCAGCACGGCAAACCGGGCGAGCAAATCCACCAGCCGCACATGAAACTTCGTCCGCCCCAACTGCCGCTCAATCACCTGCGAAGTTTGACGAGCCTGCGGCACCCCCTGCATGACAGGGGGGGGAGCGGAGGGTTGGACGGTTCCTGAAGCCATCGTTGCAAATACCTCTCTCTGCGGCAGCGCGCGACATAAACCCCTGGCGCGCAGCGACTTACCAAGTATAGACGAATCTGGGGAGGAATTGATTCGGCGAGGCGGATTCTTGGCGGAAGAGACGGCGCAAGAAGCGAGTGCTAACTGCTGGCTGGATAATGACTTAGCTGCTGACAAGGAATGAGCTGAGCTTCAGGTTAGCGAAGCGTCAGAATCTGAGAATCTTTTCGACGTCCCAGGAAAAAGCGGGGACTAGAACGCAAATGCACGAAGCTGAACTCAGATTTCGCCAGTTTGGGGCGATTGAGCATCACTTTGTTCGTTGAGTTTTTGCGCAACCCATGGGTCAAACAATCCAGGGTCAAAACCGTCGTCCCTAACCGATAGAACCAGTTCGTACGCGGATTCGGGACAAAACTTGGCTTTCATACGAAATATTTGCCCGGGTTGGGCGCTCGCGATGGTTTCATCAATTTACATCGGCCAGTTCTGCAAATTCCTGCCGCGATGCAACGATTGCGCTCGAGTCGAAACCACGTTGCCCTGGGACATTCATTATCTTCAGATACCCATAGGGACCGAGATGGTCATGTTCGAAAGGAATGTCGTTTCGCTCGTCAGCAGCGAATCGTCGCAGGATTGCTGAAAATCCATTGATGCCACGACGAGTTCCGCTAATTGTCCATTCACGAAGGACGTCATCGCGGTCGTAGTGAAAACCGAGGTCACGCCATTCTCGAATTGTGGCTGCGATCACGTCCATCTTGATCCTGCGTGGTGCCGCGAGGCGTATCGGAAAAGCAATTGGCTTTCCCGAAGACTATTCGACCACATCAGTAGCCGATTATCAAACGCATTAGTGCGACGATAAAGAACGGCACTTTCTTTCAGACGAGACGACCGCGTTGGTCGTCATCAACTCAAGGGTTGCGGACTCAAACGGGGTCGGGAAGAGTTTCGCGATTGCTTCTTCCGCTGGCCGATGTCGAACTGCGAAGCCCTTCCCGACCCCTTCTTGCAGCCCCTAGCCTTTCCCACCTGCTCCCACAACAACCCGGTGAAAGTGCAACTGCACCTCGCGGCTGACGGCGCGGCGGACTCCTTCGACGAGGCAGCGGGATTCGTTGTCTTCCTGGCCGATGCGGATGATCTCGTCGAGCTTCGTCCCCGGCGGAACGGTGAAGGTGGACTGCTGGATGATCTGGTTTCCTGCGTCCAGTTCCGGCACGATGAAGTGGCAGGTCGCCCCGTACGTGAGCATCCGCCCGGCGTAGGCGTCGTGGTACGGCCGCAGGCCGGGGAAGCTCGGCAGCAGGCCGTGATGCAGGTTGATGATCCGCCCCCCCGCGTATTTCCAGCAAGTGGCCGCGGGGAGGACCCGCATGTAGCGGGCCAGCACAATGTAATCGACGCCGTACCGGTCGAGCGTGGTCACGAAGCCTTCTTCGTCGGCCCGTCCCTCGCTGTCCCCCACCATCTCCCACGGCACGCCGAACTGCTCCGCAATGCCGCGGCAGGCGGGGCGGTTGCCGATGAGGACTGCCGCCTCCGCTTTGATGTGCCCATCCCGAATTGCCCGCAGCAGGGCCAGCGGCGGCTCGGGGCGGTACGTGACACAGATGGCCAGGCGGGGCTTCTCCGCCCGTTCCTCCGGCGACCAGACGCGGATGGAGAGATTCGTCTCGCGGCCGATCGCTGCCATCGCCTGCCGCACATCCGCCAGCTTTTCCGCCGGCAGTTGCACCCGCAGAAGCATGGCGAAGAGAGCCTCCTCGTCATGGTCGTACATCTGAATTTCGGCAATGTTCGCCCCCTGCCCGGTCACATAATGAATGATCGGGTCCGCCAGGCGAACATGGTCAGGGCCGACGGCGGTGATGGTGAGCTGCATGGAAAATCCTAATGACCAAATCCTAATGTCTAATGACCAAGGCCGCTCAAGTCTACCTCTTCATTAGTCATTAGACATTAGGATTTAGTCATTCCGTTTACCGCAAGAATCGTCCTCCGCTGATATCGATCAGCGCCCCATTCACAAACCTTCCCGCATCACTGACCAGGAACAGAACCGCTGCGGCGACTTCTTCCGCTGTGCCATTGCGGCCCAGCGGAGTTTCCTTCCGGTACTGGGCCATCCGCTCGGGAGTGGTGAATTCTTCGTGATGGCGCGTTTCGATGACCCCCGGCATGATGGCATTGGTGCGGACGGCGGGAGCCAGTTCACGGGCCAACGTGCGGGTGAAAACTTGCAGACCACCTTTCGCGGCGGCATAGGCTCCTGCGCCGTTCGCGCCGCCGGTTTGCACGGAGAGGGAGAGGTTATTGACGATCGCCCCGTTTCCGCTGGCTCGCAAGTGAGGGATCGCCCGTTGCGTCACCAGAAAGGCCGAAGTCAGGTTGACGTCGAGGGCCTGCTTCCAGATTTCCAGCGAGCAGTCCTCAATCTTCGCCCGCTCCACAACCGAGCCGGCGTTGTTGACCAGAATGTCGAGCCGTCCCGCGGAGGCTACCGCGTCGTCAACGAGCTTCCGAGCTTGATCGGCATCGGCCAGGTTGGCGGAAAAGATCCAGCCGTCACTCCCTTGCGATTTAATTTCCGTCAGAACGGCTTCCGCCCCGGCTCGACTCCGATGGCAATGCAGCACAACCTTTGCGCCAGCCCCGGCCAGTGCTTCAGCGATGGCTCTGCCGATGCCAACGCCCGCGCCGGTGACCAGCGCGACGCGACCTGTCAGATCAAATTGATTTGCTCTTGCCATTCGTCATTTGGATTTCGGGTTTTGTCATTTCACTTTCGACCACTCGCGGCAACACGCTTCCGGCCGGCCTCTTCTCCACGTAATACCAAAATCCAGCCGCCCCCACGAGAAACCCCAGGCTAATGATCTGGGAAATGGTGAACGGGGTTCCGAACTGCCCCGCCTCGTCGCTGCGAATCAGTTCGAGCAGAAAGCGTGAAATCGGATGGACCGTGATGAGCAGTGCAAAGATTTCTCCATCCCGCCGACGAAACGGATACGCCAGCCACAGAAATAGAGCTAGCAACGCGGCATCGAGTGCCGCGTAGAGCTGTGTTGGATGAATGGGAAGGCTGCGACCGGGCCAATCGTCGCGCGTGATGCGATGAACTTTGCCCGTCGTTGTGGTGAGTTCGACGAATTTCCCGGCGAGCCCCAAGGCGGCTAGGGCATCGTCGTATTTCTCTACCTGCTGGCCGTTGATGTGCGTGAGAATCTCTCCCGGCTTTACGCCCGCCTTTTCGGCGTCGCCGCCTGGGGTAATCCGCTCGACAATCGCCTGATCGCGCTCGTTGGCTCCAATCTTCATTCCATAAAGCAGCCCAAGTTCATGCTGGTGCTGATACGGCGGACTGTCTTGCGAATAGGGTGCGGCTCGGGCCGGAAAGGTCATTGCCGTCGGCCAGTCGCATTCCCCTCCATAGCAGCAGCCGTTAAGGAAGCAGCCGACGCGGCCGAGGGCAGCTCCTACGACCATGCCGGGGGCGATCATGTCCAGCGTTGCCAGAACTGGCAATCCGCGGCGGACGAGATAGTAAATGCCGAAGGGGACGCCGGCCAGCACGGAGCCGTAGACTACGAGTCCCCCTTTGGTCACATCAACGAGCGACGCCATGACTTGCTGGAACGTGGCTCCCTCGCGAAAAAACTGATCGTGGTACTGAATAATGAAAAACAGCCGGGCTCCGATGATGCCGGGGAAGATCATCCACATTGACAACGAGATAATGGCCTCGGGATCGATTCCCATTTGCCACGCCCGGTACATGGACAGGCCGACTCCGGCGACCATCGCCAACATCATCATCACTCCGAAGCCGCGAATGGGAATCCCGAGAGGAGTCTTGACACCCGGAACCACCTCGACCATGTTCGGCAGAAACAGCGCGATGATCAGGGCGACGACGCCGAGAAAGGGAAGATAGCTGGCCGTTTCCTGATTCCAGCCCTGCTTGCGAATCAGCCAGGCCATGATGCCCGCACTCAAGATCAGCCAGGCAATGAGCAGCCAGCCAAAGCCGACGACGGGCAGGCCGTTCCATTCATACGGGATGTAGAACAGGGTCGAACGCAATTTCTCATCCTTGAGTCATGGGAATCCGGCCATCAGGCCCCGGCAGCAGGCAATTATCAATCAGCCGCGTCGTTCCGACAAAGGCGGCAATCAGGGCGACAGCGGGGCTCTCTAGTTGTGTCATTTCCGCCAACGTTTCGGGGTCGGCAATGGTGGCGTAATCGACTCGCTCAATTCCGGCCCTTTCCAGCACGTTCTGCATCCGTTGTTTGAGAGCAATCGCGTCCCGCACTCCGCGGCTGACTTGGTCCTGCACTAAGTTCAAAGCTCGTGAGAGCGCGAGCGCCCGCTCTCGTTCATTGGGGGAAAGATACCGGTTGCGGCTGCTCATGGCGAGGCCATCCGGCTCACGGATGATGGGGCACACGACGACCTCTACTGGCAGATTCAGATCTATCGCCATTCGGCGGATTACCAGTGCCTGCTGAAAGTCCTTCTGACCAAAAAAAGCTCTGTCGGCGGGGATGATATTGAACAGTTTCAGTACTATCGTTGCCACGCCTCGAAAATGCCCCGGCCGGAAGACACCCTCCAGCGGCAGTGCAACTTGCGGCGGCTCGATGAACGTTGAGGCATCCGGCGGATACATCGCCTCGCGACTGGGAACGAAGACCAGGTCGCAATTTGCCGAGGCAAGGAGTTGGACATCGGCATCGAGCGTCCGTGGATACTTGGAAAAGTCCTCGTGCGGAGCGAACTGCGTCGGATTCACAAAAATCGTCGCCACAGACGCGTCGCATTCGCCCTTGGCCCGCCGGACCAGGCTCAGATGCCCTTCATGCAGCGCCCCCATCGTCGGCACCAGCCCGACCATCCTTCCCGCTCGCTGCAGTTCGCGCACGGCGGCCTGCATTTCGGAGATGGACGAAATCAGGCGGGGAGAAGCCACAACTTTTTTCTACTCCATCGCCTGCATGGCGGCTAGGACCTCATGTTCCACGAGTTCCAAGTCCTCGGAGGGGAGCCACAAGGTTGGAGGACAATCCGCGCGGCGACAGAATTGGCGCAACTTGCCGTAATAGTCCGTGTGTGCTCCAGTATGCTCCGGCTTCACGTCAAAAATGAATTCCGTTGCCAAAGACGATGGACGAGTATCGTTTGCCAGAATCCACCAATGAACCGGATCTTCGAGTATGACTACCAGCCGCGGTTCGATCATTTCACGTCGCGCGATTTCCCAGAGATTCATTGCAATTGTCGCTTCGGCTCGAGTCCCAGCCAAACATTCAAATTGAACATAGAACTGGTCGAACCAAAAGTCACTGATTCGCCACTTCTTATCTTCGCCCCAACACGCGGCTGCGACTCTTTGAGTCAGGAGTTCCAAATGATTGCGAGGGGGAGAATCGGCCTCAGCCGACTCTCCCAGGATTTGGCACTGGGTCTCAAGTTCAATCATGAGCAATACATCTCGCAAATCTAAATTGCTCGACTTTGAAATTGCCAGATACTCTGCGGAGTCATCTAGATTCTGGTGAAGCCTCTCCACTCTCCAACCATTCACCGGCCACACCATCTCCCCCGCAATCTCCGCCGCCGGCTCTAGAACAAAGCGGCGGTAGCACATCCGCGGATGGGGAAGCTCGAGCGCCTGTGTCTTCATCTCGACGCGGTCATAGAGCAAAAGATCCAAATCAATCACCCGCGGTCCCCACCGCTCAACCCGGACGCGGCCAATGTGGTCCTCAATTGCCAAAATTTTTTCCAGCAGTTCTTCCGGCGGAAGCGAAGTCTCCAACCGAGCGGCAGCATTCAGAAACTCCCCTTGCCCTTCCGGCCCTCCCGCTGGTTTGCTCTGGCGATAGCGGCTGACCGCTTCGACGCGAATCTGCGGCTCGGCTCTCAGTAACTCGACCGCCCTTTCCAGCGCAGCAGCTCGGTCGCCAAGGTTTGATCCAAGCCCGAGGAGTGCGGTAGCCATGACCGCATTATAGAGAATATCGCGGCCCTCTTCGCTTAGCCCCCGCGACCACGCGGGGAATCCGACGCATAGTCGCCGCGGCTGAACAAAAAATGGGGCCGGAAGAGTGTCCATTCTCCCGGTCCCCAATCAATCCCACCGCGCGAGTCCTGCGCGGGTTTCCAAAAAGGCGGGGGGGTCTCCGTTCCTCGACATGCGCCCGTTCGACGTTGGTCGCCGACTGTCGTTCCACGTTCAGTCGCCGCCCCCAGTTGCTCTTGGCCTTTCCTTGTTTCTTATAGTTGCTGTGCGTCACCTACCTGTTCACAAACACTTCCAGCCACACGATGTTCTGATTTCTTTTCCCAAACAAAGCTTAGGCCAAAGCATCACTCAGCGCGCACATTCAGCGCCCTGTGTTTCGATAGTCTCTCTCCACTGCGAAGGCAGAAGCTCCGCTGAGTTAGCGCCGGCTGCTCCCTGGCCGACGCGCCAATGTGTTCTGAACCGAACGGAAAAATGTCTCGAGTCGATTGCCTGGGGTTTCCTTGCTCACTCCTCCTTATGACGCACGAGCGAAAAAAGGTACGAGTGCTTTTGCAAATCGTTTCACCAACCGCAATCACAACATTCAGCGAACAAGGCGTCATTGTGCTAAGGTCTGGTGAATTGTCAAGCAAGGTAACAAAAAGTTTTTTTCGCCGTGATAGCACTCGGGAAGCCCGCTGAAAAAATCACACTTCTGCGTATTGACAAATTCGTCGCATTCTCTCCAGTCTCGGCGACTGATGGTCCTGTTCGCAGAATAACGGTTCCTGTTTCTTCCAAGTTAAGTGTAACTTCGCAACATAAAAGTGCACGACACCGCGCAACTACTCCAAGAGAACTGTAATTCACAACATCGACGGCAAGTTGTCCGCGTTCCCTGTGATTCGCCTTCGGCTTAGTCGTCGGTTAGAATGAAAGTCGCGAGACGAACGGTGTCTCGACCCGCCAAACCCCTCTTCGCTCCGCCCAAAGTCTCAAACGTGAAAATCCTCATTCACTCCACCGTGGCTTTGCTCGTCGCCGGTACCGTCTGCGGACGCGCTTCCGGCGACGAAGGAGGCGACTTCTTTGAGCAGCAGATTCGCCCCATTCTGGCCGGAAAATGCGTGGAATGCCACGGCGCGGAGGAGCCGGAGAGCAGCCTCCGCCTGACCTCGCGGGAAGAATTGCTCAAAGGGGGAAAGTCCGGTCCCGCTGCCGTGGAGAAAAAGGGAGCAGAGAGCCTGCTAATTCAAGCAGTAATGCGGAAGGGAAAGCTGATGATGCCGCCGGAAAGCAAGTTGCGCGACGACGAGGTGGCTGCACTGAAGAAATGGGTCGATATCGGGCTACCCTGGCCCAATAGTCCAGGCCAGTCTGCGAAGCCGAAAGGAGAGATGATCGTCACTCCAGCAGATCGCGAGCATTGGTCGTTCCGCCCAGTGACTTCACCGATCCCGCCGATTGTGCGCGACGGCGCCTGGCCGCGCCAGCCACTCGATGCCTTCGTTCTGTCGAAGCTCGAGGCTCAATCGCTGGCCCCCGCGCCCCCTGCCGATAGGCGGACGCTTCTGCGCCGGTTGTTCTATGACCTCATTGGCCTGCCGCCAAGTTGGGAAGAGACGCAGGCGTTCGCCGCCGATGTTTCTCCCGATTCTCTTGAGCGGCAGACAGATCGGCTGCTGGCTTCACCCCGCTATGGGGAGCGCTGGGGTCGCCACTGGCTGGATGTGGCTCGCTTCGCCGATACGAAGGACGGGGTACTCATGTATGGCGACGACCGGGTGCGTCCTTATGCCTACACCTATCGCGACTACGTCGTGCGGGCGCTCAACGCGGATACTCCCTTCGATCAGTTCGTTCAGGAGCAACTTGCCGCAGACCTGATTGAACCAAAGGTAGAGTCGTGGCGGCTGTCGGCGCTCGGCATTCTAACGCTGGGGCGGCAGTACGATAACAACATCCATGACGTCATCGACGATCAGATCGATACCGTCACGCGCGGCTTTCTGGGAGTCACCGTGGCGTGTGCCCGCTGCCACGATCATAAATACGATCCGATTCCGACGGCCGACTATTATTCTCTGTATGGTGTTTTCGCCAGCAGCGAAATGCCGCAGGAATTGCCCCTGGTGGCGGATCCGAAGGAGATTGCTGGCGGCGAAGAATTTGAAAAACAGGTCGGCCCGAAGCGAGAAGAGTTGCGGAAGTTCTTGGACGAGCAGTACACCCTGCTGGCTGAGACTGCCCGCGCCCGGATTGGAGATTACCTGGTGCACGTCGCCACCAAGGAGCCCGATCCACTGGAGACAGCCATCTTCTTCTTGTCCCTCAATCCCGAAGACCTGCGACCGCCGATGATTGCCCGCTGGCGGAAGTATTTGGATCAGCGGGCTCAGCCGGATGATCCGGTGCTCGGTCCGTGGCGGGAATTCATGAGCCTTGCCGCATCTTCCGATGTGTTTGCCAGAGAAGCCGCTGCCATGCTTGAGAAATGGAAGCAGCGGCCAGAAGGAATGAACAAGGGAGAGTTGAATCCCCTGGTCAAGGAAGCCCTGCTCAAGGGTCCGCTGACCAGCAAAGCGGATGTTGCCCGCGCCTACGGCAGCGTCCTCAAACGGGTCTATGACGAATCGAAGGGGGCGGCGACCGCTTCTCCGCCCCCCGATGCCGCCGCGCGGACGCAGCTTCTGCAAATGGTGACCAGCCAGGAGAGCCCCGCCTATTTCCCTCGCAACCATTCCTGGAAGTACATGTCACGCCAGCCGAAGGATGCTTTCGGCGGCAAGACGCAAGAGATTGACAAGCTGGCAGTGCAATCGAAGAGTGCGCCGCCGCGGGCGATGGTCGTTTATGACGCACCACACTCCGTCGATCCTTCCATTTTCATCCGCGGCAACCCGTCGCAACGGGGAAAGAATGTGCCACGGCAGTTCCTGGCGGTACTCTCCCCCGCAGAGCGAAAGCCGTTCACCGGCATCAGCGGCCGGCTGGATTTGGCGAAGGCGATTTCCTCGCCCGAAAATCCCCTCACCAGCCGCGTGATTGCGAACCGGGTCTGGATGCATCACTTCGGCGAGCCGCTCGTTTCGTCACCGAGCGACTTTGGCCGGCGAAGCACGCCGCCGCTGCAGGCGGAACTGCTCGACTATCTGGCATTCCGTCTGTCGCACGAAGGTTGGTCGCTGAAGAAGGCCCATCGCTGGATCGTCTCTTCCGCCATTTGGCAGCAGTCTTCTCTCTCGACGTCTGAATTGGCGGCTGCCGCGAAAATGAAAGACCCTGACAATCGCCTGCTTTGGAAAATGCCCCGGCGGCGGCTTGAGTTTGAGGCGATGCGCGATACGCTGCTCTCCGTCTCCGGCCGGATAACGCACCGCACTGGAGGGCGGCCGGTGGATGTGACGGACCCGCAAGGAAACCTTCGCACAATTTACGGCCTGGTGGATCGCCAGAGCCTGCCCGGCGTGTTTCGGGCGTTTGATTTTGCTTCGCCGGATCAATCGGTCGAACGCCGCTCCCGGACCATGGTTCCGCAGCAGGCGTTATTCTCGATGAACTCGCCGTTCGTCGTGCAGCAGGCGAAGTCCGTCGCCGGCAGGCCAGAGATCGTCGCGCTCACCGATCCCGCCGCACGAATCAAGGCCATGTATCAGATCGTCCTGGGCCGAGAACCGACTCCAGCACAGTTAGCAACCGCACTCGCTTTTGTTTCCGCTCCCGTGGATGCGGAATCAAAGCTCAATCTCTGGGAAGAATTCGCCCAAGTGCTCCTTTCCGCGAACGAGCTGATGTATTTGGACTAGGAATCTCTATATGCAGAACTTATCGCGTCGTCAGATGCTCTCGCAGATGGGTGCCGGCCTCGGAATGGCCGGCCTCGCCAGTTTGTTGTGCGATCGCTCGGCCAACGCTGCTCCGGCCAGCATGTCGCCGCTCGCCGCCCGGCTGCCGCACTTTGCTCCTAAGGTAAAGCATGTCATCCATATCTATTTGAACGGCGGACCGTCGCAGGTCGATACGTTCGACCCCAAGCCGATCCTCGCCAAATACGACGGCCAGCCGTTGCCGGCGGGTAACTTGACGACGGAACGACACACCGGTGCCGCGATGGGCTCGCCATTCAAGTTCGCCAAGTACGGCCAAAGCGGCCTGGAGATCAGCGAGATTTTTGGAAAGACCGCCGCTCACGCCGACAGCATCTGCCTCATCCGTTCGATGCACGCCAATACGCCCAACCACGAGCAGTCCATGCGACTGATGAACTGCGGCGACGAGCGGCTGTCGCGGCCGAGCCTGGGGGCGTGGCTCACTTATGGCCTGGGAAGCGAGAACGAAAACCTCCCCGGCTTCATCGCCATGTGCCCCGGACTGCCGGTGGCGGACGTCTCCAACTGGCGTTCGTCGTTCTTGCCAGGCGTTTATCAAGGGACCCATCTCGACACTCGCAAAACCAAAATCGACGAGCTGATCGAGAACATCCGAAGCACCGAAGTCAGCAAGCGCGACCAGCGGCGGCAATTGGATCTGCTTTCCACGCTCAACCGGCAACATCAGGACGAACGAGCCGATGAGCCGGAGCTGGAGGCCCGCATCCAAGCATTCGAGCTCGCTTATCGCATGCAGGCCGAAGCGACCGACGCCTTCGACGTCACGCGCGAGCCCGCCTACATCCAAGCCGCCTACGGCGACACCGTCCACGGCCGACAACTGCTCATGGCCCGGCGGCTCGTCGAGCGCGGAGTCCGCATTGTGCAGTGCTACCACGGCGACGTCCAGCCTTGGGACAGTCATAACGACCTCGCCAAGTCTCACCGCGATCTGGGGACGCAAATCGACGGCCCCCTCGCCGCCCTGCTCACGGACCTGAAGCAGCGCGGCCTGTTTGAAGAAACCCTCGTCATCTGCGGCGGCGAATTCGGTCGCACACCCGCGGTGGAACTGGTCAACGGCAAGCCCGGCGGCGGGCGGGACCACAATCACTGGGGCTTCACCGTCTGGCTCGCCGGCGGTGGCGTGAAAGGAGGCCTCGCCTACGGCTCCACCGACGAATTCGGCTACCGGGCCGCGGAAAATCCGGTGCATGTCCACGACCTGCACGCGACAATCCTCCACCTCCTTGGCTTCGACCACACTAGGCTCACCTACCGCCACGCTGGCCGGGACTTCCGCCTGACCGATGTGCATGGACATGTGGTGCGGGATATTTTGGCATAGTTGCCTTCACACTCCGTGTGAAGGCATCCGCTCACGGAGTGAGCGGACTACAATCGCAATCCCGTTTGCCGCATCAACTTATCCGTCGCCTGATACGCTTCCGCGACCCACTCCGCAATCTTGTCCGGCTGCGGGGAATACTCCAGTTCGATGGAGATGGCTCCTTCGATGCCGAGGGCCTTGATCTCGCGGAGGTACGGCTCAAAGGAAACCACGCCGCGGCCCGGCGGCAGGTCGCCGTGCTTTTTGCCGTCGCAGTCGGAGATGTGAACGTGAATGGCTTTCCCTTTCAAGCGGCGCAGCTCTTCCGCGGGAACCTTCGCCAGGCAGAGGTGCGAGATGTCGATATTCGCCTGAACGGCGGGATGATGGCAGTCGTCCAGAAACCGGACCATCGTTTCCACGCTGTTGACCAGTGATAGATGAAAAGGCTCCAACTCCAGGGCAATCTGCACGCCGAGATCGGCGGCATAATCGCCGAGCAGCCGGCAGCTCTCCACGCCCATTTTCCACTGCTCCGCGGGCGGAATCACTTCCTGGTTCCAGATGTACTCCCCCAGTACTAGCAGCACGTTCTTGGCCTGATACTCATACGCCAGGTCCAGATACTTCTTCACCCGGTCGATGTGAAACCGCTGCACGCTTGGATTGAAGTCAATCAGCCCCACCGCCACGCAGGCTATCGAAACAATTGGCAAATCGAGCCGGTCACACTCATCCTTTATCAGCCGTCGTTCGCGGATGCCGATATCCAGCGGGTCCACGAAAATATCGATGGAATCAAAGCCAATCTCCTTCGTTTTGCGGAGGCCGTAAACCGTCGGCTGATTGGCTTGAACCCAGGCGGAGTTGATGAGGCCGAGCTGCATGAGGGGGAGAGGGGCTGGGGACTCGGGGCTAGGGACTGGGGCAGAGAGGATTATGCTGCGGGAAGTGCAGCCAAAGCAAGAAGGAGTATATTGAGCCCTATGACTTCCGCCTCCGCTGGCAATG
The DNA here is from genome assembly GCA_046153945.1 of Pirellulaceae bacterium. Classification (GTDB taxonomy): domain Bacteria; phylum Planctomycetota; class Planctomycetia; order Pirellulales; family Pirellulaceae; genus SXOA01. The sequence goes on from JBJXFF010000124.1 coordinate 59,406, forward strand.
CCAACTTCAACACCACACGGTGGAGCCTTGTTGTGGCCGCGGCCAGGAGCCCTTCGCCGCAGGCACGGGCCGCGCTGGAGGAACTTTGCGGCAGCTATTGGTATGCGGTCTATGCCTTCGTTCGCCGGCGGGGAACCCAGGTGGAGGATGCCCGCGACCTGACGCAGGAATTCTTCGCCCGGCTATTGGAAAAGGATTACCTGGAAGCCGTAGACCGGGAGCGAGGCAGGTTCCGCACCTTTCTGCTGACGGCCGTGTCCCATTTTCTCAGCAACGAGCGGGAGCGGGCCTGTGCTCAAAAGCGGGGAGGAGGGCAAACCGTCCTGTCGCTTGATTTCGAGCGCGGCGAGGAGCGTTACCAGCATGAGCCAGCGGACCACTGGACGGCTGAGAAAATCTTCGACCGCCGCTGGGCTCTGACGCTGCTTGACCAGGCCGTAGCAGCGCTGAAGCAGGAATATGCCCAGGCCGACAAGAGCCCGCTCTTTGAGGAATTGAAGGTATATCTCACCGGCGATTCCGGTGCTCCCATTTATGAAGTGGCCGCCGCCAAGCTGGAAATGTCCCCCGGCGCGGTCAAAGTCACCGTCCACCGCCTGCGGCAGAAGTACCGGGAAACACTGCGGCAACTCATCGCGCAAACCGTGGCCGCGGAAGAAGATATCGACAGCGAACTGCAGGTTTTGCTTACTGCCCTCCGGGGAGATTAAGATTCTCTGTAACCGGCAGTCTGTTTTCCGTAAGAGTAGAGTGCCTCGAAAACAGCGCTCGCATCCAGCCGCTAGAAGAATAGCGTAAACCCATGAGCCAGTTCGCCACCTGTCCTCGCTGCCAGTCGCCGCTTGCGGCTGACGCGCCGGAGGGGCTTTGCCCGGCTTGTCTTCTGGCCGGCGGGATGGCGAGCGAGCGTTCCCCAAATTCAGGCTCGGCGGCAACCACTCCCTGGACCGACGCCAAACGTGCCGCTGCTATCGCCGATCTGGCCCCGCATTTTCCGCAGCTGGAAATCATCGAGCTGCTTGGCCAAGGAGGAATGGGCGCAGTCTATAAAGCCCGCCAAAAACACCTCGATCGGCTCATCGCCCTCAAAGTCATTCCCCCTGAAGCCGCCAAGGAGCCCGCCTTTGCCGAACGTTTCGCCCGCGAGGCCCGCGCTCTCGCCCGGCTCAATCATCCGAATATCGTCACGGTCCACGATTTCGGGCAATCGGACGGAGTCTATTTTCTGCTGATGGAGTTTGTCGACGGCCTGAACCTGCGGCAGACGATGAGAGCCGGGAAACTCTCGCCGCAGGAAGCCCTGGCCATCGTTCCGCACATTTGCGAAGCCTTGCAATACGCCCATGACCAGGGAATCGTGCATCGCGATGTAAAGCCGGAGAACGTGCTGCTCGACAAGGCGGGCCGCGTCAAGATCGCCGACTTCGGGCTCGCCAAGTTGCTCACGCACTCGCCTCAAGACTACACGCTGACGCACTCCATGCAGGTCATGGGGACGCCGCGGTACATGGCCCCTGAGCAAATCGAGAAACCCACCGAAGTCGATCACCGCGCGGACATCTACTCTCTGGGGGTAATGTTCTATGAGATGCTTACCGGCGAAATCCCGATGGGTCGTTTCGTCCCACCGTCCCAAAAGGTGCAGATCGACATCCGCATTGATGAGATTGTGCTGCGAACCCTGGAGAGAGAGCCAGCTCGCCGCTACCAGCATGCGAGTGACGTGAAAACAGACATAGAGACCCTGCATTTCGCGCCGCGCGGACCATCTAGAATGGAAGCCAGCGTGGCGGTTGAAGACCCGCGTTTCGCACCAGGGCGGCAGCTCTACTGGTCTGGAATGGGACTCGTCGTGGGTGGTAGTCTGGGCTTGCTTACATGCATGGTCCTAGGTGGGTTGTCCTTTGAACTGCATACGCGCCCTCCGTATTCTCCTTCACGCACTAGCATTGCGATTGGCTACCTTGAATGGGCTGCCATACTAGTTCCCTGGTCCATGCTAGTCTTCGTAGGGGGAATGAAGGTTCTGCGCCTGGAGAGTTATCGTCTTTCGCTCATCGGAATTTGTGTCTCGCTATTGCCGATAAGTCCCGCCTCTCTCCTCACAATCCCAGTAGGTTTTTGGGCTTTGGCCATTCTCCTGAGTCGCCAAGGGCGCGAGGCATATGAGCTCCAAGCAGTGATCGGACTTACTGGCAAGGATGCGGCGGGCACTAAACACGGAATCGACGATAGAATACTTCGCGAAACGAGGAGCCAACTCCATTTTCCAGGAATTGGGATGATCGTGGCAGGTGGATTGGGTCTGCTCTTTTGCCTATACACCTTCATGGCCGTTCCAGGGATGTCTCTTTATGCCGGGATTTTGGTTCCTTGGTCGTTGTTGATTGCGATTGCAGGAATCAAGATGCGTCAAACGGAGAATTACTGGCTCTCTGTCGTCGGCTCTTCACTCGCGCTGCTGCCCATTAGTCCCGCCTCGCTTATTTCAATGCCTGCAGGGCTTTGGTCTCTCGTTATCCTGATGACGAGGCAGGTTCGCGAGGCCTTTCGGAAACAGGAACTCAGTACGCCACGAACGGTGGGTACATCGGGACTCGGAAAGTCGTCGAACGATTCTGCGGTCCTAACAAAGCCACCCTCAAAACCAAACCTCGTCGCGATCAGTGTCGCCACTTCAAAACACGGACTGTATTGGCCGGGAATGGGCCTGCAAGCGGCAGGCATCATTGGCTTTGTGCCCCTGGTTGTCATGCTTGGGGCAGTAGGCGTCGTGTGTTTGGGATATCTCGTTGATAGTTCAAACCACGATGTCTGGGCGCGACGTTTTCGCTTCTTTTTCGACGACATGGGCATTGGGCCGGTATGGTTCGCCATGCTGCCGCAAGTTCCAAGTTCCGTATTGCTCCTGATCAGTGGGCGGACCATGCGCCACATGACGCACTATCGCTTAGCTCTGATCAGCAGCATTGTCGCCATGATTCCATGCGGACCAGCCTGGCTCATCAGCCTTCCGCTTGGAATCTGGGCGGTTATGGTCCTGACTACAGCAGGAGTGCGCGAACGATTCCAAGACCAGCCCGTGGCGTGATTGATCGGCTCGATGTTCGCGGACATTTAAAGGACCGAATCAGGGTATTCTCATGAGCCACTCAAACATTTGTCCCCGTTGTCAAACGCCCCTCGCCACTGACGCGCCGGAAGGGCTATGCCCAGCCTGCCTGATGGCCGGCGGATTAGCCAGTGCTCCTTCCCCGGCCGGTTCCGCGGCAACGACACCTTGGACCGAAGAAAAGCGAGCCGCCGCCATTGCCGACCTGGCCCCGCACTTCCCACAGCTCGAAATCATCGAACTGCTCGGCCAAGGAGGAATGGGCGCAGTCTATAAAGCCCGCCAAAAACACCTCGACCGGCTCATCGCCCTCAAGGTCATTCCCCCCGAAGCCGCCAAGGAGCCCGCTTTTGCGGAACGCTTCGCCCGCGAAGCCCGCGCCCTGGCCCGGCTGAACCATCCCAACATCGTTACGGTTTACGACTTTGGCCAGTCCGACGGCGTTTATTTTCTGCTGATGGAATTTGTCGATGGCCTGAACCTGCGGCAGACAATGAAGTCGGGAAATCTCTCGCCTCAAGAAGCCCTGGCGATCGTCCCCCACGTCTGCGATGCGCTGCAATACGCCCACGATCAAGGAATCGTCCATCGGGACGTGAAGCCGGAAAACGTGCTGCTCGACAAATCGGGCCGGGTGAAAATCGCCGATTTTGGCCTCGCCAAACTGCTCACGCATTCGCCACAGGACTACACGCTAACGCACTCCATGCAGGTGATGGGCACTCCGCGCTACATGGCTCCGGAGCAGATCGAACATCCCTTGGATGTCGATCACCGAGCCGACATTTATTCCCTCGGAGTAATGTTCTACGAAATGCTCACCGGCGAACTCCCCATGGGCCGCTTCGCTCCGCCGTCCCAGAAAGTGCAAATCGACATTCGCATCGACGAAATCGTGCTGCGGTCGCTCGAAAAAGAGCCCGCCCGGCGCTATCAGAAGGCCAGCGAGGTGAAGACCGAACTCGAAACGGTGAAATCCTCGCCGCACGGAAGTTCGCCTTTGGTGCCGCCGCAAGCGTCAGTAACCGCAGCCCAGCCAGCCAACACTCCAGCCCCGCTCGCGAATCTGCCGCAGGGAACAACCGGTCGCGTGCTGGTGGTTGCGCTCATGTTCACTTTCAGCCTGCTGATCATCGGCGTGGGGATCATGCTGGGCATTCTGCCGTATGTGCTGGGAATCACCACGGGGGACAGCCTGGGCTACTTCGGAGCCGCCTTCGGCTGCATCGTGGGGGGCGTGGGGGGCCTCTTCGGCACGCTCAATACCTATCGGCAAATGGCGGGTGGGCCCGACTGGATGGAGACGGAGTACCGGACCTGGCTCGACAGGCTGATGCTGGGCTATCTATTCCTCGGCGTCGGCATGTTGCTCCTCGGCTGGATGCAATCCAGCAACGTCTCCTCGGCCGATGACGTCAGGATGGGCTCCGCCCTGCTGGTGCTGGGATGGATCGTCATGATTCAAGGGGCACTTTTCCTGGTCTATAGGGCCACAGTGGGAATGCAATCGCCCCTTAAGAAATCGACTACTCCCGCGACTGCCGAGAGCCAGTCACTGCTGGCGGAAGCACTGCGACAGGTATCAGCACCGGGAACCGGGCTGGTGATTGCTGGATTCCTGGGCCTCTTACCTCTGGCAATTCTGCTCGTCATTTCGGTGGGGTCGATTCTGCTCCGAATCGGCTCGCCGCTGGCACACTCTCGTTCGCCAGATCTTGCCGCGCTGGACGCCACCTTCGTCCTGGCGCAATCTTCCTCCTTCCCGGCACCACCTCCGATGGGGACTCCCATGTGGATCCTCCTGGTGCCACTCATCACTGTTGTCTTTCAGGTTCCCAGCTCCATCCTGATGATTCTGGGGGGACGAAAAATGCAGCGGCTGGAAACCTACGGCCTGTCTGTGACGGCCGGGATCTGCGCTCTGCTGCCGACCGGGCCTGTCTGGATCATCAGCATGCCCATTGGTATATGGGCACTCATTGTGCTGGCCAGCTCTGAAGTGCGCGAGGCCTTTCGGGCAAAGCGAGCAGGGCGCGGGATCGCAACCGAGTCTCCCCGCCCAGTCGCAGCTTCGGCCCCCGCTCTTCCGAGCAAGCCTGTCGATGAATGGACCATCGTCAACGCCAAACAGCAACTCTTCTGGCCCGGGCTTGGGCTCGCAGGGGGAGGAGGGTTGGGGCTGGCGGCCGTGCTCGTCAATTGCTTGGCAACAGCGACGATTCCCTTATGGCTGCCGCCGCCGAGCGACATGACCATCTATCTGGGAGCGTCCATCATTTTGCTTCTCCTTGGACTCCAGGTCCTGTTTTCATTGATCACCATCGCGGCCGGCATGAAAATGATGCGAGTCGAAAACTACCGGCTCGCGCTAACCGGTGCCTGTTTCGCCCTCTTGCCCCTGAGCCCAGCCGCAATCGTCACCATGCCCCTCGGCATCTGGGCAATTGTCGTGCTGTCGAGTCACGGAGTCCGGGAAGCATTCCGGCAAAATGCCGTAAGAATCTAGCTCGCGCCTAGAATGCGATCTACGGTGCTAGTGAACGCCACCTTTTCGCCTGCTCCGAAGTCAGCACCGAGCGAATCTCGGCCTCCGCGGAAGCCAGGTCCCCCGACGAGCGATGGAGAATGTCGCGGATGCGGCGACTTTGATCCGCTGTTAATTGCAGCCGAAATAGGACTTCTGCCGAAACTCGCGCTTGCTGCTGAACATATTCTGGCGTGCGTGCCGCCACACTCCCCTTGGCGGCAGCGCTCTTTTCCCTGGCAATCCGCTCCGCTTCCACGGCCGCTTCACGAGCCTTTTCGATTTCTCCGGTCACGGCTTCGGCGAAGTCCCGTGCAAGTTGGCCGTTGCCCGGGCTGCGCTGGGCCGGGAGATAACGGATGCCATACACGGCGAGGCCGCAGACAAGGATCCCGAGGACCACCGCCATCCCGATTCCTACCGCCAGGCCGCTGGCCCCAGAGCCACCAGACTGTGGCGGCGTCATGAGGCAATCTCGCCAGGACGCAGCCTGGGGTGCCTGTATTCCCTCTTCGGAAAGGTCGCTCAGCCGCACCAACCCCAGCAGCTTTCCATCGGCAAAATGCTCAATGCGGGCAATCCGCGTTTGAAAGAGCCCCACAGACGTCTTCAGCAGATGCATTTGGTTCTGCTGAACCTCCACTTCCTCCAGCAGGGCGACCGCGAAGCCGCCGGCTGACTCGTCGAGGATGCGGGCCTTGATCTCCCGTTTACCGACTGTCAAACAGGCATGCTCCTGTCCATCGGAGATTTGGATGCGAAATGATTTTCGTTGATCGGAGTTCATAATGGCCCCATTGCGGCTACGCGCAGGCGTACCCTGAACCTTAGGTTGTGTTCCGCGCGCTGTCTGAGCAGAGTCGCACAGGGGAGCCCAATTCTCCCCAAGGAGGCGATACCAGCCTTGCCGATTGCAGCGAATTTGCCGCCAATGCGGACCCCTTTCCTCTCATTCACCCTCTTCAATGGGTGGGGGAGTACGCTCCTTAGCAGAATCCGAAACCAGCCCGACGCGCCAGTGAGGGAGTTGGACCTTACACCAGTGCAACACCCCTTTCCCTCGCCCAGCGCGTCCGGCTTAAAGATTGGTGCCGCTTGAAATACTGAGTTACCCTGCAAGAATATAACCAACGATGGACTCTCGCAAACCAAGCTGTTAGGCTGACCACAGAATCACCATGGCTGTCGCCACCACCATTGCGGAGCGGATGACCGACCTTTGCCGTCAGGCGGCTGGGGTCAATCGGTCCTGCGCGGTGCGGCAGGGTAATGTGGTCGAACTGACGCCGGAACATGGGGACGATGTGATGGTCGTCGCCGATCTGCACGGCAACCGGCTCAACCTTCGCCGCCTCCTCGAAATCGCCGATCTGGCCGGCCATCCCCGCCGGCACCTGATCATGCAGGAGGTCTGCCACGGCGGACCCGAATATCCCGGCGATGGCGGCTGCATGTCGCATCTCATGCTTGAGGACATGGCCCGGCTGACGTGCGAGTTTCCGGGGCGGTTCCACTTTCTGCTCAGCAACCATGAACTGTCGGAGCTGGGCGACTTCCCCATTTGCAAATCGCGGAAGATGCTCAACCTGCTCTTTCGCAACGGCATCACCGAGATGTATGGCGACGAAGGGGAGCGGGTCCGGGACGCCTACATGGAGTTCATCGCCAGTTCGGCCATCGCCATCCGCGTCGCCAGCGGGATCTTCATCAGCCACAGCCTGCCGGAAAAATGCGACCGGGACGGCTTTGATACCGCCGTGTTCACCCGACCCCTCTCCTGTGCCGATTGGCGGAGCGGCAGCGGCCTCTTTCGCCTAGTCTGGGGGCGGGACTTTCGGAGCGCCAATGCCGAGGCGTTCGCCAAAATCGTCGGGGCGGAATTGTTGGTCCATGGCCACGAACCCTGCTCCGCCGGCTTTAGCGTCCCCAACAGCCGGCAGGTGATTCTGGACGGCAGCGGGCCGAGTGCCTGCTACCTGCTGATCCCCATCGGCCCCAAGCTGACTCAGCCCGAGCTGATCGGCAACATTCACAAGCTCTACGGCGGCAAACCGCTCAGTGGCGCGGCCCGGCAATGTGGCGGAAAGTGATCAAGCCATGAAGCGCTACGGTCGACCAGCCGCCAAACCTCAGCACGTCCCCCCACCGGCCCCAGGCGGCAAACCTCCAAATACCAAGCGGCCCCCGTTCCAGTTCTCCCTCACCATCCTGCTCGTCCTGATGGCCGTCTTCAGCCTCGCCTCCGCCCCCGCCTACTACCTGATGCGGGCGGAAGAAGGTGCCGCCGGCATGCAGCTCGGCGGCATGATCGTCCTCCTCACCGGCCCCATGTTCCTGGCCATCATCGTCAGCCTGCTGATGGCGGCCATGGCACGTTGGAACAAACGCTGAAAGACGGAAGCCCGGCCAGCGGCCTCGTCACCCCCTGCCTGAGGGGCCATGATTCACTGATTCACACCTCTCTTTCTCAAAACAGTTACGGTGACTCGACTTGACGCAAACACTTGGTTGTAAATAACTTCCGTTGATTCACGTCGCCGTAAGTCCCTGAGTCAAGGCCCGAAAACTGAGTTTTCTGATTCATCCACGGGGATTAGTTCTGACCGAACACCGCAACACATCTTGCTGTACACATCATTATTTAACAAATAAGTCCCACGCCACAAACAAGCTACCGGCAAGCCCAACACCTCCTCTGCGAGCCCTGCGCCACTGCGTGATGCCCTTCTTTTTCTGAGGTAGCATCACGTAGAGGCGCAGAGCACGCAGAGGGGAAGCAAACCAGATGGGACGGACTGTTCTCGTTTCCCACTGCTTGAGAACCAGGTAGTTCATTTCACACGGGCTGCCTAATTGTCCGATTCGTAACTAGGCATTTCCTTCTTTCTTCGCTCTCATAAAAGAAGTGTTGGCAAACATCGATCTCGCATTTTCCTAAGTCCTTCGCCAGCCTCAGCTTGCAAAAATCGACCCCCCCGGGTTAATCAACACCCCCCTTTTCCCGCCCTGCAAATCGGCTCGAGAGAAATTCCACTCCACCAGGGGGAGTCCGGTGAACGACCAGCGTGCGCCGGTCACTCGCCGAGGAGAAATTCGGACAAGCGTCGTTCTTGCCCAACCACCAGATTGTCAAAGAACAATCAACCCTGCCGAAGCGCCGCCGATCCTAGTTTGAAACGGATGCACCACTTCGCATGGTACTGTACGAAAGTGTATACATTCCAGTTGGCACTTTCAAGCCCCTGGCGTCCAGAATTCCGAAGATTTCTTGCCAGCGAAAGCTAATTTCCCAAGGGATAGCGAGAAGACGAACGGTTGCCCTAGTAGAATGTCCGAATCACCTACTCGCTCCGCAAAATGCCATGAATGAGGCCTGACCCGAATGGCGTTAAGTTAGTTCGTAACATGTTGCGATTCCAGCAGTTGCCTGAGCTTGGCGCGAGGTTTGTTCATGAGGGGATAGTTCTTGGGTCGGCGTTTGCGGCAGCGAGGTTCGGAGCGG
>JBJXFF010000055.1:0-2711 GCA_046153945.1 Pirellulaceae bacterium
GTCACGCGGGCATCGGGCTTGGTATGGCCGAAGAGGATCATCTCGGCGTCCACTTCGAAGTGGAAATCCCGGTGGCGGTTGAGAATCCGCTCCGCGCCGCTGCCAAAGGTCGAAGTTCCGTTCCCCATCGGCCGCTTGAGCCGCTCTTCGAACAGTTCTTGCAAGTCGCCGCTAAAATGCTCATCCGAATAGCCGCCGCTCAGGGCGTAGACTTTTTCGTAGTTTTCGGCGATGTCTGTCCAGTTCTTGTCGATGGAATCGCTGGAGCCGGGGGCGGGAGTCGAAACCGAGTTGCTCCGGGCAATGACGAAGAATTTGCCATTCGCGGAACGGTAACCGATGTCCACGCGGTAGCTGTGCGGCGGATTCGGGGCGTCCACATACCAATTGGTGACGCCCCCGTGGATTTCAATTTCGCGGATCACTCGCTCCGAGGAATTCGTGGTGTGGCCGGTATCAACCTCCAACAGCCGCAGGTACGGACGGGCCGTGTGCCAATGTTCGGCCAAGGCCGCTTCGGCGCGCTTGACGCTTTGAGGAAGGACAGTCCAGACCGCATGCAGCCAAAAGGGATCGCGAACCATCAGCACCAGGCGGTCCCGCTGGGGAGCCCGATTGCGTTTGTCCACAGGCCCTTGGGAAAGGTCTTTCAACTTTTCGCGGTGAGCATGGGCCTTTTGAATTTTTAGCGTGGCCCGAGAACTCTTGGCCGACTTGTGCGAGACAACTTTCCCATTCGCCTTGCCGTTGAGGTGAACGCGGCCATCCTTGGCGGCAGGACGGGTCTTACCGTTCACATGGGTGCGAGCGACGGGCTTGGAGGCTTTACTAACGGGGCGGAGTGCACGCGAAATGGCCTTGGCCTTGATTCGCGGCTTGATCTTTGGTTGTGATTTGGGAGTTCGAGACAAGGCTTTCACCAGTTGTTCCTTCCGCATCGATTTCCAGCCGGCAAGTCCGCGCGTCTTGGCAAGTTTCGCCAGGCTCTTCAGGTCTTTGTCTTTCAGGAGTACCGCGCTGACCACGGGAACCTCCACGGGAATCGGTAACGCCCGCGGTGCGCAATACTTACGCACCGTCGCGGCCGATGGTTTCAGTCGCCATCCGTGACAGATTGCTTTGCTTCTAACTCCGCGTTTCTCCGAACCTTTCTCGGGTCCAGTTCGCGGTTATTTGGCGGGTAAACGGTAACTGTGCAACAGGCGGAAAGTCCTTGATTAGTAAGGGTTTCCGTAGTCGTCACCCAGGCCCGTTTTGCAATCGGCGAGATCATGCAAAGGAGGGAAAAAGGCGACCTGCATTGCCGGATGCTAGGGGTTTGCACCACAGCGTGCTTGAGCGGTATCCATGTTCATAAACACCGTTCACTGGCAAGTTTTAGTGTAATCAGTGCGCAGAAAGAACGCAACAATCCAGCCCCAAGGAAAAGCACAACGGGACGTTTAAATCCCCCATTAGAAGGGGGTGTTTTAGTGATGATACTCAAGAGGGCTCCACGAAGGTTATGGCACTCCTCGTCGCAAATTCTCAGTGTGTAAAGTCAATTAAGGACAAGGCTTATGCCTCATCGCTGGACATTGTGAAAAAAAACACGAATTATCACCGGGCGGTCGGTTGACCATGCTGTCAGTCGCGGATAAATTACCAGCCTTCGCTTGTCGGCAGTAAAAAAATCGGCGGAGGGCGAAGGTTCACGGAGCAGCCGGTGGTCCGTTTTTCTCCGTGGACTGTGGTGCATCTTTTGAAGCATCAAGAAGATGCGACTTAGGAATTTGTCGTAACTAAGTGCCTCCATCTCCCGTACGACATCCCATGGCCCTGGCCATGGAATGGGTGGCCAAGATTACCACGGTTGGACTCATCATGGTTCTTCCGGCGGTGGGGGGGCAGTACTTAGATACTCGATTGGGGACGAAGTATTGGGCAGTGATTGGTTTGGGGGTGGGAATGACGGCCGGGCTCGTGCATTTGTTGCAGATCACCAGGCGGCCTCACGAACCTCCCCTGGCAGCGGAAGAGTTATTGGACAAGGACAGACAGGATCCTTCAGGTGAACGCACCCGCAAGCAGTGAGACGACATCGGCACGGCCTGCGAGCCTGATTCGTGCTTGCGCGTTGCTCGCTGCTGTGCTCCTCGCGCTGCTCCCTTGCTTCGCGGCGTACGGCTACTTCGCAAGTGGTTCCATCGGCATCTTGGCCGCACTTGTCGCCTGTGGTATTTGCCTCGCCTGCGGCATCCTGGCCCTTTGCGTCACGTCGATTGCCCAGAAGATGAATCAAGGCATTCAGGGAATTCTTGGCGCGATGTTGGTGAGGATGGGAGTGCCGCTATTTGCCTTACTGGTCCTTCCGAAAATCGGCGGCCCCTTGGTCGCTGCGGGCGTGACCGGCATGGTGATGGCTTACTATCTGGTCACCCTGGCGATGGAAACTTGGTTGTCGTTGCGGTTTGTTCCGGCCAACAAAAACACGGGCGCGAACAGCCCCGCTGCGAAGGTTGCATAAGGTCATGGCGAACCCGGTTCTCCACATCAAGGACAGTTATTACTTCGAGGTGCCGAAGGTTCTCTGCCCGTCGAATTTCCAGAGTCTCAAGGACTTTCCCGAAGTTTGGACGCGGCTCGACCCCGAATTCCAGCAGTGGGAATTCGACCGCCTCTACGAGGAGCTTGCAGCCGTCCGCGATATCGGCCCGCTCTTGCAGCCGAAG
>JBJXFF010000061.1:0-20187 GCA_046153945.1 Pirellulaceae bacterium
GTTCGGCGGCGGAGGCAGTCGGTGACGAAATGGCGGCGTGGCAAGTTTTTTCGACTCGCTGCCGGGAGAACGAACATGGAATCGCTGATCGGTGAGTGGACAGGAAAAATCGTGTGTGTGTCGTTGCGATTGGGCGGCGGTACCGAGGTCGTACACAAGTCGGCGGCGTTGGAGGGCAAGTTGGTGCAGGTCGGGGAGACTGGGGTCATGCTGGACCTCCCCAAGGGCAATAAGTTTTTCCCCATTTCAGGATTGACATTCGTCCCCATCTCCGCCGTCCTGCACATCCGCCTGCTCGAGGGCCAGTAAGCTGCGGGGACCGCGAGGAATGCCGAACCAGGCGCTGCAGCAGACGGCGGGGCATGTAGCATTTCCGTGACATTTAGCTCAGGGCGGAAAGGGGGACATTCTACTTTTTCTGACTGGGCCGCCTCTAGGACCGGAAAGGGGGACTTCCGTTTCAGGGCAGGCTGGAAGCCTACCCCACTTTGGGAAACGGATCGGCAAACGCTCCAAAGGCACCGAGGCCTCCATCGACTTGCAAATCGGTCGCCGTGATGAAGGACGCCGCACTGCTCGCCAGCCACAGCACCGCGCTGGCAACTTCGCCCGGATGCCATCGCCTCTGAACCACCGCGCCACATCTCGACTCTACTGTTTGACACCAGCCTGACGCGCAAGTTTTGGTGTTACGCAATTAGGCAGAAATGAGTTGCCGGCAATTTGCAGGCCCATAGGGCCGACCGTACGATAGCCCGGGCCGGAGGCCCGGGTAACGATGCGCATGGCACCCGAAAGCCCTGAAAGGGCGATGTAATGATGGATTGGCCCGGCGGTCAGATTACGGCGCCCTTTCAGGGCTTGCGCTGGTTGGCCAATGGTCCCCAGGCCTGCGGCCTGGGCTATCGTATGGTCGGCCCTTCGGGCCTGCACCCTCTTTCGTGCCATTAGCGCAACATCAAAACGCGTCATCAAGGGAGAGCGTATTACCCTCGCTGGCGCGTCAGGCTAGTGTGAGAAATGGGATGCCGTTTTCGTGAATACGAAATGCCCAAAAAACACTGTCATGAATGAGACTTGCGTCAAGCGTGAATCACCGAACCTGAATTCCTCCAAGGACTTCGGCGAAGGTGAATCGGCGCAAGTGTTGTGAACAAATATACTCTGAATAGTGAATAAAAGGGCCGATTCACGATAGGGCGGACCAGGCGGCGATGGCGATAGCGGCAGTTTCAATCCGCAGGATGCTTGTCCCCATGGAGACTGGCCGCCATTGGTTCTCCAGGGCGGCTTTCAGTTCCGAGGGGGTGAAGCCCCCTTCGGGACCGATGGCGCAGGTGAGCTGGCGGGTGGTGATAGGGAGCGTGCCGAGGGATTCGCCGCCCGGTTCGGCAAGGAGGTGCGGACCAGAGTCGGCAGTGCCCAGAAGAGCAAAAAATTCTACAGCGGAGCGCGGCGGAGCGATTTCCATCAGCCGGTTGCGGCCGCACTGCTTGCTGGCTTCAATCACGGCTCGGCTCAGACGGGCCAGGGCAGCATCGACGGGCTGAGCGACTCCCCGCTCGGTGATGAGTGGCATCAGCCGGGCCGCGCCGAGTTCGGTGAGCTTTTCCACCAGCCACTTCTGCCGCTCCCCTTTGGGAAGAGCGACCGCCAGGGTCAGCTCCACGCGGGGCTCGCAGTTGACTTCGCGCCTTTCCAGAATCTCGAGCGTCACCGCGGTTTTGGCGATGCGGGCCACCTTCGCCGTGAACTGGGCTCCGCTGCCGTCGAAGAGAACGACTTCATCCCCCACCGCGGCTCGCATCACCCTCGACAGGTGCTGCGCCTCGGCATCCACCAGCTCCGCGCTGGAACCGGTGATGGGATGTTCGACAAAGAAGCGTTCAGACATGCAGGCATCATAGCAATGAGCCTGCTGGTTTGTCCCGTGGGGCTGTCACTGACTATGAATCCGTACGCGCGAGGGAAATTCATTTCACTCCCTCGCTTGCGCTTCGGGTTAGTGGGGGACACTACCGCTTCGTGGGGCCCGTCCGCGGCAGGGTTGCCGAAGCCGGGGCGATGCCTCCCTTGGAATCCAACGCGGGCCGGACAGAGCCGGTTGCCGAGCCGGCGGCCTTGCTCTTGGGGGCCTGCGAGGTTCCCGCCAGGAAATTGTCGATCTGAGCCGACTCATGAATCCGCTCGAATTCGCGGTTCATTTCGTTCCGGAGCTTCTTCTCGTACAGGTCCTTGTAAAGCTCGTTCTTGACCGCGGCCATGTCCCGCTGGACGGGTTCGGTCCGGCCGAGGCAACGGAGCAGGATGAACTGATCCTCCATGGCGATGATGCCGGAGAGCTCGCCCGCCTTCAGGGCGAACGCCTCTTTCTCAATCACCGGCGAGCCACTGTGCTTGCAGATCGGCGGCACTTCGCCGCCGTTGGCTCGGGACGACGGCTCGACCGAGTACTGCTGGGCGAGCTGCGAGAAGTAGGTGTCGGTCGGGTTGTTGCGGGCCATGTCCCAAACTCGCTGCGCCTGCCGCTGGTCGGAAAGGACGATGGCGAGGACGCGGACCCGCTCGCCATAGTTGGATTCAAAGCCCTTCTGCAAGTCGGTCTCGCTCACCTGCACGCGGCTGGCGCAGAGCTTTTTGAGGGCGACGCTCGGCCAGACCGCATCCGTACGATACAGCTCGGCGGTCACGTTGTCCTGCGTGGTAATGTCCTTGATCCAGCGTTCCACATCGGGGGTTTTGTCCGCTTTGATATAACCATTGGATTCGGCGGCCCGGGCGATTTCCGCCTGGATGTCCTGCTCGCCGACTTGCACCTTGCGGCGAGCCAGCTCCTGCGTGAATAGCCTGCGGTTGATTTCGCCGTCGAGCACGTCGCCGCCAAACCGGACCAGGCACTCGTCGGTGAGCTGCTGGTAGGTGATCTGCTTGCCGTTGACGAGGGCGACCGCTCCAGCCGGGACGTCCTTCTTCTTGCTGGGATCAGCCAGCACGTTGACAATCTTGGCCCGCTTGTGGACTTCAGCAAAGAACTGCGAGGCGGCGAAGCGGGTTTTGTTGTCCCGGATTCGTTCTTCCAGCTTCTTCTGCACAGCCGGCAAATCCTTGGGGCCGATGTACTGCTCGGGAATGTGGTCTTCGCACCGCAGGATGACGAGCTTCTTCCCTTCAGCGACCGGAATGACGCCGGACGTTTGCCCCTTTTGCAGGCGGAAAGCTACTTCTTCAATGGCGGGATCGCCGGTGTGCAGAGCGATGGGGGGAATGACGCCACTGGCGGAGGCAACGCTCGGATCCTCGCAATGCTGCTGAGCCAGCTTGCCGAACTGTTTGGGGTCGGCCTTGAGGGCGGCCAGGATTTTCGGAGCGACGTCCTTTTGCCGGGCGGCATCCAAAATAATCAAGCGGCAGCGGACCTTCGGGCCGTATTCCGATTCAAAGGCGGTCTTCACCTCTTCCTTCGAGACCTTCACATCCACGGCGGACGCCTTGCGAAGTGCGAGCATCGGCCAGACGACTTCGCGGCGATATTGAGCTTCCGTGAAGTTCCGCTCTTCTTTGAGGAGGGCCAGCCAGCGGTCGCGGGGGAGGCCGAACTTGCCGGCGATGCGGTCAATTTCCTCCGTGATGTCCTTGTCGGTGATCGTGATTCCCTGGGCCGCGAGGGCATCCGCCAGCAGCAGCTTGTTGAGCAGTGAGTCCAGCACTTCGGGGCCATAGCGGCGGACACATTCGCGTCCCAGATCGGTCTTGGTGATCTGTTCGCTGTTCACCACGGCGACCACCGAGAGGGCGGTGACGCTGGGAGGAGCCTTCGCGCCGGCTCCGCGAATGACGGGAGCTTCATTGCTGCCGCCGGACGTGTTGCCCGTGGACGGGGCGGTCCGAGGAGGAGCGGCTGGACCCGCTGCCGGGCGAGCCGGCGTACCGGTTCGCGATGGGCCGGGGGCCGCGGGACCCGCAGCTCCCTTGGGAGCGGACTTTACCGGTGCTTGAGCCAGCGCCTCGCGCGGCGGGTTCGCGCCGCGGAAGACCACCGCGGCTGCCACCAGAGCCAAAGCCGGGAAGAAGCCAATGATCCACTTTTTCCAGGCTCCTGGTCGAGCCGAAAAGCGTCCGTCCGTACTATTCATAGCAAAGCCCTCATCCTTGAGCGGGAATGAAGCCGGCCGCGCGCGGTAAAAGTAGCGCCGAATGCGGACCGGCAAAATCTGCCACTTGACCGGTCGGACTATAGGAAAGCTGGCAGGGGCGGGTCAAGAGCAGTGAGAGACACAATTGGGCTATGAGCCGAGGGTGCATAAGGCCATTTGCATTGAGTGGCGTCCAGCACTGGGACAAACCATCCTCTATTGGGGTTTACATGCCCCGCCACTATAATCCCGCCCCCATCCGCTGGCATTTCATCCCCTTTAAACCTTGTCTTACCTCCGGTCACGAGGGCGACCATGAAAACTTCCCGCGAAAGGCCCGTTCTCATCGCCGTGATCGGTGCCCTCGCTGCCGTGGCCGCTGCCGTCGCCACCCCCATCTGCTCGAGGCTGTTGTCATCGGATTCGCCACCATCCGCCGCCGAATTGCCCGCCGCCCGCGGCATCCCCATCGAAGGAACCTGGAAGCAATGGGTCTACGACGAAACAGGAACTCCGGTTGAAATCGGTGCCTTCGTCGTCACCCGCCAGCGCGGCGAATACGTCATTGGCGCTCGCCGCCAAAATGAGAGCGAGCGCATCATGAACTCCCTGGGTATTTTCGACGTGCAGTACGACGGCACCCTCTGGACCTTTAATTCCAACTTGGGCAAGGGTGAAGTCGGCAACTTCCACCTCGAGCGCCAGACCGACACCGTCTTCGAAGGAGAAATCCGCGTCGCCGACAGAATTCCCAACCGCACCAAATGGGTAAAGATCGAGTAGCCGCGATGGAGGCCACCGTCGCCGATACTCGTTGACTAAAAGAGGAACACGAGCTATCAGGCCGCTAGCAAGCCAGTATCGTTAGAGGAATTTCTGATACGCCGCCACGGCCAGTTCGTCGCAGCGGTCGTTTTCCGGATGGCCAGAGTGACCGGCGACGCGGGTGAACTTGAACTTGTGAGTGGCGATGAGCTCGTCGAGCTTCATCCAGAGGTCGGCGTTCTTGAGTTCCACCAGTTTCCCCTTTTCCTTCCGCTTCCAGCCGTTCCGTTTCCAGCCGGCCATCCATTCGGAAAGTCCCTTGCGGACGTATTCACTGTCCGTCAACAGCTCGACGTAGCAGGGCCGCTTGAGCGCCGTGAGCCCTTCGACGACCGCTTGCAGCTCCATGCGGTTATTCGTGGTGTTGACCTCCGCGCCGAACGCTTCCTTTTCCTTCCCTGTCCCCGCATGCCGCAGGATGAACGCCCAGCCTCCCGGCCCCGGATTGCCGCTGCAGCCGCCATCGGTGAAGAGTTGGATTTCAGGAGAATCGGGAAAAGACATGAGGAGGCTCAGTGTTGGGTTGGACTGACAACCAAAATAGGAAATCTCAAATCTCAAACAAGAGAGAAGCAAGAAATCGGAAAGAGATAAAACTATGTGGATCGGCAACCGTTCATTCGGATTCCCAAATTGGGAATTCGAATTTGTTTGAGATTTGAGATTTCCAATTTCTGCTCTCTATCCCGCAGCCGCATCTCCGGCTGCAAAGTCTCCCCGCCGCGGTTTAGTAAAGTCGTCCAGCTTGTTGCTCATGCGGGCGGCGGACTGGGAAATGTCGGCTCGCATCCAGGGGAGGAAGACGCGGAAGGTGCTCCCTTTGCCGAGTTCGCTTTCGACGCTCACTTCTCCCCCGAGCAGCTTGCTCAGTTCCTTGACAATGGAAAGTCCCAAACCGGTTCCGGTGTATTCGCGGGTCAAGTTATCAGCGTCTTTCCCGGCCACGGCTGTACCTTGGCGGAACTTTTCGAAGATGATTTCCCGGTCGGCGTCGGCGATTCCGACACCCGTGTCGCTGATCCAGATTTCGATCATGCCCCGCGGCGTCCCCCGAGCGCCGACGGTGATGCGGCCCCCTTCGGGCGTGAACTTGATGGCATTGGAGAGCAGGTTGGTGATGATCCGCTGCACCTTTTGCTGGTCCTGGAACATCAGCGGCAAATCAGATTCGATCTCGAACCGGAGGTCGATATTCTTCTCTTCGGAGAGGGGGCGCATCATGTCCACCTGCGCCTGAATGATCGCCTCGATCTTGAACTCCGTCAGCCGCACGTCCATTTTGCCAGCTTCCATTTTGGCGACGTCCAGGATGTCGTTGATCATGTCGAGCAGGTCGCGGCCGGCCTTCTGAATGTTGTGGACGTAGCGTTTTTGTTTGTCATTGAGAGTGTCCGCTCCTTGCAGAACCTCCGAAAATCCGAGCACGCTGTTGAGCGGCGTTCGCAGCTCGTGGCTCATGTTCGTAAGGAACTCTCCCTTGAGCTGGTTCATTTCGTGCAGCCGCATATTGAGCTGCGCGAGTTGATCGACCTTGGCATCGAGGTCGGTATTTACCTGCCGCAGCGCACCCTGGGCTTCAATCAAGTTGCGGAGCATCTTGTTGAACGATGTGGCGAGTTCTTCGAACTCGTCGCTGGTGTGAATGTCGGCTCGCTGCTCCAAGTCTCCCTTGGCCACATTTTCACTGACATCTCGCAAGTGGGTCAGCGGTTTGACGACGACATAGCGGACGACGATCCAGAGGGCGACCATGGAGAGAAAGACTGTCAGGATGCCGACCGCCGCCAGCACGGCTTGAATCCAGTGGATGGAGGACTGCGTTTCCGCATAAGGCAACGTCACCCGCACCGCGCGGAACGGCATGTCGGCCGCCGTGGCAGCTGAACTGGAGGGCCCGGCGGTGAATTTACCATAAAACGCTTCGTGGCAACGGACGCAGTTATCTTGCCAGTAGACGGGCTGGTAGTAATAGTATTTCCCCTCGACGGGAGCGGGGCGAGTTTCAAAGAGGGCTTCATAGGTAGCGGCAAAGTCCTTGGCATCCAGCGGCTTCCCTGTTTTGCTCAGAGCAGGAGCGGCGAGCGGATCTTCCGCAACGAGCTTCTGGCGCTCCTTCATCTGCTTGGCGATTTCCACCAATTGCTTTTCTTGTCTGGTCTTGAGGTCCAAGCAAATCCGCTCCTCCTCGGACCCCTGTTCGGGCTGAAACGCACCCGCATAGGGTTCCAGCGAAAAGAAGGTTCCTTCGTAGTCTTCCACCAGGAGCTGTTTGCTGAGTTGATCTCGCAGTGGCTTCTCCTCAGGCTTGGTGGTCCACCGGTCCCAGTGACGGTCGTACATAACCATCCGAACCCATTCTTTCCCCTTGCCGAACGTGATCCGTTGAGCCAGATCCTTGGCAATCCAGTAGACCCCGATGAAGGCAACGCTGATGAGCAGCAGCATCACACTGCCAAAGATGCGACGGCACTTGCGTTCCAGGTTGGTTTCACCCAGAACCCGTTTGAGAGTGCGAGAGCCTGCCATGCCGTGCCTGAGCGGAGTGCTGAACGCTGTGGTTCTGAAATGCGACGCCGGAACTGTTACATTCTAGGGGGAGCGGGGATGGGTCACTAGGGCAAAGGAGCCGAGCTAGCGAGTGATGAGACTTCCGCTTTCGGAGTGAGCGGGCTACTTTGCGGCAGCTGCCAGCTTGTCCATCCACTCCTGTACTTGCAAAGCGTCGGCATAAGTCGCGCCGGCGGGGACCGCTTGCTTTCCCCGGACGACGCGGCAGAAGCAGCGGAGTTCTTCCGCCATCATGCCGGTCGCGCCTCCAACACCCGCCCGAATCTCCAGCGGCAGTGGCCAGGAAGCGCGGGCATCGTCCCAGACTTCGATGGGGCGGGGATTGGGGCTGATGCGTGCGGACCACCCCGAGCCGAAAACTTCCATCCGGTCGAAGCCTCGCGACGGCATGCCGTCCGGCGTGAGATACGACGCTGTGAACGTGGCGAGTGGGCCGGCATCCCACTGCAATTGAGCCGTCGCCAGGTCGATTTCGTTCCCTGCCGTGCGGTGATACTGGGCGGTGAACTTTGCGGGTTCTTGGCTCCCCAGGAGAGCCTGCACCGCGTACAGGTCATGCACCATAGCGGCGTAAAGCGGGTTCTCTCCCGGAAACTTTTGCACAATACTCGCCGGCCGGTGTCGTACGCAGTCGACGTAGGCAATCGGCCCTCGTTTCGCGACTTCTTCTCGAAGCTGTTGAAATTCGCTATTGAAGAGGACGATGTGGCCGAGCATTAGATTGCTGGAGTCCGGCTTAACCAGCGGCGCGAGGCTGCGGGCTTCATTCAAGTCATCAGTGATCGGTTTTTCGAGCAGGACTTTCTTGCCGACTGCGAGCAGTGCCTTGGCAATTGGCACATGGGAAGCAGTGGTCGCGGCGACGACCCAAGCTTCCGCTCCCGATTCTGCTATCGCCCGTTTCAAATCGGTCCAGCCAGGGACTACTGGCAATTCCTTCGCAACAGCATCGATCGATTCCTGCCGCCGCGAGACCAGAGCCACCAACTCCGCCTCCATCAACCCCGCGAGCGTCAGTGCATGCAGCCGCCCGAACCGGCCGAGGCCGATGACGCCGATTTTGACGGGGGTAAATGATTGCTCACTGATGGTGGTGTTCCTTGAACTGCGGATTAGAGGGCGCTCACTGCGTCGTCCAGTCGCATTAGTGCCTCCTCTGCATCTCCCTCGGTCATCGCCCCGCAAAAGCCGTGGTGGCATGCCGCACCGCCATAATCGTGAAAGTAGACGCCGTGGGCGATGGCGGCTGCGATGAAGCGGAGCATCATCTGCCGGTCGTGCCGCTGGACCTGGTCGTAGCCGCGGATTTCTTCGTTCAGGCCGAAGTAGACGCCAAAACGTGCGCCGAGACCTTGCACACGAGCCTTGATGCCGCGCTTGTTGAAAATGGCTTGCATGCCGGGATAGAGCCGGGCTGCGACGGCGTGGATGTGCTCGTAAAAACCGGGGGAGCGATACGCCTTTACCGCTGCCAAGCCGGCGGCAATTGTGGAAGGATGGCCGTTGTAAGTGCCGCTGTGCTGGCAATCGCCGATGGGCATCAGGCGGTCCATAAATTCTTTGCGGCCTCCAAAGACGCTGAGTGGATAGCCGCCGCCGACCGACTTGCCAAGGGTGCAGAGGTCGGGCGTGACTTGGAGATATTCTTGGGCTCCGCCGGGGCACATGCGGAAGGCGCTCAGCACTTCGTCGAATATGAGAAGCACCCCATGCATCTCCGTCAGTCGGCGGAGCGTGGTGATGAACTCCTTGGTCGGCAGAATACAACCGGCGTTGAACCAGATCGGCTCCAGAATGGCAGCAGCCATCTCGGGGGCGTGGCGGGCGAAGATATCTTCCAGGACTTCGGGACGGTTGTAAGGAATCTGAATCAGATGCTGCTCGATGCCCGGCGTAACTCCCGTCGAGATCGGCTTGAGGGGCGGATTGACGAGGCCAATCTCGCCGGCGGACATGAACATCACCTGATCGTGATAGCCGTGAAAGTTCCCTTCAAACCGGAGCAGCTTTGCGCGGCCGGTGCAAGCCCGGGCCAAGCGGATGCAGTGGAGCGTCGCCTCCGTCCCACTTCCAGTGAACCGCAGCCGCTCCAGGCACGGCACCGTCTCGCAGAGCAATGCCGCCAGCTCTGCATGAGTTTCATTTTCATAAGAGCACGGCGCTCCGCGGCTGAGCGCTCTACCCACGGCCTCGCGAACCCGCGCGTCCCCATGCCCCAGCAGTGTCGCCCCGTGGCTGCAGCAGAGGTCAATGTATTCCTTTCCATCCAAATCCCACACGCGGCACCCTTCCGCCCGGTCAATTAGCATCGGCCGGTTGATGGCCTTATTCAGCCGCGTGGAAGAAGAGACGCCCCCGGCGAGAGAGAGGAGGGCGCGGTCGTATTGCTGCTGAGTTTTCGACATGATTGCGGTTGGAACAGAGTTGGCGAATGTGTGGCGGTTGGACTCGTCGTGCTATACTCTAAGGAAAGGCTTCCAATTCCCCTAGGAGGGTGCGCATGTCTCAGCGACGGACAGCTATCTATCGTAATGGCGCGCTCTTTCCTTTGCAGCCGCTCACCCTTCCTGAAGAGGCCGCCGTGGAAATTGAAATCGCCGATGCCGAAGGGAATTCGTCGCTGCTTGCGGATCCGGCAGAGCGCGAAAGGATGTGGCGGCAGATCTTTGATCGCTGGGACCGCCATCCTGTGAACGGAGTTGCCGGACGCTACACCCGCGACGAGCTTCACGAAAGGCACAATAAGTGTTAAGCAGCGAATCGAGGCATTCACTACGGATAAGGAACTTGGCATGTTAGAGGAAATCGATGCCGTTTATCGTGACGGCGTGTTTGTTCCCGATACTCCTTGTCAGCTCGCTGACAACACCAAGGTTCGGGTCATCATTGGTTCATCGTCGCGCGTTCGCCCTCCATTGGTCAGCGATCCTATGGAGAGACAAAGGATTTTGGAGGAGACACTGACTCGGATGAAGGCCAATCCAATTCCTCCGAATGCGCCGAAGTTCAGTCGCGAGGAACTGAATGAACGCCGTTGACACGAATATATTGCTCTATGTTCATGATCCGCGCGATCCCGTAAAACAAGCGACCGCAACAAAGCTTCTGGCAACGGAACCAAATCTGACACTGGTTTGGCAGGTTGCTTGTGAGTATATCCATGCCAGCCGCAAACTGACTGCCCTCGGCTTCAGCATGCAAGACGCATTCAAAGACGTTGCGTCTTTTCAGCGCACCTGGCAAACCATTTTGCCAGACTGGGGCG
Organism: Pirellulaceae bacterium; assembly: GCA_046153945.1. Classification (GTDB taxonomy): domain Bacteria; phylum Planctomycetota; class Planctomycetia; order Pirellulales; family Pirellulaceae; genus SXOA01. The sequence goes on from JBJXFF010000061.1 coordinate 10,792, forward strand.
CAATGGGGCGAGCACAAACCCTGCTGGGTCGTTTCAGCCTTTCCAGTTGGGATGCCATGCTCATTGCGGTCTGCCTCGAATCCGGCGTCCATCGTTTGTACTCGGAAGACTTCTCCGGCTACCCGAAAATCGATAGCTTGGAAATCGTCAACCCGTTCCTTCCCTAACTCGCTTTGCCCTGTTTCCCTCATGCACCACCGCTGGCACTGGCTTCCGATTTCCCTTGTCGCCGCCGGCGTGGTGGCGGCGTGGGTAGCTGCGGCCTGCAACTACGCGGCTCTGGGATGGTGGCAAGTGCTGGTGTATGTGGGGGGACTGGTCGCGCTCGCGGGGACGCTGCTGTTTCGCCGCGAGCTTTCGACGGCGGAGCTGGAGGTCGAAAAGCTGCGGCATGAGCTGACCGACGAGGACAGTCGCCTGGATGAGGAGCGAAAGACCTTCGCCAAGCTCCAGCAAGAAATCGAAAAGCAATTTGAGGAGCAGGGGCGGAAGCTCGACAAGCGGGAAGAGGAGCTCGCCAGCCGGCTGGTGGCTTATCACGAGTGGATGGATTTCCCGCAGCCGATTGATCTCAATAAGACGGATGTGCTCCCTTCGCCCCCCACGGCCACGCAGCCGGCTGGGCTCGCGCCACTCTTCCCGGACATGTCCGACGAGCAGATTTCGCAGCTCACTCGCAATGACCGGGTGATGATGGCTCTGCTCAAGGATGAAACGAAGATTCTCTACGACAACATCACGTCCAATAAGTATGTCGTCGATGGAAAGTTCAGTCCCTCGGTCGTTCGCGATGATGCCTACGAACTCATCGGCAAAGTCGCCCGTATCTACCAGCCGGAAGTAGAGCAGCCGCTGCTAGAAACCAACATGCCGCTGGTCATTCGCGCCGCCAGCCGGGCCTGCTTGCATTTTCTGGTCCTCCTCGACGACCTACCGCTCAACATGAAGGACTACAGCTTTAACAGCCTTTACAGCTACGTTCGGAGCGCCGTGAACGCCTACCGGATGTACAAATCAACGGAGCCGTACTGGCCGTACGTCAACACGGCCTATTACCTCGGCCGCTTCGCCATGGGGGCCAACCCACTCACGATGGGGGCCTGGTGGTTCCTAGGGGCTCTCGGCAAACAAGGAGCCCAGGCCATCGCCACGCGGGTCATCAATCGGCAGGCCCTTGCTCTCCTGAGCGACGTCGTCCGGGTCATCGGCTATGAAGTCGCCAGCGTCTATGGCGGCGATTTTCGCCACCGCGACGCCAACTGGATCTACGCCGCCGAGCTGACCGAAATGCTCCACCAGTTTCCTCTCTCGCGGGACAGTCTGTCGCACGCTCTCAAGGAAATCGGGGCTCTGCAACTCCGGAGCGAGTACGACCGCATCTTTCTCTACCGCTGCATCGCCGCCCACATCAGTGCCCGGCCGCAAAACTTCCGGGCTCTCGCCTGCCTCTCCTCGGCGGAGTGCCGGGCCATCGCCGGGCGGCTGGAGAAATTCCTGCACACTTTCATCCACGGCAACACCACCGACCGCGTGGCGAAATGGAAAGCCGGCGTCGAGACGCGGCTGGGGGTGAAGCTGCTGGTGAAGGTTCAGCCGACGGCCCACAGCATCCAGGCCCAGCAAGAGGACGCCGTCCGCTCCCTCGCCGGCTTCCTCCTCGGCCCCAAGGAGCGTGAGCCGCACGACCTGGCGGGATTCCTGACAAAATCGACAATCCTGAATGAACTGCGGCCCGACCAGCGGATCGCTTTGCTCTCCAAGCTGGAAGCGAACCCGCCGTTTTTCTTCGAGCATCCCGATCTCGATCCCGAAAGCGATCTTGTCCCCAAGTATCTGGCGGATCTGGCTGCCCTGCAAGTTCGCGTTTCCCCGCGAGATTCCCGCCTCGATGAGCTGATCAGCGACGTGGCGGAATATCTGCGGCAGAATCCGAAGGTGGTGCAGCGAATTCTGGAAAAGGAATACGCAACGCATCTCTCCGATCGCATTTCCTCGGAATCCCCCACGCGCAAAGCGCCGCTTCAGGTCGCTCGCGCCATTCTCGATCTGCTCGAACCCGGCGAACAGGCCCGATTCCTCTACACCGGCATCTCGCTGGAGTGGCCAGCGGGAACGAGCCCCAACGGCAGCCGGGCCGGCGACCTCTGGCTCCTGGGCGCGGGAAATCGGCTGATTATGTTCGCCCTGGAAAACGATGAGCCGCTGCTGTACTGGCGAGCCGACGGCCTCGCCGAGTTCAGTCAGGAAAAGGGAATTCTCTCCAGCACCGCCCGGCTCCGTGGCGGAACCTGGCTGCAAGAGTTTGGCGATGTGAAGCCAACCATCCGCATCACTGGGCCGATGGTGAAGTCGATCGGCAATTACTTTGGGCCGCTGCTGACGATGGTCGAAGAATCGAGAACCATTGCAACCCAAGCTTAGCCGCCGCGTCCACGCGGCGCAGGACAGCCAGCCAACTCAGCACCGCGTGGACGCGGTGGCTAAGCTTCTCGCCACTCCACTCTTACACCTCCCACTCCATATCCGGCTCAAACGGGAACATCGGCCGGCGGCGGTTGTCGTAGGGGAGCGAGAGGATATCGGCCGTCGTGCATCCGGGCGTGTTGACCCGAATGAGGGTGGGGCAGACTTCGCGGTAGGCGGCGAGCGGTGCGTTCACCCCCTTGGCGACGATTAACTGATATTCTTCGGGCTTGATGTCGAACGTGGTGAGCTGCCGCAGGCTGAAAGGGGGCATTCGGCGGGTGGTGAGCATCAGCGTCAGGCCGTCGTCGCTGAGAATGACCGCCGTTGGCCCCTGATCGCAGACCGTGAATCCGCCGTGCCGCGGCAGAGGCTCTTCGAACTTGCCGTCGTACAGGCCGAGCACCGTCGCTTCGCAGTCGATGGGGGAGCCGTGCATGTGGTCCGTCTTTCCCCCCGCTTGAAACCGGGCCCGGTTCCCGACCCCCGTTTGAATTGCCAGCTTCACCGATTCCGGGTCGGCCAGAATGGCGAGCGACCGTTCGATCTTGCGGGCATGGATGGCATGGGCCAGGTGCGTGCCGTCAGCGGGGGAACCTCCGCCGGCGTTGTCCCCCATGTCGAGCAGGCAGACGGGGCCGGGGAGTTCCACGGCGCGATCCAAGGCGTCGTCAATGCTAATCAGCGTCCCCACAAAGTCGTCGCGCCGCTTCCAGAGCTCGCGGGCCAGGTCGTTGGCCAGCTTCTGCGCCAGCGGCTGGTCGCCGTTGGTGACGACGATGATCGCCGAGCCCATCTCGGCAACGTCCGCGTAAGGAAAGCCGAGCATGATGCTATTGAACCGGACCCGCTCGTCTTCAAGCTGAGCGTCCGCCAGTTTGTAGAAGGAATGGCAGGGCTCTTCGCTGGTGCATTGCTTCTCGATATTAATCGCCATGGGGGGAAACGCCGCTGCCATCGTCGGCTGCCGTTCGCCATTGACCGTTCGAACCATCATCCGGGCGGCGTCAATGCCGCGGGCCTTCTGATCGAGGTGCGGGTTGGTGCGATAGGCGATCAGGCAATCGCAAGCCGCCACCATTTGCGGCGAGAGATTTCCATGTGGGTCAAGCGTGCCGATGATCGGCATCTCCGGCCCCACGCGGCGGCGGACCTCGCTCAGCCAATGGCCGTCCACATCGGGATACGGCTTGCTGACCGTCGCGCCGTGGGGAGCAACCAGGATTCCATCGAGTTTCCCAGCCGCGAGCGTTTTGTCCAGCTCCGCAAACATCATCCGCAGCAGCGTTTCAATCGCTTCCGTCTCGATCACGCCAAACGGCAGCGCCCGGGCAGCAAAAATGGGAACCGCCTCGGCCCCCAACTCCTCCAGGGCATGGAACATGCCGCTGATTTCGTGGTGCGCGCCGATAAACCGCTGCCGCATCTCCTCGCCGGTGACGACCAGCTCCTCCTGAAAATGGCGGAGAGTCGTCGGCTCCGAAATGAACGTGTTGGATTCTTGAATCAGGGCCAGGATGCCAATCCGCATGGCGGCTACCTCAGCGCGGGGCTGCAAAGAGAATGAAGAACGGCAATCTACCTGGTGATTGTACTCGATTTCCGCGCCCCACAATCGTTACATCCGCTACGACCGCGCTCTGGGAACTGAACGCTCGCTCGTCCCTCAGCATCTCCTCGCTCCGCCTCGCGCAGCGGGTGCTTGGCGCGCTGCGCAGTTGCGTAAACATCCGGCGCATCGGTTTCACAACATCGCAGCCAATTCTCAGCAGTCCGTTTATAACGCTTGCCGTCTAAAGCCGTTGCGGCACGCGTACTTCCGCCTGCGATCTCTCCATTCGCAGACCGAAATCCCGTTTGGTACGCCAAGTGCTTTAGGGGTGTCGGACCTTTCCCTGTCCACAGTCTGAATATAAGAAGCGACCAATCGCAAAGGTGGGGCCATGGCAACGACGAATCAGCATCGCGGCAGCAAGCGCCGCGGGGCTCTGACGCTGGAGTGGATTCTGCTGGTGACCGTGCTGGTCATCGGCGTCATCGGAGGGATGGCGGCGGTCCGCAACGCGACCAACGCCGAACTCCTCGACCTGGCCAACGCCATCAACGCCATCAACGTCGGCGGCTCGTAATCAAAGGAGACTGCGATGAAATCGGCTCTCTCACTGTTGAAGCATCCTTCCATCCGCCGCAAAGGGGCTCTCGCCCTGGAATGGGTGCTGCTCATCACCATCGTCGTGGTCGGCGTTCTCGGCGGTCTGGCCGCAGTCCGCAACGCCACGGTGAAGGAAATCACCGACCTCTCCAAGGCCGTCGAGCAGATCAACGTCAAAACCTCGGCTGAAGCTTTGTCTGAAGGAAGCTAACCTGGGTGCCACGTCCACGGCTTTGCGTGGGCGTGCTAATGTTGGGCGCAGGTCTCTGACCTCGCCCAGTCGGTGAGACCTTCGGTCTGCCGTTTCGTCGGGGTCGGAGACCCTCGCCGAACTCGTTCCTCGTCTCGACACACCCTACAATGTCTCCATGCGCCAGCTCTATCTCGACTACAACGCCACAACCCCGATTGCGCCGAGCGTGAAGGAAGCGATGCTCCCGTTTCTGGCGGAGCATTTCGGCAACCCGTCGAGCACCCACGCCCTCGGCCGGGCGGCTCATGAAGCGGTGGAGGATGCCCGCGGCCAGGTGGCGGGGCTGCTGGGGGCCGATGCGGACGAAATCGTCTTTACCTCCGGTGGGACGGAGAGCAACAACCTGGCCATCCAAGGGGCCCTGCTCCACCACGGGCGGAGCGCCGGCGGCCATGTCATCATCTCGGCTGTCGAGCATCCCAGCGTCGCCGCGCCGGTCCGGTTTCTGGAGCGGATCGGCTACGACGTCTCCATCGTTGGCGTCACCGGCCAGGGGGTCGTTCAGCCGAACGCGATTCGCTCGCTCCTCCGGGCGGACACCGTGCTGGTCAGCATCATGCATGCGAACAACGAGACCGGCGCGATCCAGCCCCTCAAGGCCATCGCCGAAGTCTGCCACGAGCGGCACGTGCTGCTCCACACCGACGCCGCCCAGTCGGTCGGCAAAATCCGCACGATGGTCGACGAGCTGGACGTGGACCTGCTCACCATCGCCGGGCACAAGGTCTACGCCCCCAAGGGAATCGGCGCACTCTACATCCGCCGCGGCGTGCCGCTGCAGCCGATCATGCACGGGGCGGGGCACGAAGCGGGGCTGCGGGCGGGAACCGAAAACGTCCCCCACATCGTCGGCCTCGGCCGGGCCTGCTCGCTGGCGGCAAAAAGCCTCGACCAGTCGCAAGAACGGCTACAAAAACTTCGTGACCGCCTCTGGAACCTTCTGCAGGCCGGCGTCGGCGACGACCTGAAGCTGAGCGCCCAACTCTCCCCCCGGCTGCCGAACACGCTGAGCGTCAGCTTCCCCGAAGTAGTCGGCCACGAACTTCTCGACCGCATCCCCGAGCTCTGCGCCTCCACCGGCTCCGCCTGCCACAGCGAATCAGCCGCCGTCAGCCCCACCCTCGCCGCAATGGGAGTCTCCGAGCCGGTGGCCCGCGGCACCGTCCGGCTGAGCCTCGGGTGGTTCACCACCGAGGATGAAATCGAGCGAGCGGCGAGTTTGTTGATTGGGGCGTGGGAGGCTCTGAAATAGATGCACCACACAGAAGGCTACCCTGAGGGGTTAAATCCGCAATTCCCTCACTCAAACGGGTAAGCAATCATCTCGCGAAGTAGAGAAGCCTGTACGGCTAATTCAGATCGCTGAGTAGTTGCAAACACCGCGTCATAGTTCAAATCATCTGCGGCTTCCGCCTGGGCACATGCAGCCGCCGATGCGGCACAGGATATTGCCGCCATTACGTTCGCGGTTGTGCGAGGCCAAACCGACGAAGCATCGATGGCCGCTGAGGCCGCGAAGATGCGTGCGTCTGGGGAGCGTGAGCCCACCCAGATTTTCGTTAATTCCTCGCTCGCCGTATTAACTGCAATGCGTAATTGGGCTTCAGAAGCCTTCTCGTTGGCAAATTCCTCGGACAGGTTAAGTGCGACTTGGCAGGTGACCGGAAGCAATGACCAAACGCGGCGAGCACATGTTACCGCAAACAGACGCAGTTCTCGTTGATAACGGTTAACGGGCAGGGCTCGGACCATCGGTTCCGGGTCGTTGCATGAATACCATTCGGAATTCGTCACACCAAGCCTCCGGCATCCTGTCTACTTCCTTCTTACCAGCCCGAGCAGCCTGCGATTATTCATTCGCCACTGTCTTGGACAGAATGCGATTATTCAAATGCATCGATGTCAGAGAATGCCTTGCGAAGAATCTCCGTTCGTACCTTCTCGCTGAGCGGGAAACGGTCATCTCTGAGTGCGTAGGGATTTATTTCAATCGTTCCACCATCATGTTCGGCTAATCTGTCTGCCAATTCCAGCACGTTAACCGGTTTTGATTCCAACATCAGCCTTTTGGTTAGGGCATCAACCATCGCGCTTCGAGAGGGCTCATTGAAAATGAGACATCCCTTCGTTAAGGCGGTCTGTGATTCGTAGTTGTCTTTATGCCAAGTTACTGTCCAGCCACTCCAAAGCGCCTGCGCTTTGTCCAGGAGATTGGGGCAATCACAACTGACCCAAAAGTCAATCGTTCTCAATTTTGGATTGACGTGGAATCCGCCGCGTGGAAACTCCTCGGTCCAGTTTCTTAGGTCGATAGACGAGTAAAATTGGTGACGATGGCAATCATCTGCCAATTCAGGGCCACCCAGTACGTAATCTTCGGGTAGACCGGGAAGCGGAAATAGATGGAGGCCGTCTGCCAACTGAAAACTGCCAACGCAACTAATCCAATCCATCTGTTCAGGAGGCGCTAACGAAGAATTGCCATCGTCTTCAATTCGAGCAGTCACCTTGGACCGAGGAATGCCCAAGTACTCTGCAATGTCGACGATTCCTTCGTAGGCCCACTGAATTTTCCAATTGCGCCAGACAGACGCGACCAGCTTGAGGTACAGGCGGCGTAATGGAACGTCAAAGAGGATATCCTCGCCGCCGTAGAACAAGAAGGTCCGATTTGGCACGTCAATGACCGCACCACCTTCCGCCCACACAGTATCTAGCAAGTCCTCATCGCCAGCCGGACGTTGCAGACGTATGAACGCCTCTGCATGAACCGGCCCCCAGAATAGGTCGCGGGGTAATGTATTCGCGCACCAGTGACTGTAGTACAGGTCGAATCCATGCGGTCCGACAATGGCAAGGTTCGCACGTTGTCCCATCGACCATTACTCCAACGATGTATCATTTGCTCTTCACTAGCCCCAGCACCCCCCAAGCACTCCCTCCTCCAGTAATCGGAATAAGCCCCGGCGAGCCCGTGTCGCCCGGTTTGGTGGGGCGGCTGGTCATGGGCCAGGAGCCGTCTTCGCGTTGGGTTTTGATGAGGAAGGATTGGGCTCGCTGAATGACCGGGTCGTCGGGCTTGAGGCCGGCGTACGACAAGGCGTAGAGGGACTGGCCGGTGGCCCAGGCGTCGCTGGCCATCTCTTTTGCCTGGCTCCAGCCCCCGTCGGCGTTCTGACGCTCTTTGATGCGGCTGATTTGCGGGTCGATTTCCTCGCGGGGGCGGCCCAGTTTGGCCCAGAGGAGGAGACGCATGGCGACGGACTGCGGGTCGTCGTCGGTTTTCGTTTCGGCGAGCCATTTGACCCCTTTGCCGAGGGCCGCTTTCGCCTCCTCGTCCCCAGCCGCGGCGGGAACGAGAGCCAGGGTGGCGAGTGTGGTCATGCTGTCGTGCGAGCCGCCAAAGAAGGGGGGCCGGGTCTCGGGCCAGGCGGACCAGGAGCCGTTTTCCGTCTGGTCCTCCTTCACCGTCCCCCACATCAGCTTCAGCCCCGCCTTCGCATCGGCGTCCGGCTCCGGATCGGCGGAGAGGGCGAGGGAAAACAGCACCGCTTTGACGTTCAGTGCCTTGGGCAAGCCAGCCGGCCGCGGGACCCCCGTCTTGCCGTTGCCGGCCTGGGCGACCCACTTGGTGAACTCCGCCAGCTTGGGCTCATCAACAGTCTGGCCGCGAAGCTTCGCCTCCCGCATCGCCCAAACCGTCAAAGCCCCATGATGGCACGAGGCACATGTGTGCTTCTCCTTCCAGGCCAGGGCATCCTTGACCAGAAAGCCAAGCCCCTTGTCGATGACGGCATTGAGCTGAGCCGGCTCCGGGGGTTTTTCATCAGCCGTGGCGGTGTCCACTAGAGCGGCCAAAGCAAGAGCCAGGAGAAGTCGCATGAGGGAGCCGCTTAGAAAGACATGGCACATGAATAAACGGGTGACTCCCGCATCGTAACCGAGCAGGAGCGGAGGTTCCACAGTTTGTCGCCTTTCGCTCCGCGAAAGGACGTGCTTTCGCGGAGCGAAAGCCGACATTCAAAAATCTTCGGCGGGACTTGACAGCGCCAATCAAATGTAGAGTCGAGAAGTGGCGCGGTGGTTCAGAGGCGATGTCCTCGAAGGTCTGGCCGTCCACGCCGTGGACGCCCTTGTTGGCCCGGCATTTCTTCCAGGCTTCCGCCAGCACGTCACTTCGATAGACCTTGTCGTACAGACTGTAGAAACGGAACTTGGGGTCACTCTTGGCTTTGGCCAGGAGCGCTGCGCGGAGTTTCTGTAGGCGAGCCGTGTTGTTAGGTTCGTCACCAATCATCGTCTACTTTCCTCCTGCCAACGCTCGCTCTTGAACTGAGGTCCCTTCCCTCCCCCGGAATTACCCGGCTTCAACGGTACTACGAACCCCTCCGCCACCCCACGCGGCCCGGCGGGCACCGCCCGAAGGGTGGTCCCTCGCGGGCGTCCGGTTGGCGGCCTCGGCCCGCCACCACGGGGGGCTTCCCGTGGTTGCTGCTGTCTCCTTCGGTGCATGCCGTCGTCAATTACC
>JBJXFF010000068.1:0-27416 GCA_046153945.1 Pirellulaceae bacterium
CTTCGGCCAATAGCTCCATCCGGCTGACCCAAATGCCGATTCCAACGGGCGACTTTGTCGCCCGCCGCCTCTATCGCCGACTCAACGGCAGCGGGGCCTTCGAGCTGGTCGATCAAATCCCGGCTCAGGTCACGACCTTCATCGACAGCAAGCTGACCTACCACGGCACCACGCCCGTCGTCCTCAAGAACGACGGCAACCCGGCTGCCATCAATCGCCCCCGCCTCGATGGCAGCCTGGTGATCGACCCCACGGTGATCATGAAGTCGGACGGCTCGCACATTGAAGTCAACGTCGGCGCGAATCTGATTGCCGAAGGCTATGCCGGGCAAGAGGTGGTGTTCACGTCCCTCGCCGACGATCGCTATGGCGCGGGCGGCACTTTTGACACTCGCAACGACAACAGCCTGGCCGCTCCCCAAGTGCCGGCCCCCGGCGACTGGGGCGGCGTCTTCTTCCGGGCCAATTCCAGCGGCAGCATCGACCATGCCGTGATCGCTTACGGCGGCGGCCTCAACCGCATTCAAGGCTCCTTCGCCGGCTTCAACGCCATCGAAGTCCATCAAGCAGATGTCCGCATCGCCGAGAGCGAATTCGAATTCAACGCCAGCGGCATTGGCGGTCAGGCTCCCCCGGCTCGCTTCGGGCGCGGCTTTAACGGTGACAGCTTGATCTTCGTCCGGGGCGCTCAGCCGGTGATTGTCAATAACATTGTTCATGACAACAGCGGCGCATTCGTCAACATCAACGCCAACGCGATGAACAGCGAAACGGTGGTCGACCGAGGCCGCCAGCGAGGCCCCATCGATCGCGTGCTCGGCCACTACGACAACAACGGTTCCCTCATTAACGGCAACAAGCTCACCAATAACGACACCAACGGCATGATCGTGCGCGGCGGAACGCTCACCACCGAAAGCGTGTGGGACGATACGGACATCGTGCATGTGCTTTTCGATGCCATCAATATTCCGGATTTCCACACCTTTGGGGGCTTGCGTCTGGAAAGCCAACCCACGGAGAGCCTGGTCATCAAGTCCTCCGGTGTCAACGCGGGGATTACCGCAAATGGCCGCCCCTTGGAAATGGCGGATCGCATTGGCGGACGCCTGGAGGTTCTGGGCCAGCCCGGCTTCCCCGTCATTCTCACCTCGATCAGCGACGATGCCGCCTCTGCCGGCTTTGACATCAACGGCCAGCCCTCCGGTGACACCAATAATGACGGCTTCGGCGTGCTCAAGGGAGTCATTGGAACGCTCCCGGTCTTCCCCCCGGCAACCGGTCCGCTTCTGGTGACGGCGAATAATAACGCCACCCAGTTGGTGAACGCGATGCTGCTCCGCGGGCTCCCGAGCGGCGTGACTATCCCCACCTCGACCTACGTCGGGGCGGCTACCGCCGCGGGAACCTACATCAATGGCGAAACCGTTCCCCTGGAGATCCAGCCTCGCGGCATCATTCTTTCCAGCGGTAATGCGGTCATTCCCGCCACCAACACTCTCAACGGTGCCTTCCCGAATGCCTTCAGCCAAAACAACAATTCCGCCGGCGATGCCGACCTTACGGCTATCGCGGGAGTTGCCACTCTGGATGCCGCGGTTCTGACCATCACCATTAATGTTACCGCTGGCTCGGGTATCCAATCGGGTGCCTTCGACTTCCAGTTCGGCAGCGACGAGTTCTCCGAATCTATCGGTTCGCCCTTCAATGACGTCTTCGGCGGCTTTATCAACGGCGGAGCGGCAACCAACTTCGTCCGCGATTCCAATGGCAATATCGTCAGCATCAACAACGGCTTCTTCAATCTGGACAATGAGACCAGCAATCTGCTGAACATTGAGTATGACGGCATGACGTCGGGATTGACCGCGCGGTTCCCCCTGGTGGTCGGCACGAACGTGCTCAAGTTGGCCGTCGGCGATGCGTTTGACCGCCTCGTCGACAGCGGTGCCCTCATTACCGACCTGCGGTTCACCACCGAGCCTGTCACCACCGGCGTCGGCAGCCGGCCGCGGCCTGGAGACTGGAAGGGTCTCACGATCGACAAGTACGCCAGCGACCGCAACGTCGCCGAAATCCTGGAGCAGGAGGCCCCCAACGGCACCGCGCCCGGCGCGAACTCCGTCACCTCCAACGCTCAATACCTTGGTGCCCTCGCCCCGAATGAAAAGGCCGGCGATGACAATCGCCGTCTCGGCTTCACCGTCCATGGTCTCATCAATGCCATCAACGACGTTGATGTTTACAGCTTCCGGGCAGACGCCGGCACCGAAGTCTGGATCGATCTTGACCGAACCACTCAGGCCCTCGATTCCGTCGTGGAGCTGATTGACAACGACGGCAACGTCCTGGCCCGCAGCGATAACTCCGGCGCGGAATCTTCCGGCGCGGAAGCCATGGTGGGGATCGCCCGCCGCATGCAGAAGTCGCCTCCCTTCCAGGGGACCGACACCTACACGGTCAACCCGCGCGACGCCGGCTTCCGCGTCGTGCTTCCTGGTCCGAACAACACCAACAACACCTACCACGTTCGCGTTCGCTCCAGCAGCAGCGATCTGTCCAACGTCGCCGGCGGCGATTCGCTCGGCTCCTACCAATTGCAGATCCGCCTCCGCGAAGTCGATGAATTCTCGGGCAGCACGGTGCAATTCTCGGATGTTCGGTATGCCACCGTCGGCATTGCTGTGCTAGGCCAGCCCACCCACTCGCCCCTCTCGGGCGAAGCGACCGAAACCACCGGCGCGAACAACACTTCCGCCCAGGCTCAGAACATTGGCAATTTGCTCAACACGGATCGCGGCTCGCTTGGCGTATCGGGAAGTCTCTCGTCCCGTGCCGACGCTGACTGGTATCGCCTCAGCGTCAATTACGACGCGATTCAATCGGTCTTCGAGCAGCCGGAAGACCCCAGCCCGGAACATTGGTTCGCCACCATGTTCGACATTGATTACGCGGACGGCTTTGCCCGCCCGAATACGATCATCAGTGTTTACGATGCAAATCTCAACCTGATCCTCTCCAGCCGCGATTCCAATGTCGCCAACGACCGTCCTCGCCCCCTCAATGGGGCGGATGTCTCCGACCTGAACCGTGGCTCCAGCGGAGCTGCCGATCCGTTTATCGGCATCGCCGAACTTCCCGAAGGCAATTACTTCGTCGCCGTCTCCAGCGACTCCGTGATGCCGCGCGAATTCCAGCAGTATTTCCAGGCCGGTGCCGCCAATCCGCTCTTCCGACTCGAGCCGATCAACTCGTCGTATCGTCCCGTGGAGGACCACATCTACATCCCTCTCGTGGACCCGGTGCCTCCCCCCTCCACGGCCCAGCCGCCCGGTGTGGACGACGGTCAATTCCTCAGCCCCGGCGGCGCGGCGATTCCGTTCCACTTGGGTGATGTCGGCCTGTATGTCGTTCGCGAGCAGCGCGAACTCGAGCCCGCGGAACAGTCCCAGGTCATTACCGTGGATGCCTTCACTGGCCAACAAGAAGTCATTGTTGGCTCGCTTCCCTATGACATTGGGGATGCGGCCTTCCGACAGGACTTTACGGACCTGTTCTCGTACTCTTTGGACCTGGGTTCCGACGGCGAAATTCGCGACGATGATTCCGGCCACTACCTGCAAATCAACCAGGGAACCGCCCAGACCGGCGATTTGGGCGATGATGGCATCGATACCAACGAACTTGACGGAGCCGTACCGCCTGCCGGTGTGCGGGCGCACCTGTCCAACGGCACACGCGTGGGTTACGGCATTCAGTTCGACGCCATGGACTTTGGCGAGGTATTTTCGCAATTCGCCGGCGACGCCTTCCGCGGCCAGCGCCTGGTTGCCGTTGGCCATCGCGGCGAAGCCGACATCCCTGTCAACACGTTCCTGGAATATCGGGAGAATATCGTCTATCAGATGGATCCCGGTTCGGGCCTGGCGACGGTTACCGGTGCTGCCAACGATCGCGTGGTGGGAGCGGCCACCACGGTTTACGAAGTTGGCGAAATCCTCACTTCAGCCCGCACCCAGGCCCCGGAAGCCACTCGGGTCGTGCCGGTCGTTCCGGCGACTACTCCTCCCAGCGTCCTGACGACCACGCTCATCACGGACGGCATGACCTTTAATGTCGATGACGGCTTTGGTTTGACCACGTTTGAATTCGACGGCGGGCCGGAGCTGCTGCAGAACATCAGCTTTGCCCAGGGCAATGTGATTCGCGATGGCGACTTCTTCCTCCTTGATCCCTTTAATCCCACGGACCCGGCGTACATTCCGAACCAGGCGACGCTAGTGCAGTTTGATTCCGGCAGTTCCATCCGCGTCCGCGGAAACGGCGTGCCGGATGGGGACACGGTCACCATTGTCGATAGCTTTGGCCGCGGTCTGACGTTTGAGTTTGACCGGGACGCGACCCTGAATAATCCCACCAATCTGGCCGTGGATATCAGCGGCACAACCGGCCTGAGCGCCACCGCAATCGCCACCAAGCTCTCGGATGTCATCAACGCGCAGACGGGCGCCAATTTTAACGTCAGCTCGGCTTTCGTGGCGGACCGCGTCCGCCTCATCAACGACACCGCGGTGGACGTTACCCCCCGCACCCCTCAATTCGTGGACGTCATCGGGGCGTCCGGCAGGGCACCTGTCCTGCAGGCAATTGATGGCAATTTGGTGGATCCCACATCCACCTTGGCGGACGGTCAACAGTTCCAGATCAGGATCCATGTTAGCAATGTTTCCACAACCTTTACCTTTGAATTTGACGACGGCACCGGTCCAGCGCTCGGGGCGGGCGTGACGCCGATAAATTTCAACCAAGGGATGAACAAGCTGCAAATCGCCAATCAGATGAACATCGCGTTCAACTCGATTGCCGGGTTCAATCCTTCTCCCTTCACCACGCGGCTGGGAGATAGTCGCGTGGCCGTCAATGGCAAGCTTATCAACTTTGCGGGAAACGGATTCTTCAACACCTCGACTCCCTGGCTCCAGGATCTGACCACGGTCCTTCCCTTTGTCACGATCCCCGTCGAGGACGACTTCACCGATGTTCAAATCGGCGTCGCGGTTGCCGGGACAATTGGCCCCCCTGTGGTTGCCGGCGTGGTCAACTCCAGCACCCGTTACACAGCTTCCGCGGATGGCGCGCGGATCAACTTCCCACCGATTGACACCTTCACCAAGGACCCCGTCGTCGACCTGAACATTTCCGGCGTGCCGGTGTGGCAAAAGCAGCTCGGTGCCGGAACGGGCGTTTCCAGCGGCAACGTCCAGGTCATCTTCGGAGCGGCTGACACCGCGAACCAGATTGCCGCGTCGATGGTCACCGCCATCAACCAGGCCCTGACTGCCGCCGCCGGCATTACCGCCACGGCGACCGGTCCATTCGTCCGCCTATCGGACGGCACTTTGAATGCCCCCAATCCGCCGTTCAACACCTCGGGCCAAGGTCCCGGCGGACGCGTGACCGGCATTGCTATTCAGAACAACAACGACGCCACCAGCACCGAGAACGTGATTTTCGCCATCACCAATCGGGGCGGCTTGTATCGCGTGGTTGCCGACTTGTACCTCAACCAGGTTCTCGATGTAAATGATCCCTCGAAGTACCGGCAGGTCCAAACGACGTTTATTGGCACATCAGCAGCCGATCTCAACGGCATTAATTTCCAAGGTCTCACCTTTGGTCCCCGCTTCGTGGAAGACGCCGATGGCGACGGCCACGGCCGCTACGAGGACATGCTGTTCGGAATTGCCGACAACGGCCGGGTCTACGCCTTCAATACCGCGGGCGTGCTCCAACCCATCTTTGCCAACGGCGCTACCAGCGTCCCCACCGGCATCCCGAATGCCCGCGGCCTCAATTTTACCAACTTAGAGTCGAACCTCTGGCACACCACCCGCAGCCGAGGTGACTTTGCCGGCGACAATAATCCTGCTCCCGATCCGGGCCACGGCATGAATACCCCCTTCGATGACAGTCGCGTCAGCCAGACGGGCGTCCGGAGCTTCCAGTTCGGACGGAATTTTGGCGGCAACTATTTCGCTCCCGGCGGTGCTTACGGCTCGATCGTCAGCAACGAGTTTGACTTGACCGGCTACTCTTCGGCGGACCAGCCCGTGTTGTACTTCAATTACCGGGCGGATACGGAAGGGGCCAATAACCTGCTTAGCGATCCCTTCCCGATGAGGGATGCCTTCCGCGTTTCCATCGCGGGGGACGACGGCAACTGGCGGGAATTGGGAACGAACAATTCTTCCCGTGATCCCAGCACTCCGCCGGACATCAATGACGAATACGACATCGATCCTAAGATTCAGGAGTTGTTCGACAATGTGAACGGCTTCCGCCAGGTCCGGATTGACCTGGCCGATTATGCCGGTCAAAGCCACCTCCGGCTCAGGTGGGACTTCACGACGGCGGGTACGCTGAACCTGGGAGATATCCAGACCACCGGCGAAGAAGTGCGATCCGTCCGCGGCAATCAGATCATGGACGGCGACGTCTTCGAGTATGACGGCTTTATCGACCCCATCACCGAAGACAAGGTTGACGGAGACATCTTTGAATTTGACCTCGGCTTCTCGTTCCAGACTCCCTCGGGAGTCGCACTGAGCGATGCCGAGTTCTTCTCGGTGGACGACAACGTCAGCGATGCCACGCCCCCCATTCAGTTCGAGTTTGATAAGAATGGCGTCGTCACCCCTGGTCGCCGGCCGATCATCATCGATAACACGTTTTCCGCCACGCAGGTCGCCAGTGCGATTGCCCAGGAAGTTCGCAACGCCTTCGTCACGATTGTGCCGGTGTTCCTGAACACCAACTTCGTGGAACTGCCCGAAGCCGAGGCTGTCACCAGCTCGTTTGCCTCGGCCCTTCGCCGTGTGGTCAGCGGCCACACCTTGGTCATCCCCCACACCAAGAGCACGGGTACCCCGATTGCGGATGGCGAGACCTTTACCATCAATGACGGTCGCCATCCGGCCGTGACCTTTGAGTACGACTTGAACGGCAGCGTCGCCGCCGGGAACGTGGCGATTGTGATCACCCGCTTCATGCCGGAAAACACCATCGCCCTCCGGACCTACAACGCGATTGCCGGCGCTTTGCCCGATGCGGTTGCCCGCTACACGACGGGAGCCCGGGTCGGCATCCTCAGCGCCCAAACCATTACCCAGTCCGCGGTCCACGCGGTGCGCCTCGACATCAATGCCACGGGAATCGGCGTCGATCCGACGCATACCGCCGTGGTGATTGATCGCAGCTTCAGCCGCAATCAAGTTGCGAACACGATGAACACCGTTCTGGAACAGTTCTACTACGACCAGCAAATCCTGGCGGTAGCCGGCAGTTCGCTCTCGGATGGGCAGAACTTCACGCTTACCGATGGGATCAATCCCACGGTCACGTTCCAGATGGATACCGGCTATGTGCTGACCATTCCATCCGGCGGCGGAAATCCCGCGGTCACTCCGCACGTCAACGATGGGGACAAGATTACGCTCACCTTGGGCGCGACCACGGTGACTTATGAGTTTGACAAGAACGGCGTTTGGAACGGGGCGAACACTCGGGTGCAAATCACGGACGCGTCCAGCCAGGTCTTCGTGGCCCGGGCCCTGTCCAATGCGATCGCGGCCACGGCCGTTGGCACCCGCAACTCACTCAGCATCAACCCCTTCTGGAACGGGACAGTCATTAGCGGGTCTCGCGTGCAGATTGGCGGCACGGATGCAAGCCTGACGGTGGTCGCTCGCAATGCGGCGAACGCCATCATCAACACCTTCCCAACGACCGGCGTGCCGGGAACGACGAACCCGGCCTTTGTTCCGGTGCGCTTCCAGCCCTCGACCAGCTTTAAAGCGGCGAATGTCGCGCAAGCAATTCGCGACGCCATCAACCTCTCCCCGATCAATACGGTGGATGGAGTGGTTGCCTCGACGGGCGCTATCAATGGAGCTAACCAGCGCCGCGTCAAGCTTGTCGGTCCGGACCTGACGCTGAATGCGGGCGCCACCGGGTTCACCATGGAACTCGGCAACGCACCCGCGAACACCGTCGCCAACGACGTGGTCAAGCAATACAACGACATGATCCGGGTCATCACCCACTTCGTTTATGACGCCGGCCCGCTCGGCTGGGACGCCGGCAACATTAGTGATGCGTTCGGAAGCTTCAACAGCAACCTGCGGTTCCAGGCGAATAACTTCGAAGGCATCTACCTCGACGATATCATCGTCGGCTTTGCGGAACGAGGTGAAATCGGCACCGGTCCCGGCAGCGGCGGCAACTTCGATCCCAACCCGCTCGCCGATCCGCAGAATATCGCCAATGGCACCTACCAGCTCGAAGTTCGACGCGGTCCAGAGTTCGGTGTGCCAAACCCGGCACCGCCGCCGGACCTCTTGATGTTCCGAACGTTTGACACGAACGACCTTCTCACCAGCGCCCACCAGATGGTCGCGCCGGAGGGAGCCGACCTCCGCGACGGCGAAACCTTCATCCTGAGCGATGGCGTGAATACCCTGACGTTTGAGTTCAATGACTTGAGCGTCACCTCCACGGCCATTACTCCCGGCAACGTGCGGATCGATTACCGATCCAACTTTACCTCGGCCGAGGTGGCCCGCGCCATTCAAGCCGCGGTCAACAGCTCGGACGCCCAGGCGGTTCTTAAGCTGCAGGCCGCAATCGGGGATGGCACGTTGAACTCGACGGCCAGCACCTCGAACAAAGTCAATCTCGCCGGATCCTCGACCTTTAAGCTGGACGGGACCATTGATCCAAACGGAGTTGTGGTCGGCCTGGCCACGGAGCGCAACGACCTGATCAGTCAGGCAATTGCCACCAACTTCGACGGCAATCTCTATGTCGCCAGCGGAACAATCGGGGACAACCCCACGCTCTCCGTGAACCGCGCCACTCAAGGGATGGACGTGGACGTCTTCTCCATCGACCTCGAGGCCGGCCAGACGATCCGAGTCGATATCGATGCGGTCACTCTGGGCTCGAACCTGGATTCCGTCATGCGGATCTTTGACTCGCTTGGCAATCCAGTCATCGTGAATGCGGTTGCCCTCGCCAGCGACGATCAACTCGCTCCGGGCGAAACTCGTATTCCCCTGGGCAAGAATCCGAACACGGGTCTTCCCCTCGTCAACACGCTGGATCCGTATTTGAACTTTACGGCTCCCACCAGCGGCCTTTACTACATTGGCGTCAGTGCCTTTGGCAACTCGACCTATAACCCGGTCACCGGCGGCGGTTTAGTGAACTCCACTTACCTGAGCCGCTTGGGAGCTTACCAACTTAATATCTCGACTTACGGTGCCACGGCCTTCGATGATATTTCCAACCAGAACACTTTTGGCGAGGAGTTCGGGGACAAAAACCTCTTCCGCGATCAAGGTCAAGTCATCCTCCAAGGAAACCGCGTTTCCAATTCTTCCCAGTTCGGCATCGTTATCGATAACGGGACTCGCGTCGCCTCCGACGGCAGCTTGCCCCACCAGGGCCCGGTTAGCAACCTGCGCGAGCCGAATGTTCAGGGACTCGTGCCGGGCGTCGTGGTGACGAACAATACGATCTACGACAATCAGCAAGGCGGCATCCTCTTTAGCGGCGACGGCAATCTGGATGCACCCGTCCCCTTCGGCCGCATTATCAACAACACCTTGGTTGGACAGGGTGGAACCATCAGGAATCGCGGGTTTGCCGATATCGGCATCTCCGTCACCAACAACGCCAGCCCCACGCTGCTTAACAACGTGGTAGTCAATTATCGCCAGGGCATCAGCGTCGATGTCAGCAGCCGCTCCGCTGCTTTCGGCGGCACTTCGGCCAGCGGAACGATCCTGGGTGGCACTTTGTTCCAAGGGAACACCGCCAACTCGAACGTTGGTTTGGGCACCGGGAGCGACGACTTCCCGATCGTCTTGAACAACACCGACGCGCTGTTCGTCGATTTCAATTTGAAGAACTACTACCTCAAGGAAGGTTCGCAGGCTATCGACAGCTCGATCGACACCTTGCTTGATCGGCCGGCCTTGGTCACGGTGACTAATCCGCTCGGAATCGCCGAGTCGCCCATTCTCGCTCCGGATCGCGACGGCGTCGGTCAGAAGCGCGTGGATGACCCCAACGTCAAATTCACGCCCCCCGGCGGCGGCTTCGGCGAAAACGTCGCCAAGGACCGCGGGGCCATCGATCGCGTCGACTTTACGGGACCCACATCCCGGCTGATCAATCCGCAGGACAACGATGCCCTGGGCCTGGATAACGATCCGGCTGACTCGATCGTCGTGCTGCAGAATCAAATCCTGAACAACTTCAGCATCCAGTTGATCGATGCCTTCGATCCCTTCAGCCCGCTGGAAGGGAGCGGCATCGACGATAACTCGGTCACCGCTCGCGACGTCGTCGTTACCGCCACCAATGCCGGTGTCACTCGCACGTTGACGCAGGGTCTCGACTATTCCTTCAGCTACGATGCGACCAACAACTTGATTCGGCTCAATCCGCTCGGCGGCTTGTGGCCGCTCTCCACAACCTACAAGATCACGCTGGATAACGATCCGGCTGCCGATGGAGCGAT
Source organism: Pirellulaceae bacterium (assembly GCA_046153945.1). GTDB lineage: Bacteria > Planctomycetota > Planctomycetia > Pirellulales > Pirellulaceae > SXOA01. The sequence goes on from JBJXFF010000068.1 coordinate 10,586, forward strand.
TGGGGCCCCCAATCGGATCAACGGCATCTTTGACCTCGCGGGGAATGGACTGCTGACCAACCACGACAGCGGGCCGGACCTGGGCCTGGTGACGTATACCATCTTCCTGGGCTCCGCCCTCGATTACGGAGATGCACCCGATCCGACCTTCCCGACGTTGAGCGCCAATAACGGTGCTGCCCACCAGATCAAGGCCGGCTTGCAATTGGGAGCGATCAATGGTGCGGACAACGATGGCCAACCTTCCGCCAATGCAGACGCTGATGCCAGCGATGATGGAGTTTCGAACTTCATCCTCACGCCCGGTTCCAACAGCCAGGTGACTATCAATTCTTCCATCGCCGCCAAGCTGGACGCTTGGATCGACCTCAACAAGGACGGTGATTGGAACGACGCCGGCGAGCATGTGATCGACAGCACCACGGCGCTAGGAAATGTTGCCGCCGGGACCCAGACCCTTAACTTCCCGCTCCCGCTGGGACCCAAGGGAACCTCCTTTGCTCGCTTCCGACTGACCAGCGCCGGCATCGCTACCCCAACCGACGTAGCGGCGGATGGCGAAGTGGAAGACTACAAGGTTACCTTTACCGGCCCTGCCTTCCAGAATCAAACCAACAACCTGGATGTCACCGCGGACGGCAAAGTCTCGCCCATCGACTCACTCCGCATCATCAACTTTATCAATCGCTATCGGACCGAACCCTTCTTTGTCAATCCTCCGAACTCCGGCAACATGCCGTTGCCCAATCCTTTCTATCTCGCGCCGCCGGATTTCCTCGACGTCAATGGAGACGGGTTTGTCTCGCCAGCCGACTCGGTGCTGGTTGTCAACTTCCTCAATACTGTTAACCCTCCCCCGACGGGTGAGGGAGAAGGTGAAGGGGACGACGGCGGCATGGCCCCGGCCTCCCTCCGGTCCACTGTACCGCCGGTCATTTATGCCAATTCCAGCGTGGTTGTGGAGGTGAAAAGCCCCGCACCCAGCCAGAGTCAGGTTGTTGACCAGGTCTTCGGCAGCGGGAATTCGCTGGTGGGTGACAGTTTCCAGCCCGTCATTGACCAACTCCACCCGTCCAGCCTCCGAGACCAGAAGGTGGAAGCCAAGACCCGCCAGAGGAAGGAAAGCGAAGATTCGTGGGACGACCTTCTAGGAGATCTGGCTGCCGACGTCGGAAAACGCCGTCAGGAAAGTTAAACCAAGACCTTTCGTACTTACAGGAACTAACGCCGGCCTGAAGGAGCGCCTCTTTTGGGCCGGCTTTTTGCGCCTTGTTCAACCGCAGTGCATACAATCAGGACATGTAATCGGAACTTTCCGAATGTAGGGAGCGTCAGAGTACAAAATCTATTTGCGCCTGCGCAAAACCGTTGCAAAGATTTCCTAGCCCAATTAGCTTGGATAGTTGATACCAGGGGTGCATTTTACCTTATCGGCATCATTTTCTTGGACCGTCGAGAAATGCCGCAAGTGCTTAATGTGCCTTGACTTAGAGAGAGGCTGGCAGTTGAGGCTGCCACACGCACCGAACAGGAATAGAGTCTTTCGCCCGAATCCATGAGAAATCCCATGAAATCGTCTCGCCGTCAAAGCATTCTTCGCTCCCTGGAAAACGGCCGTCGCCGCAAGTCTTTTCTGAAGGGGACCAAGCGCCGACTATTCGCCGAGCAACTTGAATCCCGAGAAATGTTGGCTGGGGAAGTCTTCCACAACCCGGACGACCCTTTCGATACGGATAACGACGGGGTGTTTGCCCCGGTGGACATTCTCCACGTTATCAATCAGCTCAACACGCCGGCCTCCGCGGCCAGTGGCGAAGGTCCGGGGACCAGTGGCCAAAAGCTCTATTTCAACGATGTGAACAATGATGGCTACGTCTCGCCAGTCGACGCGTTGCAGGCCATCAACAGGTATAACGCTCGCGCTGCCGAAGGAGAAAATGGCTTTCTCGTCACGGTCACCGTGCAAGCAATTGCCCTTGATAACGATCCGACCTCCGGATTGCCCGTCGTACTCACGACGATTCCCAAGGGAACTGACTACTACCTTCGGGTCCTTGTCAAAGACGGGCGGCCGGATGCTGCATTCCCCACTGCCGGCCAGCCCAACGGCGTGTATGCTGCCTATCTGGACATCCTCTACCAGAGGGCTTTGACGAATGTGGAAATCGAGGAGCTCCAGCAAATCACCTTCGGCAACAATCCCGAGGGGGGAACATTCAGGCTCACGTTTGATCCCGATGGCACCGGCCCATTAGCGCCGCAGCAAACCGCCAACATTACTTACACTCTGGGAGGTGCCAATCCGGACCTGACGATCGCCTCTAATATTCAGTCCGCACTCGACGCGACCTTTGGCACGAACAATTTTCTGATTAGTCCTGTCAGTTCGGGGGATACGACCCGCTTCTCCGTCCGTTTCATGGGAAAATTCGGAGACCAGGATGTCGCGATGCTCACTGGCGATGCCAGCGGCCTGACTTCTTCCACCGCCCCTCCCGTTCCGACGATGACGTTCTCCGAAATCCTGCCGGGGACTTACTCCGCGGATTCCTTCTCTGAGGCCTTTCGCTACTCTCCGCAGTATGACCAGCCCGCCGGCAGGCCGCTGGACGGGCAATTCAATCAATTCGGCAGTCCCACGGACACTGTCCCCTATCCCAATGATCCCAATCGCATTGATGGAGCCGGCAATTTCGCGGTGGGCACCGCGACGCTGGGCGCATCGCGGCGCGAGTTGTTTCGCGTCCGCATGAATTCGAATGATGGCGGTACCGTCACCTTTGATGGGAACCTGTCCCAAATGGTCCGCCCCAACCAAGATACTCTGCTCTTCGGCGGCGGCACCAATCCCGATGGCTCTCCCACGCGGGACGTTGTCCAACCCTCCGAAATCAATGTCGTCGATGCCTCGACATTCACGATTACCGAACCATTCAGCGCGATCGCGGACACGTTTACTTTCGCGGAGGTCGCGGGGCCTGCTGCCCAGGCTTTGACGGTGAAAAACAATGATACGCCCCAACCGTTGACTGGAATCTCGATTACAAAGATCAATGGAGGCACTACACCGGTTGTCCTCAGCAATGGCACGGTGACTCTGACCGCGGGTGCGATTTCCTTCACGCCTCTGGCCAACGTGAATGGCTCGGCCACTTTCACGTATACGCTCGCTAACGCGGCCGGCATTACGGATACGGCTACGGTTACGATCAATGTCACCGCCGTCAACAACGCACCGGTGAACACGGTTCCTGTCGGAGCGCAAACCGTTTCGGAAGATACCACCAAGTTCTTCAACTCGGCCAACGGCAACCTGATCTCTATTGCGGACATTGACGCCAATGAGACCGTCGGCGCGACTTTAGATGTCAATCTTTCGGTAACGAATGGCACAATTGCCCTGGGTTCGATTCCCGGAAGTCTTACTTTCCCTTCCGGCGGGAACAATACCAGCGCGATGACGATCCGCGGGAGTTTGGCGGATCTGAATACCGCGCTAGACGGCCTCGCTTACACCCCAGTTCAGGACTACTTTGGAAGCGATAGCCTGGTTATCAAGACCGATGATCGCGGCAACACCGGTACACCCGGTCCGCGCACCGATACCGATACGATCTCCATCAATGTCTCTCCGGTGAACGACGCCCCGACGGTGGCGGTTCCTGGTAACGGCACTGTCCTCGCGGGTGATCCACTCACGATTACCGGCACTTCCACGGGTGACGTCGACGTCGGTGCAGCGAATCTCAAGGTGACGATCAGCGCCACCACCAGTGCCCCTGCCGATACCCACATTACCATCCCCTCAGGAGCCCTTACGGGACTTACGTTTACTTCCGGCAAGGAAAACGGCAAGGCGACCATTGAATTCTCCGGCACATTAGCCGCCGTTAATAATGCTCTCAGCAGCTATACCTATACTCCGGCCATCGATGATGGCGGCGTAACCGAGACCATCACCGTTACCGTCAATGACGGCGGAGCTACAGGTGCCGGTCCGGTGGGTGGACTGACCACGATTGGCACGTTTACCGTGGAAGTAATTCCGCTTACCTTCCCGTTTGCTCGCCGTGATCCTACGCTCACCAGCCCTGCCAGCGTGGCGGCCTTCACCGTAGCGGAAGGCTCGTCGAATACCGACTTGCCCGTGCTCGACAACGATCTGGTCGATGATCCGGCAGGAGCGCCCGTCACCGACAAGTTGCTGCTCTCCGTGACCGATCCTCCGCATGGGACCGCCACCGTGGTGGGCGATTTTGTGCGGTATACCCCTGATGCCGACTTTTGGGGCACGGATACCTTCACCTACGTGATGAACCAAGATGTTGATGGCAATGCCACGCCTGACGGCACGGATTCGACCGGTACCGTGACGGTGACGATCACCAACATCAACGACGCTCCCGTGGCGGTTAACTCGGCCACTTCGACGAACGAAGATACCTTCAAGGACATTGTCCTGTCCGTGAGCGACGTCGATGACAACAACAATGCTGGTCCCGGCGGAGCACCCGTTCTGACCACGCTGACCCCCACCGTGCGAATCAATCCGCTCCATGGCACCGCCACCGTGAATGCCAATGGCACGATCAAATACACTCCCGCACAGGACTATAACGGCCCAGATAGTTTCGCCTACACGGTCTCCGACGGCACTCTCACTTCCGGCACCGCCACGGTGACAATTACCGTGGATCCTGTGAACGACGCACCTGTCGCTGCCAACGGTGCCCTGACCGCCCTGGAAGACATCACGACTGCGGGAACCCTTGCAGCCACGGACGTGGATAGTGCGACGCTGACCTACAGCCTGGTGAGCACCGCTAATGCCCACGGAACGGTGGTGATTACTAACGTCAACACGGGGGCCTACACTTACACGACGGACCTGAATTACAACGGCCCCGCCAGTTTCACGTTTAAGGCTAATGACGGTTTCCTGGATTCGAACACGGCCACCGTGACCATCACGGTGACGCCGCAGAACGATGCTCCGGTTGCCAACGCCGATTCATATCTTGTGGAGGAAGATACACTCCTCAACGCCAACAGTACGACCACGGGTGATCCTCGGGCTACGGTTCGGGTAAATGATAGCGACGTAGACAATGCTCTCACGAGTCTCACTGTCAGTCTTGTCTCCGGTCCGACTCACGCCAGTGCTGCATTTGGCGGAACCTTTACCTTGAATGCGGATGGTTCGTTCAACTATCGCGCCGAACTCGACTACCAGGGTCCCGACTCCTTCGTCTATCGCTTGACCGATGCGGGCGGATTGTCCACCACCGCCACGGTTTCCATCACCGTCACGGAGAAGAACGATCCCCCGGTGGCCGTGGGCGATTCCTATGCGGCTGTCGAAGATGTGCAACTCGACGTGACCACCGCCAATGGCGTTCGCGATGGATTGGGCTTGGATGATGATCCGGACGGCAATAACCCGAACTCGACTTTGAAAGTCGTGCTGGTTTCTGGTCCGACCCACGCTTCCGTCTTCAGCCTCAATGGCAATGACGCGGATACGACTGACGATGGCGCGTTCAGCTACAAAGCAGCCGCCAATTACAACGGCACGGATTCGTTCACCTACAAGCTGGTCGACCCCTTCGGTGTTTCCTCGAACACCGTCACCGTGACGATCACCATTGCCGAACAGAACGACAATCCCACGGCCGTCGACGATCCGGTATCGGGCCGCCTCACGCTCATTAAGAACACCGCCACCAATCCATTCGTCAATCAGGAAATTGATGTCCTGAATAACGATAGCGCCTTCCCGGACTATCAGGTCCCCCCGCCGTCTGCCAGCTTCAATAACATCAATGAGACCTTGACGATCACCGCCATCGGCACAGGTGTCAATGGTCCTCAGAATGGCACTGCAACAACGGACGGGCTTAAGGTGTTTTACACGCCCACGTTGAATTACGAAGGGACGGATCAGTTCACCTACACCATCTCCGATGGTCGTGGAGGATTTGCCACTGCCACGGTCTTCATCGACGTGGTTAATTTCATCCCGACCGACATCACTGGCACCGTTTATGTTGACAACAACAACAACGGCGTCCAGGACGGTGCCGAGAAACCTCTCGCGGGCGTGAAGATCACGCTGCACGGGCACGACGACATCTTTAACATTGATTTCGGCGAAGATACCGACAACAATCCGAATAACGACGTCGCCGCACTGGTCGTTTACACCGACATCAACGGCAACTACCGCTTCGATGCTCCTAATTCCTTGCGGCCCGGCATGCGGCCCGGCACCTACACGATCTTTGAAGATCAGCCCACCTTCATGCGAGACGGCAAGGACCGCGCCGGAAACAACGCCACGCTGGTTTTCGACGAGGATGCCAGAAGGGGTGATGCGATCCGGATGACTTTGCCCCTCTTGGGCGTTGCCGGCGGCATTAACGGCAACAACTTCGGCGAGAAGGGCTTGGACCCCAATGTTATCAGCATCAACGAAATCCTGGCGTCCAGCACGGGCGATGGCTTGATTTTGGCCATCAACGGGTCGAGTTCGCTCTGGTCCACACGGCTCACCGGCTGGACCAACCTGAAGAGCTGCAGCGTAATTCTCAGCGGCGACACATCCACCGCCACCTTCACGTTCACCGACATGCAGAACAACGTCCATTTCCGGACGGTTCCGCAAATTGGCGACCCGAGCTTCCGCATCATGGGGCGCGCCAGCGATGGCAGCGAGCTCATCCGATTGGACGCCACCGCCGCCGACTTCGGCCTGAACCTGCTGGCCGCTGGAGACAGCAACCAGCAGCCTGAAGGGGAAGCCGACGATGCCGGCTATGCCCGAAGTGTGGATGAACTGATGACCGCAGTCGGAAACGCGTAAGGCTCCAGAGCCGGCTGTTTCACGAAAAACCTGACGCCGCGTGCCGGACATCCTGGCACGCGGCGTTTTTTTGTTGCCGCTTTACAGCTCGCGCCTTCCGCACGTATGGTGGAGGGGTGACCATTTCTTCCTACCATTACGATCTCCTCGTCATCGGCGCGGGCCATGCCGGCACGGAAGCGGCCATGGCGGCGGCAAGGCTGGGGGCCAAAGTAGCCCTGCTCACCACCAGTTGCGATACCGTCGCCCAAATGAGCTGCAATCCGGCCATTGGCGGCGTGGCCAAAGGGCAGATTGTCCGGGAAATCGATGCTCTCGGCGGAATCATGGGCCGGGCTATCGATGCTACCGGCATCCAGTTTCGCCTGCTCAACCGCCGCAAGGGCCCGGCCATGCACAGTCCGCGCGCCCAGGCGGACAAGAAAGCCTACCAGTTCGAGGTAAAACGGCTGGTGGAAGAACAGCCGGGACTTGACCTGCGGCAGGAGGTGGTGGAAGACCTGCTGACCGAGGGAGAAGAAGAATCACTGCGAATGATCGGGGTGCGGGTTCGTGGCGATGTGGTTTATCGGGCAGAAGCGGTCATTCTTACCACAGGCACGTTTCTTCAAGCCATCATGCACACGGGCGAGGTCAAGACTCCCGGCGGCCGGGCGGGGGAAGGGACCACCGCCGGCATCAGCGGGGCGTTGCATCGGCTCGGCTTTCGAGTCGAGCGGTTCAAAACGGGGACTCCCTGCCGACTCAATGGACGGACCATCGATTACTCGAAAGCGGAGCTGCAGCCGGGAGACGACGACATCGAGCCGTTCTCCTTCCTAACCGACGAGGCCACCCGCCGGCGAATCAGCCAGGACCAGATTCCCTGTTACATCACGCACACCAATCATCAGATCCACGAACTGATCCGCGCCAATTTGCATCGCGCCCCGATGTATAGCGGGCAGATTCAGTCGCGCGGGCCGCGGTACTGCCCCAGCATTGAGGACAAAGTCGTCCGCTTCGCCGAGAAGGAATCGCACCAGCTCTTCCTGGAGCCCGAAGGCCGCCACACGCGGGAAGTTTACGTCAACGGCATTTCCACCAGCTTGCCGCGGGACGTTCAGGATGAAATGCTCCGCCTCATCCCCGGCCTCGAAAATGCCCAGATCATGCGATACGGCTACGCGGTGGAATACGACTATTGCCCGCCGGATCAACTCTGGCCCTGGCTGGAGACGAAACGGGTCCGCGGCCTGTTTTTCGCCGGGCAAATCAATGGCACTACGGGATATGAAGAAGCCGCCGCCCAAGGGCTGATGGCTGGGGCGAACGGAGCCCTGCGGCTGAAGGGGGAGGAGCCGCTGGTCCTGGGCCGGGAGGACGCCTATATCGGCGTGTTGACCGACGACCTCGTCACTTGCGGCGTCGACGAGCCCTATCGCATGTTCACCAGCCGGGCCGAATTTCGCCTGCTCCTGCGCCAGGACAACGCCGACCGGCGGCTCACGTCCCTGGGTCATCAGCGCGGCCTGGTGGACGAAGCCCGCTTCCGGCGGCTGCAAGAAAAAGAGTCTGAAATCAGCCGCGGCCTGGCAATTCTCTCAGCCGGACGCGAAGGAGACATCCCGCTCGATCGATTCCTGAAACGTCCAGAAGTCGAATGGGCCGACTGCGTTCTCCGACTGCCGGAGCTCCAAAGCATCTCCCGCGAGTCAGCCCTGCAAATCACCTATGACCTCAAATACGCGGGCTACGTCCAGCGGCAGGAATTGCAAGTCGCCCGTCAGAAGCGGCTGGAACACAAGCGGATTCCCGAATCGTTCGACTACCGCACCATCCAGCACCTGCGGTTCGAAGCCCGCGAAAAGCTGACTCGCATCCGCCCCATCACCCTCGCTCAGGCCGGCCGCATCAGCGGCATCACACCTGCTGACATGGCTCTGCTGCTGGCCCATCTCGAATAGGCATTGGTGAAATCCCGATCGCCCATTCCTGTGGAAGCGCCTGGAATCACCTGGCTTTTGCGTCCGCGATTCAGTTTCTGCGCCCATTCTTCGGAATCCGCTCCGGCTATCTGGGCTTGATCGCATTGGGAGTGCCTTCTTTAAGCGGAGGATTTCCAGCATCGAGACCTTGAATCGGCTGGGTGTCCGGAATCCCTTGGAAAGACTCCTTGGCGGCTCGCTGCAAGTCCTCAGCGAGAGCATTCGCTACCCGGTTCCAGCGGTTCGCTTCCTCCTCTCGCCCCAATTTACCGGCAAGTGATGCCAATTCGCGGCGGATGGCAATATCCGCCGGCCGCTGCGAAGCGTCGAAGTTAAGTTCGGTGTATCTCAAGTTCAGTTCCAGAAGTTCCTTGGCTCGGTCCCCTGTTTTCTTGGCGGCCTCCTTCTCGCCCAGACGGAGCAATACCCTGGAAAGCTTCTGCAGTGCATTGTTATCAAGCGGAGTTTCCTGGACGGCCCTTTCCAGAAATCGGCGCGCCCCGGGAATATCGTTTTCCACCTGGGCTATGTCGGCGCGCAGCAGGAGCGAAGGGGCATGGCTGGGCGACGTCTGCAGTGAATCATCGAGAAGCTTCTTGGCCTCCTGAACCTTCTTGGTGGCAAACTTGCACTGGGACTCTAAAAACGTCCTTTCCGTCGAGGGTCGGGCGGTGGCCAGCGTGTCCAGGGCTTCCTGATACTCCGATCCAAAAATGTAGCAGCCGGCCATTTCAAGGAGCACTTCTTCGCGGGTCGGCTGATTGGGACTGCGGCGGAGGGACTCCTTGTAGTCGGCAATCGCCTGCTTCCAGTTGATTGCATCGTTTCGAAAGAAGCCCAGGTGGCGATGGGGACGGTAGTCGGTGGGGTCCAGCTCGGCGACCTTTCGAGCATGCCTCTCCATTTGGCGATAATCGGCCAGGTCGAAATAGATGGCTTGCAATCCTCGGTGCGCCACGATGTTTCGCGGGCTAAGCGACAGCACTTCCTGATAGTCCCGCTCCGCGGCATGGAAGTCTCCCGTCAAATAAAAAACTTCCCCCCGCAAGGTAAGCACACGCAGCCGCATTTTTTGATAATTGGCCAGGCGATTCAGCGCTTCAAGGGACCGCTCGAGCTCTTTGCGCTCCACCACGTCCAGACCGACTTCCAACAGCTCGATGGGCTTGCGCATTGCAGGATAGGGTATGAGTTGGGGAAGCCCTTCCCGCACCTCCTGGGTGTTGCTGTCCAGCAAAGCCAGCCAAAGTCTGTTGTACGTGCTTTCGACCGCACTTTCGACCTGTTGGCGGTGGTAATCCGCGAGTTGCCGGTCGCCCTTCCGAGCGTAGTAATCGGCCAGCGCCTGTTGGGCCGGTTGCAAATGTGGATCGACCCGGACGGCCATGTTCCACCACGCGGCCGCTTCGTCGGGCATTCCTTCTTGCAAATAGAGATTCCCCTTTTCCAACCGGAGCAGCGCATTCTCCGGTGACACCTTGATTTTGTCGCTAATTTCCGACATTCGGACACTGCGCGCCTCTTTTTCTCGCGCCAAATCCCGGTACTGGGAGGCCTCGTCACGCTTGTCTAAACTGGCATAGGCGGCACTCAGCGTATGATAGGGTGCCGAATCCGCAGGTGTGGCCAGTGCGAGTCCTTCCGTGATGGACTTGATCGTTAGCTCATGTTCTTTCTGGCTGCGGTAGATTTCTCCCAGCAGGAACAACGCATCGGCTCGTTGCCTGGCCGTCAATTCTGGCTGCAACAGCGCGAGCAGCCGCTCGCGACCAGCGTCGACTCCCTCGCTGCCGCGGAATTCGCATTCCGCCAGGCCAACTTGCGCGCGGAATTCCCCCGGCGCGTTTTGCAGACAGATTCGATATTCCGCGCTCGCTTCCGCGACCTTTTTATTGTTCATCAGGATGCGAGCAAGCTGCAGCCGGGCTGGAGTATTTCCAGGATCGCGGACGAGAATCTCACGACATTCCGTCTCGGCCTCCTGAATTTTCTTTCCCTTCTGCAGAACATCGACCAACATCAGGCGGGCAGGGATGGATTCGGGCCTGGCCTGGATCCAGTGTTTCAGCGCGAGCTCGGTGTCGTGCAAGCGGTAGTTGACCAGATAACCCTGAGCGCGGGCCTCGTAAAACTCATCGACGAAGTGGTCCATTTGCCCCCCGGCGTGACTGTCTGCTCGCGCGATGAGTTCGTCAGCTAGCCTTTCCAATTCCGGGTTGTTCGTTCCGGACTGCAGCCCATAAAGGAGAAGTTGCCGCTCGATCTCCTCCTGCGGATAGCCTAGCTCTTTGGACTGGGCCAGAAATTCTTGAAAAACCCGGAAATGCCCGGCTCGCCGATGGGCCACCGCCAGCCAGTAAACTGTCTGGGAATTTTTCGGATTCGCAGCCGCTTCACTTTCCAATTTGCTGATAGCGGCGACGAAATTTCCGGCTGCCAGTTCCTCTAGTCCGACCTGCCTCCCCAGCGGGGAGAAGTTGTAGCGGTAGATCGGCCAGGCCGCGGCGAGACAGATCAATCCCACCGCGTAGACCCACCAGCCCGTTTTGCGGCGCGGCGGGGAGTTCGCGACTTGTTGATCCTTGTCTATCCTGGGAGTCTGGTGGGACGTATTCACGAGGACTCTCTCCGGGAAGGAAGCAATTCCCTACAGGATAGCACGGCAAACATTGCGAGAAAATGTTGAGAGGGATTATTGCGGAGAACGCGGGGTTACGCCGGGCATCGGCCGTTTGGGCTTGATCGCTTCGGGAGGTCCGGCTTTGCGGGGAGGTTTCAGCCCATCGGGAACTTGAATCGGCTGGGTGTCCTGTTTTCCCTTGGAAGTCGCGGCCTCCTTGGCTGCCCGTTGCAAATCCTCAGCGAGCGCGTCCGCCACCCGGTTCCAGCGAGTCGCATCTTCCTCGCGTCCCAATTGGCCCGCCAGGGACGCCAACTCCCGGCGGACGGCAATATCCGCGGGACGCTGCGAAGCCTGGCCGTTGAGTTCACTGAAGCGCACATTCAAATCCAATAATTCCTTGGCTCGATCGCCCGCTTTCTTGGCCGCCTCCTTTTCGCCGAGACGGAGCAGCACCGTGGAGTACTTGAGTTGGGCGCTGTTGTCAAACGGCGTGGCCGTGACCGCCCGCTGCAAAAAGCCGCGCGCCTCGGAAACCTCGTTTTCCACCAGGGCTATGTCGGCCCGCAGCATGAGCGAAGGGGCATGGCTGGGCGAAGTCTTCAGTGACTCATCCAGCAACTTTCTGGCCTCCAGAACTTTCTTGGTGGCGAACTTGCACTGGGATTCCAGAAACGCCTTTTGTGCCGAGGGTCGGGCGGTGGCCAGCGTCTCCAGGGCGTCCTGATATTTCAAATCATGAATGTAACAATCGGCCAACTCCAGGAGCACTTCTTCGCGAGACGGCTGATGGGGACTGCGACGGAGGGATTCCTTATAATCGGCAATCGCCCCTATCCAGTTTTCCGCTTCCCGCCGCAAAAATCCCAGGTGGCGATGGGGACGGTAATCGGTGGGATCAATCTCGGCGACCTCCAATGCATGCCGCTCCATTTGGCGATAATCGGCCAGGTCGAAATAAATCGCCTGCAATCCGCGATGCGCCACGACGTTCCGCGGGCTAAGCGACAGCACTTCCTGATAGTCCCGCTCCGCCGCTTTGAAGTCTGCCGTCAAATACAGTGCTTCCGCCCGCATGGTCAACACCCGCAGCCGCAGTTTTCGATAGTTGGCGAGTCGATTCAGCACCTGGAGAGACCGCGGAAGCTCCTTGCGCTCCACGACATCCAGTCCGACCGTCAGCAATTCGACGGGCTCTCGCATCGCAGGATAAGGGGTTAGTTGGGAGAGCCCTTCCCTCACCTCCTTGGTATTGCTGTCCAGCAAAGCCAGCCACAGCTTGTCAAATGTGCTTTCGACCGCACTTTCGGCCAGCTGGCGATGGTAATCCGCAAGTTCCCGCTCTCCTTTCCGAGCGTAGTAATCCGCCAGAGCCTCGTGGGCCGTTTGCAATTTTGGATCGACCCGAACGGCCATATTCCACCACCCGGCCGCTTCGTCGGGCATCCCTTCTGCCAAATAGAGATTCCCCTGTTCCAGCCGGAGCAGCGCATTCTCCGGTGCCACCATGATTTTGCCGCCGAGTTCCGCGATTCGGACACTGCGAGCCTCTTTTTCTCGGGCCAAAACCAGATACTTGGAGGCCTCTTCCCGCTGGTCCAAGTTGGCATAGGCGGCACTCAGCGTCTGGTAAGGTGCGCCGTCTGGAGGAGAAGCCAGGGCGAGACCTTCCGTGATCGACTGGATGGTCAACTCATGTTGCTTCTGGCTGCGGTAAATTTCTCCCAGAAGGAACAAAACAGCGGCTCGTTGCCTGGCCGTTAAGTCTTGCTGCAACACGGCGAGCAGCCTCTCGCGACTAGCGTCAATTCCCTCGCCGCTGCGGAATTCGCATTCGGCCAGGCCAGTTTGAGCGCGGAAATCCCGCGGCGCGGTTTGCAGACAGATTCGATATTCCGCCCCTGCTTCCAGGACCTTTTGGTTGACCATCAGCATCCGAGCCAGTTCCAGCCGGGCCGGAACATTTTCAGGAGCGCGGGCCAAAATCTCGCGACACTCCCTTTCGGCCTCCTGAAACTTCATGCCCCGCTGCAGCACATCGACCAGCATCAAGCGGGCAGGAATGGATTCCGGCCGGGCCTGGATCCAGTGATTCAGCGCGAGTTCGGTGTCCGGCAAGTGGTAGTTGACCAGATGGCCCAGAGCCCGAGCCTCATAAAACTCGTCGACGAATTGGTCCATCCGCTCACCGGCGTAGCTATCGGCTTGCGCGATGAGTTCATCGGCTTGTCTTTCCAATTCCGGGTTGACTGTTCCAGACTGTAGCCCATAGAGGAGAATCTGTCGGTCGATCTCCCGCTGGGGATAACCAAGTTCTTTGGCCCGAGCCAGATGTTCCTGAAACACCCGAAAATGCCCGGCTCGCCGATGGGCCACCGCCAGCCAGTAGACTGTCTGGGCATTTGTCGGATTCGCAGCCGCTTCACTTTCCAACTTGCTGACGGCGGCGTCGAAATGGCCGGCTTCCAGTTCAGCCAGTCCGGCCTCCCGCCCCAGATGAGAGACGTTATAGCGATAGATCGGCCAGGCCGCGGCAAGACAGATCAGCCCGGCAGCATAAGCCCACCACCGTGTCTGGCGGCGCGGCGCGGCGGCTGCCGCTGCTGGATTCTTCTCAGTCCTGGGAGTCTGGCGGGAGGCTTTCACGAGTAGTCTTTCCGGAAGCAAGTCGGCTCCCTACCCCCGACTTCAGAAACAACCAGCTTTCTCGGAAGGTTAAGAATCAGGATGATGTCCACGCTCGCCGGATTGTAGGGGAGATCGCGAAAACCGTTCGTATCCCACGGTCTGGCGACCGCGACTGCCGAAGTTCCTAGTGTTGACATGGCACGGGAGTCGCGCCGCCGGAAGTCCCGGCGACGCGGCGCAAACTCCTGTTCAGAGGAAAGACTCGCTGGCTCCCGCAAGTCTATTCCGTCAGGACGATGGAAAAATCGTTCTTCAGTGGGTCCGTCGTGACTTCAAAAGACAATCCGCTTTTCTTGGGGTCCTCATATTTGGCGGGGAGATCATTCTTGGAAGTTTTTTCCCCGGAGGCCTCTTTTGCTTTTTTCGCCTCGTCGAACTTCTTCATCATGTTCATCATCGCCGCCGGGTCCTTGGAGGAATCAACGCTGCCGCCAGTTGTGCTTATTGTGGAGGCGATTTTGGTCACGCTAACCGAACACTTGCCGACCGCGGCCCCCTTGGGATTTCCCGAGTAGGCCAAGGAGAATTTGCCGGCAGCGTCCGTGACGCCGGTGGCCGCACTGCCGTCGGCATATAGAAAGTTAACCGTCGCGTCCGAAACCGGTTGCCCCTTGAACGTAACCGTCCCCCCCGCCTTATACAGAGAAGGTCCGCCCGAACCGCAACCCGAAATTACGAGCGGGAGGGCCAGAAGAAGCACACTTTTCCAATTGAAACTGTTCACGAATGCACCTATGGAGAATGGAAGTAATTGAGGAACCCAACCGCCAAAGCCGGGTCATTATGTGTAATTCGCCGCCATACCCGGTCGTCTTGGCTGGCCGGCAACTGTTTCCACCAAGCTCTCGCTCTCCCCCTGGAGAAGTTTCGCACCACAGCGAAGAAACTCCCTGCAGCCGGTGAAGTCTAGCGGGCGATTTTCGATACCTCTCGAACTCCGCGTACCGAAAGAGAGATCGGGCTTTGAGCCGACGAAAGTTGGGAGCGTGGAAACGCCTGCGTCGGCGTCTCAAAAGCGTGATTATGTCCAGCGGAGATCGGCACTTTTGCAAAGGCCGTTCGCTGGCAAAAAAGCTGGGCGTGGAATGGTGATCCACGCCCAGCAAGTTGTTGATTATGTTGCCCTGTTTTCTCCAAGGAGAAGGCAGGGCAGCAGATTAATAGTCGCCAAGCGGCAACCCGTCGCGCCGTCCACCTAGTCGCTGGTAAGTCGAATAATTGATTGACTGGCTGAGCGGGTGAACGCTCCCATCACCGAACACGAACTGGCAAACCTGAGGATGACGGGACTTAAAGCCCCACGACAGGTTCCATTGTGCCGGGCCATTCGGCCAAGCAGATTGGGCACACTGGGGGAGCGGATAGCCCTTGTCGATGGCCTCTTGCGGACTGTTTGCACAGGGGGTGAACAAGTTAATGGGGCAGGAAGTACTGGCGTGGGCATTGCCCGATTGGTTGTAATGCCACCAGGTACCGCCGTGGTCGTGGCATTCCCACAAATACTCTCCGACAAAAATCGTGTTGGAGAGCCCATCCCGGACAGCGCCAAAATTCATCATGCTGTTAAGGCCAAGCCGGTTGAAAACCCCGGAAAGCCATTTTGCGTCCGTGGTGTTGCCGTGGTCTGCCCAGCTATTCCATTCAAAATGGAACCCTTCTTGGACACGATAGGGATAGCAGGTGGAAGGACCAGGACCAACCGTGGCCTGAGAACCCATGCAGCCCGTGTAACTGGAGACTGCCCAGTCCGCACGTTCCGGCGAGCTGTCCGAGGGGCAGCGCGCGTAAGGAACTTGCACGACGTGAATAGGTTGAACGCCCTGGTTGGGTGTATTCACTTGGGAGTCCCAGCCATTCAAGGTAACCGGGTTGTTGGGGTCATACCCGGCAGTGGATCCTGGGGCAACCAAGTTCCACCTCAGCTTGTCGTACAGCGGCTGCTGTTCCATTTGCGGCAGAACATTAGCCTGCCAGCCCGGGCACTTGAGTCCCCAATCGCCGTTGTACTGTGCCCACGTGCAGTTTGGCATTTTGTTCCAAACGTCGTGGTAGGTTTGGATCGCCAAACCATACTGCTTCAGGTTATTCGCGCATTGCATGCGCCGGGCGGCTTCGCGCGCTTGTTGCACAGCAGGCAACAGCAAAGCCACCAGAACTCCGATGATCGCAATGACCACCAGCAGTTCGACCAGGGTGAACCCCTGGCGCTTACGAGACATTCGCTCCATAAACACTCCTTAAAAAAAATGAAATGAGAGAGTAAAACTTCTTTCTAAGGGCCCCAACCCTTGGAAGGAAACACATTCCGATCCGCAGGTTAATGCCGTAATTAGCAACTCACCGCGGACTCTGTGGAAGTCATCCTCCCCTTAAAGAATCGGATGGATTCTGAAAAGAAGGTAATCGACAGAAAAACGCGTCCCCAACTTGTTAATTTAGCAAACTCGTATTTCCTGAGCAAGCAAATATGACGGATTTGCAAGGAAATCAAGAAAGAGGGGCGCACTTGCAGCCCCCCAAAAGATGTAAAAAGTGAAGTGGACCCCATTGACGAGACCAGGAGTGGACTACGATTTCATGTTAGTTTGTTTAGCAGCCCGCGAGACCCATACCCCAGGTCTCGCGCGGCTGCCGCACTAGAAGGGGCGCTTATTCTGTACAGACTTTTTAATACTGCTTGCGAACAACTTCCAG
>JBJXFF010000108.1:0-8694 GCA_046153945.1 Pirellulaceae bacterium
GGGCTGCGGTGCATCCCCGAGAGGAAGCCTTCCACGATGTGCCGCGCCCGCACTTCCAGCCGCGAGATCCGCTTGATCGCTTCAGGATGCAAAAATCTTTTTGAACCGGGCATCGCTGAGAAGCTCGTCTTCCTTAGTGGGGGTGCTGGCAATGAGACGGTCGATGATTTTGTCCGCCGAAACGCCGTCGCTCTGAGCGGCGAAGTTGACGACCAAACGATGACGGAGAACGGGACGGGCCAGGGCCTGAATGTCTTCGGTGGAGACGTGCGTCCGGCCGCGGAGGATCGCCCGGGCTTTGCCACCGAGAATCAAAAACTGCACTGCGCGAGGGCCGGCTCCCCAGCCAACCATGTCTTGCACAAAGTCGGGAGTGCCGGCAGTGCCGACGCGGGTCTGTCGGACCAGGGAGAGTGCGTAACGAATGATGTGATCACTCACGGGGACTTCTCGCACGATTCGCTGCAGCTCGATGATCTCCGCGGCAGCGAGGCAAGGGCTGATCGTGTCGTGCTGCAAGGTCGTGGTGCGGCGAGCGACTTCAAATTCCTCGTTGAAACTGGGATAGTTCACGAAGACTTTGAACATGAAGCGGTCCTGCTGCGCTTCCGGGAGCGGGTAGGTTCCTTCCTGCTCAATGGGGTTCTGCGTGGCGAGGACGAAGAACGGGTCCGTCAGCGGATGTCGAACGCGGCCGACGGTGACTTGACGTTCCTGCATCGCTTCCAGCAGAGCGGCTTGCGTTTTCGGAGGAGTGCGGTTGATTTCGTCGGCGAGGATAACGTTGGAAAAGACCGGCCCTTCCATGAAGCGGCGTTCTCGAGAACCGGTGCTGCGGTTCTCTTCCAGAATTTCTGTGCCCGTGATGTCCGCCGGCATCAAGTCAGGCGTGAACTGGATGCGGCTGAAAGTTAGGTCTAGGGAACGGGCCAACGTACTGATGAGCAGCGTCTTGGCCAGCCCAGGCACCCCTTCCAGCAAACAGTGGCCCCGGCTGAAGAGGCAGATGAGCAGTTCTTCGATGACCTGATGCTGTCCGACGATCACCTTGGAAAGCTGTTCTAGAATCTTCTCACGAGCCTCCGCCAGTTTGCGAATGGCGGAAGACTCGGCGACGGTTGCCGAAACAACCGGGCTTGGGCCGGGGGAACTCATGCGGCGTTACCTTGGGCTGGGCGGGAGTTGGCGTGACTAGCGTTAAAGGCAGGAGGGAACTAGGTTTAGTGCCCTGCCGGAGCAGATTCGTTCGCGCGGGGAGAGCGGCTGTTAACAGAATAATTCAAAATGGAGCAAATGCATAGCGCCGGCAGACCTTGCGGGTTATTCCGGCTGGCAAGTGGCCAAAATCGAGCTGCAAGAAAACAAAAAGGCCCCGAACCGGAAGATGGTTTGGGGCCATTGTTCACTCTTTAACTATTGCGACTCCATTATCCCTTGCGATTGCGGCGAACGGATGTTCCCAGTCCTGCGAACAAATCCTCGCTGGCAACTTCTGGTTTCGACCAGGAAGAGTCCTCGATCCGGCTCACGCTCGGCTTAGTCCAATCGGTTTGAGCAAAAATTTGGTCCACATTCGACGCATAGGTCGCCACAGCCGGGGCTTCGGCGGAAGTGCTCGCGGAAGACATGGGCACACCGCCGGATCCCGTCGTGCTCATTACGAGAGGCGAGCGGCTGGAGGAATCATCAGCTTCCCCTTCACCCGCTGGCACCGCAGGTACCGCTCGGTTTAGGGCGTTGATGACCATCAAAGCATCAATGGGGCTGATCTGATTGTCATGATTCACGTCCCGCTTATAGACAATCGTAGAGCCTTCGCCGCTCCCGGCCGCATCAAGTTGCTCATTCAGGTAATTGACGACGAGCAGGGCATCAATCGGGGTAATCTTGCCATCCTGATTGACGTCGACGGGCAGCCAGAGATTGGTGTCATCTCCTTCACCCGAACCCAAAATGCTGATGTTGGGGAACGAGGCTTGGTAATAGATTTCCGTGGAAGGAATTGCCTGCAAGTAAAAATTAGGATCTCCTCCATCCACCTTGAACGCCGTTATATCGTGTTCCGGAGAGGCATCCGCGGGATTCGCGACGAACTGCAAAGGACCGGCCGCCGTCGTCAAAAACTCCTTGGTGAATACCAGCACGGGGGAGGGACCGGAACTGTTTTGGGTGCCACTGTAAGCTGATCCAATTTCGTCAATCAAGCCGGGTGTTCCGCCCGCACCCGCCTTGGCATCCTGGAATTGGGGTCCAAACACGATTGGGCCAAAGGGCTGCACTTTCGTGCGGTCATAAAGCAGGTCCATGTAGCCCGAAAACGCGCCGACATAATCAGCCAGCGAAATCGGATCAATCACTGTGCCCCGCAGATCCGTGATGACGCCCCGCACCAAGATGGATGTGCCGAGCGGAATCAGTGCGCCATCCGGCAGCACGAGGCCCGTGGCTTTGTCCACAACCTGCAGTTCGAACTTGATAATGGCCGGCGAAGTGCCCACGTAAGGCGTTCGTGCGGCAGAGAGAACCTGCACGGTGGCTTTGGCGGTAGAGATCTTGTTGAGGGAATCGATAATGGTGTAAGAGAAGCTATCCGAACCTTGAAAGCCAGGGGTCGGCGTGTACCGATAAAAGTCGTCCGTAAGGATTGCCGTACTATTGGTATCCAGAGTGACAGTGCCGTGGAGGGCAGTAGGCGGAGTTGAAGTCGAGAACCGGACTGCACCACCCGTCCCCTGCACGTCGTTCGCCAGCACGTCCATCTTGTTAGCGGAGCTATTCACAAGCACGTCAAAGGTATTGTCCACCGCAATCGGATCGCGGGGAACAAATTGGACCGTAATCGTGACTAGGGCCGGAGTGGAAACATTGCCGTTGGGATCCCGATCTCGGTACTTAAACGTATCGATGCCCACGAAGGTGGCCGGCGGCTGATAGCGAAAGAAGTCGTCCGTGAGATTCCCTGGGGTGCCGTTGTCATCAAGAACAACCTGGCCTTGGGTGCTGGAGAGGTCCAGGAAAGTGGGATCGATTCCAGCGGGGCCGGATGCGCTCGGCAAATCGTTGGCAAGGACGTAAATGGGATTTTGAAACAACAGCGAATCGTTATCGACAGTAACTGCATCGGGCAACGCAGTGGGATTTTGCCCCAGGATGTTGATGAGATAGTCTTCAACTTCACCCCCCAATCCGATTCCCTTGGAACTAATTCCAGGATTGATGCTGAAGCGGAATCGACCGTAAGTGGCTCCCAATCCGGCGTTCGAGGGAACAGGGAAAGTCAACGCATGAGTGCCTGTCGAGAGTTGTTGATTGGTGAGGACCTGCTCGCCGGAATCAAGCCAATCACCATCCTTGTTGAAGTCAATGAAGCCTTGCAAATAACCGGAAGTAATGTTGCCCGAGGCGGCAGTTACTTTGACGGTTGCGGTCGCGGTCTGACCAGGAACCAAGTTGCTCAAAGTAACGCCGTCTTCATCATTCGTAGCAGCATTCAAATCGTCCCCATTGGCGCTGACGCTGGGGACACCATTTGTTTCGGCATCAACCCTGGACCCCAGGTAGAATCCTTGCAGGATGCTATGGTAGGCACCGGTCTTTGAAATGAGCGTGGGGTATGGAGCTGGGGCATCTCCATAATCAAAAGCGGCCTTGTTGCCGAAATTGATGCCTGGGGTAATGTCCCCCTTGGTCACGACCACGCCCGTAATCGCCCCCTTGTCGGTTCCCGCTGGATCGGGGAAGGTCTGCAAGAATCCGGGTGCATAGACTTCGCGGATCGCATAAGTGCCGGGGGGAACGTTGAGAATGGTGTAGTAGCCTTGGGAGTCGGTTTCCGCCCCGGGTTCACCGAGGGCAATCTTGCCATCGTTGTTCACATCCACGTAAATGATGATTCCTGGAAGCCCGGGCTCGGTGGCGTCCATCACGCCATCGCCATTGATGTCATTCCATTTTCGTCCGTGAACTTCGCCGGGAAGTTGCCGCACGCCGAACGTGATGTTGGTGACAATGGTAGTTTTGTTAGCGAGAGAAACAGAGTATCCGCCGTTGGCAGTGGGGAGAGTCTGCGTATACCTGGGCTGAATCACTTCTCGCACCGTGAATGTCCCCGGCCCAAAGACACCGCGGAGGTTGTAAGAGCCGTCCGCGAGGGTGGTGGTGTTTGGCTCACCAGCATCAAGGGCACCGTTATTGTTCCGGTCCAAATAGACCGTCCACGCGGGCACGCCGCTTTCGCCGGCACCTTGGGCTTTATTGCCGTCAACGTCCTCAAACACGTTTCCGTGAATTTCGTTGCGAGGAACCAGATCCAAGGACTTGGCGATGTTGAGCCGCCCACCTGACAGAACGCGGGTCGACAGATTGACGTTCCTATCGACCCCGTTGAGTAGGGCGGATTTAACCTGCGCTACCGACAGGCTGGGATCGAGTGAGCGAAGCAGACCGACGGCACCAGCCACCATCGGGGACGCCATCGATGTCCCATCGAAATAGTCGTAGAAAATGGGCGGAACAACACCCAGAGGGGGAACAGTGCTCAAGATCTGTTCGCCAGGAGCGGCCAGATCGACAGTCGTCAAACCATACTGTGAGAAGGAGGAAAGCTGGTCATTGTTATCCGACGACGCAACGCCAATGATTCCTGCCAAGTCATAGTCGTTAGGGTAGAAATGCGGCAGAATGTCGTTGTTTGTCGCGCCATTTCCAGCAGCGGCTACAAACGGAATGCCCGCATTGATGGCCGTCCTGATCGTGTCATATTCGGTGAACGAAAAGGGGCCGTTCGCTCCATAACTGTTGTTACTGACGACGATATTGAAGCCGAATTGCGAACGCATCTTGGCAATGTAAAGCTGTGCTCCCGCAATTGCTGCAACGGAAAAGGTGGGATTTCCCGCCTTCAGCGACATGATTTTGGAATTCCAATTCACCCCAGACACGCCAATGCCGTTATTGCCGACGGCGCCCGCGATACCGGCAACATGGGTGCCGTGACTATCGAGGTCATCTGGATCGTTGTTATTGTCGGCAAAGTTCCAGCCGAAAATATCGTCGATATATCCGTTGCCGTCGTTATCAATTCCGTCCGGGGCTTCGCCGGGGTTGGTCCAGATGTTGGCGGCCAGATCGGCATGCCGGTAATCTACGCCCGTGTCGATGATGGCGATGATCGTGCTGGGACTGCCGGTGGTGATGTCCCACGCATCCGTCACATCGGTATCGGCATCGACGGTGCCGGGGAACAGTCCGGGCGGAATTGGAAATGGATTTGGATTAACTGCCTGTCCCGTATTCTCATGACCCCACTGCTGGCCAAAGCCGGGATCGTTGGGAGTCCTTTGGGGATCCCGAATGAAATTCGGCTCTGCGTAGTAAACCGACGACAGATTATTAATATTCTGGATATAGTTGAGCTGCACTGTTGGCGTCGTCGCACCGAGGCCGGTGGGAAGCTTTACCTCTGCCAAATGCAGCTCTTGCCACCATCTCGTGATCGTGGCTCCCCCCGAAAAAAATAGCGCGTTTGCCGCCTGCGACTGGGAAATATCGCTGTTAAAGCGAACCATCATTTCGCCAGGAACGAAATGTGATCCCTGCCAGGAGGCGAAATCGATTTCGACTCCGGCCAGAAGTGCGCGCCCCTCCAGCGACTCGAACATCATTTGCCGAAATCGGCGACGCTCCTGCGACTGGGAGAGGGACTTGCGCAGGGCGCGACGCTTGGAAGCGGACTTGTTCAGAGCGGGTTTCACGACAATTTCCCTCTTGGGCGAACTCAAATGATGCCTGAAAACGACAGTAGTCGCAAAAAGTAAGCGTCAGTCTAATTGCTCTAATCCCAAATTTCCATTTTTTTGCGGAAATTTCCCCGTCCCTGGGTATTGCCACCAAAAAAACTGCGATTTGGAGTGTCGGAGACTCTAGTTGGGCGCGGGTGGATTATAAATGCCAGAAATCAACTGTCAATAAACCTGGCAAGACAGTTTTACTGGAAAGATCTGGGAATTCCCAGTTCCGGGCCTCGGTTTGACGCAGGCTTTCCGAACTTAGTTCCCAGGGTACGAAAAAAGGCCATGCGAAACCAGGAGTTTCGCAAGGCCTTTATCTCGTTGGGTGTTCCATCCGCGGTGGGAGGGAACAATCAGGCTGAATTTACCACATGAATTCCAAACCGGCCTGGAAACCGTGATAGAAGACGTGGCCGTTGTCGTTCATGGCGACAGTTCGATTCACGCCCGGGGGCGGAAAGAAGATCGCGGGAGGGGTCGAGTTGAAATTCTCGGTGGCGAGGGCCACCCCATCCGCATAGAGGACCTGGTATCCAAGCTTGCCGGCCCATTGATAGTTGAAGCGGTAGGTCATCATCGCGGTCGCATCCCCGACGAAGGCAACATCCTGCGTGTGACCGTTTTCCTGAAACGGTGCGGCGAAGGAGGTTGCCGTGATCACATTGTTTTGCCCGGCATTGTTGCCGTACACACCAACCTTGGCTTCACCACCAACTCGCAGACCCGGCAGCAGGCAGAACCAGATGTCGCCGCCAATCTGAGCTCCCGTCAAGCTGTTGAAGACCGCGGAACTGTAATTGGCCGAGCCTTGATTCACCGTCGATTGAGTGAATAGATTCAAGGTTTCGTCCAGCTTGAAGTAACGGGCACCAATCAACCAGGAACCCTGATAGCGGGCACTGGGCGCGACCCACCGATGACGATAGTTGAGTTCAAAGTTATCGAACTTGGAGGTATAGCGAGCACTTTGCAAATCGCTCTGGTCGGTTTCCGCGAACCCGTTGAACGGTCTGGTGCCAAAATCGCTGAATGCAGAAAACAGATTGTTGTTGGGATCCGTGACGGTCGCCGTCGAATCGAAGAAGAATAGCCCGTAGTACACAAACTCCGCACTACTGCCGGGACCGACTTGGAATTGTCCGGTGAAGCGAAAGCTTGTGCTTTCATTGAAGCCGAAATTCTGATTGCTAAGGACAATGGGTCCGGCAATGCCCTGGCTCGTGAAGGGCGTGAATCGACCGGCACCCTCGCGTTTGAGCAGCATAACGTCGAGCGACAGGTCATACCAGCGAACAGCTCCACAGCCGCCATCCGGATAGGGGCCAACCAAACCTAGCACGTCGCCCAGCAGGCCATGATGCCCGCCGCAATGATCGCACCCTTGGCCGCCGCAGTACGGGCAATCGACGCCAAAATCTTCCGCGTTCGCGGGGCCGTAGTTTTCCCCAGGCATTGGCATGGGTCCGGGAGCCATGGGAGCACCCTGCTCCGCGCCGGGCATTGGAGCCGGTGTTGGCCCGTCAGCCTGCATATAGCCAACTTGTTGGCCGTAGCCTGCCGGTGCCTGGCCATAGCCGGGTGGCATTTGGCCATATCCCGGCGGCCCATACGCAGGTTGCCCTTGGCCATAGCCGGGCTGTCCGCCGGGAATGGCTCCTGGCGGTGCGTACATCGCAACCGACGGGTCATACGGCATCTGTCCGTAACCCGGCGGTGGGCTGCCCGGTTGGTATCCCGGTGCAAAACCTTGGGGATAGCCTTGTCCCCAGGCGTTGCCGCTCAGGGAAAGGATTGTCAGCACGGGCAAAACCCAGGCCCATTGCATCTTCATCGAAGAGTCTCCGCGGCTCCAAGGACTTCGGCGCCTGCCTGCAGGGCGGCCGCACAAATGGTGTATGCCAGCGATGGCAGTCAGCGTCACCTTCGGGTAACACCGCCAGCCATAGGAGCGACGCATTTTTCGCTCGACAGAACCTATCGGCGCGGTATTACGCTCAAAATCAGTACTTTCGCTACAAACGGCAATTTTTCCCAAAATCGGATAATCGGCGCGGGTTGCCCAGACCTCCTTCTCTCGGCGCATCGCTAGCATTATGACCACACGACGCCTGAGTTGAACGACCAATTCCGCTTTCCCGAAAGCGAACTAGTTTTTTTCCTTTCGCCAACTTGCCCAAACTGGTTGCTAATCTGCTGGCACCTTGCCAGAATCTAAAGAGGGATGGAGAGGTGATATAGCCAATTCCGCGCGAGACACCGTTATGGCCAAAGTTGTTCCGTTAGCCAGCGCCAAGGCATTTCTGGATGCCTTGGAAAAGAGCGGCCTGCAAAGCGCGGGGGATGTAGCGGCGCTTCGTTCCTCCCGCGGCGATGATAGCGATCCCAGACTCATCGCCCGGGACCTGGTTCGCGAAAACAAACTGACCAAGTGGCAAGCCGGCCAGTTGCTCCATGGATTTCATCAACTGATGGTGGGTAAGTACAAGTTGATGGATCAGCTCGGCGCGGGCGAAATGGGACGAGTTTATTTAGCTGAGCATGCTCAACTCGCCAGAAAAGTTTCGCTCAAGATTTTGTCGCGCAAGTTCACCGCTAACCCGGACATTCTGAAAAAGGTCCTCGACGACGGACGCAGGGCAGCGGCTCTGGATCATCGCAATCTGAGCCATGTCTTCGACGTCAATTCCGAAGACGAGCGGTACTACCTTGTGACCGAATACGTCGAAGGAAAAGACCTGAGGCAATTAGTCGAAGCTAGCGGCGCCACTTCTCCCGCACAAGCGAGCGACATCATTCGCCAGGCAGCCGAGGGGTTGGAACACGCACACGCCCAGGGAGTGAATCACGGCGACTTGAAGCCCTCGAATTTGGTGATCGACTCCAGCGGAGTCGTTAAAATCCTGGA
>JBJXFF010000113.1:0-11209 GCA_046153945.1 Pirellulaceae bacterium
GGTCTTGGTTTCCCAAACCGGCTTGCAAACGGTGTAGTTGCAGGTGCGGTAGTGGGTTTCGTAGACCGGCTTGCAGACGGTGTACGTGCATTCGCGATAGTGCGTCTCGCGGACGTTCTTCACGCAATCGATGACCTTGTCCTCGTAGGTCGTGTTGTAGCAGTTCTTATAGCACGTATAAGACTGCTTCTCGTACACGACCTCGCGGCAGGTCTTCATCACGGTGTGGCATTGCTGCTTGGCGCAGCCATAGCTGACCGGGTCTGTGCAGCCGACATGCTTGTAGCTGACGGCGCCGCAACAGGCGGCCTGGGTGGAATTCACCGAGATGATGGTCACAAGGACCGCCATCAACGGGATTCCCAACAGGGTCTTCATTGCTCTCTCCTTCACTGCTGTACGAACGTGATAGTGGTGCATCTGGTCTGGCGAAAAAACTTCGCCAATGCGGGTATCCCGGTCTACTTGGCTCACATCCGGTGTGCGTTGGCTAGATTTTTCAGATCAGGCCGACATGCGCCGCGTAATCCTCATGTGCAACCAGCAAGCGCGCAGCTTGCCGGCGCAAGGACCGGTTGAGAGACACATCGTCAATCTGGGCTAGCGGGCTGTAATGGGAAGACTGGAGAAAAAGAGGCGATTGCGAGGATTTTTTTTGCAATAGCGATATTGCATGCAAGCTAACTGTTTATGAATAAACAAGTTAGAGACAATTCTACGCAAATTCTCCGGATGGTTCGGGAAGGAGAGTCGTAGCTAGCATGCCGGATCGGAAGCGTGGATAGGGATTTCTTGGCGAAAGAGACTTCGCACAAGACAAATGTTTTTCTTGGAAATTCAGGCAAAGTGCCTACTTTCTTTGACATGCAAAGTTGTGCAACCTAATAAACCTTGTGGGATTCATCAGGCGGAACTCGCTTGGCGACCAATCCACCGTTTGAGCATCGCATCAATAAACAGGCGGAAGAAACAGCGGGTGCCTTTCGGCAAGCCACTGGGGCTTTCGCGGGGTAGGAATATCAGGGAGCACGAAAACCATGTCTCGTATGTCTCGTCGGTCGGCGTTTACGCTTGTTGAAATCCTGATTGTGGTCATTATCCTTGCCATTTTGGCCGCGGCGGTAATTCCCCAATTTACCGATTCCACGGCGGATGCCCGGAACAGCACGTCGGTCTTTAATCTCAATACCTTTCGCTCGCAGATCGCCGTCTACAAGGCCCAGCACATGGGGGTCGCTCCGACGGGAGCCGATGCAGCGGCCATTACTGCCCTGCTAACGGGAAAAACGAATGCGGACGGCACCACTACGGGGACGCCTCCCTTTGGCCCTTACTTCCAAGCGATTCCCAACAACCCCGCAGTGACCGATCCCACCAAGCAGAGCCTGCTAAAGGTGGTGACCGCGGACCCCACAGCCAATGACCCTGCTTTCGGCTGGATTTACAACAAGACTACCGGCGCCGTTTTCAGTGCCGCGGATTACACCAAATAGTGCAAG
Organism: Pirellulaceae bacterium; assembly: GCA_046153945.1. Lineage (GTDB taxonomy): Bacteria > Planctomycetota > Planctomycetia > Pirellulales > Pirellulaceae > SXOA01. The sequence goes on from JBJXFF010000113.1 coordinate 1,500, forward strand.
ATTCCTCCGCAGATTAAGATTAAAATTGCATGGCTTGAAGGAGCCGCTTCCCTGAGAAGCGGCTCCTTTTTCGCGCGCCCTCACGGTTATCTACGTCGGCTTACGGGTGCCAATCGACTTTCGCAGAGTCCTTGGAGTCCGGCACCGCAAAACGTAGAATAGGCTCAAGAATCCTGGTATTGGTCCATCTCTAATTCCAACCGGCGGCCGAAATGCCCGAGCCCAACGACAAGCCGGCTGCTTCTCCTTCACCAGGACCGGTTCCCAAGGCGGTGATCAACCGCTTGAGCCTTTACCTGCGGGAATTGCAACGCCTTGTCCGGGATGGTCACGAGACGACAAGTTCCACGCAACTCGGGAAACTGCTTGAGTTTACGGACGCACAAGTCCGCAAGGATTTGGCCTATTTCGGCCAGTTTGGCTATCCCGGCATCGGCTACCGCTGTAGTGAGCTGATTGACAAGATTAAGGACATTCTAGGGACCAACGACCGTTGGCCGATCGCGATGATTGGCTTGGGTAACCTGGGGCGGGCCTTGCTTGGCTACCGCGGCTTCTCGCATCAGGGGTTTGAAATTTCTTGCGCCTTTGATGTCGACGAAGCCAAAGTCAACAAACAGTTCGATGGGATCCCGGTCTATCATCTGGACCGGATTGTGGAAATTGTCCCCAAATTGGGCATCCGCATGGCGATTATCGCCGTCCCTGCTACCGCTGCTCAAAAAGTTGCCGATGCCTTGGTTGCCGCGGGGATTGAAGGGATTCTCAACTTTGCCCCGGTCACAATTGCTGTCCCCAAACACATCAATCTGGAAGGGGTCGACCTGGCCATTGAGCTAGAGCAATTGTCGTTTGCCGTCATTAATAAGCCGGGACGGGCAAATTGACATCACCGCGGAAGTTCCATCTGAACCTGCAACCGGGTTGGCGCGTCCCCCGAGGTGCGTAGAATTGTTCTGCCGGGCCGGATTCGATTCACTGAAAGGTGACGCCGAACCGCAATCGGCATTCGGGAATGGTGTAACGGTAACACTACGGATTTTGGTTCCGTCATTCTAGGTTCGAATCCTAGTTCCCGAATTTTCCGCAGATTTTCCTGGCAAGCCTCATTTTGCCAATAACGAGAAGCCGTTAGGCATCATAGCTAATTAGTACGCAGCCGGGTTTAGGGGAGGTCGATTCTTGAGCCACACTTGGGCGAGGCTCGAAATCGGTTTGCGCTGTTCGCGGACTGTTGTTACGCGTGTGCGCACCTTGCCCGGGGACCCGTCGCCATGCGGATTCTGGTTGGTTGGGATAGTGCGGCCGAAAGTGAAACGATCCAGTCGTTCCTGAATATCGGCGACAATACCGCGGATGTATTTGGCGAGGCGACACCGTTTGAAGCGGCGCTCATGACGGGCAGCTATGACGTCGTGTTGCTCGCATTGAATTTTCCCACGCAGCAAGACTGCTTTCCCCTCTTTCAACGCATCCGCCGCGAGCGGCCGGACACTCCCATCGTCGGCGCATGGTTCCAAGGGGAACTGAGTCATATCGCCAAGTTCATCCTGTCGGGACTTCACTCCTATTTGCTCCGAGACAGCAGCGGGGAGTTCATCATGCTCCTCATCACGGTGCTGGAGGCAGCTCATCAATCGGTCCTCGCCCATCGGGCACGCCTGCTGGCGGACAAGCTGCGCGAGGAAGTGGAGTCCGTGCGGCAATTGCAGGAGTCCGTGATTCCCGCATCTCTCCCGCAGATGGACGGATACAAGATTGTGGCCCGCTATGAGCCTTCGGAGATTCGCGTCCTTGGCGACCGACCCGTCGTGATGGCCGGCGGCGACTATTACGACGCCTTCCGCGTGCGAGACAACACCCTGATCATGATTCTGGGAGACGCCGCGGGGCACGGCATGCGAGCTTGCATGTCGATCATGACGATGCACACCCTCATCGGCATGATCCGCGACCAGTCCTATCCCGACACAGCCGAGTTCGTGACCGAGGTGAATCGCCGCCTCTGCCGCAGCACCGTTGTCTCCGGGGACAGTGGAGGATTCATCACGCTCCTTTACGGCAGTCTTAATACTGACCTGCATAAACTGCAGTGGACCTCCGCCGGTCATCCGATTCCCTTGATCCAAGACCTGGCCACGAACGAAGTTCGTCCCCTGGGACTCGCCGAACAATGTGGCCTCCCCCTCGTGGTGGCTGAAGATTGGGAGTATCCCTCGGTGGAAGTCGATATCCCGCTCGGCTCCCGGGTATTGCTCTACTCCGACGGACTGGAAGAAGCCTTCCCCAACGACAACGAGCGGCACCGCCAATTTGGGCTGGCGGGAATTACGCAGACGCTCAAGGAAACCGCCCACCTCCCACTCGAACAAGTTCTCGACGAACTTTTCGCCGCTTCCAACCGTGCTACCAATGGATCTGGGCGGATGGATGACACCTCCGTGATGCTGCTTGAACGGAGCCAAGTGCGGTAGGCTGCTTTGGACACAGCGGTGTCTTGGGCGGTTCGTAAGGATTTGGCTCAGTCATCGTTAATTGATCTTCGCTCGCGGAACTTCAAAGTTTCCCGCCGGCTTCGGTGCCACAACCTTCACATAAAGGTAAAGCACAATCACCCCGAGAAATGCCGCGATAAACGCTGTCGTCATCAGACCGTACATCAGCCGCACCAAGCTGGCAAACAAGCTCCGCGAGTGACTGAGCAGTGCGACGCCCGTGCTAAGCAGCACACATGCCATGGAGCCAACAAAGGCGCTGGTCAGCGCCGTTTCCCAATAGGGGAGGTCAAAGGCAATACTCGCACAGGTCCCCAGCATGAACCCGCCCAGAGCACCGTTCCTGAGAGCATCAAAGACGAACGTCGGCGTCACCTCGGTTGGCGGCGGGTCCCCTTTCGAAGCCGGAGTAGCTGAAATAGACTCCCACGCAATTCCGACAGAATTGTCGGGGGGCGTCGGAATTGACTGTAGATGGTCGTATTGCCCTTTGCTTTCTGGTTGGCTCATTGCTCCTCCGATTCGCGAAAACTCACTCGCGACTAGCCCTTTCGGATCATATCGCCTCGAACAATGGTCCCCGACTGAACGACCTTGGCATTAATCCCCCGCAAATTCAATTCTCGACCTAGCGGCGAATTGACAAACTTCATCGCCTCCAGTCCGAACCGGGACACGAATTTCTTACACCCCGTGTGCGGTACTGCGGTAACCTCAATGATGCCAGTCCCAATCGCCAACCGTGTTCCCGGCGGCAGATTTGCGCCGCTCAAATCGAGGTCCACGAAGAGTTGATCTCCCGCCAGGTGCCAGCGGCTTTTGTCCCCGGTGATCAAATCAATGGCTCGCGCGTTCATCAGGTTGAGTTGCATCTCCGGATGAGCGGCTCCGTCGTCCGTTGACGAACTGCCGCGGGCTTGCCAATTGTCACCGATCAATCCGAGGGCAACGTCCAGTTCAGCCTGCTCCAGAATCTCGCGCTCTTCTGTCCGCGGCCGGCGGACAATCAGCGACAACCATCCTTCGTCCCGAGGCGAACGGCGGATTTCCGCCAGCCCCGCTTCCAACTCTTCCGCACTCAAGTGTTTCACAGCACCCATGATTTAGCCGCGTCCAGGTGTTAGAATTCCGCCAGGAGAAATCATGCCATGAATATCGCCGTCCTGACAACTACGCTGCTACTTTTTGCCGCTCCCCCCGTTGAAATGCCGAAGGTCCACGACGACCGTTTGCAGTTGCAACTGGTCGCCGACTCGCCGGAAGTGAGGACGCCGACCGGCCTTGCTGTCGACTTGCAGGGACGGGTGCTGGTGATCGAAAGCCACACTCACTTTCCTCCGGAGAAGTACGACGGCCCCAAGCACGACCGCATACTACTAATGCAGGACTTTGGCGAGGATGGCAAGGCTCGCAAGATTAGCGTCTTCTTTGAGGGGACGAAGCACACGATGAATCTGGCTGTGTTTCACGACGGGTCGGTCTACGTCGCCACTCGGGCCGAGATTTTCCGCCTGCGGGACAAGGACGGGGACGACAAAGCCGAAGAGCGGACTCCCATCGCCCACTTGGAAACCAAAGGGGACTATCCCCACAACGGACTCTCCGGCTTTGCATTTGACATGGCGGACAATGTCTATTTTGGCTTTGGCGAGAATCTGGGGGCCGACTACAAGCTCATCGGCAGCGACGGAAAAAGCTTGGCCGGCGGCGGCGAGGGGGGAAACATTTATGTCTGCGACAAGGACGGCAAAGGCGTCCGCAAATTCGCCACCGGATTCTGGAACCCATTCCACGTCGGCTTTGACGCCTTTGGCCGGCTCTTTTCCGTAGACAACGATCCTGATTCCCGACCGCCGTGCCGCTTGCTCCACATCGTCGATGGGGGTGACTACGGCTATCGCTTCCGCAACGGCCGCAAAGGGGTGCATCCCTTTACGGCGTGGAATGGAGAACTGCCGGGGACGCTTCCCATGGTTGCCGGAACGGGCGAAGCACCCTGTGCCGTCCTCGCTTATGAATCCGACAATTTGCCGAACGAATACATTGGAGACTTGCTCGTTACCTCTTGGGGTGATCATCGACTGGAGCGCTTTAAACTCAAGCCTCGCGGCGCGAGCTTTGTAGCCGACATGACGCCGGTAATCACCGGCGGAGAAAACTTCCGCCCTGTCGGACTGGCTCTCGCTCCCGACGGTTCTCTCTTCTTCAGTGACTGGGTGGATAAGTCGTATCAGCTTCATGGCAAAGGGCGAGTTTGGAGATTGTCGGCCAAAAATCCCACCAAACCCAACAGGCCGGAAGAACCCGAACTGGCGATCAAATCGCCACATGGTTCCTGGCGCGAAGCGGCTTCCCGCAAGCTCGACAAGGAGACGCTCCTCGGTCTCGCTTCGGCCTGCAAGGACGACCGCGCCCGCTCATTGGCCGCGAGAGCATATCTGGCAAACCGTCCCGCACTTCAAGAAGCCGCTTCGCTTCTGGCGCTGAGACATCCCGAACTATTCCGAGCGTTTGCCAAAGAAGTTGATGCTCTGCCAAAGCACTGGGGCCGAAAGGACAGTCTCAATTCGCTTGAGCCGCTCAAGAAATGGGATGAAGCAACGGTAGCCGCTGCCCGGCAGGGACTTTGCATGCCGACGCTGGACCTGCCGAAAGATACCACAGGTCATTACTTCGATCCTTTCCTGTATCAAGCGGTGGCCAACTCCATCGCCAAGGACCCGGACACGCGCGACATCCTGGTGGACGCCGGGAACATTGAGTTCTTTCAAAAACTGATTGCTGAATTTCCCGATGTTGCCTATCGTGTGGCCCTCAACCAAGGACTGCGCGAAGCAAAGCCGGAAAACGAAGCGGCCTTGACCCCCTACATGCTCAAATCGCCGTTTGCGGAAGTACGCCTGCAAGCCGTCGTCTGGATCGGCGAAGGTCGTCGGCAGGAGCAGAAGGCCAATTTGCTGGAATGTCTCGAAAAGCGCGCCACAACGCGGCAGCTATTTGAAGCCTGCCTCGCCGCACTCGACCTCCTCGAGCGACGAGAGCCGAGTCTTGATGCCAAGCAAGAATCGGCCGGCGATGAGTACGTTTTGAAGCTGCTGAGTGCCAAAGAGATGGCTGCTTCTCCCATTCGCCGCTTCGCGCTCCGTTCCCTTCGACCCGACCATTCGCAACTGACCGTGGTGATGCTCAAGCAGTTACTCGGCGACACCGACGCCGCAATTCGCCTGGAAGCCATTCGCACCATTCGTCAGCGGCCAGACACGGAGCGCTGGGCCGAATTGCGAGAAGTTGCGCGAAATGAGAAACTCTCAGCAACGGAACGGAGCGAAGCGATACTCGGGCTCTCTCCGGGCAATCGTGAGGACCGAACGATTCTCCTGGAACTTGCGACTGACAAGGTTCCTCAAGTCGCCGATGAAGCTCTCCGAGCATTTCGAGGATTCGATCTGGCTCCCAGGGAAAAGGAAGAACTGGCGGCAATTGCCGACAAACTGGAAGGACCTCGCAAACAGCTTGTCAAACGGGCTCTGGAGCGAAATCCCCCCAAGGACCTGCCAAAATCCGAAGACCTCGCCACCTGGCAGTCTCTCGCGAAAGGAGACGGGGACGCCGCAGCGGGGGAGCGGATCTTTTTTCATCTTCGCGTTGGCGGCTGTTTCCGTTGCCACGAGCATGAAGGCCGCGGCTACACCGTCGGACCGGATCTATCGAGTATCGGCAAATCGATGACCCGCGAGCGGTTCATCCAGTCCCTTGTCCAGCCCAGCCGCGAGATGGCTCCGCAGTTCACTCCCTGGGTCATACTGACGAATGACGGCGAAACCATGACCGGACTTTACGTTGGGGAAGAAGTCGACGGCACACTCAAACTGGCGGACCAGAACGGCCGCGTTCACCGGATCCATCCGCGAAACATCGAACAAAAAAAGCCCAGCGAGCAATCCATCATGCCCGCAGGGCTGGCCGATAATTTGACGCCGCAGGAACTCAAAGACCTGGCGGCGTTTTTGCTCAAAAAATAGACGACCTCTCGCGGAGGTAGATGAGGTTTTACTTCTTCTTTTCCTCTACGTCTGGACCGACTATCCCCAGCAGTTCAACCTCAAACACCAGAACCTGATTGGGGCCGATCGCTTCGCTCCGCTGTTGAGGACCATAAGCCAGATCCGAGGGGATGTAGAGCATCCACTTGTCGCCGACCTTCATTTTGAGCAGGGCTTCCGTCCACCCCTTGATCACGCCGGTGACCGGAAACTCAATCGGCTCGCCGCGGTCCTTGCTGCTGTCGAAAACGGTTCCATTGGGAAGCGTGCCGTGATAGTGGACGCGCACCGTGTCGGACTTCTGCGGAGCTTTACCGTCACCTTTCTTAAGAACTTTGTATTGCAGGCCGGTCGCGGTGGTCTGCACGTCCTTGGCCTTCTTATTCTCCGCGAGATAGGCCTCCCCTTCTTTCTTATTCTTGTCGAATGCGGCCTTACTCGCTGCCATCGCTTTCGCTTCCAGTGCCTTGCCAAACGCCTCGATCGCCGCAGTCAATTCCATTTCCGTGTACGCCGGCTTAGCCTTTGTCAAAGCATCCTTGATTCCCTTGAGCAGCAAGTCCAGGTCAACGTCCGCGCCGTCCTGCTTGATTCCTTGAGCGAGGTTCTTGCCGAAGTTGATTCCAATTGCGTAGCTCGCTCGTTCCTTGACGGTCTTCTCATCAAGTACCTCGGCCTTCGGCGGCTCCGTCTTGGGCTTAACAGTTTCGGCTTTGGTCTTAGGAGCTTCGGCTTTCGGCTCCGTTTTGGCCTTGCCCTTCGGCGGAGGAGTGTCTTGGGCGGAAAGGGGCGCAAGGAGCAGGCCACTTGCGAAGAGGGTGAATATCAACCAGCGGGACATCTTTGCTTCCTTAAACAGAATGGGAACGTGCCAAATCAATTCCCTGAATTATAGCAAATAGGTCTCATTTCGGCTGGTATCATGCGGGGGTTGCCCGCCAAGTTTTGCCAGTCGTCACCACCGGCACTCCGTGGGGGAAAACTTGAGTTTCTTTGCTGAGAATTTCCAAAAAACTATTGCGAGCCCTGCCAGCAATTTGATAAACCAAGTGTGTCGCAAGTAAACACAACTGCGACAACCAACAACACCTCAAACGACAAGCAAAGGAGGGGCCACATGCAAGATCCACCCGGCGAGTTCCACGGGGGCTGTAGGGAAACGGTCCCCTCCACGTCGTAAGGTTACCTCTTCCTTCCTTCCACAAAACACAGCAGCCCGCGGCTCCCCAAAGGAACCGCGGGCTGTTTTCGTAGCCGCACGCGGCCCGCGTGCTGGCTTCTTCGGAACCGGCAAAGCCTACACGCGGGCCGCGTGTGGCCACGCTATGCCGCTCGCTTCAATCCGCCGCTGCCAAGCGAATCGGTAAGCGTTGTATGCAAGCTCTCAAACTCGTCATGGTTTAGAAAGTGAATAACCAGCTTCCCCTTGCCGGCTGAGGACTGCCTGATTTCGACTTTCATGCCGAGTGCCAGCCGCAGTTCCTGCTCCAGCGCGGCCACCTGCTCGCTGCCGGCCTTCTTTTTCCGCTTCGTCTCGCTGCCGGGACCGGGGAGAAGATCGTGCTCACCATCTTCTTCCAGCAATTTCTCGCCAACCATTCGTTCCACATCTCGGACGCTCAATTCCTCGCGCCCAATGCGGCCGCACATTTCAATCTGCTCCCGGTCATCGCCAAGGGGAAGCAGCGCACGAGCATGGCCTGCAGTGATGATTCCGTTGCGAAGGCAATCGAGCACCGTCTGCGGCAATTCCAAGAGGCGCATTAGATTGGCAATCGTGCTGCGGTCGATTTTCAAGCGGCGAGCCAGGTCTTCCTGAGAGCAGCGATGCTCGTCGAGGTACCGCTTGAAAGAGAGTGCCTTTTCAATCGGGTTGAGATCCTGCCGTTGCAAGTTTTCGACGATGGCAAGTTCCGCCACGAGACGATCATCCGCGTCGCGAACGCGGGCGGGAATCGTCTTCCATCCCGCCAGTTTCGACGCCCGCAATCGCCGCTCGCCACTGATGAGTTGATACCGCCCGTTCACTCGCCGGACGAGCACGGGCTGGAGCATGTCATGCTCTTTGAGACTCTCGGCAAGCGACGCGATTTCCGCTTCGCTGAAATCCCGGCGAGGTTGGAACGGATTCTCTTCGATCTCGTCCACGGCAAGTTGGAGGAGGCCGCCGTTTTCAATCGCGGGTTTTTCCGAAGTATGCGATGGAATCGGAGGCGTGAAACCACCAGGTGTGCTAGCACCCAGTGAAGTCGGCGAGGACTTGGCCAGGTCGTTGTGAGGGTCGCCACCTGCACCGGTTGTATTCTGTTCGTCAAACAGCGGAGCGCCCAGAAGCGCCGCAAGTCCCCGCCCAAGCCTTCGGTCTTTACTCACGCTCCAGTACCTCCATGCAGAGTTCTATGTAAGCTCGCGCCCCGCGGGAGCGGGGAGCGTAGTCCAGCACGCTGGCGGCGTGGCTGGGGGCTTCCGCCACCGCCACGTCCCGCGGCACAACCGTGCCCAGCACAATCTCGCCGAAGAAATCCCTGACTTCGGCGTCCACTTCGTGCGTCAGTTCCAGTGCTGCTTCATACATCGTCAAAACGATGCCTCCGAATTCGAGCCGTCCTGGAAATCGCTGCATGACTCCTCGAATCACCTGAATCATCTGGGTCAGCCCCTCCATTGCGAAGTACTCGCACTGGATCGGCATGAGGACTTCGGTCGAGGCGGACAGGGCGGTTTGTGTAAGCGTCCCCAGTGACGGCGGGCAATCTATGAGCACGAAATCGTACCCTTCGAGTTCGCGGAGCAGATGCTGGCGAAGCAGCAAGGCTTCGCTTTCATCGCTACGCGCCAGGGCATCCACATCTTGAAAGCTGCGGCTGCCGGGAAGTAGTTCGAGGCCGGGCAGTTTTGTGGGGAGGACCGATTCATGGATCGGCTGGCGGAGAATCAGCGGGTGGCGAGGAGCGGGAGTAATGCCGAGGCCGGACGAGGCGTTGCACTGCGGGTCCAAATCAATGAGGAGCGTGCGCTGACCGGAGCGCGCGAGCCCAGCCGCCAGATTGATGGCGGTGGTCGTCTTGCCGACGCCCCCTTTCTGATTGGCCACGCACAGGATCCGGACCATGGGCCTCCGTGGTCCGCTCGCTCCGCGAGCGGAACCGTTTGAAATGGCTGGTACCTACCA
>JBJXFF010000121.1:0-8999 GCA_046153945.1 Pirellulaceae bacterium
TTCGGCTTCCCCAGGATTTCAAAGAACCCCGCGAGGCTCTGCTCCGTCCGGTCTTTGGCCACCCACAATAAACGCTTCATCCCCTGATCGATTTGATAGACCAGCGTCAGGTACTGGTGCCCCCGCCACCAGACGGTCTGGACCGTACACGAACGACTTGCAAGGCTCGACCTGATTGAGAATAGTTTTTAGGTGCATCCCGTGTTGGCTCCCGATTGGCGGATGGGCTGTTTGCACTTCCATCCATAACCGGAAATCTCGCGGGATGCACTTAAGATTTCATCCGCGGCAATCTGCTAAACTGCCTCCAGTTCGGTGAAACGGAGTCGGGCTCTGCGGGGACGCCACCCGGCAAGGGATAACCGAGCCGAAGGACGCGTCACAGACGTGCGGCTGCTATGGCGATCTCTACTCGCCAGGGCAGCCTTGCTTCTCACCGGCATTGAACGCCCGAGCCATGCCTCAGAAAATCCAACCGCCGCACCGCCAACCGGCTGGAAACCGCCCACAGACTCTGCTGAAGACCCAAAAATTTACGTGGGGATAGGGGATTGCAATCTCCCTGCTTCTAATCCGGGCTTGGAAACCGAGCCGAACTGCCCCGCATAACCCTTATTTTCAGGAAATTCCGCAGCTTAGTTGCGATTGCTGTTGGCGCGGGGTAGCATATTTTACGGAATCTCTTCGCCTATTCGGGGCACGCGAACGGGTTTGAGACTATCCCTAAGCGGATTGAAAATCATCACTGTCGGTTACCAGCATTCAAGGAGCTTCATTTCATGCGCCGAACTTATTTGCGCTGGGCCCAAGTCGGCCTGGTCTGGACGGTTTCCGTCCTGATGTTTTTGGATACAGCGTCCGCCTGCCGCTTCCGTCGCAGCCGCAATTGTTGCCAGCCCGTCGTTTGTTGTGAGGACGCCAAGGCCGATGGCACCAGTGGTGCCGGAGCCGGGAGCGGCTCGGGGACGGGAAGTGGTTTTGGAGGTGCCGGAGCGGTAGAAGCTCCCCCGCCACCGCCGCCGGAGAAGCCCGAGGAGCCGGCTCCCGAGAAGCCGAAGGTAGATAATCCGCCCGAAAAGCCTGCCGAGCCCGCGCCCGAGAAGCCTGCCAAACCCGCTGCGGAGAAACCTGCTGAGCCGGCTCCGGAAAAGCCCGCCGAACCCGCTCCTGAGAAACCGGCCAAGCCAGCCACGGAAAAGCCGGCGGCCGAGAAGCCGGCTGAGGAACCCGCGCCGGAAAAACCTGCCGAACCGGCTGCGGAAAAGCCTTCTGAGAAACCGGCGGCCGAGAAGCCTGCCGCGGAAAAGCCGGCGGCACCGAAGAAAGACGACTTGGACGATCTGTTCAACGACGCTCCCAAGAACCCGCCGAAGGCTGCTGAAAAGCCCGCCGCGGAAAAACCTGCTGCCGAACCAGCCGCGGAAAAGCCCGCTGCCGAGAAGCCCGCTGCGGAACCTGCTCCCGCCAAACCGGCCGCCAAGCCGGCAGAAGATGATCCGTTTGCTCCTCCCGCGGAAAAGCCCGCCGCGGAAAAACCGGCTGCCGAGAAGCCGGCTGCGGAAGAGAAGCCCGAGGAAGTCCCCGCTGTTGAAAAACCGGCTGCCGAAGAGAAGCCGGCCGCTGAAGCTCCTGCCGCGGAAGAGGCCAAGCCCGCTGAAGAGAAGCCAGCCGAGAAGAAGCCGGCTCCCAAAGTGGAAGAAGACGATCCGTTCAAGATCTCCGCGGAAGGCCAACTGGCCACTCGCGGCTGGACGGACGACAGCGGCAGCTTCCGCATTCAGGGCCGCCTGATTGCGGTGCTGGAAGGGAAGGTTCGGATTCTTAAGGAAACCGGCAAAACCACGACGGTCTCCTTGGACCGCCTGAGCGCTGCTGACCGGAAGTACGTGGACGAAGTTGCCGCTCGCTACGGCAGCGGCCCCATCGGCCAGGTTGCCTCCCGGTAACTGCATTGGTCTTCGGACTGCGATAGAATTACAGGCCGGCATGAGCTTTCATGCCGGCCTGTTTCGTTTCTTGCTTTTGGAAGTGGTCGGACGAAAAGCAGGCAATAAGGGACAGAATAATGGGGGACAGAATAATAAGCAGCGGAAAGAGGCAGTAAGATATTTGGCCGAAATTTGGGGTGAAAAGGTTGGACGCGACACAATCCTGCTTCTGCTTCCTATTATTCTGTCCCCCATTATTCTGTCATAGAGAATCCAGCCTTGGAGAACCTCAATGCGCCTCTTCTCGCTGCTCCTGCTCCTTCCACTCCTCTCCGAATTCGCGATTGCCGAAGAACCCAAACCCAAACGGCTGCTGCTCGTTTCCCAAGGACCTGACGGTCACCCACCGGGAACGCACGAATATGCGGGAGGACAAAGGCTCCTGGCGCAGGCGCTATCCAAAGTTCCCGGTCTGGAAGTAAGCACTTCGTTCGCCGATGCCGAGTGGCGGGAAGGGCCGGACTTGCTGGCGAAATGCGACGGCGTCGTGCTGTTTCTTTCCGAAGGGGGGAAATGGATGAACGCCGACCCGCGGCGGAAAGAGGCGCTCGTGCGGCTCGCCGAGCGTGGCGGCGGCATCACTGGGCTGCACTGGGCAATTGGAACCAAAGATGCCGAGAACATCGACATCGTCCTGAAATTGCTGGGAGCTTGCCATGGCGGACCAGATCGCAAGTACAAAGTCCTGGCAACGAACGTCACCGTCGCCGCCAAAGATCATCCGGCATCGGCCGGCTTGAAGGACTTTCGCATCTTCGATGAGTTCTACTATCAACTCAAGCGCGAGCCAAAAATCACTGGTTTTACGCCCCTTTTGAGCGTGAACGTACCCGACGAAAAGGAGCCGCAAACGGTTTGCTGGAGTTGGGAGCGCCCGGACAAAGGCCGGTCGTTCGGCTTCTCGGGAGGGCACTTTCTCGATAATTGGCGACGGGCCGAATACCAGCGGCTCTTCGCCCAGGGAATTCTCTGGACACTCCACACGAAGCCGCCGGAAAAGGACTTTCCCACACCTCTCGCCGCGGAAGAGCCGCTGCTTCGCCTGTCCGGGAAAATCATGGAAAAGGGGCAACCGGTGGCGGCTCGGCTTTATTTGCAGGGGGACAGCGGCCGCTGGTTCTTTCCCAAGTCGACGGCCTCGGAGGACGGCGCGATACCCTTTCAGCGGGAACGTCCGGAGACCGGGAGCGTCGAGATGCACACTACCCTGGCTGCCTACCCATTCACCATCGACCTACCCCGCGGCAAGTACACGCTGACCGTGGAGCGGGGAAAAGAGTACTTGCCGCTGGTCAAGCAGTTCACGCTCGACAAGGAGCCGCTCGATTTGACGCTCGAAATCAGCCGGTGGGTCGATATGAAGTCCCGCGGCTGGTACTCGGGGGACACGCATATTCACCACGACCTGGTGAACGTTCCCAACTTGATTATGGCGGAGGACGTCAACATTGCCTTTCCGCTCAGCTACTGGGTGACGACCGCGGATACAGATCCCATCCGGGGGAACCGCTCCAAGCTCACGGGGCCGGTCAAGCCGGAGGTAATCAAAGTCGCGGAGAATCACCTCATTTATCCTCTCAATACGGAGTACGAGATTTTCACGGTCGGCGGCAAGCCGCACACGCTGGGGGCGTTTCTCCTCATCGGCCACAAAACGCCCCTCGACATGAAGGCTCCGTCGGTCATCCCAATTGCAGAGCGGGTCCATCGGGAAGGTGGGCTTATTGATCTGGAAAAACACTCCTGGCCCTGGTCCATCGCCATCGTCCCGACCATGAAGGTGGACCTGTTTGAGTTGGCTAACAATCACATCTGGCGAACCGAATTCAGCTTTTCGCAGTGGACTCTCTCCGCCGCCGGCGACTACATGCGCCTGGAGAAGGACAGCCGCGGGTTCACCGAATGGGGCTGGATCGATTTTGGTTTTCAGACGTACTACGCCCTTCTCAACTGCGGTTATCGGCTGCAACCGACGGCCGGAACCGCTGCCGGGGTCCATCCCGTGCCGCTCGGGTTTGGGCGGGTTTACGTCTATCAGCCGGACGGTTTCAGCTATGAGAAATGGCTGAAAGGGCTCCAGGCCGGGCAGAGCTTCGTCACCACCGGCCCGATGCTCGAGGTGAAAGTCAACGGCCAGCTTCCCGGGCATGTCTTTGCGGAAACCCGTGCCGGAAGCGAAAGTATCGTGAAGGGAACCGTCACCAGCGCCGCCCCCCTCAGCCGGATCGAAATCCTGGTGAACGGCAAGGTAGCGACCGTCATCAAGGGGCAAAGCCAAAAGTTGGCCGCGGGGGCATTCGAAATGGACTTCAAAAGCCCCGTTCAAATCGATGGCTCCTGCTGGCTCGCCGTACGCTGTTTCGAGCAGCACGAGACGCGGCGGAACCGCTTCGCCCACACGGCCCCTTGGCATTTTGAAGTTGCGGGAAAGCCACTACTTCCTCGCCAGGAAGAGATTGACTATCTGCGCCTTCGCTGTCGCGAGGAAATCGAACGCAACCGCAGCGTCCTCGGCCCCGAGGCCATGAAGGAATACGAGCAGGCCCTGGCTGCTTACGAAGAAATCGCCAAACGGCTCAAGCCTTAAATGAGACGCAGGAAATCGTTGGCAGAATAAAGTTGGGCAGAATAATGAGAAGACGCGGTAAGGGACACGGAAAACACAGCGCGGCTGTTGGCCGAAACCAAAAAGGGAGTGGACGAGCAGATCGTTGCCTCCAGGATTAATCACTTCCCCATTTTTTTGTCTCCCATTTTTCTGTCACTTCCTCTGTCTCTCCACTGGGTGTGACAAAAAAAGACTCTGCAATTCCGCGGTCGATTTTTTGCCCCTCCGTCTGGCATTCCGTTCAGACATTCTGCTAGAATTATCCACGCAATTCCGGCAAAACGGGACTCTCCCCATGGCCAAACGCGAGAACCATTACGAAGCGGCTTTTGAAGCCTGGCTGCGGTCGCGCAAGATTCCCTATCTGGCCGTCGACGAAACCAAACGCTCCTTGGCCGAGGGGCGATCTCTCAAAAACCTCGACTTCGTGGTTTCTCCCCCCTCGCTCGCTCAGTCCTGGCTTGTAGATGTCAAAGGTCGGCGATTTCCGACCGGCAAGAGTTACTGGAAGAACTGGGTCACCGCCGAGGAATTGCAAAGCCTCGCCAGTTGGGAGACGTTGTTTGGAGCGCGGTTCAGCGGCCTGCTGGTCTTCGCTTACAATGTGATTGGAGATCAAGCCCCGCTCCCTAACGACGAATTGTTCACTTTTCGGGGCGGACTCTACGGGTTCGTGGGGATTCGTCTGGATCACTACACCAGTTGGGCCAAACCCCTCTCTCCTAGCTGGGGAACCGTCTCGGTTCCAACGGACAAGTTCCGTTCCCTCGCTCAGGGGGTAAATAGCATCCTCCTCAGTAACCCCCAGGAACAATGGGGTGTTGCTTGATACTCCACGGCCTTCCTTCCCCACTTCCCACCCTACTTCCCGCTTCTTTGGAAAACTTGGCACCTCGGGGGAACAAACCAGACTACCCAGGCGTCCAAGCCTCTAATTTCGTTGCAACGGAAGCAGGCCTAATTATAATCCGACTTTAGCAGAGTTTTCCAAAGTCAATATCCACTGCCCCAATCTTCCAGGCATAAAGTGGATTTTTACCGGTATTTGGTCGGATTGGTCAGGTGAGAGAGAAGTAGGGTGCCAGCGCGGCATGGATTCGCGCTGTTCCCAGTTTTTTGTTGTAAATCATTGCCACATTAAGGGTTGGTTCATGGCCACTGGGCAACCGCAAAAGTCATTTTCCGAGATCAAGAAAAGCCGCAAGTACCGGGAGTTGATGCGCAAGCATTCTCGCCAGGTTTCGCGCAAGAACCTGCATCTCGAGCAGCTCGAAGATCGCCGCATGATGGCCGTCGGGCCAAATCTGGTGGCTATCCTTCCCAACAGCGGCGCGCTGCTCAATGAAGGGGATATTCGCCACGTCGCACCCAAGGATCTCACGTTCCGCTTTGCCGAAGGTCAGGCGATCGATCCAACGACGCTTGCCACCGGGATCAAGATGACCCGCGGCGGGCTCGACCGCACGATGGGGACCGCGGATGACGTCATTGTGACCCCGGGCTTTATCGGGCTCGGTGATACTTCGCGCGAAGTGGTAATGCGGTTTGCCGAAACCCTGCCCGATGACGTCTATCGGATTCAGATCATCGGTGCCGGAGCTGGAGCACTCAAGGACATCGCCGGTAGTCCATTCAACAACGGCCAGAACGTGACCCGCAATTTCCGGCTCGATCTCGGCGCCCAGGTCGTCGCCGTCGTGCCGCAGCCGGTGGTCCGCACCGGCACCACGCTCAGCCAGGAGCGCAACAAGATTGTCGTCTACTTCAATAATGACGAGCTTCTCAAAAGCTCCGCGGAGAATCCGCAGTTCTACAGGCTCTCGGCGAATCGCAACACGCTCGACCCCGCCGACGACGTCGAAGTCTTGCCGACTTCCGTCGTTTACGACACTGTGGCCAATACCGCCACCTTGATTTTCCTCAAGTCGGACGGAACGCCACAGCCCCTGGAAGGGCTCTTTACCGCCACGGTCCCAGGCGACATTGCCAATTCCTTCCGGCTGCGGATCGGCACGAGCGAAGCTCCCCGTCCCACCGCGACTACCACTGCCCTCCCCACGAATGATCCCGCCTCCACGTTTGTGCTGGCTCAGGACTTAGGCGTCAGTCTGACTGGCGGTACGCAGGGTGGGGTTTCGCTCATCCACGGCCGGATTGTCAATAACGATCTCAATACGGTCGATGATCACCTGTATGATCTCACCTGGCCGGGAAACAGCAACGAGCCCGGACATCGCCACATCCCGGTCGAAGACCACTACCAACTCGGGTCCGATTCCACCGATGGCATCACCACGGTTTTTTACAACTTCCGGCAGATCATTGGCACCATTCCCGACGGCATTGGCGGCACTCAGACCGCCTTTAACCTGATCACCGAAAATCAAAAGCAGCGAGCCCGGGAAATCTTCGAACTCTATAACCGCTATTCCGGTGTGCAGTTCATTGAGTCGGATAGCCAGGGGATCATTGTCGCTACCGGCGACATGCGCGTGATCAATACCGGGGTCACGACCGGGATCGGGCATCCCTACGGCAATTCGAGCATTCCAGGCCAGATTGCCATCATGGACAATGCCGAAGTCTGGGACGACAGCTACGGCGCGATTGGAACCCTCGCCCAGCCCTCCTGGATGGCGGAAGCCATGCAGCAGATTGGCCGCGTCCTCGGCCTGGGATATAGCTTTGACGTCCCCCCCTTCACCATCAACGGCTCCGACGCCGCGCTGGCCACGGCCAACGTCCCGCTGGAACCGGTCTTTCCAGGCGATGCCGACATCGTCCACATGCGGAATCTCTACCGCCCGGAGAGCAAAGACATTGACATGTATAAGTTCACGCTGGACGCCACCGGGCTGTTCCGAGCGGAGACTTTTGCCGAACGTCTCGCCGATTCCAGCCAACTGGATACCTACCTGCGGCTGTACAAGGTGGGGATTGACGGAATTCCGGTTGAGGTGGCCCAGAATGATGACTATTTCAGCAAGGATTCCCAGATTGAGTTGACGCTCGAACCCGGCACTTATTACCTCGGCGTCAGCGCCAAGGGAAACAACGCCTACGACCCGAATGTCGTGGACTCGGGCATCGGCGGCACGACGCAGGGTGACTACCAGCTCAAGTTCGACTTCCGCAAGAGCGCCACCACTTCCATTGTCGATACCACGGGCACTTCCTTCGACGGTGAATCCGATGGCGTTGTCGGCGGCGTCTATAACTTCTGGTTCAAGGCTGCCGCTCCCCGCGGACTGGAAGCCGGTCCTTCGGCCTTGTTTCCCCAAGGCGCTCCCCGCACGATCTTCGTCGACAAGGCCTCTGCCTCTGGCGGCAACGGCTCGTTGACCACGCCCTACAACAACATCGCCACGGCTCTCACCAACGCCCGGCAGCACGATATCGTGCGGATCGTCGGCAACGATAACGGCAACAACACCCTTAAGACGCCGACCAATCTCGCCGACGACCAAGCCTACCATATCGGCTTTAATCTGTTGGGGAACCAGCTCGATGACGGCACGACCCTTTCCGTCCCCAAGAACGTCACCGTCATGATCGACGCCGGGGCCATTTTCCAGCTTCGCCGCGCTCAAATCAGTGCCGGCAGCACGAACCCCGCGACTGCCTCCGACCGTAGTGGTGGCGCTCTGCAAGTCCTCGGCATCCCGGGGAAGAGCGTCTATTTCACCTCGTTCAACGAGCAGGCTTCCGCCGCCAATACCAACATCGGCTTTGACACCAACCCGTTCAACACCACGCCGACTGCGGGCGATTGGGGTGGCCTCTCGTTCAAGAATGATCTGGATCGGGCGGATGGCCGGTACATTGCCGAGGACGAAGGCGTCTTCATGAATTACGTCAATCACGCTGACATCCGCTATGGCGGCGGCCAGGTGGACGTCGATTCCGTGGTGCAAGTGGTCAATCCGATCCACATGACCGATGCCCGTCCCGCCGTCACCTACAACTCCATCACCGCCAGCGCCGATGCCGCCATGTCGGCCAACCCCGACAGCTTTGAAGAAACCAATTTTGCCTCGCCGCGGTACAGCCCCTCGGCCGTCACCAGCTATACCATCGACTACAAGCGGGTCGGCCCAGACATTCACGGCAACAGGATTCTGAACAACACCACCAACGGGTTGTTTCTCCGGACCAAGACGCCGGCTGGAAATAACCTCGAGGAAATGACGGTGGCGGGCCGTTTTGACGATTCCGATATCGTCCATGTGATGCAGGAAAACCTGTTTATCACCGGCTCTCCGGGGGGACCAAAGTTGGAAACCGTGGCCCCGCCGATCAACCTGGTGGTCATCACCAGGCTCACCAACCCTGTGGGTGCCTTCAGCGCCGGCCAGACCGTCGAATATAAGCTGGTCTATGTCGACTTGCTGGGCAACGAAGGG
>JBJXFF010000155.1:0-37516 GCA_046153945.1 Pirellulaceae bacterium
AGCGGACATGTCTGCACACGGAGTGTGCAGACTACTTAGGTAGCCATGAAAGTCGTCAAGCTCGAAACCTTCCTCGCCAACTGCGGCTTGCGGAACTATTTGTTCCTTCGCCTCACCACGGACACCGGTCTGACAGGATTGGGCGAAGCGACGCTGGAGTGGCAGGAGCAGACGGTCCGGACGCTCGTTCATGAATGGCTCGAAGAGCGGTTGCTGGGGGAGGACCCGCGAGATATCGAGCCGCTGTTCGGCAACCTGATTCGGGATCAGTATCAAGGTGGTTCCACGGTGATGACCGCCATCAGCGGAGCGGAGATTGCCTGCTGGGACATTCTCGGCAAAGCCAACGGCCAGCCAGTCTATAAGCTGCTTGGCGGCAAGGCACGCGACGAGTTTCCCGCCTACGCGAACGGCTGGTATGGCGGCGCGGTGACGCCGTCGGATTATGCGGAGAAGGCCAAGGATGTGGTGAGTCGTGGGTACAAGGGAATGAAGTTCGACCCGCTCGGCGTAGCTTGGAACGAGATGACCGACGAAGAAATGACGAAGGCGCAGCGGATCGTCGCCGCCGTCCGCGAGGCCGTCGGCGATGGAATCGAACTCATGATCGAGTTCCACGGCCGGCTGTCGGTAAGGTGTGCGATTGTGCTCGCTAAAAAGCTGGAGCCCTATCAACCTGCCTGGTACGAAGAGCCGGTGACACCTTGGAGTCTGGACCAACTGGCGGAAGTCAAACGAGTGACCGAAGTTCCCATCGCTGCCGGCGAACGGCTTTATATGCTCGAAGAATTCGAGCGACTGGCGGCCATGCGGGCCTGTGACATCGTGCAGCCTGACCTGGCGCATTGCGGCGGCCTGCACATCGGCAAGAAGATTGCCGCGCTTTGTGGACCGCAACAAATGCGATTGGCTCCGCACTGTTCGGTCGGACCAGTCGCCCTTTGTGCGGCGGTTCATTTCGGTTGGAGCACCCCGGAGGTACTGATTCAGGAGAACTTCGCCGAGTACGATGTCCCCTGGCGAAGCGAACTGGTTCACGGCTGGTGTGGCATCGAAAGAGCGAAGTATCTGCTACCCGTGAAGCCGGGACTCGGAATCGAACTCGACGAAGCAGCCATTGTCAGGCATCCCTACCAGAAACATGCCTTCCCCTCGCTCTGGGACGACCGTTGGCTGAAGCAATTCACACGAAGCAAAGGATGAGTCATGTGGAAAGCGGTTCGAATCAACGCGGTCAGCTATCCGGTGGAACCAGAGATCGCCGAACTTGAGAAGGCCGGCGTCGCACTAACGCAAATCGAAGGACAACAGCCCAGCGAGATCATCGCAGCCGCGGCGGACTGCGACGCGCTCCTCGTCGTCTCGTCCAAGATTCTCGCCGAAGTCATCAACGCCATGCCCAGGTGCCGCATCATCGCCCGACTGGGGGCAGGAACCGACAAAATCGACATCGAAGCGGCCACGGCAGCCGGCATTGTCGTCAGCAACGTGCCGGACTTCTGCCTGAGCGAGCAGGCGGAGCACACCCTGATGCTCCTCCTCGCCTTTGCCCGCCGCTTGCCGTACATGACCCGGGCGATGCGCATCGGTGAATGGACCGCCCGCAATCATCAGGATGTCCACCGCATCGCCGGCCGCACTCTCGGCCTCGTCGGCTTCGGGGCCAGCGCCCAGGCAGTGGCGGAGCGAGCGCGGCCATTCGGACTGAGATTGCTCGCTTGGACCCGCAGCCCGGATAAGTACCGCGCGATAGCGGACCGGTTGAGCGTCGAACTGCGAGACCTCGATGATCTGCTCCGCGAAAGCGACTTCGTCTCCATCCATCTGCCGCTCAATCCGGAGACCAATCACTTGCTCGACGAGCGGCGCATCGGCCTCATGAAATCCAACGCCGTCCTCATCAATACAGCTCGGGGAGCCATCGTCGATGAAGCCGCCCTGGTCCGCGCCCTAAAGGAAAAGCGTATCGGCGGAGCGGCTCTCGATGTGTTTGAAGGGATCGATGTTTTCGCTCTTCCCGGAACTCCTGCACAGCACGAGCTCTTGAAACTCGACAACGTCATCCTCACTCCCCACTGCGCCGGCAGCTCCGTCGAATCGACCCATGAATCCCGCCGCCGAGGAGCGGCCAGCGTCGTGGACGTTCTCAGCGGCAAATGGCCCCGCCACATCGTCAACCCCCAGGTCCAGCCGCGGTTCCCGCTGTTAAAGTAGCAAATATGGCTACTTTCAAATTCCAGCTCCTCCACCAGGACGCCCACTCTGCCGCCCGCCGTTCCACATTCACCACGCCGCACGGCCCGGTAGAAATGCCGGCTTTCATGCCAGTGGGGACGCAGGGAACGGTGAAGGGACTGACCATCGACAACGTCCGAGCCACCGGGGCTCAGATGGTTCTCTCCAACACCTACCATCTCGCCCTTCGCCCCGGCGAAGCCGTGGTCAAGCAGCTTGGGGGGCTGCATGGGTTCATGGGATGGGAAGGACCGATTCTCACCGACAGCGGCGGCTTCCAGCTTTTCAGCCTGGCACAGATGACGAAGGTGACGGAGCAAGGAGCCGCGTTCCGTTCGCACATCGACGGCAGCCTGTTGGAGTTGACGCCGGAGCGGGCGGTGCAGATTCAGGAAGACCTCGGCAGCGACGTGGCGATGGTGCTGGACCATGTGATTGCGCTCCCAGCCGATGACGGAGCCATTGAAGACGCCTGCAATCGCTCCATCCGCTGGGCCGCTCGTTGCCAAAATGCGGCGACCAAAAGCGACCAGGCCCAGTTCGCGATCGTGCAAGGCGGACTCAATCCGGCGCTTCGGATTCACTGCGCGAACGAACTAGCGGCCCTCAACTTTCCCGGCTATGCAGTGGGCGGCCTCTCCGTCGGCGAGACCCCCGAGCAGATGTACCAGATGCTCGACGTCGTATGCCCGGTTCTTCCCGCCGACAAGCCGCGGTACCTGATGGGAGTCGGCCGACCGCAGGATTTGCTGGAAGCCGTCTTCCGCGGCATTGACCTGTTCGACTGCGTGATGCCAACTCGGAATGGCCGGAACGCCCTCGCCTTCACGGACCAAGGGCCCATCCGCCTCCGCAATCAAAAACATCAACTCGACAACGCCCCCATCGATCCAACCTGCCCCTGCATCGCCTGCCGCCACAGCAAAGGCTACCTGCGGCACCTCTTCCTGGCAGACGAGATGCTCGGCCCCATCCTCCTCACCGCCCACAACCTCACTTACTATCAGCGGCTGCTGGCCGATGCTCGCCTGGCGATTGCCGAGGACAGGTATGAGCCGTTCATGCAGGCGAAGCTGCAAGGGTGGAAGAGAAGCGAAGAGGCTGCTACCTAGCCTCGCGTCCCCACCGCAGCCGATAGCCATACAGCCGGCACAAGGCGAGCGGACCTAGCAGTGTGAACAGGAAACCCAAGGCAATGCACACAATTAAATGCAACTCGCGTTTGGGAAAATAGCCGCTTAGCGCACTCATGACGATCAGGAGTGTCGTCATGAGGAGGCCCATCCACGCGGACGCCACCAGCAGCCCAATCATCAGCGACTGAGTCCGAAAAATCAGCGGAACGACCACCGGCAGCACCACCAGGCTAAACCCTCCGCACCAGGCCGAAGCGAAGGCGACCCCCATCCACCAATGGGCTTCACTCCCTCCGCCGGCCAGCTTATCTCCCAAGCGGACTGCTCCGAGCGACAATGCCACCGCTGCCGTGGCGATCAGGATTCCGGCGATGGTGAGCTGCGGCGGGCGAGTTCGGCCTTCCGCGGGAAGTTCAAGCCGCCAGCGGAGAAACGTCCGAAAAAACCAGAGCGGCAATTCGCAGACGCAAAACAGCAGCGGTATCACGAGCAGCATCCCCGCGACATTGACCATTTCGGGGAAATGTCGCCCGTACATGGACTGCGAAATGAGCAAGCCGACAAACCAGGCTAGGGCCATGCCGAGTCCCAAGGAGACTGCCACCAGGTGCCGCCGCAGCGTCGACGCCGGACCGAGCACCGCGAGAATCGCCAGCGTTCCCGCCTGGCCCCCGATCGAGCCGATGCAAAAGGTTCCCCACCACGCCCGGAGGTCGTCCGGCCCCGATCTTTCGATGACAGGGAGGATCGAAAGATTCATCAGCGCCTGGATGGCGGAAATCCCCAACAGCCAGCCAAACAACTCCGTTGGCCGCGACGTGGGTCCGCCATACGGCGGCAGGGGCGCGGGGCGCGGATCGAAATCGAGGGGGAACTTGGACATCGCTCGTCCATTGTACGGCAGGCTGCGTGTGATTTCCCGCGGAGCAAAGTAGGCCGCTCACTCCGTGAGCGGACATGCCTCGCCAGGCGATTTCAGCCGATTCACGCAAGTTGCGGAAACCTGGGAATGAAGACGGCGACCTTCCTTACTCCAAAGCGTTTTCCGGCAATGAGTTACGTGTGATTCAGGCCTCAAGAAAGCGGGTTCTGATTCATGTTTTCGAGCAACTCGCGGCCAAAAAGTTGCGCCGACGATGAACTTCCTAAACCATTGTATTTTCATGACTTAAGAAAATGGCACTTGACGTAAGACCCTGATTCAAGCCCTGAATCAGGCCATTCGTGATTCATCGGCGAGTCACAAGTCATTGTCCAGCAAGGACTTGACCCCTGAATCCAACGCCTGATTCACCCGCCAACTCCCGGCGAGAGGCCAGCGTAAGCTGGCTGATAACTCTGGCTAGAGCCACGGTCCTGAGTTTTCCATCGCTGAAAACTGAACACCGAAAACTGAAAACTCACTCTCCTCCGCGCGCGCACCTTCTCCCTACTTCTCCACAAACTCTCTGTAAATTGTCAAAGACCCCACCGGATTCCCGCCGGCCCGTCAAGACAGCCACCCCGCGCACGAAGCCGCCGCCCGAATACATCACAATTGTATACAATCGATTGGCACTTTCAAGTGCCTGCTGACAAAAATTTGCCAAATTTTTTTTCCCCGTACCCCGCCGCCTGTTGTGGCAAGGTCTCCCGACCTTGCCACGTGCCCGACCGAAGGTCTCCTTTCCTCCAGGGCCGCGTATCGTCCCAAGAGGAGACCTTCGGTTGACCATTTCGGCGGGGTCGGGAGACCCGCGCCGAACAGAGGCCCGACACTATTCGACCGCGGGCGGAGTGGGAGTCTTCTGGGCCGGAGTCAACCGGAGTTCGAAATCAGGGGGTCGGGAGTCTTTTCCGGCAGTCTTCTTCGCAGGTGCAGAACGTGTGACGGCAAAGACTCCCGACCCTGACTTAGGGAAGATGGGAAATGGGCTCAAATCCGCGCAGTGATTCTCTTTCAGTCACCACCAATTCGGCGGTTCATCAATGCAAGGTACGGACTATCGGTTCGCACATCACCGCTGGCGCTAATCCAGAATTTTCCGCCGGGTTCGGTTTCGATAGCGTCGAACCAAGGGTAAATCATGAATGGGGGCAGAAAATTCGACAGAGCGTGTTTATAGAACTGCGTGAAGCAACCAGTTTCAATCCCTTCCAATTCGGACGTCCCTCTAAATCGCAAGCTCTTGGAGAAGTCTACGCAACACACTGCGTCTGGAACGTCTTCAATCGATTGCTGAACCCCGGAACTGAAGTGCGGGCGAACCATTATATAATGTCGGTCATTGGCCGCAAAAACTGCGGGAACATTCCTTGCTCTTCTCGTGTCATCTCGCCGAAGTTGATTAGCAGCAATCGCCTTCGAGGCTTGTTCAACTGCAGAGTCGAAGGTCATTGCTTTCAGGGAATAGACGAGCGTTGGAACGTCGAAAACGCCAAGTCCCATTATCCTCGCATGCCACCTGATTATATCTTCGAACAGTGCAGCAGAATCCACCGTCGTCTTGATTTCAATTGCAGCCTTCGCTGCGGCCACTTGCACGACTACCAGATCATCCCAGCGGTATAGTGGCACAATCTCGTGGTTGTCGCAAATGAGTATGTCGCATTGTGGCGAAACCAGATTTGCCATTTGATCGTGAATGAACCCAGTCAAAACCTCGAACTTTCCGGGAGTGTTGTCCCGCACGAAAAGGCTGACCATTTTCTCTCTTAAGAAGCCAAGCTCTCCAGGATGACGAATGTAGCAAGATGCTTTCAGGTTATGCCCGCGAAGGATCAAAGCGTCTCCGCATGCCTTTTGAATAACGTCTTCGTCTCCCATGCCTTCTAGCCTCCGAGTGACGCCTTGGCCGCCTGTTCCATTAACGTCGAAAGAATGGCCTTGATTCCCGCGAAGGTGATCGCTCCGCCGAGTTCCTTGACCTTCTCCATTGTCTTTGCCCAGCGACCTGGATCGCGAGCGGCATCCAAGAATTCGTGGCCGTTCCAATTGAGACCGTACAGAATGGCCTGACTGCCCAATCCGTCCCTACAAGTTACGTCGGAACCTTCTGCGAGACCAGCATCTAAAATCAGCCAACAGTGATAACCAATTTCCTGTTCGGAGTACCCATCTTTCGCCAGCCCGCCAGCATCTTCCTCTGCCTCAATGGTCAGTAGAATCTTCCGGATTAGGTCCATGTTTCGCTTCATCCCAGCCACGCTATCCGAAGTTGTTACAAAAAGCCATTGCCCAAGAGAAATCTGCGACAGCGCCTCGTGTAAGTGTGCGGGGAGGGGGGACTCTTAGTAGCAAATCCTCGCCGCAAGGTGTACAGTTCCTTTCTCTGGCTGTTTCGCGGCGCGCGTTGGGGAGAAGAGCATATGAGCCAAATTGCTGTTGTCGATGTCGAAACAACAGGTCTCTTTCCGCGGCGACACGATCGAGTTGTAGAAATTGCCGTCGTTGTGCTGAACCAAAACGGCGATACCGAGCGTGAATACCAAACATTGGTCAATCCCGAGCGGGACATGGGGCCAACGACCATACATGGAATCTCCGCCGGAGAGGTGCTTCACGCGCCAAAGTTTGCGGAGGTTGCCGGGGAAATACTTGAATTTCTCAACGGAGTTCACGTGTTGGCTGGCCACAATGTTCGTTTTGACCGCAACTTTCTGAACTCCGAATTTCAGAGAATCAGTGTCACATTGCCGGAAGGCGATTCCGTTTGCACTTGCGAATTGTTGGGAGGGAGCCTTACCGCTTGTTGCGCCGAATTCGGAATAACATTTGATGGTGAGCCGCACTGCGCGATTCATGATGCCCGCGCGACGGCGAATCTACTTCGACGGCTCTTTGAGGAAGATTCCGAATTGCATGAAAAGTGTCGCCAGACATTGCCCGTGCAATGGCCTTCATTCTCAGGAACCCGAGCAAAGCCGGTGACGCGAAGCGAAGCTCGCGAAAAGACCAATCAACCGCCAGGATATCTCCAACGGCTTGTATCCAAAATTCGCCACAACTCCGAAACATCGTCCGCCGATGTACTCGCTTATTTGGCCCTCGTGGACCGCGTTCTTGAAGATCGCAGAATTGATGAAAATGAAGGCAAAGCGCTGCTAGAGACTGCCGAACAATGGGGAATTAGCGGTACGGACATCATTGCGGCTCATCGTTCCTACGTTCATAGTCTGGCAATCAGAGCGTTGGCTGACGGAGTTGTGAGCGATTCTGAGCGAAATGATTTGTACTTGGTTGCCAAATTGCTCGGCTACGAACGAGCGGAATTGGACCAGACCCTGAACAAAGCAGCGATGCAGCTTCAATCACTGACTTCTCCCAAGCCATATCGTGCCGAAAGCGCTGCGACAGCTAATCTCACCGGCAAATCCGTTTGCTTTACCGGAGAGCTGCAAGCGACATTGAATGGCGAACCGATTTCACGCGACATGGCCGAATGTCTCGCCGAAAAGGCTGGGATGAAGATCGCTTCCGGTGTGACAAAAAAACTCGACTTTCTCGTTGTCGCCGATCCCAACACACAGTCCGGCAAAGCGAAGAAAGCCCGCGATTACGGCATTCGCATATTGGCCGATTCCGTCTTTTGGAAATTGGCGGGAATTAATGTCGACTAGGCTATTTCGCCTTATTCGGCCGCAGAAACTCGTGTAGCGCGCCCGCGAATTCTGCCTTGCCGAGCGTGGTGATGTGGTCGCCCCTTTTGGCCCTACGGCTTGGGCTTCGGCTTGAAGAGACCATCCAGCAGCTTGCCGGCTTCCTTGTCGAGCAGGCCTTTGCCCTTGTCGAGATTCCCTTTGAAGACGTCTTTCACGGCGCCCCCGAGGATTTGCTTGGAGAGGTCGCTAAGGACGGCTCCGACGTCGGGGACGGGGGAGGAGACGGTGCCGCGGATGGGGATGTGGATGGTGCGGCCTTTGAGAGCGCCGGCTTTGGAGTCGCGGAGCCAGGAGTCTTGCACGGGGATGCTCATGACAAGTTGCAGCGAGTCGTCGAGGCCGACGCTTCCCTGGGTGACGACCTGCACGTTGCCGATTTGCATGATCATTCCCTGGTGATGGATCCGCTGGTCCTGCACGACGACCGGGACTTGCTGCTCGGGGAAATTGATCCACCCTTTTTCCGATTCGAGCAGGCCGCCGCCCCCCGGCTTGATCATGGTCAGCACCTTGTGGACCGACCCCAGGTACTTCCCCGCGAGTGGGCCGGGGCCGACTTTCCCCGCGTGAATGGTGAGCGTGCTCTTCACGGCTGCCGAGTGGGGAGCGAGCATGGGGACTTGGGCCTGCTCGATGCCGAGGGAGAATTTCCCTTCCGCCTGCGTCACGTCGGCAATCACCGGCTGAACATACCGCAGCCAGCCGCGGCACAGCTCGGGGGAGATGCGGACGTTTTCCAGCAGCGGGCCTTTGTCCATCACGAGGGGCAAGCCTGATTCGTTCAAGTAGATTCGCGGAGCGGCTGTGAGCTTCCCTTCGGAGATGGGAACATCGAGGGGCACGATCGAGACGATTCCTTTTTCCAAGTGTGTCTCAATTTTCGCCGGGCCGGCAGCCAGGCCATAATACTCCGCCGATTGCCAGCCAATGCCGGCGGAAGCCGTGAGGTCGTCAGGGACGAGCGAGATTTTGAGCGGTGCTTTGCCCAGGGCGGAGAGTTCCGGCGTGACGGGATCGGTCGATTTCATCACGGCAAACAGCGGCCCTTGCAGCGCGAATTTTCGCTGCTCCTTGCCGGTGATGCTCAGCGTATTTCCCATGATCGGGCGGAGCTTCTGCGTGATGCCGACCATGTCATAGTTGATTTCGCCGGAAAGCGCGGTCAGGCACTGGCTGGAGACTTGTTCCACTGTTCCGGCCGCGGCCAGGGCGAGCGCCGCGGAATCGAGCCGGGCAGTGCGAAGTTCCAGCTTGTCCAGCTTCGGGTCGAAGGAGCCTTCACCGGAGAGGGTGACCTTGGGTTCGCTCCAGGCGACTTGCCACTGTGCGGGGAGAGCCGCGGGAGTGACGGCAACGCCAGCCGGGCGGGCCGCTACCGTGCGACTGGCATAGGAGAGGTTTTCGATCTCGGTGGTGAATTTTGCCTGCATGATTCCTTTTTCCATCGCCGCGTCCGCACCGCCAACGACATCGCCGCCGAGCTGCCAGGTCCGCGGATACTGTGCAGCGCCGAGAAAGGAGGAGAGAACTTCCAGCTTGGCTCGATATTCGACATGGCCGGAGAGGGATGTTCCTTCGCTGCCGAAGGCGGCTTTCAGCTCGTCCGCCCGGAAGGCGACGGCAGCAGAGGCGAAGGTGGTGCTGCTGGACGTGAAGGTTCGCTTCTCCAGGTCGAGCGTGCCAGCCGTTTCGAACACGACCTTCGGTTCGCGGATGTAATACTGCTGACTGGCAGCGATGAACTGCAGGAGCGTGACCTTGGTCGGCCCAATGGCGGCTCGCGAGGTGGAGAATTCGCCAGAGCCTTCTGCCGTGATGCCACCGGAAATCTGCCAACCCGCCAGCGGCACAAAACTCTGCAGCCGCGGCAGCCAGGTAGCCAGGTCGCCCTCCAAGGTGTAAGCAATCGGCCAGTTGCCGGTAGCGGAGATGTTGGTCACCGGCTTTTGCAAATTAGCGACGAGCTTGTCGCTGCCGGAGAGAATTTGAAAATCGGCCTGGGTAATCTGCTGAATGCTGGCTGCGTCGGCCTGTCCTTTAGCTTCCGCGTGGAGCTGCAGGTTCTGTTCTTTCCACGGCAAGAGGCCGGGGGCGGCGAGCTCAAAGTTTTGCACACTGGCATCGGCGACGGCGGTGAAGGAATTGGCGGGGCCGCGCTGCCACTGGACTTCACTGTTGAGTTTTCCCGCGAGTGCGATGCCGGTCCAATCGACGAACCGACCGAGTTCAGACACGAGTTTGTCCAAATCGGCATTCGCGGTCAGCGTGCCGGATTCGAGCGTTCCTTGACCTTGGAGCGTGGCAAAGCTCGACTTGCCGCTCAGCCGGTCGATGACGATACCGGTCTTGGTGTTCCGGGCGGTAGCGGCAAATTCCACCGGCTGGTCCCAAGCGACCTTGCGACCGGCGTTCTCCGCCGTGATGCGGCTGGTGTTGGCCGTGGCATCCCAGGACCGGTCCCCCTGCGGCGTGAATCCGCTCTTGAGGCTGAAATCGAGCAGGCCTTCCGTGATCTTTGTATCTTGCCTCAGCCGGAGCGTTTGCGGCAAGCGCCGGGCCAAAGCCGCGAGGTCGACTTCGCCCGAGACTTCGATCCCGTCGTCCTTTTTCGTCGATTGCACTGCCGAAAGAATGCCGGCCAAGTCGAGAGTCGGCGTTTCGCCAGCCAGACTCGCCGACACTGCCGCCACGTCCGACTGAATCTGGATCTGGTCCAGCAGCAGCCGCTTGCCGACAATTTCAATCCCGCCGCTCGCGCTCGTCAATTGAATCGTCGGCTTGTCGGTGCCGAGATAGGCGGGGGCCGCAATCGACAAACGGGGCGACGAGAGCTTCGTAAGCTCCAGCCGCTGCGCCGCTAGATTGTCCTTCCATTCATAGAGGAGCGAACCGGTGATTGCCCCAGCGGGACGGATATCACCGGCAAAGCGGCGGAGGGCTCCTTGCGCGACCTCGACAGGCAGTGATTTGAGTACGCAAGTGAGTTTGCCTGCTCCCAGCCCTTCCGGCTTTCCCTCGAGCGGTGGCGTCGGCTGCCAGTTCAAGTCAGCAGCAATTTCACCGGGGAGAATTTCCGCGGTCGAAATCGTGCCAATCGCAGCTTTGCCGGCGGCTCCTGGAGAGTGCTTCAAAACGGCGGACAGTTTTCCAGTGCGCGGGCCTTGAGATTTGGGAAAATCAGCGTCGATCTGAACACCGGCCAATTCCCAGCGATGGCCGGCAACCTGATCCTCAAGCTGAATGGTTCCGCGTGTGAGCGTTAGCGAAAAAGATGGAATCGATCCACCCGGTTGTCCTTCCGTGGGCGGAAAGTCCTTCGCAAATTGAGCCAGCAAATCTTCGATGTTGCTGCCGTCCGTTCGCAGTATTATTCTGCCTTGCGGCTCATCGACGGTGAACTTCCCCAGGTCGTTTTGATTCTGCGCCAAGCTGAGCAGCGTCTTCTCACTGCGAAAAATGCCAACTTGCGCGAGGACTTCACCAGCTTCGTCGCGGACAACCAGATCCTTAACCACAATCGGCGACAGCCAGCCGAGCGACAGCGAGCCGGCATCCACCTTGCCGCTCAGCGGCGGCGCAATCTTGCCAAGCAGCGGCTTCCAAAGTCCCGTGATGGCGATGAGCGTCGGCGCAAACCAGGCGAGCGCCGCAAGAATTGCCAGGAGCAGTCCTCCCCGCCACAGGAACCAGCCCGATCCTGAGCGGCGTCGAGACGGGGGCAACGTGGCCGTCGCTCCGTCGTCGTCCGTTTCTACTTCTTCGATGACTTTGGTGGTAACTCGCTTGGCCATGGCGCAAGAATCCTTCTGGTGAATCGTCGAAGGAGCATCCCGGCCCCTCCAAGAAATCAGCGGCCATTCTAAACTTGGCAGGCAGATAGCACCTAGAGCGAACTGGTGCTTAGGAGCGGAAAGAACTGGACTTTAACCAGGGCTCCATTGCGGTTCGTCGCGAACCGCGCGCGAGTACAGCGCAGCTTGCAATAATCCCATCAGCAAAAAGAGCAGCGACACCTCGACCGGGCGAACTACAGCATCGGGCGGGCGGGCATCGGCGGGCGCTTCGCACGGCGTTCCGCACGGAGGCGAGCGCGGCGCTTGATTTCGCTCGGCTTCTCGTAGTATTCGCGGCGGCGCATCTCTTTTTTGATGCCGCTGCGTTCGACGAGCTTGCGGAAGCGGCGAACCGCCTCCTGAATGCTTTCCTTGTCGCGAACAATAAGTTTAACCATCGGGGGTCGGGGCTTTCTAAATCAAAACGAAGAAGGCGGGAGAGTTGGGAACTGTAACTGGGGAAAGCTCACCAGTTTACAACTTCCGCCGCGGCCTGTCCATCGCTAGTATTGCCAGCTTTAGTATGGAATTTTGGCGGTTTGTGGAAAAAGCCGAGAGTCAACAAAAAACCCTGCCCGAAAGCAGGGTTATCGCAAGGAAGTATCCCCAAGGGGATTTGAACCCCTGTTACCGGACTGAGAACCCGGGGTCCTAGGCCACTAGACGATGGGGACGTCTGCTTTCATGTTGCCACTTGGAAATGGAGTTGTCAACACGGGATTAGGTTCGCACAATGGCTGGACCAATCACGGCTATTTCTTCTTTTCCACTATAGGTATTTGGCTCGCAATCTATCTACTTCTCCTTTGAGGAAGTCGTCCAGCAGCAATAATTGCGTACCCTCCATGATACGTGGCAACCGTTTGCGAACTTCCTCTGGCTGATTCCGACGGTCATAGACTACTGCTTCTCCCGTCAGACCAGCGACTTGGAATTCCTGGGCCGTCTCTTCGACTCCCGCCAGTTCTTGGAAAACGCGTAGTGCTTTCTCCAATTGATCATCTTCAAGGTAGTACTCTCCAAGCCGGCGAGCGGCCCGCCGTGACCAAAGTTGATTCACGGGTCCACTGGAAGGTGGATAGTATCCAGCCACCGCCTGCCAGGCAGCTTCGGAAGGCGTGAGCCTGGCATACCAATACTGCTGCTCCGCCGACTCCTGTTTTGGCACATCGAGCGATTGCGGCTTGGCTGCCAAGAGCAGCGGTTGGGGAAGCGATAGGTATGCAGCACCGGCTCCCAGCGGCACAGACAATAGCAAGCAAAGACCCGCCAGCCACCAACGGGCGCGCTGGGCGTTCAGTTTTTTTTGTTCGATCAGCACCGTGGCGAGCATTTGCGTCGCTTCCGTGCGTCCCTCGCCATTGGCCACCATTTCGGTTGTTGACCAGCCGGCCAGGTCATGTTGCCAATCGTCTCCGAGGCCAGTGATTGTCAACGTGCGCAGTTCTTTGAGAATGTCCGCGGGCTTTTGGAAGCGGTCCTGCGGATTTTTGGCCAGCATTTGGTGGACAATGCGGCAAAGCCCGCTGGGAATATCGGGCCGCAAAGTTTCCAGCCGTGTCGGCTCGTTCTTTAGATGCTGGATCGCGATTGCCAATGCAGTTTCGCCGTCGAAGGGGGGCCTGCCTGCGATCATCTGATACGCGGTGACGCCTAGAGAGTAAATGTCGCTCCGCGGATCAACGTCCTTTCCTTCCACTTGCTCGGGACTCATATAGAGCGGCGTCCCCATGGTGATGCCGACTTCCGTCAGGTTCATCGCCTCCCCTTCTCGCACCACGCGGGCCAGGCCAAAGTCGGCAACTTTCACTTCGCCGGAAGGGGCCAGCATAATGTTCTCGGGCTTAATATCCCGATGAATGATTTTCTGCTCGGCGGCTTTGTGCAGTGCGGCCGCAACCTGGCGGATGATGTTGGCGGCGGGTGCGGCTTCCAGTCCACTGCCGCGACGCGTCAGCACTTGCTTGAGGTTTTGTCCGGCGACGTATTCTTGGACGATGAAATGAGTGCCGTCGATGCAGTTGACCTCGTGGATCTGCACGATGTTGGCGTGAACCAGTTTGGCGGCAGCCTGCGCTTCGTTATGAAACCGGCGGACATAAGCGACATCGAGCGCCAGGTTGCTCCGCAGTACTTTGAAAGCCACTTGCCGCCGCAGGGAAAGCTGCTCGGCGAGGTAGACTTCCGCCATTCCACCCCGCCCCAAGCGCCTCAGCAACTGATAATCTCCCAGACGCCGACCCGACAAGTCCGGTTCCGAAAGGGGGGCTGGGGCTGTGAAAGGGGCTTGGCTCATGAATTTTGGAATACCGGTTGCAATACCGAATAAGTATGGCGGTTTGGGAAAGAATGTGGAAGCCGATGCCTAATTCTCCAACAGAACGCCGCTTATAAGGGCAATAATGGGGCATTGTCACGCGTCGGGCGGAAGCCAAAAGGCAAAACTAAGTTGCTCCCAGGAAATAATTCTTGCTCGAAAGAGCCCTAAAAAAGCGAGAAAAAACAAGATTTTTGGGGCAAAACCGTTGAAATTCTTTTTGCGCGGGTTAGAATCTGGGGTTTGAAGACCGGACCAGAGCAGATCGACAGTCGTTAATTTTTCATTATTTTTGGTGGTTTTTTTTGGAGTTACACAATGAAGAGTTCATCGGTTCGCCCTAGTGGCCGAAAAAGGCTGGGGTTTACCCTGGTCGAACTTCTGGTGGTAATTGCGATCATCGGAGTGTTGGTCGCACTTCTACTGCCGGCGGTTCAATACGCGCGGGAAGCGGCCCGACGCATGCAGTGCTCCAATAACCTGAAACAGGTTGCACTCGCCGCCCACAATCATCATGACACTCAGCGGACTTTTCCTCCGGGCTATTACGGCGGCTTGGATACCGATCCGGCTCGGCACACCTATGGGCTCACAGGGAACTTGCAGTGGAATGGACTTTTCCCCAAACTCCTCCCCTACATGGACCAGGATTTGATGCGCAACCGGATGACCGATCTCAATCTCAATGCCGAAGAGGTTGACAGCGTTTGGTACCTCAAGCCCGTGACTGCACCCGCATGTGCCTACAATCTGCCTGGCTTGGTTTGTCCCTCCACGAATCCGTATGCCGGAAAGACCGGCGTGACAGCCAGCATGATGATGTATCAGTATTCGCTGGCGCTTTACTACTGGCCAACGCCGACGAATAGTGCGTTTGGGCGGACAAACTACCTCGGAAACGGCGGAGTGTTTGGCGACATTCCTGGGTACGATGTCTGGGTGGGTCCTTGGCATCGTCGCAGCCAAACCAATATGGGTGCATTCACGGACGGCACCAGCAATACTTTCTTCTTTGGCGAAACGACGGGTGGTAAAGCCTCTCAGTTCACCTCGTTTGCATTCGGCCACACCTGGATGGGTTCGGGTGTATTGCCGACTTATTGGGGAATTGCCACCCAGCAAGCTTCCAGCGCCCCCGGTGATGGTTTGCTGACAAGCAAGCACTTCTGGTACAAATACGGGTCGGAGCATCCCAACATGGTGCAGTTCGCCATGGCGGACGGTTCCGTCAAGGCGGTTAGCACGAACATCAACTACCACACAAATCTGTGGGGCGCTACCGGTCCATCTACCTACCATCGATTGTCCGGGATGCGCGACAATCTTCCTGCAAAACTGGATCAATAGTTCCTTTATGCAGCTAATTGCTATCGCCAGGAAGTACGTCGAACAATTTTTTTTAGATTGATTAACAAAGGTATTATTATGTTGGTTAGACTTTGTTTCGTAATCGCGATAGTTACTGTTCCCCTGCTCGCGGGTTGCGGGGGGAAGGCGGAAGTAAAGAGGAACGAGGGAAAGATCGAGCTGGTGGCTCCCATCTCGGCAGGTGCGCCAGGAGCAGGTGCGCCCGGCGCTGGGGGTGCACCTGTGGGTGGCGCGCCAGCCGCTCCCGGAGTAACTTCCCCCACCCTTCCCACGCCGCCCGGCAATTAGGGTCGACGCGGACTATCCCAGGAGCGCCGATTTGTTTTTCAGGGGTTTCTCGTTAGTACGAAGTGATGTAGATTACCACAGGCGGTAATGACATCCTTTGGAGCGAGGACCCCGTGGAAACGGATTGGTACAACCGGGCAGAAGCGATTCGGCAGCGCATCACTCAACTCCGAGACAGTCTTTGACTACGACTCTAAGGAAGCGCGCGCCAATCAAATCGAAGCAGAAATGGGTGCTCCGGACTTTTGGTCCAGTCAGGAGCGTGCTCAAGAGACTATTGGCCGTCTAAAGGCCCTTCGAAGTGTCGTCAAACCTGTTTCCGAGGTTGTCAGGGCAGCCGGCGATTTGCCGGCCATGCTGGAACTCGCCGAAGAAGACGTGGCCTATGAGGTCGAAGTACGCTCAGAAATTGAGCGGCTCGAAAAGGCCCTC
The DNA here is from genome assembly GCA_046153945.1 of Pirellulaceae bacterium. GTDB lineage: Bacteria > Planctomycetota > Planctomycetia > Pirellulales > Pirellulaceae > SXOA01. The sequence continues at coordinate 16,251 of JBJXFF010000155.1, forward strand.
GACGATTTGGAACTCAAGGCCCTGCTGACCGGCCCGCACGATTCCTTGGGCGCGGTCATGAGCATCAACGCCCGGGACGGCGGGACCGATGCCAACGACTGGGCCGAGATGCTGTTGCGCATGTACTCTCACTGGGCGCAGAAAAACGAATATGATGTCGTCCTTATTGACCGCCAGGACAACGACCAAGCGGGCATCAACAGCGCCACCATCGCGGTTCGCGGCCCGATGGCCTATGGCTACCTCAAGGGTGAGCACGGCATCCATCGGCTGGTGCGGATCAGCCCGTTCAATAGCGAAGGAAAACGCCAGACCAGCTTTGCCGCGGTCGATGTCTCCCCCGAGGTCGCCGACGAAGAGGAAATTGAAATCAACAGGGAGGACATCCGCGAAGACACCTACTGCTCCAGCGGCGCCGGCGGCCAACATGTCAACAAGACGGAAAGCGCGGTTCGACTGACCCATCTGCCGACGGGAGTTGTGGCCGCTTGCCAGAACGAACGGAGCCAGCACCAGAACCGGGCCCTCGCTTACAAAATGCTCCGGGCCAAACTCGTCCGCCGTCGCGAGGAGGAGAATGAGGCCAAGCAAGCCGCCAAGTACCAGAATCAGTCCAAGGTCGGCTTTGGGTCGCAAATTCGCAGCTATTTCCTGCATCCCGATCAGCGTGTGAAGGATGCCCGCACCGGTTACGGAGAAACAAATTTTCACAGCGTGCTGGACGGTAATCTACAGGGCTTCTTCGACTCTTACCTGCGGTGGCGGATGAAGAATATCGGCCCTGGCGGCGACGATGAGGAGTAAGTCGTGAGCAACGTCCTGGGCATCTTGGAATCAAGCGATTCCAGCGGCCACCTCTTGCGCCTCATCTTCGAACAAATTGCCGACCGCGTCGCCCACCGAGTCGAGGTCTTGAATTCAACCGGGGAAAAACTCGCCGAATTCCGCAGCGTCGAAGGTACGAGCGCCGACGAGTGGCCAGCCAGCCCCGCGCTGCAAAGTTGCAGCTTCCAGGAGATTCGCCCGGGCCAGACGGCGGCTTTCCTCGTCGGCATGTCGGGAAAGAGCCATTGGTCGGCTAGTATTGAAGCGATTTCCGGCCGAGGTGCGCTCGATTTTGATTTCGCGTGCCGGGTTTCCCAAGAACCTCAGTGGCTAGGAACGACTTACGCCATCGACCCATTGTCGCCTTGGAGCGGAACACAATTTCAGCTTGGGCCAACGGGCATGGCACTCGAACTGGCACATGCTTCCGACAAATGTGTCTGCGAAGTGAGCGGAAAGTCACTGCGGTTCTCCTGCGTTCAGAAGGCGGAGAAGTATCCGGCCACAATTCGTTGGCGGTATGGGATCCATCTCGCAGCAGCGATAAAGTGATGAATCCTCGACTACCGCCTGGTTTTGGAATGCGCCATGATTGAGGTCAGGATGCCCCACCAATGAGTGCCGACTTCACCACCATTGATCTCGCCGCCATCGAAGCCGAGACGCAAGCCATTGGCCGGCACTTGTTCGCCAATCTGGCCGATACTCGCCCCCGGATTTGGAACCGTCGCTGGTGGGACGACCGGATGATGGCCTGGTCGATGCAAGACGAATCGCTGAAGGTGCAACTCTTCCGCTTCGTGGACGTGCTGCCGATGCTTACTTCGGCCGACAGCGTTACGGAGCATCTTCACGAGTATTTGGAAACCGTGAAGGACAAGCTGCCGATGGCGGTGCGAGTCGCCCTCGGCGTGGCTCGCCGCACCCCCTTCACCAGGGCAGCCGTCGCCAGGGCGGCCCGGCTGAGCGCCCAGGACTTTGCCCGGCGTTTCATTGCCGGCGAGAATGCCCGCCAGGTATTGCGAGCCGCCAAAAAGGAACGCCAACTTCGCCGCGGCTTCACGCTGGACATCCTGGGGGAAGCGGTCATCAGCGACTCCGAAGCAGAGAAGTATTTTCGGGCTTACCTGGAACTGCTGGAGGCCGTTAACCCCGAAGTGCAATCCTGGCCGGCCGATTCGCTGATTGACCAGGATGACCGCGGACCGATTCCCCGCGTCAATCTCTCCGTGAAACTCTCGGCCCTTGATAGCCAGTTCGATGCTCTCGACCACGCAGGGACAACTCGAAGGGCCGGCCAGCGCCTCCAGGAATTGTTCCGCGCCGCCCGCCGACTGGGGGCCTTCATCAACGTCGATATGGAGTCCTATGACAAGAAGGACTTGACGCTTCATATCTTCAAAACGGTCCTGAGCGAGCCCGAATTCCGCGACTGGACCGACGTCGGCATCGTCATCCAGTGCTATCTCGAGGACGCTGCTGCGGATCTGTTGGAATTTCGAAACTGGGCTCAGTCTCGCGGCGCGCCCGTCTGGGTGCGTCTGGTGAAGGGAGCGTATTGGGACTACGAAACCATCAAAGCGAAGGCCAATGGCTGGCCGATTCCTGTCTTCCAGAAGAAGTGGGAGTCCGACGCCAGCTTCGAGCGGAATACTCGGTTCGTCCTGCAAAACTCCGCGCACCTCCGCTGCGCCCTCGGCTCGCATAACCTTCGTTCGATTGCGCACGGCATCGCTACGGCAAAGCACCTTGGCTTGCCGCCGAACGTCTTTGAACTGCAGATGCTCTACGGCATGGCGGACGCCGAAAAGCAGGCCCTCGTCGATCTCGGTCACCGGCTGCGGATCTATATGCCCTACGGGGACTTGATTCCGGGCATGGCCTACCTGGTTCGCCGCTTGCTGGAAAACACCTCCAACGATTCCTTCCTGCGGGCCGGCTTTGTGGAGAAGATTCCGCCGGAAAAGTTGCTGCAAGACCCGGCCGATGTGGGGCGGGCTTCCGGCCTGCCCAAGAAAGCCCCCGACTCTGTGTGTGGTGCTCATCCCATGACTGCTTCATCAACATCTTTCACAAACCAGCCCCCCGTCGATTTCGCACAGGCCGAGAATCGCCAGGCGATGTTCGAGGCCTTGGCCATCGTCAAAGGTCGACTGGGGCGAGATTGCCCGCTGATTATTGGCGGCCAGCCCGTCGAGACTGCTGAAAAGATGCAGTCTCGCGATCCCTCCCTCCGCTCTCGCATCCTGGGCACATTCTCGCTTGCGGCCAAGGATCATGCAGCCGCAGCCGTCGCCGCGGCGAAGGGAGCCCAACCGGCCTGGTGGGCCATCGGTGCCCAGGCTCGCGCCGAGTATCTCCGTCAAGCCGCGGAAGAAATGCGCCGCCGGCTGTTTGAACTTGCTGCCTGGGCGGTGTACGAAACAGGAAAGGGGTGGCGGGAAGCGACTGCTGACGTCGATGAAGCCATCGATTTCTGCGAGTTTTATGCCGCGGAAGCGATCAAGCTGCAAGAATCTGGGGGCGTCGATGTCCCCGGCGAGGAGAACCGCTTCGAGTATATTCCCCGCGGAGTAACTGCCGTCATCGCCCCCTGGAATTTCCCGCTGGCGATTCTTACCGGCATGACCACCGCGGCACTGGCGACGGGAAACACCGTCGTGATGAAGCCGGCGGAGCAGTCCTCCATCGTCGGCTCACTCCTCATGGAGATTTTTCTCGAAGTCGGCATCCCAGCCGGCGTCGTCAACTTCCTGCCCGGCCGCGGCGAAGTCGCGGGAGCCGCACTGGTCGAGCATCCCGACGTCGCGATCATCGTCTTCACCGGTTCGCGGCAAGTGGGGCTGGCCATTAACGCCGCCGCGGCACAGGCTTCCACACGTGGCGTAGTGAACGTGAAGCGGGTCATTGCGGAAATGGGAGGAAAGAACGCCATCATCGTCGCCGCTGATGCCGACTTGGACGAAGCGGTTGCCGGGGTGATGAAATCCGCCTTCGGCTATCAGGGGCAAAAGTGCAGCGCGTGCAGTCGGGCGATTGTTCTGGCCAAAGTCTACGACACATTCTTGCACCGGCTGGTCGATGCGACGAAGAGCCTGAAGCTTGGTCCCTCCGACGATCCGGCCACGTCCGTCGGCCCTGTCATCGATGACGAATCCCTCAGCCGCATTAATAACTACATTGAAATCGGCAAGCAGGAAGGCCGGGTGGCATTAGCAATGGACGCCGGACCACTCGCGGAGCAAGGTTGCTTTGTGGGGCCGCATATTTTTGCCGATGTTTCGCCCGGTGCCCGCATCGCCCAGGAAGAGATTTTCGGACCCGTCCTGGCGGTCATGCGCGCCACGGATTTGAACGAAGCCCTGCGCATCGCCAACGGAACGGATTACGCTCTCACCGGCGGCATCTTCTCGCGTAGTCCTGTTGCACTGTCACGAGCTCAACGGGAATTTCTCGTGGGCAACCTCTATCTCAACCGTCCCATCACCGGCGCGCTCGTGAACCGGCAGCCGTTCGGAGGATTCAAAATGTCGGGCATCGGCAGCAAGGCGGGTGGAACGGACTATCTGCTGCAATTCGTTCTCCCCCGCACCATCACCGAGCACACTGTCCGCCGGGGTTTTGCGCCCCCTGAGTAGCCAAGCGTTGTCCGCTCACTCCAGGAGCGGTCATGGCGGCCTCTGGACTGTCGATTATCATGAGCACTATGAATGTTACTTCCCGTACGTTGCAATTGGCCCTCGTTACGGGGATCGTCTGCATTTCCGGCCTGCGAGCCGAACCTCCCAAAGTCAACAAGTTAGCTGGCAGCAAGGCTCTCCTCTCCGCAGCCTCCAGTACCAAGGATTTAATGGAAACGCTGGCTGGGCATTTTGCCAAAGCGTCCAGGCACAGCGTCAAAGTGAACCCGGGTTCGTCGAACGGTCTGGCGGGGCAGATCATTGCCGGAGCTCCCGCGGATCTGTTTCTATCGGCCAGCCCAGAGTGGGCCGACAAAGTGGCAGAGGCCAAGCTCTCGTCGCGAGAAGCGAAACTCTTAACCAACAAGCTCGTCTTAATTGTCCCCGAGGGAAATCCTGCCGGCATCAGTGACCCCCAGGATCTGACCAAGGTGGCGGTGAAAAAAATTGCTCTCGCCAGCGAGAAAGTCCCCGCGGGAATGTATGCCGACCAGACATTGACCAAATTAGGTCTGCTCGACGCCCTCGTCAAAGCCAAAAAAATCGTCCGCGGCCAGGATGTCCGCACCGCTCTTGCCTATGTGGAGCGGGGCGAAGCCGAAGCCGGCATCGTGTACTCCACCGACCTGCTCGTCGCCAAGAAAGTTGAGCAGGTCCATGAATTCGATCCCGCTTTGCACGACGAGATTGTCTATGTCCTGGTACTTCTCAAGCATGGAGACGACAATCCCGCCGCCCGGGATTTCTATGATTTTCTGACGTCCAAGGTTGCGGATAAGACGCTGAAACAGTTCGGATTCGAACGACCTGTTGGAACCCCCAAGAATAGTGCGGCGAAGAAGTAATGGGAGCAATCGCGTGCTGACTTTGGAGGAATGGCAAGCGGTTCGGCTGACGCTGCAAGTGGCGGCAGTCGCAGTGCTGGGCGGTTTGCCGCTAGCGATCGTTGTCGGCTGGGTGCTTGCTAAGCGAGACTTTCCCGGCAAGTTTCTGGTCGAGACCTTCATCAGCTTGCCCCTGGTGATGCCGCCGGTTGTCACTGGCTATCTGCTTTTAATGATCTTCGGCCGGCGCGGCTTGCTCGGTGGATTATTAGAGGACGCGCTCGGTTTACGGTTCGTTTTCGATTGGAAAGGGGCCGCGCTCGCTGCCGCGGTGGTCGGTTTTCCGCTCCTCGTCCGCCCCATTCGTCAGGCTTTTGAGGCCATCGACGATCATCTCATCGGCGCCGCACGCACTCTGGGAGCCACGCCGCTCGACGCCTTCTGGTCGATCACACTCCCCCTCGCCCGACCCGGCATCCTCAGTGGCTGCGTGCTGGCATTCGCCCGGAGCATGGGGGAGTTCGGGGCGACCATCATGATTGCCGGCAACATTCCGGGAGAAACTCGCACACTCACGCTCCACATCTATTCGCTGCTGGAAAATCCCGACGGGCTCACGGCTTCCTACCGCCTGGTGCTGGTCTCCATCGTCATCGCGGCCCTGGCGCTGGCGGCAAGTGAACTGCTTTCCCGCTACGGCCATCGCCGCTTGCGGGCAGGTGCCCAGGGATGAGCCTGCTTCAATTCGACTGCCGCTTCCGCCACGCCCCTCGGTTCGTGCTCGACCTCGCCTTCGAAGCCGGCCCCGGCGTCACCGCCCTCGTCGGCCCCTCCGGCTGCGGCAAGACGACGACGCTCCGCCTCATCGCCGGTCTGCTGAATCCCGAGCGCGGCCGCATTCAACTCGGCGACCGGCCGTTGTTCGACAGCAACAAGCGGGTGAACGTGCCGCCGGAACAGCGTGAACTTGGACTCGTCTTTCAAGACTATCAGCTCTTCCCGCATCTCTCCGTCGAACGAAATCTCCGTTACGGTCTCGCGCGTAATCCAAACAGCTCCATCGACTTTGGGCATCTGGTCGAAATCCTCGAACTCCGTCCGCTCCTCGCCGCCTGGCCCCACTCCCTCAGCGGCGGGGAAAAGCAGCGAACTGCCATCGGCCGGGCCATCCTCCGCGGCCCCAAGCTGCTCCTCCTCGACGAACCCCTTAGCGCCCTCGACCCCGACCTCCGCGAATCGATCAGCGGGTACCTGGAACGAGTAATCGGCGAGTACCACATCCCCACTCTCCTGGTCACTCACGATCCTCACAGCATCGAGCGTCTAGCGCACACCACAATCCGCATCGCTCCGCCTAAGGCTTCGGCTTGAACAACGCGGTCTTGCCTGTTCTTCTTACTTGAACACCACTGGTCCCACGGCATTGACCCCCGGCCCCACTTTGATCTTCATCCGCCCCTTCGTCCATTTGGTGGGAGTCTTAGCGGTGCCGAGCAGCCCTTCTTTGATGAAGCCGCCGGCTTCGTGCCACATCACGAAGTTCCATTCTCCTTGGGGGACGTTCTTGATGGTGAGACTTCCCTTAGCATCGCTGATGCCGGAATAGGGATGAGAATGAATGAAGAGGTAGCCCTTCATATGAGGATGGATATTACAGGCCAGAACTCCCTGGCTTGGTTCATGCAGATCCAGTTTTTCCTCGACCGCTCGTCGCTTGTGATCGGTCATCGCCGGAATCAAAACGTTGAACGAGAGATTGTTGAAAAAAGTCCCGTTAACGTTGTGGCCAAAGAGATCCTTGTTGCCGAGGATCAAGTCCTGATTCGTGTATTTGATTGTGATGCGAGGCTCGAACCGGCATTTGGCATTGTCAATGCGGACGGCTGTTCCCTTGGCCTTGTCGAAGCTCGGATGAATCGGCAGCTTGACTCCTTTCTCGGCCAGCAAGTAGACCACGACGTTCTGCACATCTCCCGCGGGACTCACGATCCAGGTCTCATCCGGCACCGGCGGCACCATGGCGCATTCCGGCTTGACCCCACCCAGCGCTTTAGCCGCCGGTGGCTTGCCGTCATAGCTGAAGGACATCACCACGTTCCCCCACTGCGCAAAAACTGCCGTGGGCGCAGCGCTGACTAGAAACAGTACAACAAGGGAAATGGCGCGGCGCATGACTGGGTTCCAATGGGACTCGGAATCTCAACGGGAATAACGACTATTTTTCCTTGGCGGCTGCGTCGACTTGCTCGCGGGTCCGCATCGCCTTGTCGATGGTTCGCACTTTGGCCATTTCATCCACTTGCTTGGGGTCGATAAACCAAGGGGACTTCTCGTCCTTTCTCACCAGGCGAATTTCTTTGACGGAAATGTCCCCCGCATAGCGGCAGAAGATGCGGCCGTTCCCCTTGATGACGGCCTTCTTGGGATCTTCCTTGTCAATCTCCGGCTGGAACGCCTTCAGCCGGGCTGTTTCCTCGGCGCTCAGCACAAAGCGCTCCGCCGGATTTTGCACCGGCTGCGTCTTGAGGTGGTTCCAGGCAATGTCGAAACCTTCCCCTTGATCGAGCTTGTAGGCATGCAGCACAACCTTGCCGTCCACCAGAATCTCGAACTGCACCACGCGGCCGGCTTCAACGGAGCGAGTGACGACGATCAAAGCCAGAAAGGCAATCACTGCGATGGTTGCGGAGCGGCGCATGAAGGGACTCTCCTGGGAAGGAAGACTTTCCAACCAGCATAAAGTTTTCACAGGCCCGAAGCAACGCAAGAAACGACGCAGGCCCGGAAGTTCCGGGCCTGGCTTGATGCTAATGCTGGAGTTCGCTTAGGGAGTCATCGGCAGGATCGGGGCGTAATACGGATCCTGGTAGATGTACCGAGTCTTGGCCTGGCCGGCGACTTTCTTGTAGGTCAGGAAAGCGGCGTCCGTGGAGCCGGCGGCGCGGTAGTCCTTCCAAGCCTTATCGAGTTCCAGCGTATACGCTTCCCACGCCACGCGGCGGGCATGGTCCTCTTCATACCGCTCATACCGCCGAATCGTCGGCTGGGTATAGTGCCCGACCTGGCCGTGGTTGACCACGGGGCAGCAGGGGGGGACCGAAGTGGTGGACATCGCCAGCGAGAGAGCCCAAGCCGAAAGCATAATTATTCTCCAGTCAGAAAAACCGCTTCAAGGGAAGCATTTTGCCCCCGTGTCCAACCTTAGCACGAAAAGTAACCACCTGGCGAAATCCGCTTACCACTAGCGGCAATAACCGAGCCTCCCATCCGCTACAATCGAATTTCCATATACTCGCCCTCTGACTCCTAATCCTAATCCTAATCCTACTCATACTCGTACTCCTGCTCTTACTCCTCTTCTCCTCCCTCCCCCGCATGGACCCCTCCGGCCCTTCCCTCCTCCTCGTCTTCGGCTGCCTCTGCATCGCGCCGGTGATTGCGATCCTCTGCGTCATCCTGCTCGTCTGGTTAGCCAAACGCAGCCGCGACCGACTGCCGGCGGACGCGATCGTGACGTGCCCAAGCTGCGGGCGAGAAATGCTGCGTACCGCGGCGGTTTGTCCCAATTGCGGAACGTCAGCGGAGAAGTAGGTGGAAATGTGACTGGTCAGGGCTTTCCCCGCTTGGGAACACTTTCGATAAAAAAGAGCAATCCCCTTTCGACCTCGGGTGTGTCGGTCGATACGACTCGCAGCAACTCGACGGGCTGATCGGCACGTTCGGCTTGCAACTGTTGACCGCTTTGCAAAATCCCCTTCGTGCGGATGGAGCGGAGCAGAGATTGCAGGTCGTGCTCCGTTAGTTCCCTTCTACGCCAGGACGAGTAATCATCGCCTCGCACTCTAATGTAGTTTCGCGTCGATCCACCTAGGTCTCGCTCAATCGAGAGTTCGACCTCAACCTGGCCTCCCGACCGCGCGGAAACATGATCCAGTCGCAAAACATCAAAACCATCCTTGTTAACTGTTCCCATCGACAAAACGAAAATCCACTTTTCTGCCTCCTGGGGAAGGTAGATTCTCCAGCGCCATTGAAAGCGATCCCCTTTGTCCTGCAAGTGAGCTTTAATATGGACCTTGGACTTATCCGCCACTGGCAAAACTCCCAATCGGTCTTGCAGTTTCTTGATTTCACCGAGTCGCGCGTCATATTTCGCGCGCTCCACCCGCATGGCTTGTCTTTCCTCAAGAATTTCCTGCCGGGAACGCAAATACGCAGCCGTCACGCAAACAATCACCGTGACCAGAATCAAGTTCAGCAGCGAGAATTGCCACCAGCGGCGGCGGGAGGTTGTCCGACTGGGGGCGGAATTAGGAACATCGTCGGCCATGGAACAACAACGTCTTAAGTGATGGGAATGGAGGCGAAAATCCCTGGTTTGTCTGCAACCCAAGTCTGCTAGCGTACGGCCTTCCGCGGCAGAGGAATATACTGATTATTTGTTCCAAGTCGCCTCCAACTGCTTGACCTTTTATCCGCCAGGGATAAACTAATTCTCACAACAAGCGGTGCTTCCTGTGGCCAAGGTTTTGGAGTCGGCCCTTTACTCTTTGGAGGCGGCAAGGATGTTTACCACACTCGGCGTGGTTGAAGTTGTTCCGTCCCTGGACGGTCTTCCCAGTAACTCTCCCTTAGCGGGAATCGCCCGTCGCCGGTTTGCCGGCAAGACGCTCCTGGAGTGGGTGGTGCGGCGCGTCACGGACGCGGACCATTTGCAACAAGTCGTCGTCACCGCGGGACCCGACATCCTCTCGCGCAGCCTGGCGGCTTCGACGCCCCCGGATGCTTGCGTGCTCCATTGTGATTCCAAAGATCCGCTCGGCCGCTTGGCTGCCGTCGCCCGGAAATTTCCCTGCCGCGGCATGGTTCGCTTGGCAGTCAGTGATCCGTTTGTCGATCCGATTCTGATTGATCGGCTGATTACATCGGTGGCGGCTGAAGACGATTGCGACTACGCCTGCTTTGTCCTGGGTGACGGCCGGCCCGCCCATGAATCGCACATGGGAATCTTTGCCGACTGGTGCCGCAGTGATGCGATCCTGAAAGCCGATCGCCTGGCCCGCTCGGCCAGTGACCGCGCCGAGCCGATGCAGTTCATCTGCTCGCGCCCCAACGTTTTCCATATCAAGCACGTCCCGGTCCCCGCCCGGCTCGACCGCGGCGATCTGCGGCTGGCGATTCGGGACGAAGAGGACTGGGAAAACGTCGAAACGATTCTGGACGCCCTCGGACCCGAATCGCTCGACTGGCAATTCATCACTTCGCTGCTCGACCGGCATCCGAGCATGTGCGAAAGAATGGCCGAGCATAATCGAGCGGACTTCAGCGACCAGCGGATGCTGGTGTAGAGACGGCTTGCTTGCCGTCGGCGTTCGGGGCTCTTAGAGTAGCGGTATTGTCCCGGCATACTCCCAGAGCCCACCCGAAGCGACGCACATGCCTACTCGACTCCCGATTTTTATCTTTCTCCTCGCCGCTGCTCCACTTCTCGCCGCTGAGCCGCCGCATACTCCCTTCGAGTGCCGCTTCACCGATGTCCCGCTCACCATCGACGGCAAAGCGGATGAGGCCGCGTGGAAGAATGCCCAGACCATCGACAAGTTCGGCCTGCCGTGGCTGAAGGAACCGCGAGCTTCCAAAACGGCGACTCGGGCCCGCTTGCTGTGGGATCGCGAAAATCTCTACTACTTTGCAGAGATGGACGACGCCGATTTATTCGCCGACATTAAGGAACACGACGGCAACACCTGGCACAACGACGTCTTCGAGCTCTTTTTTAAGCCCGCGGAGGGGAAGAACGGCTACTACGAGTTCCAGGTCAACGCCGCCAACACGCAGTTCGACATGTTCATGCCCGACCGCGGCAAAGGGGACTTTGAGCAGCGGAAGAAAGAAGGGGATTTCGAGATGAAATCCGCTGTTGCTCTTCGGGGAAGTTTGAACAAGCGGGATGACAGAGATCAAGGCTGGTCCGTGGAAGGGAGCATCCCCTGGAAGAGCCTGCTTCGGACCGGCGGCCGGCCGGCGGCGGACGAAGTCTGGCGGTTCACGCTCTGCCGGTATGACTACGATGTCTCCTTCGACGGGCCGGAGCTTTCCAACATCCTGGCCAAAAGCAGCGTTCCCAAGGCCGATTTTCATCGTTGGGAGGACTATGCCCCGCTCAAGTTCGTGGGACCGGTGAGGGAGCAGGCGATCAAGCACTCCGGCGTTCCCAACTATCAGCCCCTCACCACCAGCCGCGTCGTCGGTTCGCCGGAACCGCCGCTGCCGTATCGCACGGTAAAGGCGTTTCCAAAACTGCCGATGAGCTTCCCTATCACGCTGATGCGCCAGCCGGGGACCGATTTGTTTCTCGCCATCGTGCAGGACCGACCTTATAGCACGACCCGCATCTGCCGGTTCAAGGACAGCCCCGAGACGACGGAACTGGAGCACATCCTCGACCAGCCGAAGGACGCGGTTGCCTACGGAATCACATTCCACCCCAAGTTCGCCGAGAACGGCTATGTCTACATTGGTTGGAATGGAACGATGGAGGACAAACCGTCGGACAAGGACGGCAAGAAACCGAAGGCGACACGAGTCACCCGCTACACGATCGACCGCCAGCCGCCGTACAAGTTCGATCCCGCCTCGGCTGTCGAAATTATCTCGTGGGAATCCAACGGCCACAACGGCGGCGACGTCGCCTTCGGCCTGGATGGTATGTTCCTCGTCACCTCCGGCGACGGAACCAGCGATAGCGACACCAACGTCACCGGCCAGGATCTCACCAAGCCCCTCGCCAAGCTCCTCCGTCTCGACGTGGATCACCCGGCCGACGGCAAGCAGTACAGCATCCCCAAGGACAACCCGTTCCTCGGCCAGAAGGACGTCGTGCCCGAAACCTACGCCTACGGCTTTCGCAATCCGTGGAAGTTGCACGTCGATCCGAAGACCGGGCACATCTGGGTCGGCAACAACGGCCAGGATTTGTGGGAGCAAGTCTACTTTGTCCGCCCCGGCGACAATTTCGGCTGGAGCGTCTTCGAGGGGAGTCACGATTTTTATCTTGAGCGAAAACTCGGCCCGCATAAGCACACGCTCCCAGCTGCTGAGCACTCGCACAGTGAAAGCCGTTCGCTCACGGGAGGAGTCACCTACCACGGCGAAAAGCTGCCGGAGCTGCGCGGGGCGTATATCTACGGCGATCACTCCACTGGCCGCGTTTGGGGAGTCAAGCATGACGGCAAAAAAGTCACCTGGCACAAGTTGCTTGTCGATACGCCGTTCAACGTCAGCGGCTTCGCCATCGATACGCACGGCGAGTTGCTCGTCGCTGACCATCATGGCGAAGGGAAGGGGGGCTACTACTATTTGGAGCCGACGCCGCCGGCCGAGAAGGACGCCCCACTGTTTCCGCGAACGCTTTCCGCCAGCGGCCTCTTCACCAGCGTGAAGGGACACCAAATGCAGCCAGGGGTCATTCCCTATTCCGTGAATTCGCCGCTCTGGTCCGACGGTGCCTACAAAGAGCGGTATCTCGCCATTCCGCACAAGCCGGACCAGGACATGCGGATCGGTTTCACCACCAATCGCGGCTGGTTCTTTCCGGATGAGACGGTGCTGGTCAAGTCCTTCGCTCTCGAATCCGAGCCCGGCAATGCCGCCACGCGGAAGTGGATTGAGACCCGCTTCCTCGTCAAGCAGCAGGGGGAATGGGCCGGCTATTCCTATCTCTGGAATGACGAACAGACGGAAGGGACGCTCGTCGCCGGCGAAGGGATGGATAAGGAATACAAGGTCGGCGGCAAAAAGCTGGCCTGGCACTACCCCAGCCGCACCGAATGCATGGTCTGCCACAGCCGGGCGGCGAACTACGTGCTGGGGCTGACCGAAGTCCAGATGAACAAGGACCACGATTACGGAAACGGAGTCGTCGATAACCAGCTTCGCACCCTGGAGTGCCTGGGGATGCTGAAGGTGAACTACGCCGGCGAAATCGATGCCTCCAAACAAGCCCAGAACCAGCGCGGCCCGGCTGGCGAGAATTCGCTCCTCTCCAAGAACCCCGATCAGTACAAGAAGCTCGCCGACCCCTATGACGATAAGGCCCCGCTGGAAGCCCGCGTCCGCTCCTATCTCCAGTCCAACTGCGCCCATTGCCACGTCGACGCCGGCGGCGGCAACGCCCAGTTCAACGCGGAGCACTCGGTGTCACTGGCCGAAACGAAATTGCTCGATGTGGCCCCCGTCCATCATAAATTCGATCTTCAGGACGCCAAACTCGTCGCCCCCGGCCACCCCGAGCGCTCCATCCTCCTCTACCGCCTCTCCCACCGCGGCCGCGGACAGATGCCGCAACTGGCGACGACTTTGGTGGATGAGAAGATGGTGAAGGTGGTGGAAGAGTGGATAAGAAGCTTGAAGAAATAAATCCCCTTCGTACTCCGAGTTCCAACAAAGAAGCTTCATGCTCCCTACGTACGGCGTCCGCTGCCGGATCAAAGTGCTGCCTTCGAACGAGGGTATTTGTCCCGGGTGCAGAAAAGAAGTTCTCTTCGCAGCCGAGGTTGCCGAAGAGGTGGGAGAAAGTGAGTGTCCGGAATTCCACGCAAAAATGGCCCCGCGTGCCGTGCTCTGCATTGCCTGCGGCTATCATTTGAAGCACAAAGGATTTCTGAGCACGGCTATTGAGCGACAGCTGGACTTCTCCGACGAGGAAGTCAGCTCGCCAATGTTCACCAGCGCTGAGCCGGTCGAATTGAATCCTTACGCTTCACCGTCTTCTCCGAATGAGAAAACGGAGGCGTCAAATACCCGATTAGACGCGTTTGTGGCCGACCTTACTCCATTCGCGGTCAAGAGAGCAGAACGTATTGTAACTTCTGCGGAAGGTGTGTATTGGAATTTGATACTGTCTTACGTTACTTGCATCGGCGCATTTATCGTCGGCCCCTTGTACGGCTATTTCCTTCTGGATTGGTATGTTCTTTATCGAACCTACAGCGAGTTACGAAACCCCACCGTTCGCCGCTCCGATCACTATGGCCTGGCACTTGACTTTCAAGCGTCTAAAAGCCGAATTTGGATCGGATTCATCGGCGGCATGATTGCGCTCATCTTGGTGAGCGGAGTCATGCTGCTTAATGTCCTTACTAGCTCACCGCGGCGCTGAAGCACTTATGACGATTTAGTCGAAAATCACCGGCTCCATCTCCGATACTACTGCTGGCATATTAACCGCAGGAAAAGCCGCCCACGGTATTGAAGACGACCACGCCCGTGACTGGGCGTGGAATGGAGAAGGCACACTCGCGACTTAAATCACTTCCTTCAGCGGCTCGACACCTTGGTCGACGAGATACTGCGGACGGCCGCGGAGGTCGAATTCGCGGATGGCGCGGAGGTTGAGCCCCAGGTTGTGATAGAGGGTCGCCCAGACTTCCTGGAAGGTGACGGGGCGGTCCACGGCGTGTTCGCCGAGGCGATTGGTTGCGCCGATCACCTGGCCGGTCCGCATGCCGCCGCCAGCGAGCAGAGCGCAGGAAACTTGCGGCCAGTGGTCGCGGCCGGCGCTGGGATTGATCTTCGGCGTCCGGCCGAATTCGCCCCAGACGACGACGGAGACGTCTTTGCTGAGCCCCCGCTCATGAAGATCGGTGATGAGAGCCGCCGTGGCCCGGTCGAGCAGCGGACCGTCTTGCCGAACAGCTCCGAAATTGTCACCGTGGTGGTCCCAGCGGCTGAAGTTGAGGGAGACAACGCGGGCACCAGCTTCGACGAGGCGGCGGGCGATGAGGAAGTTCTCCGTCATCTTCGGAGCGCCGTCGTCGCGGAATTTCTTATCGCCAACGCCGTACTTCTCCTGAATCTCTTTGCTCTCTTTGGTGACGTCCAAAGCGTCCGCCAAAGCCGACGAAGTCAGAATGCCGACAGCTTGCTTGCCGAAGGAATCGAGGCCCGCCATTTTGCCGCTGGAATCGATCTCGCGGCGGAACCGGTCCATGGAATTTAGGAGCGAGCTGCGGTCGCCGAGGCGGTCGAGCGTGATTCCCTTCAGGACCATGTTGTCGGTCTTGCTGGTTTCATCGCGGCCGCCGACGAGTTTGAACGGAGCATGGGCGATGCCGAGGAAGCCGCCGTCCCCGTCGTATCCCCAGGGAGCATGGTCAGTCTTGTAGCACATCGAGAGGTGGGGCGGGATGGCCAGATTCACCGGACCCTTGAGCTTGCTGATCCAAGCTCCAGCGGACGGCCAGCCGCCAGCGGGTGCGGGGTTAAGAGCCCGGCCGGTCATGCACTGATAGGCATCGTGCCCGCCGGTCGCACCGACCATCGTCCGGATGAAGACGCATTTGTCGGCGATGGCGGCAATTTTGGGAAAGATCTCGCCGATCTCAATTCCATTTGCCGAAGTCTTGATCGGCTGGAACGGTCCTCGAATTTCGGCGGGAGCGTCCACCTTCACATCCCACATATCTTGATGGGGAGGGCCGCCCGGCAGGAAGATATTGATGATCGCTTTGTGGCTTTTGCCGATGCCCGCCTGAGCCTCAGCCGCCAGCAGTTGGGGGAGTGCCAAGCCACCCATCACCATGCCGCCGATTTTCAAAAAGTCGCGGCGGCTCTGGCCGTCGCAGAAGCGGCTCTTTTTGTCGCGTGGGCCGTAGATCGTTAGCATGGCGGGACTCCTTCCGGAGGTAATTGGCGGGACAGCTAGCGGCGGGCGATTACCGATAATATCGGCTCTCACTCCAAATCATATCAAATTTGCCTTATCGGTACAAGCTTTTTCCACTGCCGGTTATAATGCTTGGCATGTTTGACATCAATTCCCGCTATTCCTGCCCTGGCCGCCATTCGGCACCCCCAACGCGCCGCGAGATGCTGGCGGCGTCGGCGGGGGGCTTCGGGCTGGTCGCGCTGGCGGGGCTATTTGGCGAAAATGCTGTCGCCAGCCCGCAAACGAGCAGCGTTTCGCTCCCCAAGTCTCATTTCGCACCCAAGGCCAAGAACGTCATCTTTCTCTTCATGGACGGCGGCGTCTCGCACGTCGATTCGTTCGATCCCAAGCCGAAGCTAACCGAACTCGACAACAAGCCCTTTACGGAATCGAAAAACCCGACCGCCAACGGCAATCGCCTCTGGCTCGGCAGCCCCTGGAAATTCTCGCAGCATGGCCAATCTGGCATGCCGGTGAGCAGCCTGTTCCCGCACATCGCCACTTGTGCGGATGAGCTGGCGGTCGTCCGCTCGATGAAGGCGGACCTCCCCATTCATTCCACGGGGGTTCTCTTTCTGCATACCGGCAGCAACAACGCCGGGCGGCCGAGCCTTGGTTCGTGGGTGAATTATGGGCTCGGGAGCGAGAACCAGAATCTTCCCGGATTTGTGGTCCTGAGCTTCGGCGTCGTCCCGTGCGGCGGCATGGAAACGTATTCCGCCGGCTTTCTCCCCGCCGACCAGCAGGCCACGCTGTTCGCTGCTGACGGCTTGCCGATTGCCAACATCAAACCAGCCGACAAAGACGGCCGCATTCAAGCCGCGAAGCTCGCCTTGTTGAAAAAACAGGACGAGGCATTTTCCAAAACCTTGGGAACCGACGATGCGGTGGAGTCAGCCATCAAGAATTACGAGATGGCGTATCGCATGCAGTCCCTCGTGCCGGACGTGCTGGACCTGGCCCGCGAATCCGAAGCGACGCACAAGCTCTACGGTCTCGACTCGAAAGTCCCTTCGCAGCGGCTCTACGGCATTCAGTGCCTCAGGGCTCGGCGGCTCATTGAATCTGGCGTCCGCTTTGTCGAAATCACTTGTCCGCCGGGTGCCTCGAACGGGACTTGGGACCAGCATGGCGACTTGAAGAAAGGGCACGAGAAGAACGCCCTGGATACCGACCAGGCCATCGCCGGCCTCCTCAAGGACTTGAAAGCTCGCGGCCTGCTCGACGAAACTCTCGTCGTCTGGGCGGGCGAATTTGGCCGCACACCCCATTCCGCCGGGCGTGATGGACGGGATCATCATCCGGAAGGGTTCACGGTTTGGCTGGCCGGCGGTGGTGCCAAAGGAGGAACCATTTATGGTGCAACCGACGAACTCGGCATGCATGCCGTCGAAAACATTTCCACAATGCACGACCTCCACGCCACCATCCTGCATCTCCTCGGCCTCGACCACGAACGGCTCACCTTCCGCTTCAGCGGCCGAGACTTTCGGCTGACCGATGTGAGTGGGCAGGCGATTAGCGCGGTGATTCGGTAATGTGGTCCGCTCGCTCCGCGAGCAGACGTTCTTCGGCACAACATCAGAAAGAGGTTCCGCTCGCGGAGCGAGCGGACCACATTAGCCAACGGCTTTCGCCACGCTTTCCTTCATCTTCTCCAGCCCCTGCTTCGCCACGGCGAGCGCATCCTGCTTCCAGTACTCGGGGTTGAATAGTTCCAGTGAAAGAACGCCGCGGAAGCCGTTGGAGAAAAGGGTCCGCAAGATTTCACCCAGCGGGGCGACGCCATCGCCTGGATAGACGCGGTCGGCATCTTTGATGGACGTCCGAGGAGGATCTTTGGGATAGTCGTTCATGTGAAAGACCTGAACTGCCTGGCCGGACAGCATGCGCAGGCCATGGAACTCGCTGCCACCTTTGTAGAGATGGTAAACATCCGGCAAGACACAAGCTTTTGGGTGCCGAGCTTCAAGCGCGACCTGCATCGTCTCTCCCAGGCGGCTGAGGGAAGTGGAGAAGCCCCAGACTTCGACTTGGGGGGTCACTTCCATCGTGTCGCCGAGTTCCAAGAGCGCCCGATACCTGTCGGCCGCTTTGAGCAGATTCAGATCGGTCTGATTCGTCGCTCCAGTCGGCGGAGCCGCAATGCGCTTGCCACCAATCTGCCGGAGCGTGTCCATATCTCGCTTGGCCTGCTCCAGACCGGCTTTCCGCTTCTCGTCGTCGTCGACAATCCACTGGGCAAAGCCGATGGCGCTTTCCACGGTCAGGCCGGCGTCTTCAATCTGCTTTCGCAGGTCCGCCAACTTGCCGCCGCTTTTGACGAATTCGTCGAGCTCCCCCATCCAAGGTTCAATTGCCTGGTAGCCCGCTTTTGACGCCACGTCGACCTGCTGCGGCAGCGGGAGTTTTTGGCCCCGAATCGTGCTCATATTCAGGCAGTATTTCACCTCTTTCGCGGCGGCCTGAATCTTGATTTTTGAACTTTCGCTAGCATCCGGCTCGCCACACCGCGCGGTGTCAGAGCCGGAGCTAGCAACTCCAGTGGCGACAAGAGCGACAGAGGCGAGGACCTGACGACGAGATAAGTTGTTGTTCATGGCCCCATTGTTGAGACTGCGGTTCCCCCATGCAACGGGCCAGTAGCTGCGGCTTGATCAAGGGGTCTGGCACGTCGCCGCGACCTGTTTGGACTTTTCATGTTTTCCCGTGGCTCCGAGCCAGACCCCTTTTTCAAGCCGCACGATAAGCCGGGCAAGCGAGGCAACTCGCGCGGGTCGGAGCGTTATGGATGGAATAGTCGTAGCGTCCTTGCCGATGTTGCCAGTAGTTCCAGGAACCGGCCGGGCGCTTGCGCCCGGTTTTTAGAGCGACAATCGCGGAGAACACCGATGCGGACTTGCATGATGGCGGCAATGATCGCGAGCCTTATGGCCGCTGCGTCCCAAGCGATGGCGGGCAACGGCTGCGTTGTCAAAGCCCCGACCTGCCAGGCAGCCGCTCCTTCGTGCGGATGCAACGCCATTGATCCGGGTTGCGGTCATGGCCGCGGCTGTGGAAACGGCGGCTACGGAGCCGGTGGCTGTGACGAGTGTGGCAACGGGTGCGGGGGAGGTCACTGCGGCTGTGGCTTGTTTGGCCACAAATGCGGCAGTGGCATCGACGGGCTCGACCGCTTCGCCAACTGCGGCTGCAACGGCAGCTACAACTATCCCGTTCCCCCGCTTTACACCTACCACTGGCCGGGGATGTACAAGCAGGTCCGCATGACCGATTACCACAGCCCCTGGCGGTTCCCGCCGCTCAAGAAGTACGAAGACGAGCCCCTGCCGACCATTGAAATTCCCGCTCCCAAGTCGGCTGCCGGTCCCCGCTTGCTCCGGCCCGTTTCGCTGGAAGTCGTTCCCGCGAACGGCACCACTGCTCCCAAGGCCAGCTACTTCACGGACATTGAACCCCTCAGCAGCCGGCTGTCGCGGTAGAATCCTTCAATCAAAGTCAGTTGGAAAGCGGCCTGGCATGTCCAGGCCGCTGGCATTTCTTGGGAGCGTCCCGCCCGGCAACCCCCGGAAGAACGCCCATTCTTATGGGCTCGCAAGTTAGGGCCGGCACAATGCTTACAGCCGGTATGCCAGCGCCAGTCGATATTACCGGCACATTTTCTCAACTGCTTGTGGCAAGTGGTTCGATAGGAATCTCCAAGGCACATTGCCCCCGCGCGGGATGACTGCGCGGCGGTAGTGACCGGAGCTTAGTGGGGCGGGTGGCATTGGGGGGACGAGCAGGTTTGCTCGTCCGGCCGCCGCACGGGTTCATTGCAAAGGGGGAAGACGATGCGCAGGTCGTCCAAGCAGCGGCGTCAGAATGTGGTTCGCCGTTGGAAACGGGCTCTGTTTGTCGCGGCGTGTGCCGCGAGTCTTGCGACGAGTTCGTTCTTGTGGGCCGAGGAGACCGCTCCCGTCAAGAAGAAGCTGCCGACCAAGTCTGTGACGCCGGTGGCGGTGGTGGGGAAAGAAGGTGCGGCGGGCTGGTGGAACGAACGTCCAGCTCCCATTGTTCGGCCGTCGGATGCCAAGCGGGCCGCGGCGCTGAGCGAGGCCCCTCCCGAGCCGTCTTCCAGGAAATCCCCCTCCGGTTCGCCGGCAAAACTCTTAGGTGCCAAAGTCAGCCCCTTCCGCCCCGTGGCCATCGAGGCTGTTCCTTCCCAAACGGAAGCGAAGCGAACCTCCGAAAGCCGGCCCGAAGAAACGCTGGCCCCGATCGTCACCGCGTCTTCGCTCTCGCGACCGGGACAGAAGACGGTTGCGCAAACGCCTGCCGAACTGACACCCGTTGAGCCCAAAGGAGCGAGTGCTGATCGGCAGCAAGTCGCGGCTGCTCCGCTCAGTCCTTGGATGCAAGACGTTCGTGCCTCGCAGTCCGAAGCCACGACGCCGAATGAAGAGTCGGCACCCACGGCACCGGCCGGAATCCTGAAATCAGGAAGCAGTCCCTTTCGTCCCGTAGCCATCCAGGCAATTCCCGCCCAGATGGAAGACGGCGAAGGTCAGGCCGCCGCGCCTGCGCCTCTATTGGTCAAGCTATCAGCCGCTCCGAAGCCGGAGGTCAAGGCGAAGCCGATTCCAAGCAAGTTGAAACCTGTCGAACAACCGCCGGAGGAAACTCTGGCCCCGATAGTTGCCGCGTCTTCGATTTCTCGACCGAGCCTGAAGCCCGTCGAACAGAAACCCTTGAAAAGTGACGACGCTCCCGCGCCGGAGATTGCCTCGCAAGAGCCGGCCGCACCGGCCAAGCTCCCAACAGTCGGACTTTCCATTTTCCAGCGAGCGGCAATGCCCGCGCTGCCTGAAGCCGAGGTGGCCGCGGCAGAAGTTCCGGAACAGACTCCGGAAGAGCCCGCCGAGCAGGCTCCTCCGCAGGACCTCGCGCCCATCGTGCAGGCTCGCCAAGCAGTGCCCTTGGTGCAAGCAGCGCCGGAGCCCAAGCGGCTGGCGCTTCCGGCCAAGCCGCTTCGCGCGAAACCGCCGGCGCGGAACGAATCCAAGAGCGAGCCGCTCGTCATCGCGGTGCAGAACGAAGCCGCGCAGCCCAAGGCGGCACAGCCGGCCGATCCCCTTCCCGCTCCCGACAGGGATGCGGACTTGAAGAAGCACTTTGAAGTCATTCAGCAGTCGGGAGAGTTCTCGGTGCAGGTCCATCGCAGCAAGCTGCTGCGGACTGCGAAGGATA
>JBJXFF010000171.1:0-76146 GCA_046153945.1 Pirellulaceae bacterium
CGAACCCGGACCTCCTCGTTCGAAGCGAGGAATGATCTCCGTTTCACCATTGAGCTTCAAATCTTGACTATGAACCAAGCGGAAGGCATGGGATTTGAACCCACATGACTGTCGTCGCACGGTTTAGCAAACCGGCCCGGCGATACGTATCCGGCTACCTTCCCAATAACAGTGGACCGGCCGGGGAATTGAACCCCGATCTCCTGGTTGCAGGCCAGGCGTCTTCCCGTTGGACCAGCCGCCCATTTCTTTTTTCCAGAGGTCCGTCCGGGAGTCGAACCCGGGCTCCTGCCCTACCAAAGCAGTGTGCGGCCGCAGCACCTACAGACCAGTTTTGTAACGAACTAAAGTAGCGGGTCCGGGAGTCGCACCCGGCGAGTTGAGCTTATGAAACTCTACTGGGCGCTGGCCCACCCGCGGAAACAAATTCGAAATCCGAAAACCAAAATCCGAAGTAGCCAAGGGGAGAGTCGAACTCCCACGCCTCTGGGGCACGACGTTCTGAGCGCCGCATGTTCTTCCGTTTCATCACTTGGCCATGTCAGTTCAAAGCTCACAGTTCAAGGTTGAGTTTGACTAACTTTGAACCTTGAACATTCCAGTGCGCCGGGCAGGATTCGAACCCGCTGTGCCCCAAAAGGCGAGTGGTTTACAGCCACCCAGGGCAGCCAATTGCCCAGCCGACGCGTAAGTTTCAACTTTGAACTCGGAACCTCGTGCTCAAAACGTTTCTCAGCGTCCCCGATCGGATTTGAACCGACGACCTCCGCCGTGACAGGGCGGCGAGCACTCCTGGCTGCTCCGCGAGGACATGAATTCATAGACAGCCTTTTCCTTTGCAGGTTCAGTAGTCCCGGATGGATTCGAACCACCGCTTGTCACTTTGTAGGAGTGCTGCCTTAGCCGCTTGGCCACGGGACCATTTCTGTTTTCCTGCGAGCGGAAGCCGCGAGACTCGAACTCGCAAGCGGCTTTGAGCCGCCGCCTGTTTTCAAGACAGGTTCCTCATCCAGCCGGATGACTTCCAAAACTGATACGGCTGCAAGTCAGGTTTCTGACAAAAAATGTTCAGCTGTGGCGGCAGGAATCGAACCTGCGGGAGAGCGGTTAACAGCCGCCCGACCGTACCAGCACGGAAACACCACAAATTGAGCTTCAAAAGGGGTCAGGCACCTCGCCGTCAAATCGAATTCGGTGGCTAACTCAATTCGTGGATCGGAGCCAGACCCCTTTTGAAGCGAAGTCGGCGAGGCTGGGTTCGAACCAGCATCTTCGTGCTCCCAAAGCACGCGGACTTCCCGTTTCTCCCACACGCCGAATGAACGCCAGCACACGGAGTGTGGTGGCTGCTAAGAGCGCCCAGCGGGAGTCGAACCCGCACTTCCGCCATGGCAAGGCAGCAGGCTGCCGCTACATCATGGGCGCTCGTCATTCCACGACCAAATTGTCAATGAGCAAGTGGGACCCGAGGGGCTCGAACCCTCACCTTCCCGGTTAAGAGCCGGGCATGCTGCCGCTAACACCTTGATCCCGATTTATATTTCCAGTGGTAGCCCTGAGGATCGAACTCAGCGCGCCTCGGTTATCAGCCGAAGCTCGGCAACCAGCCCTCGACTACCAGCTTCAAGTAGCTCGTATGGGAATCGAACCCATCTCTCCGCCTTGAAAGGGCGGAATCCTAAACCACTAAACGAACGAGCCGCGTGATTCTGAAAATCCATAAAAAAAGCCTGGCGTCTGGCGACACCGGGCTTCAAGTCCCGCAGGCTTGGAAGCCGTGTCACCAGCGCAGCGAATACGGGGAGCAATTCGCCGTATTCGTGGCGCTGCCTTCGTATTCGCGGGCAAAGTAATAAGTCGAATTCCAGGTTGGCTTTGACACGTTTCTACCTTTCACCAAGTGGCCCATAGCTTTTGACTGCTCTGGAATGTAGACGCCAGGGAGCGCGAGAGGTTCACGGCTGATGAGAAAGAATTTCGCCACGGAAGGTAGATGCGTCTGGGTCCGCAATTATTCGCGCGATGTTACGGAAATTCTTGCGGGCGACGGGAGCCGGGAAACGTGCCGACTGACTTTCACGGTGCCAGCTCGGTAAACTGTTTCCTACCAGCAACTTGAGATGACTCTTTCGGAACTAGGACGCATGCCATGAAAATCACCCTGTGCAAGGATAAACAGGAACTCGGCCGCCGCGCCGCGAGTGAGGGGGCGGAGGCAATTCAACAGGCGATTGCCGCTCGCGGACAGGCCAATGTCACGGTGGCTACCGGGGCCTCGCAGTTTGAGATGCTGGCGGAACTGGTGAAGGCCCAGGGGATTGAGTGGGGGAAAGTGGTCTTCTTTCACCTCGACGAATACCCCGGCATGCCCGAAACCCATCCGGCTTCGTTCAAAAAGTACCTCACCGAGCGGCTGGTGCGGAAGCTGCCGATGGCACCCAAGGCGTTTCATTTTATCGATAGCCTGGCGGACCCTGCTGCCGAGTGCCGACGCGTCGGGGAGATCATCAAGCAGCATCCGATTGATGTGGCGTTCATCGGCATCGGGGAAAATGGGCATCTGGCGTTTAACGATCCCCCCGCGGACTTCGCCACCGAAGAGCCGTTCATCTTGGCAACTCTGGACGAACCCTGCCGCCGCCAGCAGTTCGGCGAAGGCTGGTTTGCAACCCTAAAGGATGTGCCGCGGAAAGCCATCTCGATGTCAATTCGAGAGATCATGAAGGCGGCGACGCTGATTTGCAGCGTCCCCGACGCCCGCAAAGCCAAAGCCGTCAAAGCCGCGCTGGAAGGACCTGTCACTCCGCTGGTTCCCGCCAGTATCCTGCAGCAGCATGGCTCGGTGTGCGTCTATTTGGATCCCGATTCGGCCGCGCTGCTTTCCGTGAAGTGAGCTACTTCACCGCCTCTTGCAAGCTCTGGACATACTCCCCAACTTCCTTCACCACCTCCGCCCGAGATCGCGTTGCCGCTTGGGCAACCCGCCGGACGATGGCGGAGCCGACGATGAGGCCATCGGCGACAGGGGCGAGCAGCTTCACATGCTCCGGCTGACTAATGCCAAAGCCGATGCAGATGGGGAGCTTCGTCTGAGTTCGGAGCCAACTGACATTTTCGAGGAGTTGCGGCGGCAGTTGCGTCCGTTCGCCCGTGATGCCGGTGACCGAGACGTAATACAGAAAACCGCTGGAGGAGTTGGCGATTCGCACGGCCCGTTCTCGGGGCGTGGTCGGCGTTACAAGTTGAATCAGGCTAAAGTCGGCTTTGCGGCAGATGGTCGCCAGCGATTCCGCTTCTTCCACCAGCAGATCAGGAACAATCGCGCCGCTGACACCGGCGGCTTGGGCTTCAGCCACGTACCGCTCGGCTCCGTAGCGATGAATGATGGCGTAGCTCACCATTGTCACCCGCGGCATCTTCACTTCATCCTTCAGGCCACGAAGCAGTTCGAAGATATGATGGACTTTGATTTTCTTCTCGAGCGCCCGAGTATACGACGCCTGAATCACCGGTCCGTCCGCGATTGGATCGCTATACGGAATGCCGACTTCGCACATCGAAGAGCCGACCCGGTCGAGTTCGCGGATGATCTGGCCGGTGAATTCGAGATCGGGATCGCCAGCCGTGACGAACGGCATGAGGGCCTTGCGGCCCTGCGAGCGGAGAGTCGTAAAGAGTTTGTCAATTGGGGACATGGCGAGCGGGGGGCGTCAGCCCCCTGATATTTCTTTATGTTCGTGTAGTAGCTGGGTCAAATTCTTTGGCTAGTATCAGGGGGCTGACGCCCCCCGCTCGCCGCGGAGTCGAGCAATTTCTGCCGCGTCTTTGTCACCTCTCCCGGAGAGGCAGATGACGAGGTTCTGATCTTTCTTCATTCCGCTGGCGATTTCCATCGCTTTGAACACCGCATGGCTGCTTTCCAGGGCGGGCAGGATTCCTTCGCACTGGGCGAGGGCATCGAAGCCGCGGAGGGCGTCGCCATCTTCGCAGTAGGTGTATTCGGCCCGACCGGTATCTTTCCAGTAGCTATGTTCCGGTCCGACGCCAGGGTAATCGAGGCCGGCGGAGATGGAATGGACGTCGCAAGTCTGGCCGTCTTCATCCTGCATTACATAGCTGTAGCTGCCGTGCAACACTCCGGGGGAACCGTGGCTGAGAGGGGCGGCATGTTGCCCCGGCTGGGGGCTCCGTCCGCCCGCTTCGACACCGATGAGGCGGACGCTGCGGTCCTCGACGAAGGGGAAAAACATGCCGGCTGCGTTGCTGCCGCCGCCGACGCAGGCGACCACCGCATCAGGGAGTCGACCGAGGCGGGAAAGCGACTGCTCCCGAGCCTCGCGGCCGATGACCGACTGAAAGTCACGGACCATCCGTGGAAATGGATGAGGACCAATGACCGAGCCGATGATGTAGTGCGTCGTTTCGACAGAGGCCATCCAGTCCCG
Source organism: Pirellulaceae bacterium (assembly GCA_046153945.1). GTDB lineage: Bacteria > Planctomycetota > Planctomycetia > Pirellulales > Pirellulaceae > SXOA01. The sequence continues at coordinate 4,446 of JBJXFF010000171.1, forward strand.
CATCGCCTCATTGACGGCGTCACGCAATGTTCGCGAGCCGCTCGTCACCGGCCGCACTTCCGCGCCGAGAAGCTTCATGCTGTTCACATTAGGGGCCTGACGGCGAATGTCCTCTTCCCCCATGTAGACGACGCACGGGATGCCGAAGTGGGCACACGCGGTTGCGGTCGCCACGCCATGCTGACCGGCACCGGTTTCGGCAATCACCCGCCCCTTCTTCATGCGGATCGTCAGCAGGGCCTGGCCGATGGTGTTGTTGATTTTGTGAGCCCCGGTGTGATTTAGATCCTCCCGCTTCAGCCAAATCTGCGCCCCGCCACACTTCTCGCTCAGTCGTTTGGCGTAATAGAACGGGCTGGGCCGGCCGACGAAGTTTTTCAGCAAATCATCGAGTTCGGCCTGGAAGGCCGGGTCCAGCCGGGCCTTGTCGTACTCCCGCGTCAATTCATCGAGTGCCCGGGTCAGAGTCTCCGGCACATACCGGCCGCCGAAATCCCCAAACCGGCCGGCTTGGTCCGGGACCTGGGAGGAAGCGGCTGTTTTTAGAGCGAGAGTCATGACAATTGTGGACGCTTGGAAAGCTGCTTATGGTGTTTCTTGTTGAATGATTCTACTATCCCAGCGACGCAAAGCTTTTTGCTGCAATGGGTTGCGAGTGTTCTTGAAGCTCGGGGCCGAAACGCTCGCCAGGCTTTGATTGTCCCAGCGGTGTCGTATCAGGGTCAAGGGTGGGAGGCGAAGGAGCGTTCCGTCGGTAATTCGGAGTTTCACCTTGGCTCATCCGCCAGTCACGTCGCGGAATTGTAGAATGGACCGATGGAATCCTCTCCAACAAACTCGTTAACCTTTCCGTCGAAAATCGATTGGTGGCTCCTGGGGCTGCTGCTCTTTGTCGTCGCCGCTCAGCTTACCGCGGCGGTCTGCATCTTTATTGGCGGGCGGGAACTATGGGTGGGAGGAGTGCTGCTCCTTTCCGCCGGGTTCATTTCCTGGTTGCTCCGCTCGACTTACTACGTCGTTGACGAAACCCGACTGCTCATTCGCTCCGGCCCTGTTTGGTTCAACGTGCGGCTGGAAACCATTGAGGAAATCGTGCCCACGCGCAACCCCATCAGCTCCCCTGCCCTGTCGCTGGATCGGCTGGCGATTCACTATCGCGCGGGGAGCAAACGGCGCATGGTCATGATCTCCCCCGCCGACAAAGCAGAATTCCTTCAGGTCATCGCGGCCTTGGTTCCGGGAATGGTTGTGGAAGGGACAAAGGTGCGAAGAGTTGCCGTCTAGTTGTCCGACGCTATTTCACTCCCAGGGCTGCCAGCCGCTTTCCGGCTTCTTCGGTCGCCTTCTGCATCACTTCTTCAATCTTCGCGGGGGCTCCGCCGCGACGTTTGCTTTCGTCGGCAGCTTCCATGAAGGCGTAGAGTTCGATGGTTTCTTCGGCGGCGACGGGGGACTGTTTGGTGCGGAAGAATTTAACGATCTCCACGGCGAGAGGACGATAGCCGCCGAAGGGGCCGATTTCCTTGATCCCCTTGCTGCCGAAGCCGGTGCCGCCATAGCCGCCACCCTTGCCACGCATGCCGCGAAAAGTTCCGATGCGGCCATCCTTCCAGGTTCCCACGGCCACATCCTGCTCCGGTGTGGAAATGCGACTGACCGAAGTGCAGCCGGGACCCATGACGGTGTAAAGAGTTTCGCAGCCGTGGATGCCATACCAATAAAGATCGGGATGCGTCTTCTCCAAGGCGCAGGGGCTAAAGGCATCGCAGCCGACGATATCGCCGATGGAACCGTTCCGCATCTCCTGGGCTCCCTTGGCGTAGCGGAGGGACGACGAGGAAAAGACGGGGCAGTTGTACTTTTTGGCTGCCGCATAGATGGCGATGGCATCGGCCAGCGAGCCGGCGACCGGCTTGTCGATGAAGCAGGGCTTCCCTGCTTTGAAGACCGGCAGGGCTTGCTCCAGGTGCGGGCGGCCGTCGTTTGTTTCGAGCAGGACACAGTCGACCCGTTTCAGAAGCTCGTCAATGGAGTCGACGATTTCCACGCCGTGTTTCTTCACGTCCTCGATATAACCTGGCACTCGCTCGGTGCTGGAGATGATGTCCGGGCTCCCCTTGGGATAGGCCGCGACCACGCGGCAGTGTGACAGGTCGGCTGCGGCATTGGGGTCATTTAGATCCTTGGTGAAGGCGATGGCATGGGAAGTATCCAGGCCGATGATTCCGACCTTGAGTTCCGGCGGATCGGCGGCAGCGAGTTCTGTGGCAGGGGTCATGACTAGCAAGGCGCAAAGGAGGAAGAGGCGGGACATGGAAGGCTCCGGGGAGGTGAGTGAATCGGCGGGCGGGCGTTGCAGCTATTGTGAACTGGCTCTACTTTCCTGAATATTGGGGGCAAAATCAAGCGGCGAGAGAACCGTGGCGATTCGTTGGCTCAAGATTCCAGCGTGGCAAAGCTCATGTGCAGTTCGCAGTGGCGGAGGTGGAGTTGGTGCCATTCCGCGCCGGTCAATTTGCCAAAGACATTGTGGGGCTGGCGAGATAGGTCCGCGCGGAATCGCTTGATCGCCTCCTGCAACAGTCGCAGGCCTTCTTGTGGAGATACCGGCTCGGCGGAAATGATTTTGTCCGCGACCGGCTTGGGGAGTTGAAAGCCAGGGGACATTTTTCGCAGCACCATCCGCTTGAGAATCGGCCCAATCAATCGGACATACCAGGGTGGACGATGATCGGAGCCGTCGATGGACATGTGAAGTGAAGCGGCCAAGTGTGCCAGCATCTGTCCCAGAGACCAGTTCCCCAGCATCTTCGTCTTGGGATTTGCAACTACCATCTCCGCATCCATCAGAACATCGTCGAGGGACTCATACGCCACTTCGCGGCGGCCGGTGACCTTGCCGGTGTTGACGGGCATGCTACTTCCCCATCCCGCCGACAAAATAGCCGATGGCTGCGGTGACCAGGCCGATGGCCGCGCCGACCAGAATGTGGATCAGCAACGTTGACCAGTCCGCCATGCGGACCGTGAAGTACTTAAAGAAGACATATCCCAGCACGGTGAAGTTGAAGAAGACCAGGGCCATCATCAACTGCTGTTTTTGTTTGTCGTTCATGGACGTGTTGTGAGCTGCAAAGAATCAAAGATTTTTGGAGTACTGTGGGTGAGAGGAAGTCTACCCGGTTTTCTTCTCTTCCGGCTTGGGGTCTGCCGGTTTTTCGGCCGCGGGAGGCGTGGCGGGCTTGCCTTCTTCCTTCGTTTCCGGCGGCTTCTCCTCGGCCGGAGGAGCAGAAGGAGAACCGCCCGACTCTTTAACGAACTTTGCATTGGCAGCGACGGCATACGCCATGTCCCGAATCCCTTTTACCGCATTCGCCATGCTGGCGGGTGAGTCATCTTTGGCTGCCGAAAAGGCTTCCAAGGAATAGAGCCGGCCGTCGCGAACGATTTGCAGGGACTGCACGGCACATGGAGTTCCACCTTGGGAGCTTTGTCGCACATGGCGCACCCAGACCAACTCCCCCAGCTTTATCGGCTTCGCTTTTTCGCGGATGTTCCTGCCGTCCTTTTCCAGCTTTTTCTGAATGTTTTTGGCTAATGCTTGGGCATTTTCCTCCGTGGTGTCATCCTTGCCAAAGGGCGAGTCGACGCCGGCGACGGTCATGCGGGGGAGCTCGCTGACCTTCCCCTTGGCGAAGACCACCAGGTAGTTGGCCTGGCTGGAAAACTTCCAATCCGCCGGAGGGCAGATTTCCAGGCGATTTCCATCCAGCGGGCGAGGAAGCGGCTCGTCGACGGGGGGAAGGTCCGTGATGTCGTACTTCTTGATGCCGTCTTTGGCGGCTTCCCCAGATCCTTCCCCTTCCTGAATGCCAGCGGCGGGCTTATCGGGGTTGCTTCCGCCACAGCCGGGAAGAATTGGCAGGGCCAAGCAGATGAGCGTCAATAGATGGAGTGCGGTATTTTTCATGGTCTGTCGGTGCCCCAAATTCAGCAGATGCAAGAGTGAGTCTTCGCGGGAATCCGCGACTCTCCAGCGTGGTGCATGATAGCGTCTTTCGAGAGGGTTTTCACTCAGCCCATTTTTAGAAGTCCAAAACATGTCGAGCGGCGGAGTATCGTGAAAATTCAAAGAATAGGACCTTCGCGGCGAACATGACATAGCACCGCTTTACGCCCCTTTTGGCCTGTTCCTGAGGGCCAAGACGGTTAGAATAGGCGTCTTTCCCTTCTCAGCACACTTTGTCTCCACAACCGCCGTTCCCATAACCGACCGCGTTTTCATGACCGACCGCCGCGACAATCCCGCCGACAATTCCAAGGGGACCATTTGTCCCACGCCGGACGGCATTGAGATCGACCTTCGGGATCCCTTCATCGCCGGCATTTTGGCTTGGGTGTGGCCGGGGGCGGGACACATTTATCAGCGGAGGTATGCCAAGGGTGCGCTGTTCATGGTCTGCATCCTGGGGACGTTTTTCTTTGGTTTGGTGCTGGGGGAAGGAAAGGTCGTTTACGCTTCGCAGTTTCGGGACAGCTCCAAAGCAATAGGCGGCTTTTCGGGAAAGCTCAGCCGCTGGCCATTTGCCATGCAGATTGGAGTCGGGCTGCCGGCGATGCCGGCGGTCGTTCAGGCCATCATCACTCGCAAGAGCCAAGACCCGAATCAAGTCGAAGACAAAAAGCCGACCTTCTTGGGAGGCTGGATGGCCCCGCCCCTAGATCCCGACGAGCTGAATCAATGGAACAAAGAGATGGGCACGCGCTACGACCTGGCGCTGCTGTATACCGTTATTGCCGGGCTCCTTAACTGGCTGGCCATCTACGATGCGGCGGCGGGGCCAGCGTTCAGTGAGCCCGCGGAGGATAAATCGAAGGATGGGAAGACCAAGGACGACAAGGACGGCAAAACGAAGGGCAAACCTGAGTGAGTTAGCTGCGATTCGGGGAGACCATCCATGATTCTTTTTGCCAGCATTTTGAATTCGCAGCTGTGGCACCTGGTGCCGCTGATCCTGGCGGTGAGCCTGGTCTATGGGGCGACGCGCCACGAACTGCTCGGCCCGATTCTGCACCACGCGTGGAAGACCGTCGTCTGGATGCTGACGTTCATGGGTGCCATCTTCGCGGTCCTGTTCGTTCTTTCCTTCTGGCTGTGACCAGCCCTCTTTACTACGACGTTCTTGTTGTCGGCGCGGGCGCAGCTGGCCTTATGGCTGCTGCGGAAGCTGCCTCGCGAGGACGGAGAACGCTGCTGCTCGAGAAGAATAAACGGCCTGGCGTGAAGATTCTGATGTCCGGCGGGACTCGCTGCAATCTCACGCACGCCACGGACAAGTGGGGCATCATCAAGGCTTATGGCGAGCAAGGGAACTTCCTGCACTCCGCCCTGGCGGCTCTTTCCCCAGCAGAGCTCGTGCAGATGTTTGAAGAGGAAGGAGTCGCGACCAAGGTGGAAGAGACGGGCAAGATTTTTCCCGTCAGCAACAAAGCGACCGATGTTCTGGCCGCTCTAGTCCGCCGATTCGAGAGAAGCGGAGCAGAGATATCTTTGGATGAAGCGGTGGCGAGTTGTTCTTGCGTGGACGGCAAGTTTCACCTCACCACGAATTCCCGCACATTGACCTGCGATTCTCTGCTGATCACCGTGGGTGGGAAGTCTTATCCCGGAAGCGGAACTACAGGGGACGGATACGCTTGGGCCGCGGCCATGGGACATACGATCGTTCCGCCGCGTCCCGCACTTGTGCCCATTAATACCGATGCAGCTTGGGTGAAGTCGCTCACGGGCCTGACAATCCCAGATGTTCAAGTCCAAGTTCGAGTTAGCGAGGCCTCCAATTCCAAATCACTGGCTTCCGCCCGCGGCTCATTTCTCTTCACGCACTTCGGCCTCTCCGGTCCCGTGATTCTCGACATCAGCCGGGCCGTAACTGCACATGCCAATCCGCGGGAGTTAATGCTGATCTGTGACTTTTTGCCGGAAGCGAAGCAATCGGAACTGGAGGACCAGCTTAGGCAAGAAGCGGCCGCGGAAGGAAAGAAACAGATTGTGGGACTTCTTTCCAAACACATCCCTCGCCGGCTGGCGGAGGTACTGCTCGCACTTGGTGGATTGAATCCCGAACTCAAAGGGGCGGAACTGCCGAAAAGAGAACGCTCTCGTCTGGTTGCCGCCATCAAACAATCGGTCATTCCCATCAGCGGAACGCGGGGGTTCGAAAAAGCGGAAGTGACGGCCGGCGGAGTCTCACTGGGCGAGGTCGATTCCCGCACCATGCAGAGCAAGCTGGTTCCCGGCCTTTATTTCGCTGGGGAAATTCTCGATCTGGACGGACCCATCGGCGGCTACAATTTTCAGGCGGCGTTCAGCACCGGTGTTCTGGCCGGCAGAAACACCTAAGATGCCAGCAAACCGGAGCGGTCTGCTATCTTATTGCGCGGACCCAGAAATTCACCGCAGGAGCCCTGTTTGTGGATCAGAACGCCAATTTGCTGCACGCCGTGCTGGACGGCACCACCGATGTCATCTTCGTCAAGGACTTGGCGGGCAAATACCTGTTTATCAATCGGACCGGTGCCCGGCTCTTGGGCAAGTCGATCGACGAAGTCATCGGACTGGACGATAGCGTTTTTTTTGATTCGCGGCATGTCGCTGATATGCGGGCGATCGACGAGCGGGTCGCAGCGGAGGCAATTTCGCTGACCTATGAGCGGCCCGGTCCACCTCAGTCGCCGGACAAGACATTCCTGTTGACCAAGAGTCCTTACCGTGATTCGGCCGGAAAGGTCCAGGGCGTGATCGGAATCGCCCGCGATATTTCTCCTCAGAGGCGAGCGGCCGAAGTTCTGTCCGAGAGCGCGGAACGCTTCAGGACGCTGGCCAGCAGATCGCCAACGGGTATCTATGAAGCTGACGCGCGGGGAGGGTTCATTTATTTCAACGACAAGTGCTGCGATCTCTTCGAGCTTTCGCGCGAGGAACTGATGCGGAACGAGGGCTGGGGCGTTATCCATCCGGACGATGTTCCGCGTGTTGCCCAGGGCTGGGAAAGGTTTCTGACGAATGACGAAGAGTACTTGAACGTCGAATTCCGGCTCTTGTTTTCCGCCCAGAGAATCAAGCATATTATCGCCACTTCGCTGCCGCTGTTTGATGAACAGGGTAACAAAACCGGATACATCGGCAATCTCATCGATATCACGGAACAGCGCCGGGCGCAACGGGAACTGGAATTGGCCAATCAAGAACTCGAGAGCCGTGTCCGAGCGAGAACCGCGGAGTTGTTATTGGCAAACGAACAACTGACGCAGGAAATGGCCGAGCGGGCGAGGACCGAAGAGCGGCTGCGCGAACAGCAGGCGCAGCTTGCTCATGCCTTGCGAGTCCGCACGCTGGGAGAAATGGCCGCGGAGTTAGCACATGAAGTCAACCAGCCTTTGGCGGCGATCAGTCACTACGTGCACGGGACCATTCAGCGGCTGGAAATGGGCGTTTTGACGATGCTTGAGGTCGGTTCGACGCTGAAGTTCATTGCCCGTGAATCCGAGCGGGCCGCCGAAATCATTCGCCGCACCAAGCGATTTGCGAGCATACAGCAGCCCTGTCGTGCTCCGCTCGACCTGCACAAGCTGATTCATGAATCGCTCAAAATGCTCGCCTATAAAGTCCGCGAGCAGAAGATCCAGGTTGAGTTGAAATTGGCCGATCGGCTTCCTGAAGCAGGAGGGGACGAGATGCAGGTGCAACAAGTGATTGTCAATTTGCTCCGAAATGCCATTGAAGCCATCGGCGGCTCCCATTCTCCTCAGCGAGTGATCGAAGTCTCGACGCTTAGGGGTCCACAGCGGGTCGAATTTGTGGTGGCCGATAGCGGCCCGGGCTTGCAATCTGGTCAGCCGGAGCGCATCTTTGAGACATTCTATACAACCAAGGCCGAAGGCTTGGGACTCGGCCTGGCCATTAGCCGAGACATTATCGAAGCCCACGGCGGTCGATTGTGGGCTGATTTGACGAACTCACGCGGCGCGACATTCCGATTTACCTTACCAGTGTGGAATGATGAAACTGCTCCCGAATCCGCTCCCCGATCCGACAGTTTTCGTGGTCGATGACGATCCCAGCGCTCTGAAGGCTGTTTGCTTTCTACTCGATTGCAATGGCTGGCGGACGGAAGGATTTTCCTCGGCGGCGGAGTTTCTCCAGGCGTGGACTCCCGACCGGCATGGCTGCTTATTGCTGGATGTGCGCATGCCGGAGATGTCCGGGCTGGAGTTGCAGGCCGCGCTCACCAAAGACGGCGTCTGCTTCCCGATCATTATGATGTCGGGTTATGGAGACGTGGCTAGTTGTTCCCAAGCGTTTCGCGCCGGAGCCGTGGATTTCCTCGAAAAGCCGGCTGACCATAAAGTGCTGCTGGGACGGATTCTCGAGGCGGTGGAGCGGGATGCGAAGCGGAAGTTAGCTGAGGCTGCCAACCCGCAATTCTTTGCACGACTCAGGAACCTGACCCCGCGCGAACGGGAAGTCATGGATCGGCTGATGGAAGGGAAATCGCTTAAGCAAATCGCCCTGGAGCTAGACGTCAGCGTCCAGACTTCGTCCAAACATCGGATGAAAGTGCTGGAAAAGCTCCGCGTGGCAAACGACATCGAGCTGCTGAAGAACTTGATTCAGCAGCCAACCGGCGAGCCGGCTTTGGCCTAAGCGGGGAATCGCCTCGACCTTGCGTTTTCAAGCAACCCTGCCTACTGGTGCCAGGGAAACTTCATCGTCGGCTTGTTCACAAACCGCTTCATCGTGAATGACAAGCGAGCGCCGGAGCCGGGGGCGAGTTCGACTGCCAATTGAGGACCGTCGATCGGCTGTGCTTTGCCGCCAAGTTCGACGGAAGTGAAGCGGTGCTCAGCGTAGCCCCCAGCTTGCACGATCACTCGCCGTGCTTGCAATTGATTGGCGTTCACCAGCGTGACCGATACCCGCTCATCCGTCATCTCGTCAATGAGCGCGGCGACATCCTCGGGAAAGCCGGCTCGCTGCGTTTCGGGATCGAAATACCGCAGGCGGCAGAAGAGAGCCGAGCCGTTTCGGCCAGGGTGCAACCCGCCAAGGGCCAGTTCAATCATGGAGACGACGCTGGCGGGATTGAATTCCATCGGATCGTCCGACAGACGCGTGTCCGGAGTGGTCCTGTCGCTCCGCATGGCTTGCACTGTTTTGCGGATGTTCGCCAGTTCGCCGCGCAGGGCCTTCTCCGGATATCCGCCGTTCTTTCCCGAGAGGTACGACAGCCAAGGATGGGTGGCAACTCGCGCCAGATCATCTGGTTTCATGGACAGGTAGGCAATTTCCATCGCCCCCTCGGAATATTTCTCGGGTGTGAAATCGTACCAGCCTTTGTCGCCGTACATGCGAGGATACGCAGTCTTGCCATCAACCACCTTCTTGTTCGCATTGACCGCATCGATCTGTTTGCGCCAGGCGTCGAGAAAGCGATCATCCCCAGTCAGCATGTAAGCGTTCATGAATCCCGGCAGGCCGGCCTGATGCTGGTTGCGGCTGGCGAGTTTCTTCGTGGCGGGGTCGTAGACCGTGAAGCCCCAACCGTAGACGCCGCCATACCATTTGCCGCCGGTTGCGCCGCCGATTTTGCCGTCCAGGCCGATGTTGGTCGGAATGATGTTGCCGTTGGCGACCATCCTCTCTCGCCAGGCATCGACATATTCCAGAAGCCAGCGGCGGTACTTGTCATCGTGAGTCAGCAGATAGGCGTTGAGGGCGAGCGTCGTTGCCTTCAGATTCTGAGGGTGGTCGCCGATGGTGTCGGTATAGTCCTTGAAGTGCTCCAGCATCTGGGCGTAGGTCGATTCTCCATGCCTGGGCCGAAAGCGATTCTCGATCTCAATCGAGTCTCCCGCCCAGTCCAGTCCCGTCGCCTTCCGCATCAGCGGTCCGCGGCTGCCGTTGAACATGCTGCGGATGATTTTGTGCTGCGGGTCGTAATTGAGTGCGCCGGGGTCCTCATTGAGATAGAAGCCCGCAAAACGCTTCACGCGCTGGCCAAAACGCTCGTCGCGCGGATCGGAAAGCCCTTGCAAGTTGAAGATGACCAGCCCTTCGCCGTTGTGGAGCCAGTCCATCATCACGGGAAACTCTTTGTAGTACATACCGTCCCGGGCGAACGGGACCTCCACCGTTTTGGCGAGCGTGTACTGCCGCAGGTGTCCTTCCCAAGCCTTCTTGTACATCCGCAGCACGTCGTCGCTGGCTCCCAGGGCATGCAGTATCGGCCAATCGAGGCAATTCTCGATGGCATCGTCCGGCCCGTCGTCGCCCCCCCATCGCTCGACGCACAATAGCCAGCCCCGCTCGTCAAAATACTTCTCAAAGAACTCGCGGCAGGCGGCTGTGTTTTGCTTGAGGAGGTCGCGCTCTAGCAGGGCCCATTCCGGAGGAGGCATCGGCGTATCGATTACAATCGCCGGTTCGGCCGCGAAGGCGGGGGACAACGTCAAGACGGCGGCGGCCAGGGACTGGATGAGGTTTTGGCTGCTGCTCATTTTTTCCCTTCCCATTCGGCAAAAAACTGGCTCAGGTACTGCTCCATGAACTCATGCCGGGCCTGGGCGAGCCGTTTGCCGGCGGCGGTGTTCATCCGGTCCTTGAGGAGGAGCAGCTTCTCATAAAAGTGGTTGATGGTCGTCCCTTTGTTCTGTTTGTACTCCGTGAAGCTGCCGTGGAGTTGCGGCGGCAGGTCCGGGTCGTGCATTGGCTGTCCTTTCCAGCCGCCATAGGCGAAGGTCCGGGCAATGCCGATGGCCCCGATTGCTTCGAGGCGGTCGGCATCCTGCACGCAGGCCCCTTCCAGCGAGTCCATCGGCGTGGCGACTCCCGCTCCCTTGAACGAAAGCTGCGCGATAATGCGGCAAACTTGGTCGATCGTTGGCTCATCGGCTTCCAGCGACATCAGCCATTGGCGTGCTGCCGCGGGACCGGCCTTCTCGTCCCCGCCGGCGAATTTCCAGTCGGCAACATCGTGCAGCAGTGCCGCCAGCTCCACGAGGAACAGATCGGCTCGTTCTTCGCGAGCAATCGTCAACGCCACGCGGCGGACTCGCTCGATATGCCACCAATCGTGGCCAGCACTATCGCCGTCCAGTAGCTTGCGGACATGGTCGGCTGTGCAGGTGAGGATGAGCGAGTTTTCCATGGCCAACATTGTAGCAACCCAAGCTTAGCCCCCTCGCCCACGCGGGGATCCAAGGCAGCACCACCTAAGCACGATGGCCCGGCGTTACGGCAAATCAACCTTCACCACCGCCCGTCCCACCGCCGGCGCCCACGCCTGAATTTCAATCTGCCTGGGCTTCTCTTCGCCAAGCTTCAAGAGCCAGGTCTTCTCGCTCTTGCCACCGGAACCTTCCAGCCGTGGTAGTTTCGCGCGCGGAGAACCTTGGAGCAGTTCCGCACCCTTGGGCATCGTCAGGGCAATCTGCAGCGGATAGTTTTCGCCATTCACCTGTCCCATTTCGGGCATCGTCGAAAGAAATCCGCGGTTGACTGCCGTGGCAGTGATTCGATAGACGCCGCTGCCAAGGGCTTCCGCTTTGGCATCAATGAGGGCGAGTTTTGGCAGCCACTGGTGAAGGGCAGCCGCGAACTGCAAATGCTTGTCCGCCAGGCCATCGAGATCCTTGGCCGGCGGATTCAGCGAGTAGAACGGTTTGAAACCGCCGACTTCCACCTTTTTGCCGGGAAAGTCGGGATGTTCCACCGGCTTCCAGTCCACAAAGCCGTCGAGGTTTTCTTTCGCGAGCCAGCGGAGGACATTGAGATCGCTTTCTCCCCGTTTTTCGCCGCTGGGCTTCTTTGCGGCCCCTTCTGGCTTGGGTTCCTCGGTCTTGGGAACCCACCAGCCCCGGGCAGCGAACGACCAGCGGCCGTAATGAAAGTATCCCCACTGGCTGAACGAGCCGCTCGAATCGGGTGGGCCGGGAGCATCGCTGCCGCCGTGGATTTTGCGGTATTCGCCGGCGATGTATTCGATAAGGGCAGCATCGCTTCCTAGGATTCGCTTGCGAATTCGGTCACGTTCTCTGTCCGGATCGGGCTTCCAAGTGTGGAACAAGTTGTCTTCCGGCGAAAAGCAGAACAGCACCGCCACATTCGGCCGCCCGAAGAGAAAGTCGGCGACCACGCGGCACTCCGGCTCGCTGACGGCATTGGCCCCGGCCCCCGCCTGAAACGGTTTGTAGCCGAACGTGAAGTTGTGATTGAAGGCGACTCCGTCCCCGGGATCTTCGTTGAATTTCTCGTCCTTGTCATCGTCCTTCCCTTCAATGAGCAGACGGTACTTTCCCTTCTCGTTCTTCTTGGCTTCGGCCTGGATGAGGACGCGAGCATCATCAGGATGCGGAAAATAATCCCCAGTTTCGTCTTCCACCCGCATCATCGTGATGATGCCATCCCCGTTCAGGTCGTCCGGCGGATCCTCGCCAAAGGCAAAATCCCGGTCATCATCGGTCTTGCGGTCGTTCCCCGCCCGCAACCGCAACGGCCTGAGGAACGACTTCTCACAACCGTCCGGATCGGGTCGCGGAATGAAGTAGAAGGTCTGCTCTTCGAGCAACTTGCGGGTTGCTTCATCGGTCTTCGCTTTTTCCGCCAACTTGCGAGCCATCCGCAGGGCGATCTCGCCCCCGGTCAAGTGTGACCCCTGCACATTGCCGACAATCGCAATCGCCGGCTTCTCCTCCGTCTTGCCGCTTCCAACAGTCAGCAGCCAAACATCCCGTCCGCCGATGGATTTTCCGAGCGACGAAACGGCGACGAGGTCCGACGCATCGAGTTCCTTCACCTGGGCCGAATAGGCTTCGTGATTAGCGTAACCTTCCAGTGCCGGGTTTTGCCCAAACGCAAACTGGGAGAAGAGGAGGGCACAGAGGGCCAACAGGCTGAGAGAGTGTTTATTCATGGTGTCCATCATAATTGCGGGAAGCCCATAAGGGTTTTTTCAACGAGGCAATCGCTGTTAAACTCTTGTCCACTTACGACTTAAGGCCAAATAGCTCCAAAAATCCATAAGGTTTCGATTTAGGTCCATCTGCCGAATGATAAGCTGTTTTCACGTCGTCTTTCGCCTGCCCGTCCTCATCTTAACTGCTTGCCAAATCAGGGTTTGCAATCCCTGTAGACCTTGAATCAGCCTCGAAACCGATAAGCGGTGATAAGTCGCCCGTTGCCTCGCGGAATTCCAGTTGGCGAGTCTCGGTGCCGGTCTCGAGACCGAACCAAGCCCAAGCAAATCTCCTTTCCAATTATGCGGTATCGAAAATCGACGCAGAGTAAGACACTTCCAAGATGCGCGAGCATGGTCAGTTATTCAGTGAACAAAAGAATATTTTTTCGTTTGGCGCGCTCGGAGTACGAAGGCACTTTTTTGGGTTCTCCGTGAACGGGATCGGGAACGTAGCGACCGCGATTTAGCAACTGTCTAGATATTGTGGCGTGACTTGGAAAGCCTTGGGCTTCTGCCTGCCATCTTGATTGCCCCTTGCCAACGATGCCGCTAAGCTGGCGTTAATTCCTTGCCGCGGGAGCGCGGCATAATTAATTTGTCCGCCTTCAGCATCCCCACAAGATGCGATTAACCGAATCGCAAATCGACGTTTTGCTTCGACAACGATCGATTTCGGAGGAGTGGCCGTGGTCCACCAATGACGAGACAATTATCGACAAGAACATTAGGGATATTGTTGCCGAGGTCCGACGCAAGGCGCGGGTGGAGGACAAAACTGAATTCAACCATTACGGTTCAGGTTACGCAAGCTTTGTCGATTGCTGGCTGTATCGTCCAACCGACGAGTTTCGATACTGTCCGGGGAACAATTATCACGGGCTGGTCGTGTTGTTTAGCAGGCTCTCGCCATTTTATGTAGTCGGAGAAGGCGACAAATCATGGGACGGCAGCTCGGGTGCTTCCTGTTTGCCAGCCTTTGAATTCCTCGATGTCATCGAACACCCATCGGTTAAGGAGCTTGTGAGATTGGTGGTTCCTGTCCTAGATGCGAGAGGACTAACTCGACTTCATGTCGATGACTTGTCTCCGCTCCTGCCATCGGGTGTTCCAGTCCCCTCGATTATGGCCGAGCGTGTTTTTCGGCACTTTGACGCGCTGTTCTATTGGGAAGACTGATGGTTCAATCGCAACACGAAAGTGAACATCGCCCCATGAACACCCAAACCAGTTACGACGCTGTAGCGGACGAATACGTCCGTCGCATCTTCGACGAGCTGCAACACAAGCCGTTCGACCGACAGTTACTCGACCGGTTTGCGGCGAGTGTGCGGGAGAAGGGGCCGGTGTGCGATATGGGTTGCGGGCCGGGGCAGGTGGCTCGTTACCTTCACGAGCGGGGGGTGGAGGTTTGTGGCGTGGATTTGTCGCCGGCGATGGTGGAGCGGGCGAGCGGCTTGACGCCGGAGGTCGAGTTTCGGCAAGGAGACATGCTGGCGCTGGATATTCCCGACCGGACTTGGGCCGGCGTAACCGCCTTTTATTCGCTCATTCACTTTCCCCGCACCAACCTATCGCGGGCGCTCGGTGAGCTGCGCCGCGTCCTCAAACCGGGCGGTTTGCTGCTCGTCAGCTTCCACATCGGCGACGACACGATTCACCTGGACGAGTGGTGGGGCCAGCAGGTCTGCGTGGATTTTCACATGTTTCAATCAGCCGAGATGGCCGGCTGTCTGACGTCGGCGGGTTTCGAAATCGAGGAGATTATTGAGCGGGAGCCTTATCCCGATGTCGAGCACCAGAGCCGGCGGAGCTACATTTTCGCCCGGAAGCCGAATGAAAATCGTTAGGCGACTTGGAGTAAACTATGCAATGGACAAACCAAACGGCTGACACGATCCGAGAAATGGTCATGTATTTCCTACCCCACTGCTCCGACCAATCGACGATGTCCGAGTTGAAGGAAATGACCTCCGACTCGAAGAGTTGGCGTCAGGCCCATAAGCTGTTCGGCCGAATCCGCAAAAAAACGTTGAAGGCCGATGAACTGAACGACCGTCGTTTACAGTGCCAATATTCGTTTGAAGAAATCTGTGCTAAGACCCTGTATAATATTGCGGATCATCACGAAGGGTTTAGCGCGGAGTACCTTCCCCCCTTTGACAACGATTCACCCTTTTGGGTCGTACCGATAGCGGTCACATTCGCACACGAATTGGGCTTGAACGCCTTACCAATGGGATCCGGTGTGTTAAGGTTTGAAGAGGCCGGCTGACGCCACGCTTTGATGTCCGGGCCGGGTAAAGGCCGCCATACCAAGTGTATTAGGCCGGCTCGTCTTCCGGTGCCCGTCAATGGTTCTCTTGCCCCATTTGCCCCTGGCGGTGGATAATGGGCGTATTCAGGAGGTCGCCTAGTTAGGTGGAGGCAGCGGTTATGAGCACGCAAACAACGATTCGTGGAGCGGGACACATTCTGTGCTTGTCAGTTCTGGTCCTGTTGGCTCGTCCCGCGACGGCTCAGTCGCAAAAGCCCGCTGGCGAGAGTACGGAGCAAAACACCAATTTCCCCACTTCCACGCTCGGCGGCGCTCAGTTTTGGAGCGACGAGCTGGTGTTCCATCGCTGGCGGATTCAGCTCAATGTCTTCACGGGACATTACCGCCTGCTCGATGAGAACGACTACCGGCGGGCCTGGGGGACGTTCGAGCAGTGCAAAACGAAACTGGATGCCATCCGCCGCGAGAAGGAACTGCCGCCGATGAAGGGGACGGCAGTCGTCACGCTGCACGGGCTCATTCGCTCGCGAGAGATGATGACCGGCATTGGCGAATTCCTGGAGCAGGAAGGGGACATGACCTGGATCAACGTCTCCTACGCCAGCACGCGGCGGAGCATCGACGACCACGCAGCTTCGCTGGCTAAAATCATCGACAACTTGGAAGGAATCGACAAAATCCATTTCGTCTGCCATAGCCTGGGAAACCTCGTCGTCCGCCGGTATCTGGGGGAGGCGACTCAGCTCAATCCTAAATGGAAAGTGGACAGCCGCATCAAGCGGTTCGTGATGCTCGGGCCACCGAACAATGGGGCTCACATGGCCGAACTCTTCAAAGACAACAAACTCTTCGGACTGCTCATGGGACCGAGCGGCAAGCAAATCGCGACTTGGTCCGAGGTGGAAAAGCGGATGGGGACCGGCAAATGCGAATTTGCGATCATCGCCGGCAGCCTGACGGGTGTCCTCACGAACCCACTTGTTAGCGGAAGTGACGATTTGATTGTCGGCGTGGAGGAGACGAAGCTCGCCGGTGCCCGCGATTTTCTCGGCGTCCCCCTGAATCACGGCAACTTGATGGACGACCCGTACGTTCGCAAGAAGGCCCTCAGCTTCTTGAAGAACGGATATTTCATTGCGGAAGACCTGCGCCATCCGATTGAAGTGGTGGCGAAACCGCGTGGGGGCCAATGAGCGACTCTCTCCCCCGCAGCGGACGGCTGGCCGGAATTGATTATGGCACGGTCCGCATCGGCATAGCCATTACCGACCCCGCCCAGTCCCTCGCCAGCCCGCTGGAAATCCTTACCCGCCGCGACAAGTTCCAAGACGAACGCTATTTCCGCCGCCTGGCCGAGCAAGAGCGGCTGGCCGGCTTTGTCGTCGGGCTGCCGGTGCATACCAGTGGCGAGGAGAGCCAGAAGTCGTTTGAATCCCGCGAATTTGCCAAGTGGCTGGGGGAAGTCACCCAACTTCCCGTCGCATTGTTCGATGAGCGGTACACAACAGCTCATGCGGAGGAGTTGCTGCAGGATGCCGGCCTGACGAGCAAGCGCCGCAAAGCCCGCCGCGACATGCTGGCCGCACAAATCTTGCTGTCGGCTTATCTCGAAAGCGGCAGGAGTAACGAATCGCCCAAAAGTCTGGGATGAATGTGTTGTCTGTCAGTTTTCTAAGCAATCTTGCATGGGCAACTTGACACTGCCATAATGTGGCGATTCCAGCCAATTAGGGGGGAGTCATGGCTCAGCGCGAACCAAGTTCTGCTCCCCCGCCTGGCACGTCTCATTCCGCGCCCCCCACGGAAGAATCCGTCGAGCCTTTGACGGAACATTCCGAGCTTTCAATTCGACGCTGGGTCCAAGCATCGGCACCCTGGTTATTTTCCTGCTTTTTCAATCTGTGTCTGCTGATAGTTCTAGCGCTCATCGTCATACCGGGACTTTTGCCCGCGGAATTACCGATCGCAATTGTCGTTATTCCCAGAGAGCAGGACGAGTCCGCTCCGGAATTGGTAACGAACATCTCGACCGCGGCGGCCAATGTGAACGAAGCGCATGCGACGGCGGCGTTCGTCGCCGACGCGAGTTCCACGGAAATCCCGCTCGCGGAACGCGAACCGCCAGAGATCAATACGGAACTAACGAACGCGCTCGCAGAGGTGGAAGCGGCCGATCGCCCGCGATTCCCCTCCTCTCGAATGCTGTCCATGCCCATCGCCGTCGCGAGTGTTCCAGCTCCTCCATCGGAAAAGCAGCTTGGCGAATCCGATTCCATTGAGGGCGCGGTGGATGGGATTGGAGGCCAGGTTCGCGAAATGCTCGGAAACGGCGATTTGCTCGTTATCTGGCTGCTCGATGCTTCGTTAAGTCTGGTCGATGATCGGCAGATTGTCGCCGACAGGCTGGGGCTGGTTTATGCCGCGATCGAGAAAGAACAGCAGGAAGCGGCTGCCGCCCACAAAGTGAAGCCGCCGCAACTGACCAATGCCGTGGTGGCATTTGGCAATGGCCTGCAGCAAGTGACCGCGCCCACCAAATACGCGGGCCGAGCCGTCAACGCCATCCGCGACATTCCCGTGGATCAGACCGGGGTGGAAAATGTCTTTTCCGCGGTGACGGGTTGCATCCGCAAGTACGCCACCAACCGCCACAAGCAATTGCTCATCGTCATCTGGACCGACGAGTCGGGAGATGATTATCTCCTACTCGAACCGACGATTGCCTCATGCCAGCAGACCGGAACGCGAGTTTGCGTGGTCGGCCCCGGAGCAATGCTCGGGGCTGAACAGGGGACGCATGCTTACCAGCATCCGGCCAACGGCCAGTGGTATCAATTGCCTGTCAAAAAGGGGGCCGATGCCGCACTCGCGGAAAAGATTCGCTGGCCATACTGGTGGCGGAATCATTCCGTCTGGCAGCGGCCGGAAGGCGATTTGGTGGATCGTTTTGACGGCTCATTTTTTCTGCACGACGTGCTGCCGATTTCCTCGGGCTTTGGAACCTATGCCCTGACTCGCCTGACACTGCAGACGGGCGGCACCATGACTGTGTTCGATCGACCCGCCGACCGCGGGCCATTTCGCCTAGCCGATATGCGGCCCTACACACCCGATTACCGCGCCTGGAACGTGTTGCTTGAGGAGCTCAACTATTTCCCGCTGCGAAAGGCGGTCATGCAGTCGGTCGACGTTACGAGGACCATCAAGTGCCCCATCACTCCGTATAACACTTACTACTTTCTGTCACCCGGCGCGATTCAGCGCAATCTTGCCTTGTCCGAGGTTCAAACTCGCCCCTCGGCAGCGGCGATTGAGTTGGCGCTCTCCGCTTTTGGTGAGCAGGGCATGGAGCATGAGTATGAGTACGAGGATTCGCCGCGCTGGAAAGCCTGGTACGATCTGACGCGCGGCCGACTCCTGGCGCAAAGTGTTCGCTACGCTGAACACCGCGCACTCTGTCTCCTGCTCACCCAACCTGGCGCTCTACCGGAAAATGTCAACTGCTTTCTTACGAGTGCTGGCCACCCTTTCCTCAGCGGCAAAGCTGGGGAGGCACGTGCGCGGGAAGCAGAACGCTTGCTGCGGCGCTGCGTCGAAAAGAACCCCAACACCCCCTGGGAAGTCCTGGCTCAGACGGAACTCGACATTCCCGTCGGAATCGCCTACCGCACGTTCTATCAGGAGCCGCCGCCCCCCGTGGCGGCTCCCGCCGGAATGCCGCAGGCTCCGCTCAGCTTTCCGAAGCTGTAGCTCCCACTCGTGGAATATTTCGACGCGCTACGACCCCCACTCTCGCAGCCACATCTCCAGCATGACCAGCGCCCAGAGCCGGGCGCTGTGGTCGAATTGTTTCCTCTCGTGCTGGTCCACAAAGCTTTTCACTGCGTCTTCCCGGAAAAACCGCCGGCTCTTCGTGTCGGCGGAAAGCAGCAGGTCGTGGGTGAGCGGCTTCAGTTCGTTGCGGAACCAGTGATCGAGCGGGACGCCGAAGCCCATCTTCTTGCGATTCCAGATTTCCTGGGGGAGCATATCGCCGAAGGCGGCGCGGAGGAGTTTTTTTCCTTTGCCGCCGCGATACTTCAGCTTGCGGGGGAGCGAAGCGACGAATTCGACGAGGCGGTAGTCGAGGAACGGAGCCCGGCATTCCAGGGAGTGGGCCATGGAGGCAATGTCCACTTTGGTCATCAAGTCGCAGGGGAGATACGTGATGAGATCCGTTAAAGAGGCGGTCGTGACGGCATCGCGGCCCTTCATTTTTTTCCAGGCGGAATTGAGGAAGGCAAAGGGGTCGCTGTCCGGCAACTCGGCGAGGAATTCATCGCTGTAGAGTGCCGCCCGCCGCGTTTCGTTGAAGATGGAAATCCAATCGAAATACCGCCGGGCAGGCGAGAGCGAGAGGGCCTCACTGAACCGCTTGAACTGCCGCAGCCGCGATTTCTGCCGCGAGGAAGCTGGGAGCCTTTGCCAAATCCGGGCGGAGAGCAGCGAACGGAGCGGGCCAAGATAATCGAACACTCCCGCAATGGCCGCCGCCCGGTAGCGCGGATAGCCGGCAAACAGTTCGTCCCCGCCGTCGCCACTGAGGGAGACGGTGACATGCTCGCGGGTCATTTGCGAAACATACCAGGTGGGAATCGCCGAACTGTCGGCAAATGGTTCGTCGTAGTGCCAGGCAAGTTTGGGAAGAATGGAGACGGCGTCGGGAGTGACTTGCAACTCGTGGTGGTCGGTCTTGAGATGTTCGGCGACCTTGCGGGCGTACTTCGTTTCGTCGAACTCCGCCACGGGAAAGCCGATGCTGAAAGTCTTCACCGGCTCCGCGGAGTTCTTTTGCATCAGGGCGACGATGAGGGACGAATCGACGCCGCCGGATAGAAATGCGCCCAGCGGCACGTCGCTTTGCATCCGCATGGTGACGGCCGATTCCAGCAGGTCCCGCAGGCGGTGGGCGGCGTCCTTTTCGCTAATGCTGATTTCGCTGGAGAAATCGGGCCGCCAGTAGGGCTTCACTTCCAGCTTGCCGTCTTGCCACACGGCATAGTGCCCCGGCGGGAGCTTGCGATAGCCTTTGAGGATGCAGTTGGGGTGCGGGACGTATTGATAGGTCAAGTATTCATCGACAGCGGCGGGATCGACCTCCCGCGGCAGGCCCGGGAGGGAGAGGAGGCTCTTGAGTTCGCTGGCAAAGAGGAGCCGGCCCGGTTCGTGGCGATAGACCAGCGGCTTTTCGCCGGGGCGGTCGCGGCCGAGGACGAGGCGGCGGTTGCGGGAGTCCCAGATGGCGACGGCGAACATGCCGTTGAGATGCGAGAAGCACTCTGGTCCTTCGTCCTCATAGAGGTGAATAATGCACTCAGTGTCGCTCTGTGTTTTGAATTTGTGCCCCGCCCCTTCCAGCCGCCGCCGCAGATCGCGGTAGTTGTAAATCTCGCCGTTAAAAACCATCCAGACCGATTCGTCCTCGTTGCACATCGGCTGATGGCCCAGGGCGAGGTCGATAATCGACAGCCGCCGAAAGCCGAGGGCGACGCCCGGCTGGGCTTCGTACGGCGGGCGGAGGCGATACTGCGTGAGATAGGTCCCTGAATCATCCGGGCCGCGATGGCGGATCGCATCGGTCATGCGCATTAGCTGCGGCTCTTCCAGCCCCAGCCGCGGATCGGTCCAAACAGCGCCGGTGATGCCGCACATGAGGTGTTTTGCCGGGAAAATGAGGTTGGGGCAGGCGTCCTAGTATAACGAAGCGGACCGACAGTGGGCCGTCATTCCATGACCGGCCCATTCCTAATTCCGGAAAGAATACAGAATTGGGCTGTTTCGGAGAAACGCCCCACTTTGTTAGAATGAATCCATCTTCCATCGCGGAGTTCTTCCATGAACAGAGCCGTTTTCCATCGGCCTCGCCACCTTACAGCGGTGCTGCTTCTCACTACGTGCGTTGGCCCGTTCTTGGTCAATGCCGAGGAACAGGATCCTGCAAACGCGGCTCGAGCCGCCATGATTCGCAAAATCGACGAGCGGATCAACGAACGGCTGGCGGCGGCGAAGATCGAGCCGGCTCCGCTGGCAGACGATGGGGAGTTCCTGCGGCGGGTGTATTTGGATTTGACCGGCGTGGTGCCGCGGGTCTCCGAAGTTCGCGAATTCCTGGCGGACAAGCAGCCGGACAAACGGGCAAAATTGATCGACAAGCTGCTCGATTCCCCCGCCCATGCCACGCACCTGGCGAATACCTGGCGGAACATCATGCTGCCGGGTGGACTGAATATCGAGCAGATTCAGAATGTCGTGGGCGTGCAGAATTGGCTGCGGGCTCGGTTTGTGGACAACCTGCGGTACGACAACATGGTGAGCGAGCTGCTCGTCGCCACCGATGGGGACGACGTCGGCCCCGCCCTGTATTACACGTCGCTCGATCTGGCTCCGGAGAAACTGGCAGGGAGCACCGCCCGCATTTTCCTCGGCTTGCAAATCGAGTGTGCCCAGTGCCACGACCATCCGTTCGATAAATGGAAGCAGACCGATTTTTGGGGCTATGCCGCATTCTTCGCCCAGTTGCAGCGGCCGGATGCCGTGAATCCCGGGATGCGGGCCCGGCTGGTGGATTTGAAAACTGGCGAAGTGAAACATCCCAAGACGGAAGAAGTTATTTCGCCAAAGTTTCCAGGGGGCGTTAGCCCTGACGCGGCAGAAGAGGGAACTCGCCGAGTCAAACTTGCCATTTGGATGGCTTCGCGGGACAACCCGTATCTGCCGCGCGCGGGGGCCAATCGCGTCTGGGCTCATCTCTTCGGCCGCGGGCTGGTGGAACCGGTGGACGACCTGAGCCCGCAAAACAAGCCGAGCCATCCCGATCTCTTCGAGGAGCTGACGACTTACTTTGTCGAAACGGGATTCGATTTGCGGGAACTATTTCGCACGCTCGCCAATACTCAGGCCTATCAGCGGACCAGTGCCTGGACGGCGGAGAAACCGGCTCCGGCAGAACTGTACGCCCATGCCGCCGTGAAAACTCTCACTGCGGAGCAGCTTTATGATTCACTTAACCGGGTTCTCTCCCGCAAGCCGCAGGCGATGTTCCCTGGACAAGTCGCGGGAAGTCCGCTCCTCGACCCGCAGCGGCAGGCGTTCATTGCCAAAATGCAGTCCGCGGCCCGCTCCCCCCTCGATTACCAGGCTGGCATCTTGCAGGCCCTAACCCAGATGAACGGAGCCGACATTGCCGAAGCGACTGACCCGCAGCGGAGTCCGCTAGTCGGGGCTCTGGAAGCTCCCATTTTTGGCGACGGCGACCGGATCAAGGCCCTGGTCATGGCGACACTCTCCCGCCAGCCGAGCGATGAGGAGATTTCGCTGTTTACCGCCCATTTGGGAAAATACTCGCCCAGCGAGAAGCAGAAGGGACTCTCGGATATTCTCTGGGCGCTCCTGAATACCGCCGAATTCTCGCTGAACCATTAGTTTTCACCAGACCGGAGAAATGCACCATGAAGACCCCCTTCGCCACGCTCACCTCGCTCATCATTCTCGGCTGCGCTCCGCTAGCCACCGCGGACGATCCCAAAGCCACCGTCAAGCCTGCGGATACGCCTGCGGCTCGGGTTCTCGCTAACATGGCGGGAACCTGGGACGAAGAAGTGGAAATGGCCGACGGACGCAAAGTTCATGGCACCTCGACCGGCCGCTTCGTGATGGACGGGAATTGGCTGGAGACTGAAGCCAACATTCCCATCGACGACAAGAACCGCGTGCTGCACTTGACCCTGTGGGGCTGGGACGAAAAGGCGAACGTCTTCAAGAGCTGGATGTTCAGCCCGACCGGCGCTCCGCTGGAATCCACGGGCGTCTACGACGAAAAGCTCAAGACATTCACAACCAACGGTAAAATGCCCAATGGTTCGACCGTGGACGTCGTCACGAGCATCATCTCTGCAGATCGTCAGGAGTGGACCGTGAAGATCACCAACAAGGATGGCAAAGAAGTCAAGTTTAAGGGAGTGAATACTCGGAAGAAGGAATAGTAGTCCGGCGGAGGAGGGCGCATGGATGGCGAAGGTCTTTGCGGATTTCGACGTGGCTGGCTTCTGGGAGCAGTCTGAGTATGCGCTCAAGGAGTACGTCGGTGCCCCGCTAGCCGACGCGGCCGTCGCCGCCGTCGAACGGGAATTGGGGTACAAACTGCCCGGCTCGTACGTCGAGTTCATGCGGTTCCAGAATGGCGGCATCCCCCGCCTGACGAATCACCGCACCAAAGTGCGGACTTCGTGGTCCCACGACCACATCGCCATCACCGGCCTATACTCCATTGGCGGAGACAAGCCGTGTTCGCTGCTCGGGGGCTTCGGCAGCCAGTTCTGGGTCGAGGAGTGGCGCTACCCGCCCATCGGCATCTACTTCGCCGACTGCCCGTCGGCCGGGCACGACATGGTGTGTCTGGACTACCGCGAGTGTGGGCCGGCCGGCGAGCCGCAGGTGGTCCACATCGACCAAGACTGGGACTACAAGATTGTGCTTGTGGCAGAGAGCTTTGAGGCATTCATCCGCGGCTTGGAGGACGACTCCGCCTTCGACGAAGACGCCGAATCATAGCTCACTCGGCCCCGCCGCTGTTGAACTGGGCCGTTCGCTCACTCCGTGAGCCGACATGCCTGCACACGAAGTGCGCAGGCTACTTGGAACGCTATTCCTTCTTGATCAAACCCGCGTGCTTCTCCCGCACTTTGCACGCCTTGGGAATCGCAGCCGACTGGATGTAGGCCTGATCTGGATGCTGGCGGGCGTAGTCCTGATGGTACTGCTCCGCTGGATAGAAGGCGGTGAGTGGCTCGATGGATGTCACGATCGGGCGAGAAAAGTGACCGGAAGAATTGAGCTGGGCAATTTTCTGCTCGGCAACTT
Source organism: Pirellulaceae bacterium (assembly GCA_046153945.1). Classification (GTDB taxonomy): domain Bacteria; phylum Planctomycetota; class Planctomycetia; order Pirellulales; family Pirellulaceae; genus SXOA01. The sequence continues at coordinate 28,638 of JBJXFF010000171.1, forward strand.
TCCGCTGTTCGTTATCCGCCACGAAGATCGCGGAGCGGTACTGAGTGCCGGTGTCTGCTCCCTGCCGGTTGAGCGTCGTGGGGTCGTGGGCGTCAAAGAAGACGTCCAGCAGCGTTTCATAGCTGATCTTGGCGGGATCATAGGTGATGCGGATCACCTCGGCGTGTCCCGTATTCCCTTTGCAAACGGCTTCGTAGTTGGCGGTCTCTTTAGTCCCCCCCGCGTAGCCGCTTTCGACGTCGCTGACGCCCTTAAGCTGCTCAAAGGCGGCTTCGGTGCACCAAAAACAGCCGCCGGCCAGTACGCATTGGCGGGAAATTTCAACATTGGGACTCATGGCACTTGATCCTAAGTAATTTGGCAGACTACCCTTGCGCACGATATTATGTGATGCGCAGGGGGAAAATTGCCAGCCGGGTGTTGACAATCGCCAAAAAGCCGTTCAAATCATGGTATTGAGACTCAGTATCACAAGAGACTAGCCAGCAGGGGCGACTTGGCCCCACTTCTTCGCCAGCCACGTTCGCCAAGCGTTTCCAATTCCACGCTCTCCCTTTTGAGTCTCCGGGAGTGCGTTCAGCGCTTTGGAGGTTTTCATGGTTGGCAGGCTTTTGCGATCCCGGCATCGAGCATTGGATAAGCCGGAGAACTTTCGGACGCGAGGATTCACGCTCATCGAGCTCCTCGTGGTCATTGCCATTATCGGCGTTCTCGTAGCACTGCTGCTCCCCGCAGTGCAATTCGCGCGCGAGGCGGCGCGGCGCACGCAGTGCCAGAACAATCTGAGGCAAATTGCGCTGGCGGTCCATTCGTATCACGATGCCCTGCGGACGCTCCCCCCGGGAGACACGTCGGCAAACCTTTCCGGCACGAGCGGCTTCACCGCCATTTTGCCGTTCATGGAAGAGAGCAAGTCCGCGCAGCTCTATGACTTCAGCAAAGGGAATTCTGATCCCAAGAACATGCTGGTGGTTTCCCAGCGGTTCAAGTCTTTCCTCTGCCCCAGCGCCAACTTTGCCCGACCGGTGCCAATCGCCGGCTGCGATGCCAACAATCGCGCGCCGGGAACGTACGCTTTTTGCAGCGGCTCTTTGGACGCCTGGGGAAACGTAGTGCCGGGAGGAGTTCCCAATAATGGAGCGATCATCTTTCCGACGGCTGGAACCACATCGCTTAGCTCCATTTCGGACGGCGTCTCGGTGACTTTTTTGGCCGGAGAATCAGATTGGAATTACCGCGACTACATGTTCACCAGCGGACCCTGCAGCGGGCAGGTTCGCGGAGGTTTCAGCTATTGGTCGAGCCCTTATCCTCTGGCCACGATGTTCAGCACGCTGGGCCCCTTCAATCCCAAGTCCCTGAATGGCGACAGCAAACGGCTTTCCAACTTTCGCAGCAGTCATCCAGGCGGCGTGTCCATGGCCAATTGCGACGGGTCGGTTCGTTTCTGGGCGGACATGGTCAATCACGCCACCCTGGACGCCACCGCGACTCGGCAAGGAAACGAACCGTTTGGCGGCATTCCAGAATAAAGGAGAACACCCATGCTCGATTTCAAACACTTTTTGACCTGCGGATCGTTGCTGCTTACCCCATTCCTGATTGCGGGGTGTGGAACAGCGGGACCGGCGAGGTCCGCGGTCGCCGGGAAAGTCACCGTCGGCGGCCAGCCGCTTCCAGCCGGCCGCATCATCTTTACGCCCATTGCCCCTCAAGGCGGCCCCGCGGTAACCGTCAGAATTGCCGCGGGAAAGTATCAGGCCGCCAAAAAGGATGGCCCGGTGGTCGGGAAAAATCGGGTGGCCGTGGAAGCCGACCTGAATATGGGCTTTGCGATTGATGATGACGAAGCCTTCGCGAAGCACGGAGCGGCCAAAATCCCGCCGAGCCCGATTCCACCGGGTTTCGGCGTCAACCCAGAAGTTAGCGTCGATATCAAGCCAGGTAAAACCAATCAATGGGACGTGGATGTACCCACGTCAATTCAAACGCCTTTTAATCCCTAGCGTTTTGCAGACTATTTCAGTCAAACTCTCTTAACCCCCTTGGAGATACTAATCATGTTTCGCAGATCCTTGACACTTCTAGCCCTTGTGGCGGTGCTGTCTTCCGCCATTCCAGTACGGGCCCACTTCGTGTGGGTCGCGGTTCAAACAAATTCCAGCGGCCAGCCGCAAGCCTATGTCTTTTTCGGCGAACAGGCCGCGGAAGACGACGAAGCACTGCTCGACAAAATTTCCCAGACCAAGGCCGCCGCCCGCGGCATCAGTGGCTCGACGCCGCTCAAGCTGGCGAAGCAGGCTGGCACCGGTGCCTGGATCGCCGAGCTCCCCGCGGGAGGTGCCGGAGCTCTTTCTGCCACCTGCAACTACGGAGTGCTGGACAAACGGGGGCAGATTTTTCTGCTGCAGTACTACGCCAAATACCTCGACTTAGCTCATCCGGGCTTCAAAACGTTTGCTCGCGACGAAACCCTGCTGCTGGATATTGTCCCCGGAGCTGCTGACGGCAAGAAACGTTCGCTCACGGTGTTGTTTCAAGGCAAACCGGCCGCCGGCAGCGAAGTGGTTGTGATTGACCCAACCGGCAAGGAGGAAAAGCTGAAGACAAACAACCAAGGGGAATTTGAAATCTCGAGCGCCTTTGCCGGCGTCGTTTCCATCCGAGCGAAGTTTGAAGTTGAAAAGGACGGGAGCGAGAATGGCAAGGATTACAAGAAGGTCGTGCATTACTCCACCTTGGCCCTCCGCACCGGAGATGGCAAGGCAGCAGTCGCCAGCCAAGATGCCGCCCAGGCCGACAGTGCTCCGGCGCTGATGCGCCGTGCCCGCGAGTCCCGCGCCGCCTGGGTGAACTTCCCAGGATTTGAAGCAAACCTCAAGCTGTTCACGGACGGGCATGAGCAGGCCGGAAAGATCAAAGTCACTGCCGGCGGCCAGGTTGAGCTTTCAGGCTTCCAGCTCAAGGATGACAAGCCCGTCCTCACGGTGCTTCGCTCTCTGGTCGGCCATCGCCTGGGAAGCGGCAGCGAAGACAGCGACGTCTCATTCGCCGAAGAGCCCACGGGACACCCTTTCGGACGGCTCATCAAATTCAACAGCGACACTGCCATGGGAAGTCACTATCGGATCAAGGACGACGTGATTCGCGAGGTGAATCGCAAGAGTGACAGCGGACGTTTCACTATTTCCGTGCTGGAAGTTCGCCGCAATGAAGAAGGAAAGTACTTGCCCGGGGTATACACCGTCAGTTTCTGGAACAAGGACGGCTCGCTCCGCTCCACGACAACGACTGACGAAACCTGGCAGCGGGTCGGCGCGTTTGACCTGCCACTGACGCACCATAGCATCAGCGCCGCGGCGAACGAACTGCGCAGCCTCCGCATGGACTTCAGCGGCCACAAGCTGCTGGAGGAAGCCGCCAAGAAGTAGGTTCTAAAACCCTCCCTCATCGTCTCCGCGCACGGTCCAACGGCCGCTGCGCGGAGGCATTATTCCGCGTGGTTTTAATGGCAAACGAGCAACCAGAATCGAATGTGAATCTGGCAGACGATGGGCCGGCAAGGGCTGAACCTTCCGCGACGGCGCGGGTTGTGTGGAACTCGCTCGAATTGCTCGGCGGCCACAAGGAAGTCGTCATTCAGCATGGCGAACTGCAATATCGCCTGCGGCAGACAAAGCAGGGAAAGTTGATTCTCTACCGCTAAGCCGAAGTGCGCTGCAACCTCAGCACAAAGGCCGCTCCCGTTGATTCTTTCGTGGGTTCCAACTCCAAGGAACCCCCTAAATCACGGGCCAATCGGCGGGAAAGGGCGAGGCCGAGTCCCACGCCGGGAGCCGTGCTGGCCGCTTCGTGCACCGATTTGGAAAACGGGAGGAAGAGCTTCCGCTGCCCTTGGCGTGAGATTCCCGGGCCGTGATCGCGGACTCGGAATTGCAACTGCCGGCCCACCGCGGAGATTTCCAGATGAATCCGTTTGTCGTCGCCATGAGACGCATATTTGCAGGCGTTGTCCACCAGATTGAACAGAATCTGCTCCACGGCAGCCGGGTCGGTGCAGAGCGACAGAGCTTGCACTTCGTCAGCGGCATCCACTTCCAGCTTCATTTCCGCCTGCTCGGCCCGGTCGGCCAGTCGCGGCGCGGTTCTTTCCAGCAGCGAAGCCAGCGAAACATTTTCCCGCCTCCCGCCGGGGCGGCCCCGTTCCAGGCGGGCGTATTGCAGCACATTTTCCACCAGGTGGGCCAGCCGGTCCGCTTCGCGGCGGAGTGTTTCGAGATACCGCTGACGCTGCTCGGCGCTGGGGACCATTCCTTCCGCCAGCATCTCGGCATACATGCGAAATGTGGTGAGCGGCGTGCGCAGCTCGTGAGTGACGGCGGAGACAAAGGCCCCCCGCCGCTCGGAGAGCGCGACGACGCCGCGCAGCGTTACCGCTGCGGCCAGTGTGGCGATGCCGAGACAAATCCAGGCCGCCAGCAGAGAAACGCGGATGGGCGAGTCCCAGGCGGGAGTCGTCAGCGGCGCGGCAACCGCGAGTTGCACCGGAATCGTGGCCAGCAGGTGTGTCTGTTCTTGCGCGGCTCCGCTCGTAACAGGCAAAAAGGAGACCGTGGGCAATTCCAGATCGGCAACTTCATCAAGCAGGCGCGCCTGCAATTTATCCCAGTCGAGCCAGCAACCTTGAATGACCGTCTTGCCGCGAGATTGCACCCTGCGGGCTAGAATCAGCCGATTGCCAAGCCACAGCGGCTGGCTGACTCCTTCAATCGCGGGGGGAGCCTGGATGAACTCGCGGAAGCGGTTCTGCTCCACTGCGGCCCGTTGGGCCACGTTTTGATACGCGGCGCTGCGGCTTTGCAAATCGTTGTTTCCTGACTGGCCGCGGCCCGAGCGAAAGTTGTCGTAATTTCCGGTGTTAAAGACGCCCGGATTCTGGGTCAACTGCTGTTTGCCTTGGCCGCCAGCTTGACCTTCGCCAGGACCGTTCGCGGTGACAAACTCGCTGCTCTGAGAGGCGGGAGACTGATTCGGAGCCTGCGGTTCGGCCTGGGCCTGCTGTTGGATCGGCGGGATGGAACGCGAAGGGACTCGTGAGCTGTTTTGCGGTTGCTGGGGTGGATCGTAGGTGTTCCCTACGACGGAATTATTGAGGGCGGATTGAGAAAACTTATTGTCGGTCTGCAATTCCAGGGCAATCTGCGGCACCATTTGCTCCGGCAGCCGGGCGAGCAAATCCGCATGGGAGAGGCTGCCGCCGAGTTCGACTAGGCGTTTCGTCGCGGCATCCATCGTGGCCGGCAGTGCACCATTATCGCGAGCCCAGACTTCATCTTGTCCGCATGGCGATTGCGGTGAAGTCAGCGTCCCATCAGCCGCCAGTTCAAAATTGAGCAGCACAAACTCCGGCGGCTCGGAGAGCAGAGGAGAGAGCGTGCGATTTCCGGTCTTGCCCTTGCCGGCGGGAAGCGTGGCCAGCACGGGCTTATAGAGAAACTCCGGACGGGCCGCCTCTTGCGCGAGCAGCGGGCTGAGAAACACATCCATCCGCCAGAGCGCCCGACTGACCTTCTCCTCCAGCTCCACCTGCTGCCGGGCGGCGAGTTCCGCCTTGTCCAGTTCCAGCGCCTTGACCGTCAGCCACCCCATCGGCGGCAGCACGAGGGCCAGGCCGAGGAGGAAGAGGAGCCAGATGTGGAAGGGACGTAGCATGGGTGGAATATCGAAATCCGAAGCACGAAATCCGAAACAGTTTCGGATTTCGGATTTAAGTTTGGATTGCTCCTGCAAACATATAACCTTTTCCCCGCACCGTCAGCAAAACCCTTGGCTCTGCTGAATCATCGCGGAGTTTTTCGCGGAGCCTAACAACGTGCATGTCGATGGTGCGGGTGGGAAGGCCGTCGGGGCTGATGCGCCAGACATTCGCCAGCAGCTCCTCGCGGGCAATGGCGCGGCCGGGATTGTTGACGAGATAGCGCAATAGTTCGATTTCCCGTTCAGATAACTCGCACCGCGTGCCATCCTGGAATCGCAACTCGCGCCGCGAAAAATCGGCAATGCCGGTGGGGATGCTCACCTGGTCCACGTCGGTCGGCCGCTCGGGTGAACGGCGGAGGACCGCTTCCACTCGGGCCAGCAGTTCCTTCACGCTGAATGGTTTGACGACATAGTCGTCGGCTCCCATCCGTAGCCCTTCCACCCGATCGCTCTCCTCGCCGCGGGCGGTGAGGATGATAACCGGCTGCGTCGGCCGCGTTTCCCGCACGGTGCGGAGGATTTCCATGCCTCCTTTCCCGGGCAGAACCAAGTCGAGCAGCATCAGGTCATACGCTTGCCGCACCGCCATCTCCATCCCCAGGTCGCCGTTTCCCGCTTGCAGCACCTTGTAGCCATTGAAGCTGAGCGCATCCACAATGCCGCGGCGGATGGCGGAATCGTCTTCGACGGTGAGGATGGTTTTTGACATTTGCGTGGGGCGAGCTGCCGGCTTGCCCTTTCATTGTACTTCATCGGATAGGGCAAGCTGACAGCTTGCCCCACGGGGTTATTTCCCGCCTTGTACCACACCGCCGTTTTCCAAGGCCGTATAGACATTCGCTGGCGCAAGTCCCAGCCACGGATCGCTGCTGGGGGTCAAAAATATCTCGGCATAGACGCGTTCGTTAAGAGTTTCCACGTCCGGACGATACCCTCCCGCGGCCAGCCATTGATGAATCTTGCGGTGGAACTGGTACTCGTTCTTCACAGTATCCACGGCAATGGAGTTCTCCAAATTCGCAACCAGACGCAGCATGGGGTCCTCAACAACCCGTTTGGTCATCGCCAGGCGGCCTGCCGCTGCCGCGAGCGGCTTCTCTTCTCGGATGACCCTGCGGCTGGCCACGTCGATCTTGGCGTCGTCGCTATGAAATGACGCAATCACATTCCAGATCTTTTCGTCCTGCACGTCCTCGGGCGTGACCTTCGTCAAATTCGCTGCTTCGACCAGCCGGGCCTCCACGCGTTCTTTAGGCCTGGCAATCCGCGTCGCAGCCTCCGCCCGCGGGGGTGCAGCGGCTTGCTGCTGCCCGCCCGCATCCTGGGACTGTAGAGTTCGGGCAAACGCATCGAGTGCGGCTTTGGGACCGGCCTTGACATTGGCAAGTTGTGCCCGCTGCCAGTCCGCTTGCCAGGCCTTCGTCACTTCGCTTGCTTGTTGCTGGTGAAAGTTTGCCAGCATGACATTCCGCCGCCCAACGGTCGCCTCGGCCAGCAATCGCACCAGCGCTTCGCCCCGCGTGATCTGCTTCAGAAACGCCTTCGGCCCATACAGCCCCGGAATCGCATCGACCACCTGGCCGTCGGGCATCAACACATAATGGATGCTATTGCCGGTCAAGGTCCGCTCCAATTTGCGGCCATCCCCAAAATCAATCGTCACCTTCGGCACCGGACGGACACTCCGCCAATGGAGCACGAACCGTTCGCGGAGCGTTCTGGAGATTTCCTCATTCGAATACAAAGTCGTTCTGAAAAAACGGCTGTTGGCGCAACTGAATTCGTCGGTCAGGTTCCCGAGCATCCGGAGCGTCAAAATCGGTTTGCCGCATTTCTGGGCGACAGCCTTCGCCTGCTCCAAATCGGTGTACCAATAGAGCTGCGATGCCGAGCAGTACTTGGCCCCGCCGACCCGGTCGATGGCACTATCCAGGCGAGCCAGCAAAGCCGCCACTTCGGGCGACGGACTGGTGGGGGAAATTCTCCGTCCCTCCTCCTGGAGTTCCTTCTTCTGAGCGAAGAGCACATCCAGGGCTCCCGGCCCTTCCTCCCGCAAGCGGCTGATGGCGGCATCCACCTCAGCGGGTCCGCCGCGGAGAATCGCCCCCACTTCCGTCCCATCGAGCCCTCCCGCCAGGGCGACGGAGGACGATGAAAATAGCAGCAGAGCCAGTCCAAGAGTCCATGTCCGTTTCATTTCAATCTCCCTTGCTGAGTCGAATGTGGGGTGATCGTTACCCTTTCCATCGACTGAAGTATAAGGAGCCGGCCCCGCTAATCGTGTAAAGCGTTTGTAACCACCGGCCTGGCGGGCCGAATCACACCGCCGACCGTCAACATGAATCTTAGAAAGAATGATGCCACCGCGCACTTGCGGCGGATGGAACTATTCGGAGATTCCGAATAGTTCGCCGTGCTCTCGGAGCGCGCGTGTGATCCGCTGGCCAGCAGGCATTGTTTTAGGATTGACGATTCACGCGCAAATGCTGGCCGGCCAGGTTCGAATAGACCGCGAGTTCTGCATCAATGGGGTCCGCTTGGCCAGCGAAATCTGGATCGTCCGTGATAGAGACGATTCCAGCATGGAGAGCAGAGCGTCTATGCAGTGGGATGAAGTGCCGGCGATTGCGAGTCAGCAGGGAACGACCGAGGCTTGTCGCAAAGGCCAATTGCTGCGCGTCGTCAAGGCTTTGATTCGCCTGCCCTGCCTCGAATGCCGTCAGGACATCATGCCCAAGCTGGCGCAGGCGCTGCACCACCGGAAGGGGAACATCCTCATCCGCGTAAAGCAGGGCCATGACGCTTAGGCTTCTTCGTTAAGGCGGATGGCTTCCTCAATTTCCGTCGAATGGACGGCATAATAGTCCCAGGCGGCCGCGAGGTCGTCCGACGTCAGTCCTTGAATCATTTCCAGCAGGCGTTCATCCGACAAACCAAGTTGGCGATAATGCACGAGCCCATGCACCGTAATGCGAGTGTTGCGAATACAGGCGTCGCCGCCGCATATGCCAGGGGTTTTTTGCACCCAGCTCTTCTTGGCGGTGTCTGTGACCATGTTTGGTTCCTCACTTACTCACATTATACCACGAGAAGGCCTGCAATTCCGCAGAGATTGAGCGATAGCCCTCACTCGGTCTCTCATGGGGAAACGCGACGAATGCCGCGCTCACGGAGTGAGCGGGATAACTTTGCGCAAGCTGCCAGCCTGCGTTACGACATCAATTCCCGAATCGGCGTGGCGTCGCTGACGAGGTGCGTCGGGCGGCCTTGGGGGGTGAAGAGGATTTTGTCGGGATTGATGCCGAGCTTGGTGTAGATGGTGCTGACGAAGTTTTCGGGGGAGAGGACGCGGGTGTCGGCGGCGTAGCCTTTGCGGTCGGTGGAGCCGACGACCACGCCGCCGGGGGTGCCGCCGCCGGCCATGAGGACGGACATGGCGTTGGCCCAGTGGTCGCGGCCCGGCTTGTTCTGGCCGGAGAGGGTGCTGATGGTGGGGGTGCGGCCGAATTCACCGAGGGCGACGACGAGCGTGCTCTCCAGCAGGCCGTGGTCCGCCAGGTCGCTGATGAGCGTGGCCACGGTGCTATCCCATTCCGGCAGCCGTTTGGAGCAGGCGCCGAAGATGTCGGAGTGATGGTCCCAGCCGCCGTCGTTGATCGTGACGAAGGGGACGCCGGCCTGGACGAGGCGGCGGGCGAGGAGGGCCCGCTGGCCAAAACCGTTGCGGCCGTAGGCGGCGCGGATTTTTTCCGGCTCGCTGTGGATGTTGAACGCGGCCTGAGCTTCCTTGGAAGTCACCAGGTCGTATCCCTGCCGATAATACTCGTCAAAACCGGTGACTGGGTCCCCCGCGGAGGGGTCGTTGATTCGCTCGATCTTGTCCACGAGTTTGCGCAGGTCCGTGCGGCTGCCGAAGCGACCTTCCGTGAGACCTTGCGGCAGGGCGACATCGCGGACGCGGAAATTGGGATTGTTCGGATCACCATCGACGACGAACGGGGCGTACTTGGCCCCCAGGAAATTCGGGCCGCCGGAGCGGGACATCGAGGGAATGGAGAAATATGCCGGCAGGCCGTTGTCCTTGCCGAGTTCGTGAGCGGCGACGCTCCCCATGCTGGGATGAAAACTAACGAACGCCCCGCAGCCGACAGGAATGCGCGGGGGAGCCCCGGTCATCATGTAATGGTTGCCGGCTCCATGGTTTCCCTGGTCGTGACGAATGGAGCGGATGATGGAGAACTTATGGAGGCTCGCGGCCAGTTTCGTCAGGTGCTGGCTGAACTCGATACCGGAAACTTTTGTCGGGATGGCCGAGAACTCGCCGCGGATTTCGGCCGGGGCATCAGGTTTCGGATCGAAGGTTTCGAAATGCGTGGGGCCGCCGTCCATCCAAATCAAAATGCAGCTTTTGGCTTTGGCTTTAATTCCGGAATCCGCAGCGTGAGCCTGGAAGCGGAGGGCGCTCACTAGGCCGCCGCCAAGAAGGGAACCGATTCCGAGTTTGAGGCAGTCGCGACGGGAGAACATGAGGAGGGGTCTCGTCGGGGCGGGAATGTAGTCCGCTCACTCCGTGAGCGGACAGGCGGGAACATATCTACGGCTGTTTATTTTATCGGCTTTCGGGGCGGGATGCTACTGGATTATTGGCCTTCGCGAACGCTGGGACGCATTAGCCATGAGAATTCTTCCAGGGGAGGTGCGCCAGGACTTGTTGCTCCAGCCACGCGAACAGGTCACAAAACTCTCGCAACTCCGGCTGCTTAAGCACGAGCTCCCCCCCACCGTAAACATGACGCCTGATGACAGACTCACCAGAATCTACGACCAGAAGCTTGATGTCTAGGTCATCCCAAGATGAGTCGTAACGCTCTCGCATCCGAAGGATCGCGGGCATTGCCTGCATGATAGGTCCATCGTCGAGTTCAAACAGAGTGCGGAATCCGTCCGTGGGTGGCTCCGGGCGGAACCAGCTTGCTTGTAAGTCTGCCACTCCCTGGTCGTAGCGGAGAGTGTAAGAGAGCAAACGCTCGGTGAATCCATCCATGTGTTCCGCGGTCCACTTCACACTAGCCTCCTCACAGCTCCTAGGTCGTAATCTGCAGCAGTTCCTTCGTCGGCGGAATCTGCGACTGTTCCAGCGGCTTCTCCCTGCTGTCGACCCATTTTTTGGCGTCGAAGTGTTTGCCGTAGGTGCCGTAGTCGTTGAAGAAGAAGTACTTGGCGAGGCGGTAGGCCCAGGACTTTTCGGGGATTTCCTGGCCGGGGTTGTATTGCGAGGGGCGGAGCTGCATGGAGTCGAGCTCGGCGATGGCGGCGTGGCGGGCTGTCGTGTCTTTTGCCCCGTGGCGTTCCACGAGTTGCTTCAGCAGGTCCGGCCGCTCCAGCACGATGCAGCCGCGGGTGTTTTCGGCAGCGGTCTGGCGGAAGTCGCGGAGGAAAGCACTGTTTTGGAATTTATCCTTGAGCGGCGTGTCGTCGTGGATCGTTTCCTTGGCGAACTGAATGATGGGGCAGGGTTCGATGTCCCCCCAGGGGCTGATGTGGTGGGTGAAGCCGGTGGCGGCGGGGCAGAGAGCCCGCCCTTCGCCGTCGTAGTAGGCGTCGATAATCACGATCGGTTTTTTGGCCCGCATCTCGACGACGAACTTGCGGCACTGGAGCTGTTGCTCTGGAGTGAGGGAGAGGTCCGCCTTCGCGTCCGGACCGACGGGGCGGTAGATGTGGAACCAGGTATACATCACGCCCATTTTGATGAGCCGGTCGAGCCATTTTTCGCTGAGCAGGTCGAAGTTGCTCTGACAAAGGCTGGTGCAGACGCCGGTCATCACTTTGTGCTTGAGGCAGTTTTGCAGCCCCTGCATCGACTGGCTGTAGACATGGTCGCGGCCGCGGCGCTCGTCGCTGACGATTTCGTTCCCTTCAATGCTGACCAGCGGCGTGACGTTGCCGCAGCGGCGAAGTTCCTTGGCGACTTCGTCGGTGATGAAGTGGCCGTTGGTGAAGACCTGGAAATAACAGTCTCGGTGCTGGGCAAAAATCTCCAGGACTTCGGGGTGCATGAACGGCTCGCCGCCGAGGATGCCGAAGAACGAATTCCCCATCGCCTTGGCTTCGGTGATGAGCTTGTGCATCGCCGCGACTTCAATCTTCGACTGCTTGGCCGCCACGTCCACCCAGCAGCCTTGGCAGCGCAGGTTACAACTGTTGATGATCGAGACGTACAGGAACGGCGGAAAGAACTCGCCCCGCTTCAGGCGGCTCTTGTGCTTCTGGACGGAGCGGACCCCCTTGAGGCCGAAGTTCCACATCAGCTTCCAGAGGAGGCGTTTGTCGGTCTCCCAGAGGAGACGGTTGGCCATTCGGAGATACATGGGCCGTTTCTATGCGTGCGCGGTGGGATTCTAAAGTCGGAAGTCCCTGGATTATACCACGACAGTCCCGCCTGGGTGTGCGCTGCTTTAAGTTGCCCGGAAATTGGGATATGCTGCGCCACTGCGTTATGGAGAGTGGTCATGCCGAAATATTTGACTTATAGCCTGCTGTGCTTGACTTTGGTTTGCGCTATCACCGTTTCGCTTGGTGCGGAGCCGCTGAAGTCTTCGATTCAGCCGGGCGAGAAGATTACCACCATTTTTGAACCGCTGAACATTAACGGCGAGCATGCCGGCGAGCCGCATTGTCTGGTTTGCGAGAACGGCGCATCGCCCGTGGCCATGCTGTTTGCCCGCGACCTCGATGAGCCGCTCTTGAAGCTGCTCGTGAAGATCGATGCGGCAACAGCAAAGCATCAGAAGGAGGGGATGGGGAGCTTTGTGGTCTTTCTCAGCGACAGCCCGGAGCTTCCAAAGAAATTGGAAGTGGCGGCCAAGAAGCACAAGTTCAAGCACCTGGTGCTATCGACTTTTGAGCCCGCCGGACCGGAGGGCTTTGAGGTGTCCAAGGAGGCCGCGGTTACTGTGGTACTTTACAGCGAGCACACCGTCCGGGCCAACCACGCTTTTCGCAAGGGTGAGCTGACCGACCAAGAGATTGAAAGAGTACTGGGGAATGTCCCCAAAATTCTCGACACGAAATAGTTTGCGACAATAGTCACAATGATTCTCTGAGGGAAACCATGAACCGAGCTATTCTCGTTATCGCAACTTTATTGTTCGTTCGCTCCGTAAGCTGCGCGGCGGATCTCGCCGAGCAATCGGAGTTGGGGAAGTCTGTGAAGGACATCCCGGTTGCTGCACATTGGATATATGACGACCTGGCGAAAGCTCAAGCCGAAGCCAAGGAGACCGGCAAGCCGCTGCTGGTGGTGCTCCGCTGCGTCCCTTGCCCGCCGGGAAAGTCTCTCGATGAAAAGGTCATGCAGCCGGACAAGGAACTGGAGGCCGTTGAAAAGCAATTCGTCTGCGTGCGTCTGATCCAGACCAAGGGGCTCGACCTGAGCCTATTTCAGTATGACTTCGATATGTCTTGGTCGGCCATGTTTTTCGCCCCTGACTTGACCATCTATGGCCGTTACGGCACCCGCAACGCGACGGGGCCCGGTTCGGATTCGCTCCTCACCGCCGCGGCTTTCAAAAAGGCGGCGGAGCGGGCGCTCGAGCTGCACAAGGGTTTTCCCGGCAACATGGAACAGCTCGCGGCTAAGAAGGGTAAAACGCCGGCGTATCCGGTGCCGGAGAAAACACCCGGCCTGGAGGATCGAGCTGGGAAGGAAACGACCAAGCAGACTTGCATACACTGCCACATGGTGAAGGAATTTGCCATGCGAGCGAAATGGGAAGCAGGGAAACTCACTCCCGAGGATATTTGGGTCTATCCGATGCCCGAACGAATCGGCCTCACTCTCGATATCGAGGACGGCCTGCTCGTGAAATCGGTGGAGGATAATTCGCCGGCTGCCAAGGCAGGACTGGCCGCGGGGGACAGCCTGGTCACCGCCAACGGCCAGCCTCTGATTTCCACCGCGGACTTCCAGTGGGTGCTGCACAATTCGCCGAGCGACGCAAAAATTCGATTGACCGTCAATCGAGGGGGCAGAGTCATGACGTCGGACATCTCGCTCCGCGGCGATTGGAAAGAGCAATCTAACATCGCCTGGCGTGCCTCCAGTTGGTACGGTCTGCGGCTAGGCCTTAAGGTTGAACCTTTATCCGCCGCCGATCGGAAGAGCCGCGGAATCGAGGATGATCAACTGGCGCTGTCGGTGAAGGGGCTCTTCGGCAAAGGAAAGCCGAAGCTTGAGGCGGCGGGCTTGCGAACCGGGGACGTCATCGTCGCCGTGGATGGCAATAGCGAAAATCAGTCGGAGTCGACTTTCATCGCTACTCTTCGCCTCACGCACGGCCCCAAGGATGCCGTCAAGTTCACCATCCTGCGGGGTGAGAAGAAGCAAGAGTTGACGATTCCCATGTGGTAAGAACCGTAGGAGATTTCCATGAAGCGCCGCACCTTTCTTGGTTCGTCCGCCGCTGCCACGTTAGCGCTTTCGCTGGCAGCTCCAACCAGTCGCGCTGCCCCGTCCGCCAACGACAAGATCACTATCTGCGTCACCGGTGTTCGTGGTCGCGGCGGGAGTCTGCTGGAGACATTTGCGGCGATTCCGGAAGTCACGGTGAAATACGTTTGCGATTTGGACGCCCAGGTTCTCGCCAGCCGCGTGGCTCAGGTTGAGTCGAAGACAGGAAAGAAGCCGGAGGGGATCCAGGATTGTCGCACGGCACTCGACGATAAGTCGGTCGATGCTCTCGTGCTCGGCACACCCGATCACTGGCATGCCCTGCCGACGATTCATGCCTGCCAGGCGGGGAAAGATGTCTACGTCGAGAAGCCGGACGGCCACAACATCCTGGAAGGATTGACGATGGTCGCCGCGGCTAAGAAACATGGTCGTATCATTCAGCTCGGAACCCAAGCCCGCAGTGACAGCGGCCTTTTCGCTTGCATGGAGTGGCTGAAGGAAGGCCATCTCGGCAAAGTTCGTTTCGCCAAAGCCTGGGAGAGTGCGAAACAAGGACCAGTGAATCGCGTTCCCGATAGCGAGCCGCCGAAGGGGTTTGATTACGACACGTGGCTCGGCCCGGCTCCACTGCGGCCGTTCAACGCTCGCCGCTTCCACGGCAACTGGCGCTGGTTCTTTGACTACGGCACCGGCGATCTCGGCAATGACGGGGTGCACCGATTGGATGTGGCCCGCTGGGCGCTGGAAAGTGCGATTGCCGGAGAGAAGAAGCCCTCGCCGGGGCTGCCGGCACAAGTGGCGGCTCTGGGAGGAAAATACTATTTCGACGATGCCCAGGAATGGCCGGACACGCTCATGGTGACGTACAACTACGCCGCCGGCTATTTGCTAACCTACGAGATGCGGATCTGGTCTCCATACGCTTTGCATGAAGAAAGTGAGGGCGCCGCGGTCTATGGCGATAATGGTTACGCAATCATCGGTAATAGTCGCTGGCGAGCCTTCGACCCCAAAGGAAAGCTTCTCCGCGAGGAGAAGCGGCCCACGCCGGACACCGCTCATGCCAAGAATTTTCTCGATTGCCTGCGGTCTCGGCAGGCTCCTAATGCCGACCTCGCGACGGTCGGCCAGCCCTCCAGCCTCCTCTGCCACCTTGGGAATGCTGCATGGCGAGCCGGCCGCAACCTGGAATTTGACCCGGCGACTCGGTCCTTCAAGAATGATGCTGACGCGAACAAGTACATCACCCGTCCCGAATATCGCAAACCGTGGGTGCTGCCGAAAATCGAGGATGTGTAGCGGCTGCTTAATTTTGATAAGCGCCACATAAATGCGGCGCTGTATACTATCTTACTATGCTCCGAATCCTGGGAACCAAACGAACCCTCTGCGACGGCCTCAGCCGACGGGATTTGCTGCAGATTGGAGGACTGGCGGGGTTGGGATTGGCCGGTGCGATGGTGCCGCCAGCTTCGGGGGCTGAGGAAGCGCCGCGCGGCACAAAACGGCCTTACGAGAAATCGTTTGGGAGAGCGAAGTCCTGCATCTTCTTGTTCCCCTACGGCTCGCCGTCGTCGCACGAAACGTTCGATCCCAAGCCGGAGGCCCCTGCTGAGGTTCAGGGGGAGATGAAGGCAATTTCCACGAATGTGCCGGGGCTGGCGATCTGCGACCACCTTCCGAACACCGCGAAGGTGATGGACCAGGTGACCGTGGTCCGTTCGATGACCCATCCTTATCCACTCCACTGCGTGGCTTACGCAGTCACGGGTTTACCCACCTACACGACGGACCTGGAAACCCAGGCCCGCGACAGCCGTCATTGGCCGTTCATTGGCTCGGTGGTCGATTATCTCGAACACAAGCTTAACGGCGGAGCGGCTCAGATTCCGCGGAACATCGGCTTGCCGTGGCTGGTGAATTCCAAGACCGATAACCCCGCTGTAAATGCCGGGCCGTTCGCCGCTTTCCTGGGCCGCAAGCACGATCCAGTCTGGACTGACTTCGATGGCCCCGGACTGAAGCTGGCTCCCAAGAATACGGAAAGCCAACCCAAGCAATTTCTCGACCCCAACGGCGGGACCACGCTGGAAGGGCGATTCACTTTTTCCCCGGGTGCTCCATCGGGTGGAAATGCGTCGAAATCGCCGCCAATCGCCGATCTCTCGCTCGAGCGACTTTCCCTTCGCCGCTCACTCCTGGCTCAGTTCGACGACAGTCGCCGCCGGCTGGACGAAAGCCCGGCGGTGCAGGGAATGGACCACGACCGGCAACTCGCCTGGTCGCTCCTCACATCGGACAAGCTGCGGGGAGCCCTCGACATTGGCCAAGAGTCGCGGCAGTTGCGCGAAGCTTACGGCCTGACGCTCTTCGGACAGTCCTGCCTTGCCGCCCGTCGCTTGGTCGAGGCCGGGGGCCGCTTCGTGACCGTGTTTTGGGACTGCTATGGCCAGTTCGCCAATGCCGCGTGGGACACGCACCAGTATCACTATCCGCGGTTGAAGGAACTGCTGCTGCCGGGCTTTGACTTGGCATATCCCACACTCATTCGCGACCTCTCCAGCCGCGGCCTGCTCGATGAAACGCTGGTCATCTGGATGAGCGAACACGGCCGCACGCCGCGGCTCGATTCCGGCAAGCCGGGTTCGGGTCGGGATCACTGGTCGCGGGCTTACTCTGTCGCCCTGGCCGGCGGCGGCATCGCGCGGGGAAGGGTCGTCGGTCAAACGACCCGCGACGGTGGCGACGTACTGGATTGCCCGGTTTCTCCCAAAGACATTCTTGCCACCGCGTTTCATCTCCTCGGCATCGACGCGGAAACCACCGTTCCCGATCTCTCCGGCCGCCCCCATCCCATCGCGGGGGATGGGAAGGTAAGGATGGAGCTGCTGGGATAGTCGAGTCGGCCTAGGTCCAACTGATAAAGAAAATCAGTGTCACAACGATAAAGATCGGAATCAGCACCATGCCGCTGTAGGCCATGTAGCCGAAGAAGCTGGGCATCTTTACGCCGTTCTCCTCCGCAATAGCTTTCACCATGAAGTTGGGGCCGTTGCCGATGTAGGTATTCGCTCCCATAAAGACGGAACCGCAGGAAACAGCCGCCAGCAATTGGACCGCGCCGGAAGCAGCGGGAAGGTTCAGGAACTCTCTTAAATAGGGTCCGTCACCCACTGCAACACCTTTGAGACCGCAAGCCGTGGCGGCAAAAGTCAGATAGGTCGGAGCGTTATCGAGAAAGCTGGAGAGTGCTCCGCTGGCCCAGAAGAATTGCCAGGGCTCTGTCATGCCGAACTCAATGCCGAGCACGTCCCGCTCTTGTTTGCCCCACGAATTCAATATTTGCAAAGCAGGTGCCATCGTTATGAAGATGCCAATGAACAGCACAGCGACTTCGATGATGGGGGCGAACGTGAACTTGTTGTTTTCCCGGTTTTCCTTGGCGGTCGTGAAGTAAGCGGCCAGTGCGAGGAGCGCCATGGCGGCTTCCGAGATTCCCCAAGGCGCGGAATACCTGCCGGAAAGGTAAATTGTCGCCACAATTCCTGCCAGAAAGGCGAAGTTAAGAGTGCCTTGAATACCAATGGGTTCATGCTTCATGACCTCTTCGAACTGCGAACCCGCACGCTCTTTTTCTTCTTTGGCAAAGACAATCTGGTCCCAGACATTGAAAATGGCGAGGAGCAGGAAGTTGACGAGCGCCCATTGCGGCCAGAGGCGGAGCGTCCATTCAAACGGAACTCCCTTCAAAAAGCCGAGGAACAGCGGCGGGTCCCCCAGCGGCGTCAACAGGCCGCCGCAGTTGGAGACGACGAAGATGAACAGGACCACGATGTGAGCTTTGTTCACTCGCGTTCTATTCGCCCTCAGGAGCGGACGGATGAGTAGCACGCTGGCCCCCGTGGTGCCGATGATGCTGGCTATCACCGCCCCCAAAGCCAGGATGCAAGTGTTGGCGAGCGGCGTGCCATTGAGGGAGCCCTTTACATAGATGCCGCCGCTGATGATGTAGAGCGCCCCAAGCAAGATCATGAAGGAGATGTATTCTTTGACTTTCTCGAAGAGGTCGTGAATCCAGGCCTGGTCAACGCCTAGGATTAGATAGAGCGCGAGGGGAACGGAGAGTGCGGCCACAATGATGGCCTTGTTCTTGTTGTGCTCCCACCAGTGAGAAAAGAACAACGGGCAAATGGCGATGCAGCCCAAGAGGGCAATGAACGGGAGGACGGTGAAGACGTAGAGATCCTTTCCCAAATTCGGATGAGCGGCCGCGCCGGCTGCTCCCTTTGCTCCATGAGCCCCGGCATGTTCGTGGTCGTCCTTGTGTTCAGCGGTTGGTTTGGATTCCTTTTCGACCGTTGTTTTTTCGGCCGTCTCTGAATTGGCCTTGGCACTGGCGGGCTCATCTTCGGCACGCACCGCGATGGAGGACAATAGGAAAAGGACGAGTACTGAGCCGCAGAGAGCACGAAGGAGGCTGATCATGGTGGGTGCCGGAAGGCGCTAAAAGTTGTGGATGGCTTGAGTTTTCCGCCTGCATTTGCCGCCTAGTTTTAGCAAGCTTTCAGAGCGGCGCGAATTGGCCTGCACTTGTGATTCGTGGTTGAACCGCGGGGCTATTTCCCAGTGCTCGCGCGCACCTCGACCGATTCCGTGACTTCCTTGCCGTCCAGCAGCGAGCGGATGATAACCAGCCATTTGCCCGGCGGACCATTCTCCGGCAAACCTAACGAGATCGAGAGAAAACCATCTTTGGACGACGACTGGAACTTCTCCCAAACGACCTTTCCAGCGGGCGACTTAAGCTGGGCATGACAAGGGAGCGGGCCGGCTACTCGTTTCCCCAGGGCATCCTGAAACTCGATATCCACCGCGATTTTTGTCTCCTGTTGCTGGGCAAAGACTTGGAGCCCTTCCACCTGGAACGGCAGCAGCGCGTAGAGCCGAACGGGCAGCTTTCGCAGGTCGCAATCGAAGGGGCGGGCTTTCCCTTGCATGAACTCGCCAGTCAGGTCATAGACCAGATCGGTGCCGGCGATGTCTTCACGGTAGGTGAGCGTTTCCAGTACGGGCATCGCCTTCCCCTGGGGGTCGTGTTTGGCGAGTACGACGACAATTTCGACGTCTTTGCCGCCCCCTACTGACTCCGAGAGTAGCAAACTTTGCTTGCCGGCTGTGGGAATGAGCGCGGGTTCTCGGGACTCAGCGTCACGGCGGGAAATCGAAATCAGTTCGGCAAAGCGCTCGGTAAAATCGGGGCCCAAGCTGTAAATTATATTCTGAGACATGTCATCTGCTCATTAATGGTTCGTGGTGAACTCGCGGCTGGAGAGTATAGCCCAGAGCAAGTCTTGCAGCTTCTTCTGCCGAGATTCGCTGGGTTCGTCATTCAATTCTTGCGACCAGAACTCCTGTTCCCGCTCGCTCGGTTGTCGGCTGTAAGCGCGCAGGTAGACCTGCTGGACGATTTTGGCGATGGTCACTTTTTCTTTCTCGGCAGTCGCCAGAAATCCGCTGCCACTCTGGAGTCTCTCGTTGAGCAATTTGCCATTGAGAAAATGGAGCTGCGCGGTGAGTTGGCCCAGGGGATCGCCCCCGACGGGAGCAGCGTCGCAACTCTCCTGCCGGGAGCACGCGCCGAGAACGACCAGGGCTTGCTCCGGCTTGGATAAATCCACGAGTTGAATCGCTCGAGTTCCGGCGGGCGCACTAGGAAAGCTCTCGGGGACGCCGCTCACATCCCCAATCGCATCCAGCAGAACTTCCGCTTCCAGGGAATGTCGCGGATAGCTGGCATAGAACTGTTCCGACACAACACTTTTCGCTTTTTCAACTTCGGCCCCCCGCTGATACGCCGCGGACATCGCCATCAGTCGCAACATGTGCCGGAGGTCGTATTTGCTGGCGGCAAACGAGTCGCGGAGTTTGTCGAGCAGGCGAGGATGCGTGGCGGGATTCGTCTCTCGTAGGTCGTCCGCCGGCTCCACGAGACCGCGGCCGAACATGGCCTTCCAAAGGCGATTCACTTGAGCTTTGGCAAACAGCCCGGACTTTTGGTCGACAATCCAATCCGCCAATTCACCCCGATGGTCCGTGGCCGTTCCCCTACCGGCAACCAGAAATCGCTCTCCAGGAACTCTCGGCAGGGCAGGTTCACCCGTGGCCGGATGGATGATTTCGCCCGAGCCGACCAGGCGGACGGTGCGGCCACGGTCAACGCGGGCGAAAATTGCGGCGAGGCCGTGGTAGTCATCCTGCGTCCAGCGGTCGAGCGGATGGTTGTGGCAATTGGCGCACCGCAGGCGAATGCCGAGGAGGACTTCGCTAAGATACTCCGCTTCGGCCCGTGCATCCGGCGCACTGCGATGGAAGTTGGCCGCACCAATTTCCCAGGAATCACCACTGGCGACGAGCATTTCTTTGGCCATCTGATCGAGCGGCTTTCCAATTCGGATTTGCTCGCGGATCCAGCCGTGAAAGGCCTGTGTCCCCCGCTCATCATTCGGCCCAATTCGGACCCGTAACTGCCGGGCGAGTCGCCAGGTCCAGTAGTCGAGGAACGCCTCCGAAGTGAGGAGCCGATCCACCAGCCGCTCGTATTTTCGAGCGGATGCATCCGTCAGATACTTGTCGACTTCAAGCGCACTCGGCAGCCGGCCGGTGAGACTGAGGGAAACTCGGCGGAGCAGAGCGGCCTCGGTTGCCAGCGGACGCGGTTCAAGACCCAGGTCTGCGAGCGCAGAGAGAATCTCGTCGTCAATCCAGTTATTGTGAGGCGACTTGCTCAAGTCGAGCTTCTTGGGTTCGACTCGGGCAGTAACTGAGAGCGGCCGAACTTGAGAGAGGTAGCGAACAATCACAGTGTGTCGGCCCGGCCGAAGAACATTAATTTTTCCCGTGGAACTCACCGTGACGGCCGTATCGTCCCCTGGCGTGAAGATGGACATGGAAGTCACGTCTCGCGTTGCGCCGTCGTCGAGGTGGGCGGTCACCGTGACTTGCGTCTCCCAGGGAACTTTTGCAGCGACAAATTCGCTGGAGCTGAGCGAGATGCTCTTCAGCAACCCCGATGTCGCCTGGGGAGCACCCGCGGCGACCCAATCGACCAATATTTTCGCTTCCGGCCCGTCGAAATCGAACCGTTCACCCCCTTCATGATCGATCATTCCCGCTGGCTTGGCGATGAAGAGACTGTCGGCCGGTTTGGTTCGGTTGATTCGCCGGCCTTCGAGTTCTCGCACCAAGGCGTCGTAGTCCCCGGCGGGACTCCCCGCAAACAGCGAGAGTTTGAGCCCTCCCCGCCCCGCAGCCGCTCCGTGGCACGCACCGGAATTGCAGCCGGCCTTGGTGAAGAGCGGCAGCACATCGGTCTCAAACCGCGGCGGCTCGGCAGCGAACAGAATCGCCGACAGGAGGATGGCGTGCATGGGATGAGGTGCAGGAGGTTACAATGGAAGCGTCCTTCAGAATACCATCTCCCTTCCGGAAATTCCTGCATGCTCCTGCGCTGGCTCGTCAACAATTATCTGAAGGACGCGGCTCAGGGGAAGCTGCAGACCCTACTTCAGGACACGCTCCGCGGGGATAGTTCCCAGGCGACTGATCCCGAGGAACGGAAAGAAGCTGGGCCGCCGGAGCTTGCTCCCCCCTGCGATGTGGCGTTCATTTTCGCCTTGGGGGTCGAAGCTGGCGGCTTGGTGGACAAGATGAAAGGTGCCACGGCGACGAAGTGCAAGTCGTTCATGGAACATGCCGGCACGATTCAAGGGAAGGAAATCGTCATTGCCGAGTCGGGAGTCGGCGCGGAAGCGGCGGCAGCAGCGACGGCGGAGGTGATTGAGTTTCATGAGCCCGCCTGGGTTGTTTCCGCCGGTTTTGCGGGGGGACTTGCAACGGGACCGCAAAAAGGGGACTTCTTCATGGCCGAGCAGGTCGTGAACCTGAAGGGGGAACGGCTCGAGGTCGGCTTGAAACTGTCGCCTGAAGCGATCGCTGCCACCAAACGGCTGCACGTTGGCCGGCTGTTGTCGGTGGAGAAGCTGATGGGCACGGCGGCCGAGAAACGAAAGCTTGGCGAGGCACATCAGGCCTTGGCGTGTGACATGGAGTCCTATGCCGTCGCCGACACCTGCCGTCGCCTCAAGACCCGCTTCCTTTCGGTTCGCATCATCAGCGATGGCGTGGACGACCAGCTCCCCAAAGAGGTCGAGCGGCTGATGAAGCAGACTTCGCTGGGAGCCAAACTCGGTGCGGCCGCTAAAGCAGTGATGTCTCGCCCGCAAAGTGCCGCCGACATGTGGAATCTACAGGATGATGCTCTCAAGGGGTCCGACCGGCTGGCCCGGTTCCTGGTGAGCATGTTGCCACAACTGACCTCGGGCAAGAACTGACGCCCTCTAGGTCTTTCGCGGTGAGTACAAATGCCTGTTAATAAACGCTTTAGGTAGCGAGGAGCCGTTGCGCGCCGTAGTTGTAGTAGGCACGTTTTCTCAAAAAGCATGGCGTGCAAACGGGCAATCACGTAGAATGAGAATGTCCTCGCAAGTGGGGACTATGATTCGATTTAGGTCCTCTTGGCCAGGTGGGAACGCACATCATGTCCGAAGAATTTGATCCCTACAAAACTTGGCTGGACATCGAAAACAAAACCGCCAGCACCACCTATTACAAGGTCCTGGGGCTTCCGGAATTTGAAAGCGACAAGGACCGGATTGCCGCCGCGGCGGATAAGGCGATTCGCAGGATCCGCTCGCAAAAGCCGGGGGAACATGCCGCCGAGTGGTCCAAAATCCTGGATGAGTTGCAAGAGATGAAGGCTCTGCTGCTCAATGACCAGAAGAAAGATGCTTACGACGAAGATTTGAGATTCGCCGACGAATTTGTCCGCGAGTTGGAAAGGGGTGTCAAACGCGATCCGGCAGCAGCGGTCGTGGCGGCAGCAACGAAGAAGAGTGAGGCTCGGCCGGTCAAGCAGGATCCTCGCTATCCACCGGGAATGGTTCCCAAAAGCAGTTCTCCATCCCCTCCTTCCAAAACGACCAGCGACGATGTCGAACTGCGAGTAGGTCCCTCGTCCAAGCCGATTGATCGGAAAGATTCGCCGTTCTATCCTCCCTCGCGGCCCGTGGATAAAGCGAAGCCGCCTGCGCCGGAAGCGAGCCCTGTTCCATCGATGCCTGCACCAGAGGCGCGCGAGGCTTCGGAGAGGAACGATATGCTGCCGCCGGGAGCCGCTTCTTCGGCTCCTGCTGCGTACTCACCTCCAGCCAATGAACCAGCGGCTGCTCAAGCACCGGTATCGGAGGTTCCTGCTCCGAGTTATGCGCCGCAAACGGGAGGTTATCAACCGCAGCAACCCGCTCCCTACCAACAACCGGCTCCTTACCAACAGCCGCAGCCGACCGGATACGCTCCATCCCCTTCACTTTATCAACAGCCGGCAGGATATCCGCAGCAGCCGAGCCCCTATCAGCAACCGCAGGGGCAATATCCTCAGCAAGCTCCAAATCCATATTCCCAGCAGCCAAATCCCTATCCTCAGCAGCAGCCTGGCGGATATCCGCAGCAGCCAGGCTATCCGCAGAATTACTATCCGCCGCAAGGGGGCCAACCGCCGATGGCCGGATACCCTATGCACGGTCAGCCGATGTACGGCCAACCGATGCAGGGGCATCCGATGTCGCAACCTGGACTTGGCTATGGTCCACCCATGGCCCAGCCCATGGGTTATGGGCAACTGCCAATGCCGTCCCCCTACGGTGGAATGCCGCCAATGGCCTCGCCGATGTACGGGGCTCCGATGGCCATGCCGATGGCTCCGCAGGCTTACATGCCGCCGCAGCCACCGGTTCCGGCGGCACTCGACCCCATGGCACCTGTTGCCATTCCGGGAATGGCAATGGGCGCTGGGCCAGCGAGTCCCGCCCCGATGGCGATGCCTTATGGAGCGCCAGCGGGATCCCCGATGATGACGCAGCCTCCCCCTGCTGCCATTCCCGTGGGAACCGCAGTCGGGATTCCCGTCGGCGGAGCAGAGGCTTCACCGCCGGGCTCTACACCAGCAGCCACCCCGACAGCCGCAAACGATGAACCTGCCAAGGTAGTCCGGAGCAGTTCGGCAACTTCGGTCATGCTCGCGGCGAAGAGAGAAAAGAGTTCGCAACAAACGCTGATGTTCGCCGGAATCGGCGGCGTGTTGCTGGTGGTTGTTGCGGTGGTGGGCTTCCTGGCGGCCAACGGGAACTTCAGCAGCACCACCGTGGCGAACAATCCACCTGAGAAGAACGGGTACCACACTCCCGATAAAACGCCGTCCGTAACCGTGCCGCCGGTCAATCCTGTACGCCCGTCGAATCCTCCCGTCAAGCCAGAACCGCCAAAGCCAACCAATCCCAGCGAACCGAACAAGACAAAGCCTTCGGAAACAAAACCCCCGGAAACCAACCCTATGCCGGAAATGCTGGCTGAGCCCACGAAGCCGGAGCCTGTTAAACCAGAACCGCCGAAGCCGGAACCAACGAAGCCCGAACCTCCCAAGCCGGAGCCAGCCAAACCCGAACCCACGAAGCCGGAACCGAAACCAGAACCCAAGCCAGAAGTGCCAGCGGGAGAGATGCCGACGAAAGAGGAACTGGTTCAACTGGGCAAAGCCCTGCAGGATGCCAAGGCTGCCACTGGCGAGTTCAACTTCGACGATGCCGATGCGGCTCTCGCCAAGGCCGAGAAACTTGCTAAGCTGCCCGACCACAAGGGCAAGCTCGCCCGGCTCAAGGAAGTGAAGGGGCTGGTGAAGCAATTCCATGATCGCCTGGTGGAAGCGGCGGTTGGAATGGATGGCGGCGCATCGTTCAAAGTGGGAACCAGCACGATGATTGCCATGATCGAGGCCAACGAGAAGCAGGTAATCCTGCGCGTGGCCGGCCAGAACAAGACCTACCAGTACAGCGACCTCCCCGTTGGCCTGGCCGCGGCACTCGCGGATATGAAACTTGAAGGGTCCGACCCGGTCTCGCGCGTCGTCAAAGGAGCGTACGTCGCGTCCCACCGCAGTTCCACTCCCGACCAACTGCAGCAGGCCAAGAGCTGGTGGGACGAGGCAACGCTCGGTGGTGCGGATGTCACGCACCTCATGCCTTTCCTGACCGATAATTACGATCTGGCCAAGGAATTCGACAAGCTCAAAAAGGGTGAAGACGCCGCAAAGCCGGAAGCGACCAAGGAGCCCGAGAAGGGTGCGCCGAAGGCAGCACCCGATGCCAAAGCAATTCTGGAAGGAAAATCCTAAGGGGACCTTGTCTGCTTGCTGGCTTAAGACGTTGCCAGTTGCGAGGGCGCAGTCAGAGTCGGTCCGCTTGAGATTGGCAAATTGAGGAGAGGCGGTGGAGCAACTGGCTTCGCAATGGGGAGCTTGATGATGAACGCGGTCCCTTTGCCGACAGTGGATTCGACGCGAATTCGGCCGCGGTGAGAATCAATGATCGACTTGCAAGTAGCGAGACCGAGTCCCGTCCCCCCCTTGCCGCTTTCGTCCGGACCTTTCTTGGTCGTGTAGAATCGGTCAAAGATTCGCGGCAGCTTGTCCGCGGGAATGCCGCTGCCGGTGTCGCGGACGGTTAGGTCCACCGTCCCCCCTTCTTTATCGTGGTCCAGTTTAATCAGCACGCGCCCGCCGCTGGGCATCGCCTGCCTGGCGTTGATGAGCAGGTTGAGCAGAACCTGCTGGATCTGGTTGCCGTTGGCTTGAACTTCCGGCACTGAGCCGATCTGCCGCTCGACGGAAATCCGGTACTTGGAGAGTTCGCGCTCCAAGAGCACCAGGCATTCATCAATCAGCTTGGGAAGGTCCGTCGGCTCCATGTCACCCGAGCGATTTCGGGCCATGGCCAGCACGCTGCTCGTGATTTTGGCGGCCCGCTGGCCGGCGTCCAGGATTTTTTGCAGGGCCTTGTCCCGTGTCGCTTCGTCCTTGTGACGCAGCCCGAGCCGGGCGTAATTGAGGATGGTCATCAGCACGTTGTTGAACTCGTGGGTCGTCGTGCTGACGAGTTCCCCCAGTGCCGTCATTTTCTGGGCCTCCGCCAGTTGCTGCTCGAGCGCGGCAATCTGGTCCGTGGGCGAGAGAGGCTGGCCTGGTGCGGTTCTGGTCATGCAATCCCTTCGTAACGACAACTGCCCCGCCCGCGCAGGCCGCGCAGCTTTCCTAAAGCTGCGCAACTTCGTCCCAGCCCGCGTGTTACTGCTCCTCCTGGGTATCGTCGAATCGAACTGGCCCCCATCAGGCAGCCGCGTTATAATCCGGCCCGACAATCCGCCACGGACAGGCGACATGGAGAAGCTAGGATGCATACCGTCGAAATGCTGGAACGTCTGCTGGCGTTGGCCGGCCAAATGGGCTACGTCATTCGCCAAGAATGGCTCGGTGGGAGCGGCGGCGGCGAGTGTGAATTCGGCGGCCGGCGCTATATCTTTGTGGACTTGGCCCTCAGCGTGGTGGAGCAGCTTGAGCAAGTGGCCACCGTGCTGCGGAACGATCCCACATTGCCGCTCACCAGGCCCGCACCGGCGCTGATGCCCATGCTTGGACTGAAACGAGCGGCGTAATCCTCTTTTTGCCACATTGCTAGCAATGCTTGGGCAATCTACGCAAGCCCTGCCGATTCCCAGGGAGATTGGCGATTTTTCCGGTCGTACCGCCGAAAGAAACTCTGAGGGCCGCCAAGATTTTTTCGGCGGCTGGTTTCGAGCTATCGGGGGGACGCCATGCTAGCCAAACGCTTTGCCATCGTCATTTGTCTTGCCGTGGGGCTGACGACGGGCTTTCTCTTGGGCGCGGAAGTAATTAGCAACGACGACTACGGCAGTTATGCGGTTGGCCATGACGAACCAGCCGAGGATGCTCCTCGCGTGCCAGGGAAAGTGTCCGCAACGGAACCCGGTATGATTGGGGCCATGTTCGATGGCCCGTGGCAAGCGCCCCAACAGGCTCCGACCATGATGGAGTGCGTCACGGGAGCGTGCGAGGAATGCTGCTGTCCCCGGGGGGGCTGGGTCGGTGGGGCCGGAGTCTATGTCATCAAGCCCCACTGGACCACCAACCCCGCGTTTGCCACCACCGTCACGAGTGGTGCCGTGAACATCGACAGCCAGACCGACTTTCCTTATTCCTACTATGCCACGCCCCTCGTGTGGTTCGGCTACGTCGGAGAGAACGGCCTGGGTGCCCGCACACGCTTCTGGCTCTTCGACCAGTCGTCCACCCTCACCCGCACCAACGATGGCAACGTGACATACATTTCGGCGGCTCCGCTCAACTATTTGAACAGTTCCTCCACCGCGGGTGACTCGCTTACCTTCACCAGCGGGCTCGATGTCGATGTCGTCGACTTTGAACTCACGCAGACCTTTCAGGTCGGCGCTTTTACGGGACAACTCTCAGCCGGTGGCCGCTACACGCGGATTCAACAGTCCTATCATCATGTGGAAACTCCGCAAAGTGGGCTCGATGACATCGTGGATTCCAGCCATTCGTTCGACGGCTTTGGGCCGAGCCTCGGAGCGGAAGTAAAGCGTTCGCTCCTGAACAGCGGATTCTCGCTGTACGCCAACGGACGCGGATCGCTCCTGTTCGGCAAGAGTTCCCAGCAAGCGACCAACATCAACAATAGCGCGATCACCAATATCGGGTCCTTTTCCAACTGGGACGTGATGCCGACGATGGAGACCGAACTGGGCATTCTCTGGGAGCGGGACACCGATCGTGGCCGCCTGTTCCTGGACGCGGGCGTGGTCGGCATCGCCTTCTTCGGAGCCGGCAACGCCGCCAACAACCAAATCCTCCTCAACAGCACCGACGACCAGGCGGACAAGAACGCCACGCTCGGCTTCTTCGGGTTCAAATTCGCAGCGGGAATGAGCTACTAAAGTACTCTTCACGCTCCGCGTGAAGAGTCATCTCGCGGGGCGAGATGAGTACTATTTCGGCGGCTGGACCGGCATGGGAACGCCTCCAGGCAGGCGTAATCGAATTCCCGGTGGCAAGCCGTTCGGGTTTCGGCCGGGCATCTGATTGAAGGCCCGGAAAATATCCGTCGCCACGTCCACCGCTGTTCCCAACTGCTCTCCTAGAGAGCGGCTGGACATCATCCCCAATTGAGCCGGCGGCCGCGGGGGGGCGGGATTATCGGTGAATTTCAGCGTCAGGGTCCGGTTGCCGTCTCCCGTCATGCTAATGACGACCGTCGCTTGGTCGCGGTTGCACACGATGTCGCAGTTGTTGGCCAGTCCCAAGAACGCATCTTCCTCATAGACAACGCTCCCGTCCCGCCGGTCCAAGCAGAGGAGCGAACTGACGTTGCTCGTCGTTCCCCCACCGCGGGAAACGCTCTTTCTTCTCGCGAAAACCAGCACCGGGGATTCCGAAGGCTGATCGGGCGGCAGCGCGTGCTGCGAAACAAAAGCCGGCGTCTGCCACTGGGCCTCGCCGGTCGCGCGGTTTAAGGCATAGACCTTGCCGTGGACTTGAACGCCCATCGCAGAACCGGTATTCAGCGGAAAGGGAGTCACACCATTGGTTTCTCCCTTCATCGGCTGGTTGACCGCAAGCAAGTATTGTGTGCGAGATGCCACCACGGCAATTCCTTGCAACTCCGGTTCTGGGTCCACCGCAGTCTCGAACAGGACCGAGCCGCTTCTCAGGGAGACCACGGTGAGCTTGCCGCTAGCCTCGAGCAGCATCAACTCCTCGCCATCGATAATGCAGCCCTTGGCCGGTTGTTCAACTTTCTTAGACCATAGTCCGGTACCTTGGCTGCTCGCGTCGTACAGGCGAAGCTGAACGGTTCGTCCTGCCAGTGCTTCCCAGGCGAGGACATTGCGTCCGCAAGTGACCCAGCGGCGATCCGAGGGATCCACCATTCGCCGGTCGACGAGAGACCCGTCGGCAGCACTGAAAACCAGGGCCTGGTCCGATTTCTCACCGGGCGGAATGACGACGACTCTGTGCTCATCGCCAAACACTTCCGATCCCGGCTCGACGCCACTTCGCTCCCACAGCAGTTTTCCCGTGAGCGGTTCGACGCATACGAGTTGTCGTCCCCGGTGATAGGTTATGCCGAAACGACTGCTGGGCCCGATAGTCCCTTGACCTCGGTCGATGGGGGGATTGTATCGGATTCCAGCGCCCAGCAGTGGATTCATATTGGCGGGGCGCGAGACATAGACATTTTGCCTCCGCAAACTCGCATCCCCGTCAGTCATGTCCGCGCGCCATAGCATCCCCTCCGTGGTGACGCCCTGACGAATCCGCAGGGCATCAATCGCCAGGATTTCTCCGCCACTGGCGACCAGCATGAGATGCCCGACAATCTTTCCACTGGCCTGGTTGGATGAGAGAAATTGTTGATTGTTGCGGGTCAGAGAAGTTGCGGAAATCAGGCGGCCGGAACTATCCAGAGCGCGAAACGCAGATTCGCTCGTGGATATCTGCCCCCGCATTCCGCGGGGGGCCGCACCTCGGAAATCGCTCAGGGGAACCTGATAGCGATAAGTGCTGAAGCCGATGTTTGCTCCTTGCGGATCGCTTACTTTGGCCGTCACGTTTCCAGTAGGCCAATGTCGGGTTGCAATCTGCTGTTGGATTTTCTCTCGCAGGGCTGCTGCATCCGCCAAGTCCTTGCCGGTTTTATCGCCGAGGCAGACAACTGCCGAATATTTCGCTCCCAGGATTTCATAAAACTCGCGAGCCAGTTCATAGCGCTCGGCTGCCTCGTAAACGGATGCCAAAATGGCGTGGGCCTGACCGGCCATGGTTGGTTCGCGGTCAGTCGCCAGTTCTCCTATCGCCAATTCGGCTTCCAAGAGCTTGCCTTCCGCAGCAAGCCGCCGGGCCAATTCCAGTTGCCCGTGGCCAGCCAACCGATGAAAGCGGAAGGCATCCACGAAGTCGGCAAGGGCCGCAGTGCCGACAACCACCTTTGCCTCTTCGAGTCGAGAATGCACCAATTCATCGAGCCGCTTCTCTTCCTGTCCAGAGGTGCGAGAATAAATCGCCGAAAGTCGGGCACTGATCCAGCGTTCCTGACGGGCGGAATGATCGCGGGACAACTCTTCCATTTCAGTCCCCGAATCACCTGCCTGGTCACGGAGTGTGATGTAAGCCGCAAAGGCCTCCGTGGGACTGCCGGCCTTCTCCATGGCCTGTGCCCGCAGTCGGAGCAACTCCCGCCGCAGCGCCGGCTGGTCCGCGAGAAGCGTTTCCGCTTCGGTCGCCAAAGCCTGATTCGCGGCAAAGTCGGTTCTAAGCAGCGAAAGCATGGCGCGGGCGAGCATCCCCTTCGTTTCCGCATCACCCGGAGCGAGAACCTGGGCCCTCCGGAGAGCCTTCAGCGCGTCTTCCTGCTTGCCGTCTTGCAGCAGGATTTCTCCTCGGCGTGCCAAAGCCCAGTGATCGTCCGGATTCTTGGCGAGCAACTCGTCCGTCCGCTTGCGGAGCGGTTCGGCCAGGTAGTAGGACGAAATCCCTTCCGGCGTTTGCGAAATCAATTCGTCCTTGTAGCAAACCAGATTGCCGAGCGTGGAGCCCGTTTTGACTTGCGAGACAATCTTCCCCTGATCCAAATCGATCTTGACGAGATGTGAAGAGTTGGTGGGCAAGTAGTAAAAGTGCTCGCTGTAATAACCCCGCCCCGTGGGCGAATCGCCATCAAGCTCGATTGGAACGGCCCAAGCTTCTTTGCTGTCCGCCAGGTTGATCGCTTTGATCTGCTTCTTGCCGACCAGTATTGCCTTGCCGTTATGCACGCACCCGATGAACAGCATCTCCCCGCAGGGGAGTTTCCACTTGGGCTTGCCGGTAAGCAGGTCCAGGCAATGCAGGTCCATCGCTTCCACGGGTGTCAGCAAAACGCTGCCGCCGGAAATCGTTACGCTCCCGTCGATCCAGTGTTCTTTGTTCCCGTTGTCAGCAACTTGAATCTGACCGAATCCGTTAATGCGGCGGAATGTCCCAGCATCGAGACGTGGATATTGATAACCCCAGCGGAGTGTCCGCGTGGCGAGGTCCACCGCGGCCACTCCTTCACCGGAGGTCGGGCAAACGAGCACTCCTTCCGCGAACGACGGCGTAGCCCCCGCCAGACGGCGCACGTTATCCATCGTGATGGTCCGCCCGTCCGACATCATGGCCAAGGACTGTTTCCATTCAAGCATGCCCGTTTTGGCATTCAGGCACAGCAGGCGTATCTCGCCATTGAATTCCGCCAACACGAAGAGTTGGCCGGCCAACGGCAGCGGCGGACCGAGAAAGAATGCCCCGGCCAGGTTGGGGTCATCTTCGCCGGCTTCTCCGCCGACCTTCCAGTTCAAGGCCCCTTGGCGACTGAGGTCAATCGCGGCCAGCTTATTCCAGGCTTGCTGGGTGAACGGATTGTTGAACATCGCCCCCCGGCCGCCGATAAACACCCGCTGCATCTGGATGTTGTTCGCCACCGCAGGGAAGCCAATCTCGTCAATCAGAAAGACCTGATTTCCATCACTGCTCATTTCACCGTAGGCGTGATCCTTCCAAATGCGGATGTCGAGCTGTTGCTCGCGGGTGGAATTCTGAGGGCTGCGGGGCTGGGCCGCTGTGTTGCGGGTTGCCTTGTCGTAGGCGCTTTCATCCCATGGGAAGTACCAGACCCGTTTTCCCTGCTCCTGCAGCGAGACCCCCATTACCCGATCCGCCGTGCGATAGATCAAATAATCCTTCACCACCAGCGGCTGCAGGGCCGGAATGACGACTCTGTCGGGAGGACTCTTGGCCTGCTGGCGGATTTTGATCGCATCTTGCGGGTCATCGACGGCAGGGACCGTCCAGCGCGGCGAGAGGAGCGGCAAACTGGAATTCGTCGACGCGGTCCGAGTTTCGTTCCCGCGAAACATCACCCACTCCAAGGCATTCGCATTGCGGGACTTTCCCCCGTTCCCCACCAACTTCGTCAGCCAGTCCAAGGCATCGGCATCTTTGTCAAACAGCACGACCGGTTTGGGGCCTGCCGCAATCTTCGCGTTCGGATTCCGCTGCCGCAGCGCGATTAGCGTCTCCTTCGCCTTGTCCGGCTGACCGGAGAATTGCCAACTGGTGGCCAGGAGAATGGAAAGCTCTGGATCATATTGAGCCGCCGCCGCGGGAACGTCGGCAACTCGCTTGAACGCCAGCGCCGCCGCGAGCGGCCGCCCCTGATCCAAATTCAGCCGACCGAGCAGAATGGCCGCTTCGTAGCCGGCTTTGGTGTGAAAGTAGCGGCGAGCAACTTCGGTGAGCTTCGGGATATTGCCTTCCGCCAGGGAAGCATCGAGCATGGCCCGCGCTTCCGCCCCAAAATTCAATTCATAGAGCCGCCGCCCTTTTTCCGGCATCGCACCGAGCATTTGCAGGGCCTGCGTCTTCAGGCTGGTTTGGGATTCGCCTGGTTTAGCCGCCGGCAGGAAGAAATCGTCGGCGAACTCTCCCTTGTTCGATTTCAAATCAGGATCAGCCGTTTCGCCATTGAGGATTCCACCCAGGGCTTCCACGGCATCCGCATAACGCTCTTCGGTAATTGCCGCCTGGGCTCGATTAAGCTGCTGCCGAAAAGCGCGCGGAGCGGCGATGAAAATCGTCGTGGGATCGTCCGGACTCGCCGCGCCGATTTTGTTGGGAAACACCTGCCCATTCGCGGGCTGCGCGAAGGCTGCGGCGATTCCAAGAATCAGGGACGTGAACCACGCATTTCGGAGGGGAAGTTGCGCTTTCATGGGCATCCTTTGGCGAGAAAGCATCGTCCTAACCTGTTGTCAAAAGGTATCTTACCAAAACTGCTGAGGGGCGGACAATTAATTCTAAGGCTCCGTGACCTGCTCGTTACCATTTGGGCGACTGATTGCGGCAGAATCAGCCAAAACGCCGCGGAATCGGTTACCAGATACCATTCTCCCTGGATTTGTCGCAAGAAACCGGCTCCTGGCCCCCATTTTTGCCAAAAAACGGCCAAAATTCACCGAAATCTTTGGTTTTTCGGCGATTTCCCCGCCTTTTTCCCCTTTGGCCCGTTGCAATTTACCGTGGAGAGATTCTAATCCCTAACCATCCGCACTGCGGAAAACAGCGTATTTTCACGTTTCATTCTCACCAAGGAACCTCACTAGGAGGGTGGCCACCATGGCAAAGAAAGCTGCGAGTGCTAAGGCGCCGAGCAAGTCGGAAGTTTACGCGAGCATCTCGGAGACGACCGGCGTCTCCAAGAAGGATGTTGGAGCGGTCCTCGACGCGTTGTCCGCCGAAATTGGCAAAGCCATCGGCAAGAAGGGTTCGGGGGTCTTTCAGATTCCCGGCCTGTGCAAAGTCATCCGCCGCGAAGTCCCTGCCCGTCCCGCCAAGAAGGGCGTGATGGTCCTGGGTCAACTCCGCGACCTGCCGGCCAAGCCGGCTTCCAAGAAGGTCGTCGTTCGCCCCCTCAAGGCGCTGAAGGCGATGATCTAAGCCAGTCATTGGGCGAATGATCGATACATTGGGTTTCCCGTCCTTGTGGCGTGGAAACCCTTTTTTTTGGAAAATGCGAATGATCGAAGATATCCTCCACTAATTCCCCATTCGGATTTCGAGCTTCGAATTTCGGATTTTCGCCATGTCTGATCGTCCCACTGAAATCTTTCGAGCCGCCAATTCCCAGCATGCGCAAATGCTGCGGCAAATGCTGGAAGAGCGGGGAATCAAGGCGTATATCGTCAATGAATCCCTGCAGACGGCTGGGGGTGACTTGCCGCTGGGGTGGACGGCGGCTCCGCGGATTCTGGTTGCGGAGGAAGACGCGGTGAAGGGGCGTCTTATCGCGGAGCAGTTTGACGCCATCTTGCGAGACGGTAAAGCAGTCGAGTTTGAAGAATTCGACGTCGCCGATGCTGACTGGACCGACTGGCCTCTCTGCCCCGGGTGCCAACAGCGCCGCGAGGTTCTCTGCAATATCTGCGGCAGCCGGGGGAGCAAGTTTGCGCTGGCCGATTTGGTAGAAGAAAATGGCCGCACCCAGGTGCTGCTCCACTGTGATTCTTGCGACGACCATTTTCGCCCGCAGTTCTTTCGAGTCTGCCACCACTGCGGCCATGACTTCGGCAGCGGCATCGATCCGCGGCCTGTTCAGCAAGAACTAGAACTGCCGGAGAATACCCGCCGGACCTGGATTGTCGTGGCAGGGTTGATTGGATTTGCCGCGATTATTGGGGCCTATTTGTACTGGCTGGTGAATTCGCGGGCTCCTTGAGTATGTTCCTCGCGGGCCGTGGGATTACAATTGGAGCATGGACAGTTCCCCTTCTCCCAAATTCTGCCGCAAGGACGCGCATGCGTACTTTGTGCAGCAGTTGCCCATTTTGGGGACGACGAAGGGCCTGCTCCGGGCAACGGCGGCAATTGCCTTGCATGCTCTGCCAAGCTCCCAGCCGGCCATCGTTGAGGAGCGTCTCGAAGGAATTGCCCTGCGGGTGCTGGGGCGGGTGAAGAGCAAGCAGGTTTCCGCTCGGCTGGCCCATTTGCATGACGTGCTCTTCGCCGAGGAGAAGTTCGCGGGAAATACGGACGACTACTATACGGCCGACAATAGTTATCTCCCCAAGGTTTTGGAATCGAAGCGCGGCCTCCCGATTTTGCTGGCCTTGGTTTACAAAGTGGTGGCCGAGCGGTGCGGGCTGACCGTGGAGGGGCTGAATTCGCCCGGGCATTTCCTGGTCCGCGTGAAGACCGACGAAGGTTGGATGTTCGTGGACCCCTTCTTCCACGGCCAATCCCTCAGTCGCGAGGAAGCGTTTGCCCGCCTGGAACAGATGAGCGGCCGCGAAGTCCCGCG
Organism: Pirellulaceae bacterium; assembly: GCA_046153945.1. Taxonomy (GTDB): domain Bacteria; phylum Planctomycetota; class Planctomycetia; order Pirellulales; family Pirellulaceae; genus SXOA01. Next base: position 63,711 of record JBJXFF010000171.1, read on the forward strand.
GGACGACACCTACCTCTCCCCCGCCACCCATGCTCAGTGGGTCAGCCGCATCCTCTCGAATTTGCAAACGCTGTTCGCCAATCAAGGGAAACAGAAAGACCTGGCGGCCATGTCGGAGTTGCAGGAAGTATTGGCCGATACGCTGCATTAATTCGAAGTTCGTAGTAATCGGCTTCAGCCGGTTAGATTTTTCCCGGACGGTTAACCCGCTGAAGCGGGTTACTACAAACGATGACTTACCTTCGCTGGCACTGCCCCGCCTGCTCGCACACGGAAGAGACGCCGCAAGACGCTCTCTATCAGCGGCTGCGCGGCGTGGGATTGCTGCGGCGAGTGAAAGCGGAGGAATTAAAGGACCTCGATTATCTGCTGCAGCTCGCCGGATCTGTCAAGGAAAAGCTCTGTTGCCCAGGTTGCGGCCAGGGTGGCTATCTGCCGGCTTTGCCTTTGGATAGCGAGGCGGACTGGGGCGAGCAGCGCAAGTGTGCTCAGTGCAAAGCGATCATCGCTCCGGAACGTCTGGAAGTCTTTCCAGATACCACCATCTGTCCGGCCTGCCAAAAGAAAGCAGAGAAAGGGGAGACCAGCGAGGCCGAATACTGCCCCCGCTGCGGCAACCCCATGCAAGTCCGCCAGCGCCGCGGCCGAGGTATCGCCGCCTATGAACTCGCCTGCCCAAGCTGCGGAGGACGAGGATGATAATCAATCAAATGAACTCGGCCTCAGTCTTCATTATTCTGTCCCCCATTATTCTGTCGTGCTGTATTCTTCCCGGCTGTTCGTCTTCGACCTCGAATCCTTCAGCCACGCCTCAGGAACCATCCCTTGAGCAGCAAATCGCTGCGGTTCGAGCAGGAAACACCGACATCATTTTTGTCGAAGAATTACCGCTCAGTGATACCGACCTAGACGTTCTCGCAGATATCCCAGGTCTGCGAATCTTGCAGCTAGATCACGCCGACAACAAACTTACCGATGCCGGCATGACGGTGATTGCCAAACTCACGCAGCTCGAACATCTCCGCATCCGCGGCGGCAGCATTGGGGACGAGGGTTTGAAGATTTTGTCCACAATGCCGAATCTGAGATTTCTCAATCTGCCTCGGGGAAAATTCACGGACGTCGGCTTGGCACAACTCAAGCAATTACCTCGCTTAGACTCCATTCGCATTGGCAGTCCCAAGGTGACGGACGCTGGAATCGCGGTATTCAAGGACTTCCCTGCCCTGGAGAGTGTCCATCTCATTGACATTCCCATCACTGACCGGGGACTAGCTGATTTGCAATCCATTCCCAAGCTGGATTCGCTCTACTTGGACGGAGCCAACATCAGCGATGTGGCCGTAGACAAGCTATTTGCGAAACACCCCCACCTGCACGTCCACTTCAACCAGGCCCATCACGACCGGGATCCGCACAAGCATGATCATCCACAGCCGTAGCGCCAGTAGAGACATGCCGCTTGTCATTGTATATTGATGCCTGACCTGCCACTCATTCTTTCCCGCCCGAGACCCCGCCATGAAACGCCCCTTTCTTCTCGCTTCGCTGCTGCTGCTGCTCGCTTTGGTCGCCACCTCGGCTTGGTCCTTCTACCGACGGGTGGGTGCGGGCGAAGGGATGACCGCGCAGGCAGGGAAGTTTCTGGACACGCTCTCGGCGGACCAGAAGAAAATCGCCATTCTCCCCTATGAATCCGAGGCCCGCGTCGGCTGGCACTTTATTCCGTTCTTTGACAAGGATGGCAAGCCCGGCCGCAAGGGCCTGCAGGTTCGCAACATGGACGAGGGGCAGCGTAAGGCGGCTCAAGAGGTGCTGAGGAGCGCTCTAAGCGAAGTTGGTTACGGCAAGGCCACGAAAATCATGGCGATGGAGGCCCTCCTGAAAGAGTTGGAGAAGGGGGTCCAAGGGGGCCAGATCCGCGATACCGAGCGGTATTACTTCACCGTCTTTGGAACGCCCACGCCCGACGGCAAATGGGGACTGAGCGTGGAGGGGCATCACCTTTCCCTCAACTTCGTTGTCGACAAGGGGCACGTGGTTTCGTCGACCCCCACGGCCTTTGCCGCGAATCCGGCTACCGTGATGAAGGAAGTCATCCCCGCCTTTCCCAAGGGGACGCGGATTCTCAAGGGAGAAGAACAACTGGCATTCGACCTGCTGGCGTCGCTGACGCCGGAGCAGAAGAAGATCGTGATTGTGGACGAAAAGCCGATGGAAGAAGTTCGCAATGCCGGCAAGCCCCAGCCGGAAACGGGTGGTCCCGCGGGAATTGCGGCCGCCAAGCTGACGAGCGATCAGGTCAAGGTTCTGCGAAGCCTTCTTGCTGAATATGCCTCGAACATGCCTGCCGATGTCGCCGAGGAACGGCTGGCGGCCATCGACAAAGCGGGGTTTGAAAAAGTGACGTTTGTCTGGATGGGTGCCGAAAAGCCGGGAATCGGCCATTCTTATCGAGTGGAGGGTCCGACCTTCCAGATTGAGTTTGTTAACCGGCAAAAGGACGCCGCTGGAAACGAAGCGAATCATATTCACTGCTTGTGGCGCGACGTCCGCGGGGATTTCGCCATTCCCGCCAAGTAAAAATCAATGGGAAACACCAGGTGGCACGCCCACGGCTTTGCGTGGGCGTGTTTGTGTTGCTCGATTATGACAGAATCTCTTTTATCACCTTCCCATGCACATCGGTCAGCCGCATGTCGCGGCCGCTGAAGCGGAAGGTGAGACGGGTATGGTCGATGCCGAGGAGATGCAGCATCGTGGCGTGCAAGTCGTGGATTTCGGCCTTGTTCTCGACTGCCTTGTAGCCGTATTCGTCGGTCTGGCCGTGGATGGTCCCCCCCTTGATGCCGCCGCCGGCAAGCCAAAGGCTGAAGCCGAAGGGATTGTGGTCGCGGCCGTCGGAGCCTTGGGCGAACGGAGTCCGGCCGAATTCGCCGGAGAAGATGACCAGTGTGCTGTCCAGAAGTCCCCTCTGGGCTAGGTCCGTTAGCAAGGCGGCAATCGGCTGGTCGACGGCGCGGGCGTTGTCCTCGTGACCTTTTTTGAGACCGCCGTGCTGGTCCCAGCGGTCATGTCCGCAGTTGGGGCAGGTGAGTTCAATGAACCGCACTCCTTTTTCGACTAATCGTCGTGCCAGCAAGCACTGCCGGGCGAACGAAGCGGTGTGCGGGAATTTGGAATCGAGGCCATACAATTGCTGAGTGGCGGCTGACTCGTCCTTGAGGTCGGTGAGGCCGGGGACGACGGTCTGCATTCGATAGGCAAGCTCATAATTCGCAATGGCTGATTCCACCGCGCTGTTTTTGCCCGTCGCCGCCAGCCGTTGTTCGTCGAGCTTCTTGAGCAAAGCCAGTTTGTTCTTCTGGAGTTGATCGGTCGGCTCGCCGCGGTTGATGTTGGCGACCGGCGGATTGGCGGCAGTGAAGATCGAGCCCTGGTAGCTGGCCGGCAGGAAACCGCTATTGAAATTATCGAGTCCGCCCGGCGGAATCAGGCCGCCGTTGATGACGACGAACCCCGGCAAGTCGCGGCATTCGCTCCCCAGTCCGTAACCGAACCAGGCCCCCATGCTGGGTCGTCCCTGAATTCCTGTGCCGGTGTGCAGGAAGTAATTCGCACTGGTGTGCTCGGGAAACTGGCTGGTCATGCTGCGGATGACCGCCAACTTGTCCGCGTGCTGGGCCACGCCCGGAAAGAGCTCGCTAACCGGAATGCCGCTCTTCCCATATTGCTGGAACTTCCACGGCGAGCCAAGCGTGGCCCCATTGTTGTTGAACTGCGTCGGCTCGATCTTCATGGCGAACGGCTTGCCACTCTCCGCCGTCAGCCGCGGCTTGGGATCGAACGTATCGACCTGGCTCGGCCCGCCGTCCATGTAGAGATAGATGACGCTCTTGGCCTTGGCGGCAAAATGCGGCTTGCGAGGAGCGAGCGGATCGCCATTCCGATCGGATTCTGCGCCGATGCTGGTGCCAAAGTCTCCCTGAGCCATGAGTGCCGAAAGTGCCACCGCCCCAAATCCACAGCCGGCCTGGCGGAGGAAGGAGCGGCGGTCGAGGGGCAATGGGGAGAGACGCTGACAGAGGTAGTTAGCTGGTTGTGGCATGACTCTCCATTATAGACGGCACAGAATTGAGCACTACCACAGCGTATACCCCCCATCGATCACCAGCGAAGCTCCCGTCATGTACCGGCTGGCGTCGCTGGCGAGGTAGACGGCGAGAGGGCCAAGGTCTTCGGGAGGGCCAAAATCGCCCATGGGGATTTGCTGCAGAAAGGCTTCCGTCACTTCGGGATGAATTTTGCGCCACCGCTGGTTGGGTTCGGTCATAAAGCCGCCGGGGAGAATGGCATTGACGTTGATCTTGTGCGGAGCCCAGTCGGCGGCGACGGCGCGGGTGAACTGCACGACGGCGGCTTTGCAGGTCTCGTAGTGGCGGCCTTCGATTTTGCGGCCCGCGACGAGAGCATTAATGCTGGCGATATTGATGATCTTCCCTCCTTGGCCCCGAGCGATCATCGCGCCGCCGAGGATTTTGGTGCAGAGAAAGACGCTGGTGAGGTTGAGGTCGACCAGTTCCCGCCAGGTTTCCAGCGGCATCTCGTGCGTGGGGATGTTCTGCCGCCGGCCGCCGGCGTTGTTGATCAGGATGTGTATTGGTTCGGCTTCGACGAGTGCCTTATGGCAGGCCGCCTCGCACTCCTCGGTCTTGCTGACGTCGGCATTAATCGTGAACGCGTCTCGTCCCAAAGCGCGAATGTCGGAAGCAGTCGCTTCCAGGCTCGCCGCGTCGCGGCCTACGAGCACTACGTCCGCTCCCATTTCAGCACAGGCCAATGCCATCTCCCGCCCCAAGCCGCGGCTGCCGCCGGTGATGAAAAGTCGTTTGCCGTCGAGTCGGAAGCGGTCGATGAGAGGCATGGGGGGAGGAGTGGGTGGTGAGGAGTTGGTAGTCAGCCAGCAAAAAGGCCCGGATAGTTCCGGGCCTTGGTTAGTCAAATCAGGCGAAGAGTCGCTCGTTTACAGCTTCGGCGGCGGACGACTTGGTGCCGGCTTCTTGAGCATCATTTTGGCGTCGTTCACTGCCGCAGGAGCATTACCGTTGCCGCCATCACCCATCTTGCGGGGAGCCAAGTCGGTGAACGAATCCACCCACACCCAGCCGACGGGATCCTTCAGTTCCTTGTCGGCGAGCAAAGCCCACGGCGTACCGGGATGATCCTTGACGACGCGGTTTAAGTACATCCTGGCCCGCTCACCCAGCTTGGCAAGCTGGCTGCCGACGGAGATTTCGTCCGCGGGCTTGAGGGTCCAAGTGTTGTTTTTCGGGTCCTTCGGCTTGAGACCGCGCTTGGCGGCTGCGAGCATGGCGTTGTAGGCTTCGGTGCGAACCTTGACGGCCAGGACTCGCCCCATGGCCAAGTCATAGCCCGCCTGCCAACGGGGAGTGTCTTCCTTCTCGCGATCACTTTCGCCGGTTCGAAGAACCTCGTAAAGCTGATTGATTTTGGGCTCCAGGCGCGCCGCTTCTTGCTGAGCTTCCGACAAGGCCGTGGCAAAAGCCGCTTCGTCGGACTTCACGAACCGCAGGTTCGGGCTTCCCATTTGATCGAGTTGCGACATCTTGGCCGCCTCAACCAGGACAAATCGTGCCTTATTCGAGCTGACCCGTTTCTGGTACTCGGTCGTTGAGACATAGTCCGGCCGATACCGCCGCATCACTTCGGGATCAAAGAACTGCGAAATGTGCGAGGAGAATGCCTGCGTTTCCTGGCGGCTAACCGCCCGCCGGACGTCGCGATTCGGATGCACGGCGAAGTAGATGCCCCCCGTTTCCACGCACAGGCGAGTCAACGAGTAGGGACCGAAACCAGAGTCGATGGCAAGCTCGTCTTCCTTGCTGCCGGAGAAGTTAAGCTTGATCCGCTCTGGGGCAAGAGACTCAGGACCTTGTTCGACGACGCCCCACTTTGGCGATTGATCATACTTCGGGTCAGGGTCGACCCACTTCATCTGGGTCTCTTTGCGGCCGAAGGGAGCGGGAACCCCGACTACATACACCGGCATCGTGTGGCGACGGCAGAGCTTCACCGTTTCGTCGAGGCCAATCTGATCCGAGCCGGCCTCATCGGTGAAGACGACAATCATCACGTTCCGTTCGGGCTGTCCTCCAGGGGGAGCGTAGCGGAGGTTGGCGTAGTTCTTGGCGACTTCATAAACGGTGCGGAAGACGTTTTCATTGCCGGAATCGTCGTTCTTGATTCCTTTCACCGCGGACTTGAGGTCCGACAGGCTGGACGTCGGCTTTTTGGTGACCAGTTCAACGTTGTTGCCGAACGCCACAATGCTGGAAAGGAGCGGCTCATCTTCATGCTTCTTGAAAGCCTTGTTGCCGGCAGCCTCGATGATGCCCAGTTCTTCGTAAATCTTGTCGAACCGGTCATGGATCGCGTTCCGCTGGGGAATCAGACTGGCGGTTGAATCAAAGCACCAAACCACTAGCGTTTTCCGCTCTTCGAGCGACAAGAGAATTTCGTGGGTCAAACGATCAATCGCGCCGACCGCTCCGGTTGTCCCTTCGCCTGCCGCACCCTTGACGGCCATGTTGGCGTTGTAGTGGAGCCCTGTGGCGACTTCGATGGCGTTGTTGATTTCGACGTTGGCGACTTCAACTTCCGGCAGAATTTCGTGGTGGCTGGGAATCACGGAGACTTCCGAAATGATGGGAGCCTCGGAAAGAGCCATCGACTCTCCTTGGACGCTATTGGCACCCACTTCCTGGCTCGGCTGATCCGCGAAGTAAAACTCCTCGGGAACCTTGAGCTCGACAACCTCTTCCGTTTCGGGGACGGAAACAACCGTGAGAGTCACTTGATTGTTGCGCACAACCAAGGGAGTCAGACCCAGCGCCACAACAATCGCCAGGTGTGTGAGCAGGCTGACAATGAACGCGGGGGAGTCGCCATCAAAAGGCGTCTCGTCTTCGCCGGTTTGCTTCTGCCACCAAGTCCGCAAGCCCTGAATCATTTTCACAGCCCAGCTCCTTTTGCAATTCCGTCGACGCAGGCCGATGATAGCATGCAATCGAACTCCGGCAATTTGTCCTAAGATGGTTCCTGGACGGGTTCTCCGTTACCAGCCGAATTCTCCTCGAATTCGCCTCAAAATGCAAGCAACTTCGCCCTTATTCGCATTCCGGGCGGAAACCTATTGCCGGCAACCAGTTGAATTCGCGCACGGGATCCAAAAATCTAAGCGAATAGTGTCTCCGGATGTACTCTAAATATCGATGCGCAGGCGCGGTGAGATACCGGTATAAACTCCACAAAATCGAGCGAAATATTAGGAGGGACGATAAAACCACCCAGCGGAGGGGTTTCCTTTGGCCGGCAATCATGCCAACGACCGGCTGGCTCGCCATTCCAGCCAGGTTTCGTAACACCTTACAGGGCCAGTGCCAACCTCAACAGCGAAACGGCACCTCTCCAATTCGTAATTTGTTGATTGACGATGACCGCTCGCTAATCTTAGGATGGAAAGAGAATCTGGATGGATGGCGTACGGGTCTGCACCGGTGTCGGCTTCCAGTTTTCCCCAGGGGCCGGAGTTAATTAACCACGAAACATTTCATGAATTCCTTATTTCTGCAACCAGCCTTTCGGGTTCGTTCCTCCGCCGTGGCTTGGCTGGCGATTTCCTTGCTGGCGGGCAGCTTGGTTTTCGCTCAGGACAAAACCAAGGAAGAAGAGGACAAGGACAAAATCCCCGATCCGGAAAACGTCACCGTGCAGACATCGGATGACATTGCCATCAAGGCCACTTACTACGCCAGCAAGCTCAAGAAAAAGGCGGTTCCCATCATCATGCTGCATGGTTGGGAAGGAAACCGCGGCGAATTTCACGTCATGGCCAGCCATCTGCAAAAGCAGGGCTACGCGGTCATCTGCCCCGACTTGCGCGGACACGGACAGAGCAACAAGTACAAAACGGCCAATGGTGATTCCGAAGAATTCAATCTGGAAAAGATGAAAGGACCAGATCTGGAAAAAATGGTCCTCGACGTGGAGGCGGTCAAAAAGTTCCTGGTGGAGAAGAACAACGCTGGCGAACTCAATGTTGAGGCCCTCTGCGTCGTAGGGGCGCAATTCGGCTGTTCCATCGCCATGATGTGGTCGGTGGCAGACTGGAATGTCCGTTCGCTCCCGTCGATCAAGCAGGGGCAGGATGTGAAAGCGATGGTCCTGCTTTCACCGATGGAGTCCTTCAAAGGGGTCGGTACCCGTGGTCCGATGACACATCCCGTCGTGCGAGGCAAGCTTTCCACCCTCATTTGCGTGGGCAAGGAAGAAGCCAAAGCTCATGGAGAAGCCAAGCGGATGTACACCGCAATGCTCAAATTCCATGGCAAGCCGCCGACCGATGAGAAAGAAGCGGCCAAAAAGCAGGACCTGTTCATGGTCGAAGAGGAAACCAGCTTGCAAGGGACCGGCCTCTTGCGCAATGGCTTGCAAACGCCCGCAGAAATTCAGAAGTTTCTCTATCTCCGCTTGTCGCTCAAACTCGACGAGTATGAATGGACCGCGCGGAAAGATCCGCTAAAGGGCGAATAGTTTTCCTGACCAGCGTTACGAACTTCCTTTCGGTTCGAGGGCGTCGCGCAGTCCGTCTCCCAGCAAGTTAAAGCCCAGCACCGCCAGGGAAATGGCGGCGCCGGGGGCAAACGCATAGCAGACATTCTGTCGCCAATACTGCCGGGCTTCTCCCAGAATGCAGCCCCATTCGGGCACGGTCGAGTCGCCGACTAATCCCAGGAAGGCCAATCCCGCCACCTCGAGAATGGCGGTGCCAATGCTCAGACTTGCAAGCACCGCCACGGGGCTGAGCAAAGCGGGACCAATCGCGTGGGTTAGAATATGCCAAGTCCCGGCTCCGAGGGCTTTGCTGGCAAGCACGTATTCCTGGTTGACGACGCTGATCACCGTGGCCCGAACCTGCCGAGCAAAGATCGGAACATTGATCAGGCCGACGGCAATGATCACCGTCCCCCAGCCGGGATGAAATGCGACCGCCACGAGAAGCGCGATGAGCACACTGGGAAAAGCTAACGCCACATCCACCGTCCGCATCAACAGCGCATCGACCGAGCCGCCGAAATATCCGGCCAAAGCTCCGACCGGCACGCCGACAGCAACGGCGAGCAATATCGACACCACTCCAGCCAAGAGCGACAAACGGGAACCATGCATCACTCGGGTCAGCAAATCCTTGGCATTCGCATCGGTCCCCATCAAGTATTCGCCGCTCAGCGGTTCATTCAGCCGCAGGCCGACGGTCCCTTTTTCAGGATCGAAATTCTTGGCCGAGTGGCCGAGCGAATAGGGCGACAGAAAGTCCGCCCCCACCGCCACCAGCAGAAACACCGCGATCAGGCCCATGCCGGCCCACGAGGCATAATTCCGCAAGAATCGTTCGCGCGCCCGCGCAGCGGGAGACTGCACGGGCTGATTGGTGGCGGATTGGGACGGCGAGGTCATCGTGGCCGGCATTTTAGCGGACGAGCACAACTCCACCCATCCCGCTAAACACTAGTCCGACGCGCCAGCAAGGGAATTGCGCTTAGCATCGGCAAAGATGCCTGCATCCATCACCCAAACGACTGCGCCAGCTCCCGAATGTAATCCAGAGCCTCTTCCAACTCAGGCGTTTCCACCCCCTGCTCTCGCCCGGCGCGGTCGCAGCGGCAGAGGACAAGGAGTTCGTCGTAACTCTCGGATTCCTTGAGCCGGCGGTGAGCCCGCTGGCCGACGGTGCCGTCCAGAATTTCGTGGGCGGTCATGTGATGTTCGATGAACCAGGCGGTCCGCTCGGTGATAAACCCTTCGAGCGCTTCCAGCCCCGCCGCGACGTGGTCGTGTGGGTCGATCGCTTTGCCGATGTCATGCAGGAGCGCGGCCAGCAAAAACTCCTCGTCGTAGGGGAGTGCGTCGCGGGCGTGGTCGAAGACCTGCAGCGAGTGATAGAGGGCTTCCCCTTCCGGATGGTACTTGGGGTTCTGCTTCACGTTTTCCAGCGGCAGCAGCAGGCTTTGATAGACCTGAAAGCGGTCGACCTTGCTGGCGACTTCGTCCACGGCGGCGTCGAGGTCGAGGCCTGGGTACTCGGTCGCCAGAAACTGCTCGAGCTGGGCGATACTCGCCCGCTCAATCGCCTTGCCGGTGATCGAGCTTTTGAAAACGTAAGAAACCAGGTTCGAGGCATAGACCGTCAGCTCGAACGGATAGCGGTCCTTCACATGCACGTGAGTGAAGATTCGCTCCTCGTCGTTCTTCCGGACCCGCTTGTGTTCGACGTCGTAGACCATACCGTTCTCATCGAGAATCGAGGTGACGGCTTCGATGCTGTCGGAGAAGACGTGCAGGTCGATGTCACTCCCTGCCCGGATATGCCCGGTCATCACGCTGCCGATCAGTCGCGGCTTGAAGCGGGCCAGCAGCCGCATCAGCCGGAGGGCTTCCAGCCGCATTTCGCGGAGGTTGTCCTTGCGGGCATCCCCTTCGTGCAGGCGGGCAAAGGTTTGGATTTCCTCGCGGATTTCCGCATTGCTCGGCAGGTCGCAGGGCTTGACCCACCCCTGGCAAATGCGATGGGCCGCTTTCTGCTTGGCCCGAAAATATTCCGACTCCTCGCGGGAGTACATCAGCCTGGCGGCTTCGAAGGCGATTTGCCGCCGCAACTTCAGATTAGACATTCAGTGCGCCGTTAGCCCCGGAGTGGCGCGGATGGGGCATCGAGGGGAGAAAAATCCGAATGACGAATGGGACGAGATGATTCTAATCCGACCTTCGTCATTCGGGCTTCGTCATTTCTTATCTTACAGTTCCAACTCATCCTTCTTCACCGGCACCACTCCCGGCACAAACCGAGCCAAGTAGGTCGCATCGGGTCCAGCAAGTTCCGCCGCCCGGGTGAAGAATTTTTCGGCTCGATCCGCTTCGCCGTTATAGTGGAGGAATACGCCGAGGACGAAGTACGCGTCGGCGGTGTCGGGGTGTTCCAGGCAATAGCCGGCGATTGCTTCCAGGTGGGCTTCCTTGGCCATGCGGGTGTCGCCGTAGAGCTTGTCGAGTCCGAAGCCGCCGCGGGCGATGTCGGGGTTGAGGGTCAAGGCCCGGCGGAAGCAGGAGGCAGCCAGTTCGTAGCGATTGGTGGCGGCATAGGCGTGCCCCTTGTGCCAATAGGCTTCGGCGGAATCCGGGGCCATCTCCGCGGCCGATTTATAGCGGTCGACCGCTTGCTGATATTTCTGCTCGTGGAAGAGCATGTCCCCCTGGGCAATGAACTGATCCGCCTTGCGGCGATATTCCGGGCTCGCCTCTCGCACCTTGCGCGGCTCCGTCAGCTTCTTCACCACCACGGCGCTGGATTTGAGCGTCAAGGGTCTCACCGCGGCCGGGGCTGGCGCGGTCGGCTCCGCCATTCCCAAAAAGTTGCGCACGGCCCCAGGGCCATAAATGGCCTGCGCCGGAGCGAAGATCGGCCCGTTGCCAACGACGCCGTATCCGTAGGGATAGGAGTTGTAATAGAAAGTGTTGTAGGCCGGATAGCCGCCGTAGTAGGTCCCCGGATAGTAGCAGCCGCGGTAAGGTACGCAGCCGTAACCGCAGTTCCCATATCCGTAGTTGCCATAGACAAACGGGCTGTTAAAGCCGGCATAACAGGTGTTCGAATAGAATCCGCCGCCGAACCCGCCGTAGCCACAGCCCCCACCCCAGCAATGCGGATGGCGAGCCTCCGCCGGAGCAGCGAGCGCTACCAAGACAACGGCTGTCATCAAAAAGCTGATTCCTTGACGCATGTTTTGCTCCTTACCGACAAGGGTCCGGCTGGAAATGTCCCGATGCCACACTTGGAATTATCGCGAAATGTACGAATCGGAGCAAGTGAATAGACGGATTTGTGGCGATTTCGTGAATCGGTCGCAGGCTGTGCTTAGCGGAAGGATATTACCGGAAAGAGTTGGCGGTCGCCAAATGTAGGGGGGGTGGGCATTAGCCCGTTGCACCAGCGAGGGAATTCGGTAATACAACGCGTCGAGATTAGATACTTGCTTCTCCAATAGTTCCTCTGCGAGCTCTGCGCCTCTGCGTGATGCTACCTCGGAATTAGGAAGGACATCACGCAGAGGCGCAGAGCCCGCAGAGGGAAAGCAAGGCAGATTTTCCGCCATGTTTCTGTTTTGGGGGGCAAAAGTATTTTAATAATTATGGAGAAGTTTAAGTGAGAGCGCCACGAAATTAATGGACACACGTCAGAGATATACGCTTGACTCCACCTACCACAACCTGTAGTGTTTTGGGTCTGTGGAGCTTTATGGCGGATATTTTTCCTAAGACGGTCACGGAACTCGATAAACTCTTTGCGGACGAGGAAGCG
>JBJXFF010000172.1:0-76890 GCA_046153945.1 Pirellulaceae bacterium
CTTCCTCGTCCGGAAAGAGTTTATCGAGTTCCGTGACCGTCTTAGGAAAAATATCCGCCATAAAGCTCCACAGACCCAAAACACTACAGGTTGTGGTAGGTGGAGTCAAGCGTATATCTCTGACAAATGTACTTTACGGCGATTCACTTGATTCACCGTCGATTCAAAACCCGTTTTCTTGATTCATGGCTTCGGCATCCAATGGAGGCACTGTGCCTTGCGCGACTTACGTCAAATCCCGTCGACGTAAGTTCCCATGCTGGAGTCCCGCCTTCAGGCGGTCCCCCGTCTCATATCTCAAATCCCCGGCTCCTTTCCCTCCGCGCGCACCGTCTCCCCAGTCTCTTCACACCTCTGCTACCAACTTATCAAGGAACTCACCGGTTTCCCGCCGGCCCACGTTGGTTCTATTGTACACTATAGAGGGCCGGAAGCCAAGGGGGTGCTGAGATTTTTTTGGGGTCCCACGCCTCTTCCCGCTAGAATACCCCAACACTTCGGCCCCTCTCTACCCGCCGCGGGGAGAGGGGCTGGGGGTGAGGACTTTCCTGAAACTGGGGCCTTTATGAAACGCAGCCGCGCCCGAGACCCGGAGTCCATTCAATTCGCGCTCGACCCTCCTGTCTCAGGCATCAAGCGGGCGAAGAAATTTCTTCCGGACCTGGCCCCCAAACCGCAGAAGTTTGCGGTTCGCTAAGATAGTCACGAAGGCAATACTTGGTGAATTCGTTGTTTTCGCTCCCGATTGCGACTTGGGACTCTCTTCTTTTCCTTGGAACGAAGTCTATGCGAACTTCTGGAATGATGACTGCTTGTTTGCTGTTGGTTTCGCTGACGGCTTGGGCGCAGTCAGTTCATGCCGAGGAAATAGGTCCAGAGAAGCCAGTGAGTCATACGGAGCAAATGGTCGAAGGCTGGAAGGTGCAAGTGGACGATCGGCTGCTGACGGGGGAAGGGGCGGCGCTGGGGGAGAAGGCACTGAAGCTTCTCCAGACGCGGCTCTATGAAGTGAAGCTGCTGGTGCCGGCCGACAAGGTGGGGCGGCTGCAGAAGGTGACAATCTGGCTCGATCAATCGTGCGGCACGATCAAATCGCCGCAGTACCATCCGAATGTCGACTGGCTAACGCAGCACGGGTTTGTCGCCGAACTGGGCCGGTCCGTCCGAATTCCCAGTGCCGACTACTTCGTGGCCACCCGCTTCCAGCGCCAACAGCCCTTGGGAATGCTCCACGAACTGGCCCACGCCTACCACGACCAGGTTCTCAGCTTCGAGCACGCCGAGATCAAAGCCGCCTGGAAAAAATTCGCGGAAGGAGGCTGCTATGCCAGCGTCCTGCACGCCAACGGCAAAAAACGGCCTCACTATGCCACCACCAACCAGATGGAATTCTTCGCCGAAATGACCGAGTCCTATTTCGGCACCAACGACTTCTTCCCCTTCAACAACGCGGAACTACAGGCCGAAGAGCCGGAGGTTCATGCGTTGATGCGGGCGACTTGGGGGGAACTGCCGTGAGCGAGGAGCCAGACAGAAACTAGCCCGACGCGCAAGCGAGGGTGTTGTACTTGGCGCTCGCGAATTGCCCTTTTCGTCCACAGATGTCGCAGATGGCGCAGATTGCAATTCAGGGTTTTGTCCCCAATTGGCTACCTCAGAGTCGAACGTCTTCTTGATCTAAAATCTGCGTCATCTGCGAAATCTGTGGACGCTTTTTATCCAGCATTTCGCAATGCCTGCTCGTCACTTTCGACAGGATTCTTGCGGTGGGCAAAGGCTTCTTTCACATCGCGGCGGTGAAGGACGATGAGAGCCCAGATACCGAGAGGGAGATTGATGAAAATGAACGGTGTGGGAAAAGGAATGCAGGCCAGAGCGGCAGCGGTGTAGGCCCAACGGTAATTGGTTCCGCCACGCATCTCTAAGGATCCAAACACAATTGGATAACTGCATAGGATGATGGCTGTCGATTCGACGAAAAAGAAAATGTCCGCTGGTGTCGGGGGTTCAGTCGATAGAAATACGCCGATAAATAACAGGGGAAAGGTAATGGTACCTGCAATAACAACGAACAGCCCCAAGAGGAACAGGCCTAACGATGGGACGCGAAGTCGCCGAATGACCGCATCCGTCGCAGTCGACAACTTGGGAGTAATCACCGGAGACGCATAGGGATTGGACTTCTCGGTCATCTCACTTCACCGTCATCCTCTTAATCGATTCCCGATCCAGCTCAATCCCCAGCCCCGGCCCCATCGGGATTTGCAGCATCCCGTCGGCGTCGAGTTCAAACGGTTTGGTGATGATGTCCTCAATGTACGGAACGCCGGTCTGGTATTCGACCCATTTGGCGATCGGGAGGCTGGCGGTGAGGGCGAGGTCGGCGGCGACGCCGATGGCGGTGTTCCAGCCGTGGGGAACGAGCATCAGGCCGTGGTCGTAGGCCATCCAGCCGAGGCGGCGGGCTTCGGAGAGGCCGCCGCATTTGGTGCAGTCGGGCTGGATGATGTCGAGGGCCCGGCGGGTGATGAAGGGCTGGAACGCTTGCCGCCGAGTGAGGACTTCCCCCGTGGCGATCAGGACCGGCGAGTTCTGCCGCAGCTCGAGGAAGCCGTCGACGTCGTCGGGGCGAAGGGCTTCCTCGAACCAGGTGATTTTGTAATCGCCGAGCATCTTGGCCGTTTCGCGAGCCCACGAGATGCCGTGCGGCCAGAACTGCTCGCTGCCGCCGGCATCGACCATCAATTCGACGTTGGGACCGACGGTGTCGCGGGCCGTGCGAATGAGTAGCTCATCGAACTCACGGCTGACGCGGCCGAAGGGACGCCACCCCATTTTGATCGCTTTAAAACCGCGACTGGTCTGTTCGAGCAGCTTGTCAGCGAGGACTGGCGGGTCGTCGAACAGGATGCTGGCGTAGGGCTTAATCTTGTCCCGGTAAATGCCGCCGAGCAGCCGAGCGACCGGCTGGTTGAGGGCCTTGCCGAGCAGATCCCAAAGGGCGATGTCGATGCCACTGATGGTGTGCTCCACAGAGCCGCCGCGACCGAGCCAGAACATGCTCTGCCGCAGCTTCTCGCTCACCCGCTCCGGCTCCAGGGCCGATTCCCCCAGCATGTGCGGCAGCAGCAGAGCCAGCGAGCCTTCCACTAGTTGCCGCGTCGTATAGCAACTGCCTATGCCGACAAAGCCATCCTCGCCGATGACTTCGATCAGGGTGTTGTACTGCACATTCGGATCGGTCCCCCCCGGCCAGCCGTGATCGTGGGTAGCTCCGCCGAGAGGGATGGTTTTGACAGCGGTGATTTTCATGATCAGGAGTCTCAAGAAGTGCGTAGTTTTGGCGAGTAATAAGTGGTATCGTAGCAAATGACGAAGCCCGAATGACGAATGACGAAGGGAAAACCGGCGCGTGGCGCAAGAAGTGCCCCCATTCGTCATTCGGGCTTCGTCATTCAGAAAAACCGTCGCCCTTCCAACGTGCCCTCCATGCTCGACCCCCTCGCCGCTCTCCTCGAAGCGGTCAATCTGTCGCCCGAAAACGTTCCGCTGCGCCAGCACCTGGCGGAGGCGCTCCTCTCCGCTGGTCGCGGAGAAGAAGCGGAGACGCAGTATCGCGAAGCTCTCGCGCTTGCTCCCGCCAATGTGCAGCTAAAGCTGGGGCTGGTCCGGGCGTTTGCGGCTCAGAAGAAGGACTCGGCGGCACTGGTCATTCTCGAAGATTTGGTGAAGGGGCGCAATCCACCGGCTCAGGCACATTTGCTCTATGCCCAGGCGCTCCTCCGCCGCGGGGAAGTGCCGCAAGCGGTGGCCGAGTACAAACTGGCGGTGGAGGTCGATCCCGACGTGGCGGATGCCGAGTTCGCGCAGCGGCTGGGGATTGGGCCGGGGTATGAAGAATCGGACGTGGTGGAAGGGCGCGTCCGGGCCGGGTGGCAGGAGCCGGGATCGCCTGTGGAAGACAAGGTGGAGCGCCCCAAGACCAATTTCACGGACATTGGCGGGATGGAGCAACTCAAAGAGGAAATCCGGCTGAAGATCATTCATCCGCTGTCGCATCCGGAGTTGTATGAGGCCTACGGCAAAAAAGTCGGCGGCGGCATTCTGATGTACGGCCCCCCCGGGTGCGGCAAAACGCATTTGGCCCGGGCGACCGCGGGTGAAATCAAAGCCGGCTTCATTAACGTCGGCATCAGCGACGTGCTGGACATGTGGATTGGCAGCAGCGAGCGGAACCTCCATGATATTTTCGAGCAGGCTCGCCGCGCCGCCCCCTGCGTCCTGTTCTTCGACGAAGTCGACGCCCTCGGCTCCCGCCGGAGCGACATGCGGCAAAGCGCGGGGCGGCATCTCATCAACCAGTTCCTGGCGGAACTCGACGGCATGGGGGCGAGCAACGAAGGA
This sequence comes from Pirellulaceae bacterium, assembly GCA_046153945.1. Taxonomy (GTDB): domain Bacteria; phylum Planctomycetota; class Planctomycetia; order Pirellulales; family Pirellulaceae; genus SXOA01. Next base: position 4,405 of record JBJXFF010000172.1, read on the forward strand.
GTCCTCATCCTGGCCGCGACCAACTCGCCGTGGCATCTCGACCCCGCTTTCCGCCGCCCCGGGCGGTTTGACCGGATCCTGTTCGTGCCGCCGCCGGATGGGACAGCCCGCGCTGGCATTTTGCAAATTCTCCTCCGCGGCAAGCCGCTGGATAAAATCGACTATAACGTGCTGGCGAAGAAGACCGAGCAATTCTCAGGGGCGGACCTCAAGGGAATGATCGATCAGGCGATTGAAGGCAAGCTCCGCGAGGCGATGAAGGCGGGTGTCCCCAAGCCACTGACGACGCAGGACCTCGCGGCGGCCGCTGCCGCAGTGAAGCCGACGACCAAGGAGTGGTTCACGACCGCTCGAAATCATGCTCTCTACGCGAACGAAGGGGGCCTCTACGACGACATCCTGAAATACATGAAGCTGAAATGAGCCGTCTCCAACGCGCGAAACTTCTGTATCACCAGGATCGTCCTGATCAAGCCCTCATCGAGCTGCGGCAGCACTTGCTGGAGGATCCCGACGATTTTGAGGCGCATGCCTACACGGGGCTCTGCCTGGTTTCGGCCAAGCAATTCGACGAAGCCCAGCAGCACGCGCAGCAAGCGATTCACCTCGCCCCGGAAGAGCCGTATCCCTATTACGCGCTGGCTCATATTCTCGACGTGAGGAATCACCTGCCGGAAGCCCAGCGGGCGATTGAAGAGGCACTGCGGCTGGACCCGTATGAGCCGGCGTACTTCGCGGAGTTAGCTTCGCTCCACTACCAGCAGCGGCGGTGGAAGGAAACTCTGGCCGCGGCCGATGAAGGACTGTCGATTGATCCCGAGCACAATACTTGCCTCAACCTGCGAGCCCAGGCGCTGATCAGTCTCGGTGACCGGGCGGCCGCGGCGACGACCATCGGCGACGCTCTCTCCCGCCGCCCGGATGACCCGCTGACTCACGCCAACCAGGGCTGGGCCATGCTGGAAAATGGGAACCCCAAGCAGGCGATGACCCACTTCCGCGAAGCGCTCCGCCTCCAGCCTGATTTGGAGTTTGCCCGGATTGGCATCGTGGAGGCGATGAAGGCCCGCAACTTCATTTACCGCTGGCTACTGGCGTATTTTCTCTGGATGGCGAAACTGCCGAGGCAGGTGCAGTGGGGACTGGTGATCGGCTTCTTCTTTGGAAATCAAGTGCTGCAGCAAGTCGCCAAAGCCAATCCGGCTCTCGCGCCTTATATTTGGACCGTCATCGGTTGCTATGTCGCATTCGCCCTGATGACCTGGATCGCCTACCCGCTGTTCAATCTGCTGCTGCGGCTGGACCGCTTCGGCCGCCATGCGCTCGATGAAGATCAGACGCGCGGAGCGAACTGGCTGGGGCTCTGCTTGCTCACGGCGATTGTCATGCTCATCGCGGCCATAGCGAGCGGCATCAGCGATTTATATCTGCCGGCAATAGTGTTTGGCGTGCTGTGCATTCCGGTGTCCGCCATCTGGCGCTGCTCGGAGGGTTGGCCGCGGCAGGTGATGTTGGGCGCGACGACGCTTCTCCTGCTAATGGGGCTCCTGTTCATGACGCCCCTCGAGATTATTCCGCGGAATCAATTATGGGGAGCTCTGCTGATCCTGTTGTGCCTGGCCAACGACAAGGTTTTTGTCTACGCCCTCATCGGCAGCCAGTTCCTGGCGGCCTACTTGATGTCCGTGCAAGTACGAAAGTGAGGCCCCAGGATGCTTCGTCTGCCGCAGTTCGCAATCGCAACGGAATGGGCCGGTCATGGAATGACGGCCCACTATCGCTGCACTTTCTTCGCCCCAGCCCAAAGATCTTCCAGCGCGTAGTAATCGCGGCTGGTGGTATCGAAGACGTGGACCACGATGGAGCCGTAGTCGAGCAGGATCCATTTGCTGTCCTGGTAGCCTTCGGTGCCGAGGCGGGGGTGGCCGAGTTCTTTTTGCAGGACGTCGTCGATGGCGTCGCTAATGGCCCGGAGCTGCCGCTGGCTGCTGCCGGTGGCGATGACGAAGTAGTCAAAGATGACGGTCTGGTCCCGCAGGTCGAGGACCGTGACTTTTTGCCCCTTGTTGTCTTCCGCACTTTGGGCCGCTGCCAGGGCCAATTGCAGGCTTCGCTGGGGACTGACACTGACTGCCGACTGAATTGCTGTGGCCACGCACGCTCCTTTCGCCTTGATTTCCGCTGGCAGCGATCCGCTGCCAACTCCATTCTACGTGGAATGGACAGGAAAGTCAGGCGGCAGGTTCGGCTGAGCCCATTTTCTGGGCAGGCTGGAAGCCTACCCCACGGAGCTACTCGTACCTCAGGGCCTCAATCGGGTCCAGCTTGCTGGCCCTCCAGGCGGGATAAAAGCCGAAGAAGATGCCAACCGCGGCGGCGAACAGGAAGGCGATGATGGCGGCGGGGATGGAGATGGTGAGGGTCCACTGGGTGCCGCTGGTGAGGAGGTTAATCAGTTTGATGAACCCCCAGGAGGCAAAGACGCCGAACAGAAAGCCGATGAGTCCGCCGATGCAAGAGAGGAGGACCGCCTCGACCAGGAACTGGGTGAGGATATCCAGGGGGCGGGCACCGACCGCCATGCGGATGCCGATTTCGCGGGTCCTCTCCGTCACCGAAACCAGCATGATATTCATGATCCCGACCCCGCCAACCACCAGGGAGATGCCGGCGATGGAGGTAATCATCATGGTGAGCGTCCCCATGACAATGCCCAGGACCGCGGCCATCTCCTTGGTGCTTTGCACGGCGTAATCCTTGGGTTCGCCGGCGTGAATCTTATGCCGCTCGGCCAGAAGTTGGTCAATTTCATTCTGGGCGTCGAGCATCAGGAGGGGCGAACGGGCGGAGACCAGAATGGCGTTGACATTGTCAAACTCGCTTCCTTGCAGCCGCTTGCGGACGGTGGTGTAGGGCATCAGGACGAGATTGTCCTGATCATCTCCCATCATGTTGGCCCCCTTCTGCTCCAGCACGCCGATGACTTTGAAGGGAATGTTTTTGATGCGGATCGTTTCGTTAACCGGGTTGGTGGTCTGAAACAATTTGGCGACCAGGGTGTGACCAATGACGCAAACCTTTTCCGCGGAGTTCACTTCCCGCTCGGAAAAATAGGCCCCCCGGGCCAGGTGCAAGTTGCGGACGGTGAGGTACTCCGCACCGACGCCGTACATTTCCTTGGGGCTGAAGTTGGAATTGCCGTAGATAACTTGTCCCTGGGCGCCGACGAGCGGAGACGAGGCGAGGACCGCGTCACATTCATTGGCGATGGCATCACTGTCGCGGGCGGTAAGGGTGGGAATGTTCGCCTGGCTCACTCCGTTGCTCCGCTTGCTCCCCGGAAAGACAACGATGACATTGGTGCCGATCGACTCGAACTGGCCTTGTACCAATTGACTGGCGCTTTGTCCCAGCGAAACCATGCTGGTCACTGCCGCGATGCCTATAACGACTCCCAGCACGGTCAAGCCGGCGCGCATCTTGTTCTTGGCAAGTGCGCGGAGAGCGATGCGGAGGGTGAGCAGAAAGGACATGGTTCAAGGTTCAAAGTTTCAGGTTCAAGGTTCCAGGTTCAAAGTGTCAAGCTAAGGTCTTAACCTTGAACTTGGAACTTTGAACCTTGAACCTTGAACGTTATCTTCCATACTGCGGCTGTTGGATGCCGATGATAAGTTTGTCGCCGGGCTGGAGGCTGCCGGAGACCATTTCGGTGAACTGACTGTCGGTGAGGCCGATGGTGACTTCGACGGCTTTAAGGAGATCGCCTTCTTGCACCCAAACGTGGCGGCGGTTTCGTTCGCGGCGGTTTTCCGCCCGTTCTTCGGCGGAGAGGGTCGTTTCGCTTTGCTGGGCTTCCTGAGCATCGTCCTTCACGGCTGTCCCTTCCAGGATGGGAACATCCTCTTTCCGCACCTGTTTGGGACTGGGATAGAATCGCAGGGCGGCGTTCGGAATTTTTACGACATCCTTCCGCTCATCCACTTGAAACGAGATCGCCGCGGTCATCCCCGGCAGCAGCTTAAGATCTGGGTTGGCCGTTTTCACGATCACGGGATAAGTGACAACATTTTGCGTGGTCGTCGCATTCATCCGCACCTGGTCAATCACGCCACGGAACAGTTCGTCGTGAGCATCCACCGTGAAGCTCACCGGATATTTCTTTTCCTGTGCCGACTGAATCCGTCCGATGTCCGCCTCATCGACAGCGGCGTGGATATGCATCTCTTCCCGCATGCCCACCCCGATCTCGAACAACTCCGGCGCTTGAAATTGCGACGCCAGCATTGAACCGGGCTCGACTTTGCGACTAATGACAATGCCGTCCTTGGGGGCTTTAATTAAGGTATAGTCCCTTTGAGTTTCCGAGTATTTGAGCGATTCAAAAGCCTGCATGGCGGAAGCTGACGCCACGGTGAGTTGGGCATCGAGTGACATGCGGGCGAATTTGAACTTGTCCATTTCCGCCTGGGCGATGAAGGTCTTGTCCTCCGCGCGCAGATCCAGGGCTCGCCGCTCATCGTTGATGGCTTGCTGGAGTTGGGCCTTGACCCGCATCACGTCCGCCATCCGAGAGTCATAACTCGCTTTGTCCCGATTGACGTTGGCGATGTAAATGGTGGGGTCGATCTCCGCCAAAATCTGGTCGGCTTTCACTGCGTCATTGAAATTGGGGAGTTTCCGCGTCGCCAGCAGCGGCCCGGAGACAAACGATCCGATCACGATCTTCTCCATCGGTTTGACCGTCCCCGTGGAGTTGACGACGGCGACAATCCCCCCTTTTTCCACCTCTATCGTCCGCCACTTGGTGCGGGTCACGATCTTCCAGTACTGAGCGCCGCCGTAAAGCGCGGGGACTGCCAGGCCAACAAGAATGCCAACTACCAGTAGAATTCGGAGCAGAGTCTTCATGCCGCTTGTAAACTAAAAGGGTATTCTGCACACTCCGTGTGCCAGCACGTCCGCCCTGGGTCTGAGCGGACTACCATGGATTCGCTGGAAACAAGTCCTTATTTCTACCATAACTATCGATCCCTGCCGGAGTAAGAGCGTGCCGCTCATCGAAATTCAGAAGATTATTAAGACCTACGACCTCGGCGAGGTCAAAGTCGAGGCCCTGAAAGAGACGAATCTCTCGATTGAGCAAGGAGAATACGTCGCCCTCATCGGACCGAGCGGCAGCGGGAAGAGCACCCTGATGAATACGCTGGGGTGTCTCGACCGGCCAACCAGCGGCAGTTACAAGCTCACCGGGGTGGAAGTGGCCAATATGTCGGCTGCCGACAGGGCGCGGATTCGCAACCAGCGGATTGGGTTCGTGTTTCAGAATTTTAACTTGCTGGCTCGAACGACCGCCCTGGAAAACGTGGAGTTGCCCCTTTTATATTCGAAAGGAATTACGGCAGCCCAGCGGCACCGGCGGGCCAAAGAAAAGCTAGCACTGGTTGGTCTGGCGGACCGGATGGACCACCACCCCAGTCAACTCTCCGGCGGCCAGCAGCAGCGGGTGGCAATTGCCCGGGCCCTGGTCAACGAACCGGCGATTCTTCTGGGCGATGAGCCGACCGGCAACCTCGACTCCAAAACGAGCCGCGAAGTGATCGCCATGTTTCGCGAGTTAAATGAAAAAGCAGGATTAACGGTAATTTTGGTGACCCACGATCAAAACGTCGCCAAGAACGCCCGTCGTATCGTGGTCCTCCGGGACGGCAACATCGTGCAGGACACCGCAGACTTTAACCAGGCCATCCAGGCATTACAGGCAGAATTGCCAGAAGAACCGATACAAGCGGAAGCAGCGGAAGTACCGTCAAGCGAAACAAATCCGCGCTGAACGGATATGCCGGAAGAATCGTTCCAGGCGGACCGAACAATCCAGTATGGAAATCGGCACGATCCACAAGGTTGTGACCAGCGCGCTCTTACTCTTTGCGCTGCCGCTAGGTCTTGCGCTGACGGCAAAGTCTGCCAGCGCTCAGCTATCATCGAAGCAGCATCTGCTGCCACCGACCTATTTTCCCGAGCAGCGGAACATACAGGTCCGGGATCCTTCGCAGCTTCCCAGATATGACCTGCCGGATTCGCCCGCTCCTCCCACGGTGGTGAACCGCTCCCAGGATCTGGAGCCGATTTACATTACGCTGGATGATGCCATTCGCATCTGTCTGGCGAATGATCGCGTGGTGCGAATCCTGGCGGGGAACACGGCCGTCGCCAGCGGCAGCACGATCTATGATGCGGCATTGACGAATACGAGCATCGACACGGCCAATGCCCGGTTCGACCCGACGGTGACTGTCAACCAGAGTTTCAACCGTTCTGAGAATCCAGTTGCGGTTCCCGATCCGCTCGACCCGACAAATCGCTCGCTCATCACCGGAACTGCCAATCAGAATTACAACCTCGGCGTCGGAGTCACCAAACAAAACGCGTTTGGCGGAACCGCTGGCCTGAATGTCTTAGCCGACTCAAACCGTCTGTCCCCCGGCAATTTTACCCTTAACCCGTCTCGCCCCGCATCGGCAGCTTTGAGCTACACCCAGCCCTTGCTGCAAGGTGGCCGTCTCGCGCCGAATCTCGCGCCGATCATGCTGGCGCGGATTGACACCGAACGCTCGTATTTCCAACTCAAAGATTCCTTGCAAGAGCAGGTTCGCGGCGTCATCGAAGGCTATTGGAATCTCGTCTTTGCCCGGACCGATGTTTGGGCTCGCCGGCAACAGGTTAATCAGCTCCAGTACAGCTTGCGTCTGGAACGAGCGAATTTTAAATTTGGCATTGGAAATATATCGACTGTCCTTCAGCTTGAGGTCGCCGAAGCCAACGCCCTCGCCAACCTGGTTTCTTCCGAAGCCAACGTCTTGCAGCGCGAAGCGGCGCTGCGGAATTTGCTGGGAATTCCCCCTTCCAACAATTCGGTCTACGTGCCGGTCACGCCCCCTATCGCGGACCAATTTGTAGCCGACTGGCAAAGCGTTGTGCAAATCGCCCAGGAGCGGCGTCCCGATCTGGTCGAACTCAAGCTCATCCTCGAAGCGGATAATCAGCTCTTGATTCAGGCGAATAATAACGCCCTGCCGCGGCTGGATGCAGTGGCCCTCTATCGCTGGAACGGATTGGAGGGTGAGATGCCCAACGGCACCACTCTAAGAAGCGGCCCAGGACAATTCACGGATTGGACGATGGGGATCAATTTTTCGGTTCCCATCGGCTTGCGGGCCGGCCGCGCCGGGCTTCGTCGCGTAGAACTCCTCATCGCGCGGGACCGGGCGAATCTGGACCAAGGGATGCACGCCACGGTCCATAACCTGGCGACGAATGTCCGCTCCCTCGATCAAGCGTATAAGAGCTACGTGGCGTTCAAAGAGGCCCATACCGCAGCCAAGGAGAATCTTAGGTATCAGAGTGCAAGAGTGCGCAATGGGCAAGAAATCCCAATCGTCTATCTTCAAGCGCTTGCCGATTGGGGCAATACGATCAGTGGAGAAGCCAACGCGTTGGCGCAGTACAACACGCAACTTGCAAATCTGGAACGCCAGACAGGGACGATTCTGGAGACGCATGGTATCTATCTTTATGAGGAGCGTTACGGCTCTATCGGCCCACTGGGGCGATTTGCCGACCCGGTCTGCTATCCGGAAAGCAACCAGCCGACTCCCAATGACGAACGGTACGGCAGCAGCGACAGTCCTTCGGAAGACTCTTTTAACCTTCAGGAAGAATCTGCTAACCTTCAATTGCGCGGCAATTTGCCCCGACGCTTGCCTACTGCAGAACCGAGCCAGGAACAGCCTTCCGCTCCTGCTCCTGATCCCTTGCCCGCCCCAAGTCCCATTCCTCCGTCGACTTCCACTCTGGCTGAGCCGGACACTGAGGTCCGCCAGGCTTCAGCAGTTCGGAGACTTCCGATGGTGACTCCGCCAACAACCAAAAAGCCGCTGACTAGCTACTTGCCGAGCTTTTTGCCGAAGCGAAAAAAGTAGGGTGTCGTGCATAATCATCGGGTTTGCCCGACTTTCTTCCGGCACGGATTTTTCTTTCGCAGTTCTTAGCGTACTGTGAAGGGATGGAACTTCTCCCCCGCCTCTCTCAAAACCTCGCCCATGTCCGCGGCCAGATGGCGGCAGCGGCTGTTCGCGCGGGTCGCCGGCCCGAGGAAGTGCGACTGGTGGGTGTGACGAAGTACGTGGATGTCGAGACCGCCCGGGCACTCTTCCATGCCGGCCTGCACGACCTGGCCGAAAGCCGGCCGCAGGAATTGTGGAAAAAAGCGGAAGCGCTGCAGGACTTGCCGATTCGCTGGCACCTCATCGGAAACTTGCAGCGGAACAAAGTGGAGCGGACGCTGCCGCACGTCTCGCTGCTCCACAGCGGCGACAGCCTGCGGCTGCTCGCAGCGGCCAGCGCGACAGCGGTGAAACAGGGGCGAGTCATGGAGACGCTGCTGGAAGTGAACATCAGTGGCGACGAGACCAAACACGGCTTCCGCCCCGACGAACTGCGACCGCTGCTCTCGCCAATTGGCCAACTTCCGGGCCTGAAGATCCGCGGCCTGATGACAATGGCGGCGTTGGAAGGAGGAAGCGCCCGAGCGAGGCGGGACTTCGCGGCTCTGCGAGAGCTGCGCGATTCGCTTCGTGCCGAATGTCCACCGCAAATCGACCTGACCGAACTCTCGATGGGCATGAGCGGCGACTTCGTCGAGGCGATTGAGGAAGGCGCCACCATCATCCGCGTCGGCTCCGCCTTATTTGAAGGACTGGAGTGAAACCGGCATGATCGAATTATCTGACCATGCCGAAGGAGTTATCCTTCCCGTCCGTGCGCTCGCCGGCGCCAGCAAGAACGGCATCCGCGGCGAGCAGAACGGAATGCTCAAGGTCGGCGTGACCCAAATCGCCGAAAAGGGAAAGGCCAACAAGGCTCTCGCGGAGACAATCGCCAAGGGTCTGGGGCTCAAAAAATCCCAAGTCGAACTGCTTTCCGGCGAAACTCAGCCCCAAAAGAAATTCCTAATCCGCGACCTCAGCCGCGATGAGCTTCAGCAGCGGATTGCTGAAGCAATGTTGAAATAGACTCTCCTGCCCGCCACCAACACCATCCGCCAAACGCGGGCCAAATTGATCGACCTCTGCGCCGATTACGGAGCCCGGATCGAGATCATCTACCTCGAACCCCCGCTCCCCCAACTCCTGGACCAAAACCGCAACCGCCCCACCCCCGTCCCCGAGTCCATCATCCACCGGCTGCTGGATAAGCTGGATCCGCCGACGCGGGTGGAAGGACATGCGGTCAGGTTGGTGGGGTGATGCGCTGGAGTCCCGCCTTTAGGCGGCTCATTGTTCCGCCGAAAAGCGGGACTCCAGCAACCATAGACGGACGGTCGAGTCTCGTGGATTTGCGTATATAATTCACTCTTCGCTTCCGCGACCACCCGCGGAGAACTATGTCAAAGTAGATGGTGAGCTTTCTTGGCATGCCTACACCCGGTCCTACCTATCTCGAAGGGACTTTCGAGTACATCGAAGCGAAGATTCGCCGGGAGGCGGATGGAAACTCCTTTGGCGGCGACTTTGAATGGCTGTGCCGCTGGTTCTTGGAAAACGCTCCCCGGTATCGAGGTCAGTTCGACAAAATCTGGCACTGGAAAGATTGGCCAGAACGGTGGGGGCCTGATTCGGGCATCGACCTCGTAGCTCGGACGCGGACGGGCGAGCTGTGGGCCATTCAGGCCAAGGCGGATCATCCCGACCGGGCGATTCCCAAGCGAGAAATCGACTCGTTCCTGTCCGAATCGAACCGTCCGCAGTTCGCCTATCGACTGCTCATGGCCACGACGGACGACATTGGGGCCACGGCTCGCCGGACGCTGCATGGTCAAGAGAAGCCGGTGGGGCTGGTCCTGCGCGGCCATTTTCTGACGGAAGCAGTCCAGTGGCCCAAACAGATTCGGGGAACGGGCGCGCGGTTGTTGCTCTCTGAGCCGCGCCCTCACCAACGGACGGCGATTGATGCCGTGGTCACGGGTTTTCGCGACCATGACCGAGGCCGCCTCATCATGGCTTGCGGAACGGGCAAAACGCTGACAGCACTTTGGATTGCCGAGCACTTGAAGAGTTCGCTTTCGCTAGTCCTTGTCCCGTCGCTCTCCCTGGTCCAGCAAAACCTAGCCGAGTGGGGTCGTCACTCCGCCAGGGATTTCGACACGCTCGTTGTCTGCTCCGACGAGTCGGTCGCAGAGCGCCATGAAGACACCACCGTTCAATCGGCTGCCGACCTTGGGGTGAAGGTCACGACCGATGCTGCGGAGATTCGGCACTTTCTCGGGCAACGAAGAAAGCGCCCAGCCGTCGTGTTCGCCACCTACCAGTCGTCCGACCGCATCGCGAACGCGCAGACCGGAAAGGCCAAGCCGTTTGATTTGGCGATTTGCGACGAAGCACACCGTTTGGCCGGGCATGCCGAGGGACTGTTCGCCACCGTCTTGGATGGCAAGAAGATCAAGGCTCGCAAGCGGCTGTTCATGACGGCCACGCCGCGGTACTTCAAGGAGCACGTCAAGAAGCGAGCGGCTGAACTGGAATTTGAGCTCGTCTCGATGGACGACGAGCACGCCTTCGGTCCAGAGTTCCATGTCCTCACCTTCCACGAAGCCATCAGCGCCAACCCGCCGCTCTTGACCGATTATCAGGTCGTCGTGATCGGAGTCACCGATCGGGAAGCCAAGGCGTGGGTTGACGAGGCCCGTTTGGTCCGGACAGCCAACGGACTGAGGACCGACGCCCGGACACTGGCAGCGCAGATTGGCCTGGCCAAGGCGATGAAGAAATACGACCTGCGGAAGCTCATCACGTTCCATTCGTCGGTGGCGAAGGCCGCACGGTTCGTTGATGCCACACAACAGGACTCCTTGCCGGGAGTGATTCCTCATCTAACGCGGTCGGCCCGCCCTTCGGGCAAACTTTGGACGAAACACATCTCGGGACACACACCCGCGGGACAACGTGCCACCTTGCTGAAAGGGCTGGGCAGCCTCTCGGGCGACACGCGGGGCATCCTTTCCAACTGCGCCTGCCTGGGTGAAGGGGTCGATGTTCCGGTCCTCGATGGCGTGGCGTTCATTGACCCCAAGCGGTCGATGGTGGACATCATTCAGGCTGTCGGACGTGTAATACGCAAAGCCGAAGGCAAACAGATCGGCACCATCGTGATCCCTGTCTTCATCGACGAAACCGAAGACGCCGACAATGTCCTCTCGCAGTCAGCCTTCGAGCCAGTCTGGCAGGTCCTCAAAGCATTGCGCGCCCATGACCGGCGCCTGGCGGACGAGCTGGATCAACTGCGTCTGTCGTTGGGACCACGGTCAAAGTCTGGCGGCCGAATCAATCTGCCCGAGAACATCCATTTGGATGTTCCCCGGCTCCTTCTGCATGACTTCGAGCAGGCGTTCTTCGTCCGAACGGTTGAGCAGACAACCGATAGGCCAAAGTTGACCGTCGAGCAGATTCTTGCGTGGGCGGATGCCCATTTCCAACGCGAAGGAGAATGGCCAACTACCAATTCTGGGCTCGTACACGGTGTGCCTCATGAAACCTGGCCCAATATCAACACGCTCTTAGTCAAGGGTCTTCGTGGACTTCCCGGTGGATCTTCAATAGCCCAGCTACTAAAGATTCATCGTGGTAAACGTAATCGGCTGGATTTGCCGCGCCTGACTATTGAGAACATTCTCAAGTGGGCAGATGACCATCAGCAAATCACAGGTGAGTGGCCGAAGAAAGACTCGGGCTCAATTCTTGACGCTCCAGAAGAAACCTGGAGTGCAGTTAATTCCGCTCTGATTGCCGGAATACGGGGCCTCTCCGGTGGTTCATCGTTGCCGAAACTGCTAGATCAGAACCGGAAAGTACGCAACGTAGGGGAACTTCCACAGCTAACAGTGGATCAGGTTTTAGCGTGGGCCGATGAGCATCACCAATCTACCGGCGAATGGCCAAACCAAAAATCCGGCCCTTTGAATGGAGTGCAAGGTGAAACATGGGCCAAGCTAAATAATGCTCTACATGAAGGACTCCGTGGACTCCCTAGCGGAACTTCGATCGTCCAAATACTTAAGATTCATCGAAGTAGACGTAACCAGAAGGATTTGCCGTGTTTGACCGCCGAGATCATTCTCGTATGGGCTGATGAACATCACCAACGCACCGGCGATTGGCCCAAGAAAAGTGCGGGCCCAATACACGACGCTCCTGAAGAAACTTGGAGTGCAATCAATGCAGCTCTAATCTCGGGCCTTCGCGGACTTCGTCGGGGATCATCTTTGGCGAGATTGCTTGCCAAACACCGTGGTGTCCGAAATCAAAGGGACTTACCGCCGCTGACAATAACTCAAATACTCGCATTGGCCGACGCTCACTATGGGCTTTTCGGAGAATGGCCGAACTAAGACTCGGGGCCAGTTGGCGGTGAAAGGGACATAACTTGGAAGGCCGTTAATCTCGCGTTGTTCAATGGTGGGCGAGGTCTCCCGGGTGGTTCATCACTGGCTAAATTACTGTCTGAACAACGTGGTGTGCGAAACCGCATGGATTTGTCAACCTTGACCGTTGATCAAATCTTGGCCTGGGCTGACGAATACAATAGGCGCGTTGGAGCGTGGCCAAGAGTCAAGTCCGGACCGATTTCTGGCACTAATGAAGAAACTTGGGGCGGGATCGAGCAGGCTTTGAAAACTGGCCGCCGCGGCCTGTCCGGTGGTTCAAGCTTGGCAAAGTTGCTTGCGGATAATCGCGGTGTTCGCAATCCTAAAGACCTACCGGACGTGACTATCGAGCAAATTCTGGCCTGGGCTGAGAGACACTATGAACGCACGGGTGAATGGCCCACTCAATACTCGGGAGCTATCGATCAGGTTCCCGGTGAAAGTTGGCCAGGGCTCAATTCGGCTTTGAACAGAGGCCGCCGCGGGCTTCCATGCGGCTCGTCGTTGGCCAAACTACGACATCTATATAACAGTGAGTGATTTCCAGCAAAAAAGAACGGGTTCCCTTTCTTCAAGCGTAGCGGAAAGCCAGCCGCTGTTTATTCAAGGATTGTTTGCAATGTCCAACTTTGAAGATCTCATCAAGATCGTCGTCAGCGGAATTTCAGGGGCGGCAATCGCACTTATTGCGGCTGTAATCAACCACCGGCTTGGGACATCGCGCGAACGCGAGCATTTGCTCTATGGAAAGCTGGTGGACAAGTTCATCGAACTTGAAGAATTGACAGGGTTCATCACCGAAAGGCTCGTCAGTTTCAAAGGATTTGGCGACTACAAAGAAGAAGTCCTCAATACGATGCGAACCGTTGATGCCAAGACCGGATTATTCCTACGTTACAAAGACGTCAACCAAGCGATCAGGGATTTCATGAATTCGGCAGGGTGGATGGTTAGTAAAGGTGGGCAGTTTGCGACTCGAGAGGAGCGAGATCAAATAGTGCAAGAACTCTTGACGCATCATGGCAATCTCCTAAAGGCTTGCGACAAGGAGTTGGGTCGAAAGCGATAGGGATGCAGAGGCAAATCGGGGGGCCCCCCGGTATCCAGAAACGGTTTGGACAAGTCGAGGAAGGCAAGGCTGGCGATATCGATGTGGACCCAGGGTTTGCCGTCCACGAATTCTTCCAGGAATTCTCCCAGCGCCAGGATAGTTTGAACCAGGCTTCTTGTCTGGTCGAGCATCCTTCGGCGGTGGCGGCGACGTCCTGGGACTTTCGCCTTTGGCTTTGTCCCCATCTTCGGGCGAATCATAGATCGCCTCGCCGACGCACTCTTCCAGAATGATGTACGGCTCCGGCACGCCTCGATGTCCCCCCATGTTTCACCTCAATCCCAGCAGCTTGTCATAGTCCGCGTGGGAGCCGATCCAGAACCAGACCAGAGCGTCGCCATCGAGTGCGGCGACCGCGCGGTAGCTGATGCCGACACGCGCCGAGAACGTGAGCGTGTCGTCTTGGACCTTCTTGAAATGCAGTCCCGGATGGCGCGGGTCCGCCTGAAACAGCCGGTAAGCCTCCCGTGCCTGCTGCTGGACGTGAGCCGGCAAGCGGGCGAACAGCTCGCGAAACTGCCGAGTCGTGCGGGACTTCATAGCCGCTCCGGGTCCAGCTCTTCGGTTTTTCCGGCACGGTGTTCTTCGAGGGCTTCCCGTGCTAGGCGACTTAACTTGTCTCCCGATCCGGCAATGGCTTGATCGAAGGCGTTCTCGGCGGCGAGCTCCGCCAAAAGGCGAGAGGCCAGCAAATCCTGCTCCTGAGTGGAACGCTTGGCGGCTTCGCTAAATGCCTGTTGTAACAGCGTCGTCATGGGAATTCTCCTAACCTATTCTACTCAAACTCCGCCCTGTCGCGCCACCTCCACCAACGTCCTCACATACGCCCCGCTCCCCCCGGCATCCAGAAACGGTTTGGAGCTGTCGAGGAAGGCGGGGCCGGCGATGTCCATGTGGACCCAGGGTTTGCCGTCGACGAATTCTTCCAGGAACTTGCCGGCGGTGATGGCGCCGCCCCAGCGGCCGTTGCCGATGTTTTTGATGTCGGCGACTTCGCTTTTGATTTGTTCGCCGTATTCCGCGAACATGGGGAGCTGCCAGACCTGTTCGCCGGCGGCGTTGGCTGCCTGGCTGACGGCGTCGCACCAGGGCTGGTTGTTGGTCATCAGGCCGGCCACGTCGTTGCCGAGGGCGACGACGCAGGCCCCGGTGAGCGTGGCGAGGTCGATGAGCCGGGCGGGGTTGTGCTGGAGGGCGACGTCGAGGACGTCGGCGAGGACGAGGCGGCCTTCGGCGTCGGTGTTGAGGACCTCGATGGTTTTGCCGCTGCGGGCCCGGAGGACGTCGCCCAGTTTGTACGACGAGCCGGAGAGCATGTTTTCGACGAGGCCGCAGAGGCCGATGACGTTGACGGGGAGGCGGAGCTGGGCGATGGCTTGCATCGCACCCAGGACGGTGGCGGCACCGGCCATGTCGCACTTCATGGTCACCATTCCGTCGTTCGGCTTGATGGAAAGGCCGCCGGAATCGAACGTCACCCCTTTGCCGATGAGGGCCAGCGGGGCGTCCCCCTCCTGGCCGCCGCTGTGCTTCAGGATCACCAGCCGCGGGTCGCGGTCGCTGCCGCGGGAGACGGCGAGGAGGGAACCGCAGCGTTCGGCCTCCAGGCGGGCGAGATCCCAGACTTCGATGGCGAGGCCGTTTTCTTCCGCCACGCGGACGGCCTCGTTTGCGAAAGATTCGGGGTACATCTCGCTGGGGGGCTCGTTGACGAGGCGGCGGGTGAGGTTCTGAGCCTCGCCGAGGATGATGCCGCTACCCAAGGCGGCTGGCTCCACGCGGCTCCAGAGGATTTCGCCGGGGGGAAAGTGCTTCTTCTTCGCCTTGTAGAGGTCTTGCCCCACGCAGCCGACGATGCTGCCGGCGACACCACTTTCCGCAAGGTCTTTGGACCAGTCGTCGGCCAGGTAGTAACCGACTTTGGCTCGCTCTTTTGCGGCCAAGGATTTTGACGCTGTGGCGGCGGCGCGGAAGGCGGTGCCGCGGTCGAAGGTGTTTTTCGGACCGAGGCCGACGATGAGGGCAGTGTGGGCTTTGATTCCGGCCGGGCCGAGGATGGTGGTGATCTCGTTCTTCTTGCCGGCGACTTCCTTCCGCTCGATGAGCTTGGACAGCAGGCCGCCGGTGGCCTTGTCAAGCTCGGCTGCGGAGCCGGCGGGAGAGCTGTCGGCGTAGATGCCGACGACGACTGCGTCGGCTTCGAGGATGGTGAGGGGAATGGAGGTGGAGGAGACTGCGGACATGGGTTTCTCTTGGCGGTCGGAGGACGATGTTGATGGAGCAGGTATTTTATCGGGGAATGGGGGCGGGATGCAGACGGGGGTCGGTATAATGCAACGGCTTTTTTTACGCGAAGACGCTAAGGCGCGGAGGCGCGAAGAAGAAGTGAAGGAGAATGGGGAGAGACGGACGCTACCTTCTTCTGCTCTTCTTTGTGCCTTTGCGACTCCGCGACTTTGCGTTAAAGAATCTGGAAGGTCGAGATCCCATGACTGCCCGTTTCGCTCTCTGCTTCGCAATCCTTTTGTCTCCCAGCAACTTCGCCGCCGCCGAGCCGAAGCAGCCGAACATCCTCTTCATCGCCATTGACGACCAGAATGACTGGATTGGTTGCCTGGGGGGGCATCCGCAGGTGAAGACGCCGCATATCGATGCGCTGGCGAAGCGGGGGACGCTGTTTATGAATGCCCATTGCCAGGTGCCGCTTTGCAATCCGTCGCGCACGAGCGTGATGACAGGGCGGCGGCCGTCATCGACCGGTGTCTATGCGCTCCAGCCGTGGTTTCGAACGTCGGAACCATTAAAAAACATCGTGACGCTGCCGCAACACTTCGCGGCCAATGGTTATGAAACGCTGATGGCTGGAAAAATCCATCACGACGGCTATCCGGCGGCATCGGAGCGAGCGAAGGAATTCACCAACTGGGGCTATTCGGGCGGCTACAAGAATCTGCCGGCGAAGAAGTTCGCGGAGACGCCGGACAACATCAAGCTGATGGATTGGGGAATCTTTCCCAGCCGCGACGAGGAGCAGGACGACTGGCTAATTGCCGACTGGGCCATCACTGAACTAAAGAAGCCGCGCGACAAGCCGTTCTTCCTCGCCGTTGGCTTTCGGCATCCGCATGTGCCGTGTTATGCGACGCCGAAGTGGTTTGACCTGTATCCCACGGACAAGCTCATCATGCCCCCGATGAAAGCTGACGACCGGGCCGACGTGCCGGAGTTCGCCTGGAATCTCCACTGG
Source organism: Pirellulaceae bacterium (assembly GCA_046153945.1). Lineage (GTDB taxonomy): Bacteria > Planctomycetota > Planctomycetia > Pirellulales > Pirellulaceae > SXOA01. Next base: position 21,241 of record JBJXFF010000172.1, read on the forward strand.
AAGCTCCCCGAACCAAGACTTTCGTGGCTCAAAAAGTCAGGCCAATGGGAGCCGCTGGTGCGGTCGTACCTGGCCAGTGTGAGCTTCATGGACAGCCAGGTGGGGCGCGTACTCGAAGCGCTGGAGAATAGTGGTCAAGCCGACAACACCATCGTCGTCCTCTGGTCCGACCACGGCTGGCACTTAGGGGAAAAGGGAATCAGCGGCAAGAATTCCCTCTGGGAGCGCTCTACCCGCGTGCCGCTGATCTTCGCCGGGCCGAGAATTGCCAAGGACGCCCGCTGCTCTCGCCCCGCTGAATTGCTCGACATGTACCCCACGCTCATTGATCTCTGCAATCTGTCGCCGCGTGAAGAGCTGGAGGGTCACAGCCTGCTGCCACTGCTGAAGGACGCGAATGGGCCGCGGGAGTGGCCGGCGATCACGACGCATAACCAAGGCAACCACGCGGTTCGCTCAGAGAATTGGCGCTACATCCGCTATGCCGACGGCAGCGAGGAACTCTATGAGGAGCGGAACGATCCGAACGAGTGGACGAATCTGGCTGGAAACTCAAAATTCGCCGAAATCATAACGGAGCATCGCCGCTGGCTTCCTAAGATTAACGTCCCCCCAGTCCCAAACAGCGCCTCGCGATTGCTGCAGAAGATGAACGGCATCTGGCACTGGGAAGGCAAGCCGATTCGCGCGGAAGACAAAGACGAATAGAAGCGGTGGAGTCCGCTGCTGGCGATGCAGACTTGTGTTTTCCACGGTTTTTGCTTGCCAATTAGCCATAAAACTCGTTAGGCTCATTACCATGCGCCGCTTTCGTCAAGACTACCTGGCTGGCATGCTCCTGCTGGCGTCATGGGCCGGACGAACTGGATCTACCCGTGCCACGGACACCTTGCAGATCAAGCTTGCCCCGTTGATTGAGGCTCACGAGGGGAAAGTCGCTGTCGCGGTCAAGAATTTGAAGACGGGAGAATCCTTCAGTCATCATGCCGATGTTCCGATGCCAACTGCCAGCCTGATCAAGCTGCCGATCATGGTGGAGGCTTATCGCCAGGCGGAAGCGGAAAAAATTGACCTAAAAGACATGCTCACTCTGCGACAGGAGGACAAAGCACCGGGAAGCGGAGTTCTGACGCAGCATTTTTCGCCGGGGATGAGCCTGCCGCTCGTCGATGCGATTCATCTGATGATTGTCTACTCGGACAACACGGCTACGAACCTGGTCCTCGATCAAATCGGCCTGCCGGCAACAAACGGGGCAATGGAGAAGTTGGGGCTGGCGAATACCAAGGTTCATAGCAAGGTCTTTCGGGGCGACACTTCCATCCTCCCTGAGCGGAGCAAGGAGTTTGGCCTGGGAAGCACGACCGCCGGCGAAATGGTGGCGCTGCTGGAGATGCTGGACCAGGGAAAATTGGCCGGCAAGCAGGGGACCAAGGATATGCGGCGGCATCTGGCGGCTTGCGAGGACAAGCGGCTGAGCCGGCATTTTCCGCCGGAGATCAAGGTGCTGCAGAAAACGGGCTCGGTCACGACGGTTCGGACCGTGGCCGGCATCATCGAGCTTCCCAGCGGCAACGTCGCGGTGTGCGTCCTGACCAATAACAACAAAGACCGGCGCTGGGCCTCCGACAACGCGGGCGAAGTCCTGGCGGCGAGCATCGGCCGCATTCTGCTCGAACATTTCCAGCCCGATTGGCGTACAGCCCAAGCGGAAGCGGATCTCGTTCTTCGAGTCGGTTCTCAGGGCAAGCGGGTGGAACTGCTGCAGCGGGCCTTGAACGACAGGAGTGCCGGATCCCCAGAACTGAACCTCGATGGCGAATTCGGCCCCGTGACTCAGGCCGCGGTTGTCGCCTGGCAAAAGTCGCAAAAGTTGCCGGAAACGGGGGAAATCAACGCGGAAGCGTGGAAAATGCTCGGTCTTTCCGCTGACCAGTATCGTCCCTTAAAATAGTAACTTCCTTTCATAGCGTTTCCAGGAACCTCATCATGTCTTCACTCAAGTCCCGGCAAGTTGTTCGCTCTTTCCTGGTTCTGCTGGCTATTCTGGCAGTGCCCGCTTTTTCGGCCTGCGACCACGCCAAAGACCTGGTGGAGCAAGGGAAAAAGCAGGCGGAAGATCTGCAAAAATCCATCGAAGGAAAGTCGGCGGAAACCGCCACGAGTTCCACGCCTGCCGCGAGTTCGTCGACCCCAGGCGGCACACCGACTGCAACCACGCCCACTTTGCCTGCCACCGGCAGTTCCGGAGCCACGACGACGCCACCCGCTCCGCCGGTCGTACCGGCCCAGGACTACGGTCTCTTGGTGGAGAATTTCATGAAGGTCAAACCGGCCGACAAGCTCGATTCCATGATCGTGGAACTCGGCGCGATTCCCGAAGAATATCGGGGCCGTTTAACCGAATGCAATGCTGCCGGCAGCAACGTGACGGATGTGGGGCTTTTGGAACTAGCCAAGTTTCCAAACTTGATCCTGGTCAACGTGTCCTCATGTCAGGGAGTCTCAAACAACGGCCTGGCGGGAGTCAAAGACCTGACCAATTTGGAATCGCTGCGATTTGATGGCACCAAGGTTTCCGACGCCGGCATGGCTCATCTTCACAATCTCACTCGGCTCAAGGTGCTGGGTCTGGGTCAAACGGCCGTCACGGATGCCGGTCTTGCCAAACTTCAAGAATTGCCGCAACTCGAAGAGTTTTATTTATCCGGGACGAATACCAGCGGCAGCGGCCTGCGTAAGGTGAACATTGGAAGCTCCCTCCGCATATTCCGGGCGGATTCCACCTCATTCGGCACAGCCGGGATGGCAGGCCTCGCCGCGCATAAAAACCTGGAGGATGTCGACCTGACGAGCGCCAAAGTCAGCGACAAAACGGTCGGATCACTCAAGGGCTTAACCAAGCTGCGGATTCTCAGGCTGAGTCAAAATCAGTTTACGGATGGCGGTGCCAAGCAACTTACCGGCCTCCTCGGCCTGGAGGAGATATCGTTAGCCAAGAACCAAATCACCGATAAATGCTTGACTGCCTTCAAGCCCTGCAAAAACCTGCGCTATTTCGATGTGCGAGTCACCGGTGTTACGACAGTCGGCCACGAATACATCAGAAAAGTTGCCTCTCAATGCACGGTTGATTATCAATAGCTCCAGGTTCGGGATGGCTCAATCGCCGGCGCGAGTCGGTGCAAGCTGGCCGTCGTGACCTATGCTTTCCAAGCGGCGCGACCTCTCCCCAGTGCGGTCAGGCGCGATATTCCGCCGTTGCGGAGCAGAGCGATTATGACGGCAGGCACACTAGCGGGTTCGTCCACCAATTCTTCGTCGCCAGCGGGAATGAGCGGCAGTTTGCTGGCGTCCATTCTCAATGAGGATGCCTTCCGTCCCACCGATCCCAAGTCCATCGAGGAGACGGGGCTGACCGCCAGTCTCGTCGAATCGCTGATGCTCAAGTATGTGTCGCTCATCGGCTCCGCCAGCGGCCGGCAAATTGCGGATAATGTCTGCCTGCCGATGGCCATCCTGGAGCCGATCTACAACTCGCTACGCCAGCGTCAACTGTTTGTGCATACCGGCAGCGCGCAGCTCGGCGACTATGTCTACACGCTCACGGACCAAGGACGGCAGCGGGCCAAGGTTGCGATGGAGCAGTGTGCCTACATTGGGGCAGCGCCGGTGCCGCTGGAAGACTATCTCGTGTCGGTCGATGCTCAGTCGGTGCGGGCGGAAGCTCCCCGCAGAGCGCAGTTGCAGAAGGCCTTTTCGGATATCTCCGTCGAACCGACCTTTCTGGATACGCTCGGTCCCGCCATCAACAGCGGCGCAGGGCTGTTCCTGTATGGAGCCCCGGGCAATGGCAAGACGACGCTCGCCAAACGGATGACCATGTGCTTCGGCCAGGCCATCTGGATTCCTCGCACGCTCACCGACGACGGACAGTTTATCAAGCTCTATGACGCCGCCTACCACGAACCAATGGAAGCCGCCGGCAGCGGCATTCTTAAGACGACGGAACACGACAGACGCTGGATCAAGGTTCGACGTCCAACGGTCATCGCCGGCGGTGAACTGACCATGGATAACCTGGAGATCCGCCACGATCCGCGTTCCAATGTCGGCGAAGCCCCGCTGCAACTCAAGAGCAACTGCGGCTGTCTGCTTATTGACGACTTCGGCCGGCAACGGATGAGCCCCCAAGAGCTGCTCAACCGCTGGATCGTGCCGCTGGAAAACCGCTGCGACTATCTGACTCTGGCCACCGGGAAAAAAATCCAGGTTCCCTTCGACCAGCTCATTATCTTCTCCACCAATTTGGAGCCGAGCAGCCTGGCCGACGAAGCCTTCCTCCGCCGCATCCCGTACAAGCTGGAGGTCCGCGACCCGGGTCGCGATGAGTTCCACTTGCTATTCAAGTTTGTCGCGAAGCAACTGCACTGCGAATTTCGCCCGGAGTCGGTCGATTACCTGATTGAAAAACACTACCGTCCCATTAACCGTCCTCTGCGCCGCTGCCAGCCCCGCGACCTGTTGCAGCAGGTTCGCAATTTCTGCGTTTACAACGGATTGCCGGTCGAAATGCGCCCGGAGCACTTCGACCGGGCCGTCAATAGTTACTTCACGGTCGTTCGCTCGTAAACGCCGCTCAAGTAACTACGGGTCCCAGCCAAGTTGCGTTCTGCCTTGCTCTGCGCTATTGTCAAGAACGCTGCCAGGCCGTGCCTCGTCTTAGTGGAGGCCACGCTTGCCGCTCTCAGGGACCCTTTTATGCGCGAACTTGTGACGCTCCGCCGCGGATTATGCTTGCTGGCCTTGGCCGTTTCCCTTTACCATCCGGGCTTCGTGACCGCGATCGATGAGGAAGAGGAGGAGTCGCCTCTGGCCGCCATCGACCCGCGGCGGCTGGTGGTGACGATGGGGGATGGGAGTCAGATCAAGGTGAAGCTGGCCGATGAGCCGGTGGTGGTGCAGACCGCCAACGGCAAACTGTCGGTCCCAGCCGGCGAGGTGCGGCGGATTGTCTTCGCCCTGCGGCTGACGGAAGAGGAGAAGCAGCAGATTGCCCAGTGGATCGACACTCTCGGCGTCCCCGACGTAAACGCCCGGAAGGCAGCCGCCGCGGAACTCTTTGCCCAGCAGGCCCGGGCCTGGCAGGCGCTGGAGAAAGCCGCCAAAGAGTCCGCGCCGGAAATCGCCAAGGAAGCGGAAGCCCTGCTCGACAAGCTGTGGGAGGTCGTCCCCGAAGGTGAACTTACGGGGAACGAACTCGACATCGTGGAAACACCGGACGGCAAGATTGTGGGAAAGCTCGCCGCCGAAAGCCTCCGGATTCAGACAAAGCAGTTCGGCGAACTCAAGCTCAAGCTCGCCGACGCCCGGACGCTCCGCTCGCTGGCCCTGCCGGAGCCGGAGATCGCGGAGAAAGTAGATATCAAAGGTGCCCAGCCTGATCCCGGCAACCTGAAAGGCTTGGAAGGACAGGTCGGCAAGACTTTCCTGTTCAAGGTCACTGGTGCAGGGGGCGGCACCATGTACGGCAGCAATCCCTACACCACCGACTCCCGCCTCTCCTCGACCGTCGTGCATTTCGGACTCTTGAAGCAGGGCGAAACCGGCGTCGTGAAGGTCAAGATCCTGGGGAACCTTCCTTCCTACATTGGCGGCACCAAAAACGGCCTCTCCAGCAGCGGCTACAGCACCTATCCTGGCTACGAAATCAGCAAGCCGAAGAAGACAAGGCCGCGGAAGTGAAGCCGCTAAGATCGGAGTACTGAGTACCAAGTACTCCGCCGCGACCATTTTACCCATACAGCTTCAGCACCTCATCCGACCCAATCTTGCGGGCTTTGATCCGCCCTTCGGAGAGTTTCTCGCCGGCGGGATCGATGTAGACACGGCCGGTGCGGCGTTTGCTCGCCGGATCGACGTCCATCACATGGATGTTGAAGATGTAGGCTGACTCGCTGGTCGCCTTGAACCAGTGGACGTTGTCCTTGAAGTCGGAGACGGTCGAGTGCTCCCCCGCCTTGAACGCCCGGTCGATGGTCGGTCGGATGATCATATGGGTCTCGGTGTCCTCCAGTCGGTCGAAGTGCTTGCCTTGGAAATCACCCTTGAGGATCAGGAAGGCAGTGGCCATGTTGTTGTGGCCGTGCGGGACGACGCTGCGGCCCTGGCCGAGGGCGAAAATCTGGTGTCCGAATACCAGGTTCGTCGGCAGCCCTTCGACCTGCGGGAATTTGGCCCGCAGGCTCTTCTCGCCGCTCGGCGCGTGCTTGATGTTGGCGGTCAGTTTCTCAAAGTCAATGAATTTAAGAGCGTCCGCCAGGTCCACCTGGGCGAACAGCTCGTCCACTTTCGTCATCCAGTCGTTCTGCTTCAACTTCTGCCCCTTGACCGCTTCGGAAAGTTCATTGAGATCCTTCATCCACTTCCCCGCTAAAAGCTTCATCTCGTCCCCAAAGGCATCCCGCGTCATCAGCGTTTCGAGCAGCGAATAGGTTAAAAGAGAGCCGAGCGCGGTCTGCGTGAACTGGCGGCGAGAGAGGGACATGGGGGGCCTCGGGGAACAGCGGGAAGTCGAAAGCGGATGGTGGACATTCAGCATGATACGGCATTAAAGGCCGGAATGCCAGGATTTCTCCCTTCAACTCAAAGGTGCGAAGGCGCAGAGTTGCGAAGGGGGCAAAAAAGGGACACGGAAACACTTTCCCTTGTCTCACTTCCTCACTTTGCGTCTCCGCGCCTTCGCACCTTTGCGCTAAGAACTGTGCGTTACCCAGCCTTCTTCCGAAACGCATTCTGCATCTCGCGGATTTGCTCCACGTCGATGCCAGCCGGTTTGTTCTCCAGGAACCAGTTGAGGTCCTGCACCGCCTGCTCGCGGCGGCCCGTTTCGTAATGCAGAATGGCCCGCAGGCCGCGCTCGCGGACGAGAGTGGGGTCGAGGACGAGGAGCGCTTCGAGGTATCGCAGCACTGCTTCCTTGTCGGATTTCTGCTGGGCCAGGCCGAGGAGGTTGCCGAGCATCCGCTGCAGGATTTGCCGCTCGCTGACGGCAGCGAGTTGGGCCTCGGTGATGTCTTCGCCGGTCAATTCTCGGACCTTCTTCCCCGCTTCCTCGCGGCTGAGGGGCTTGGCTCCATCGAAGACGTCGATGAGTTGCGGCTCTCCCTCTTTCGGCAAATGGCGCACAACGAAGTGAGCTGGGAGGCCGACACCTTCCATTTTCAGGCCGAGGCGAGAAGCGAGTTCCATGTAGACAATCGAGAGCGTTATCGGCAGCCCCTCGCGGTCGTCCAGCACACGGTTGATATAGCTGTTGAACCGGTTGTAATAATCGGTGCGGCTGCCGTGGAAGCCGTTTTCCTTGAAGAGGTAATCGCTCAGGGCCTCCAGCTTCTTCGCTTCGCTCGCGTCTGCCGCGAGCTTAGCTTTGATCTCCTCAGTCATTCGCGTGAGTTGTTTGGAGTACGCTTCCACATCCACCTCCTCCTCGTCCAAGCGGGCGATGATCAGAGCTGCGCGAAGCAGGTCCATCTTCCCCCCTTTGGTTTCCAGCACGGCAGTCAACTCGTTGGCTACCTGCCGCAGCCGGACGTCGGTGGCGACTTGTTCCAGTTCCAAGGCCCGCACGCGAAGCGACTTGGCCTTGGCCCGGAGAGAGTTAATCGATTCCTCGGGCGACGCCACCAACGGCTGGAGTTTCTCCGGTAGCAGCTTTTCGAGGGAAGGGAGAGTTTCAATTTCCTTGGTGAGGCTGGCGGCCACCTCGGCCGACGGAAGATGGGACGGCAGGCTCGCACCGACTTGAAAGCGGCGGAACTCGGCCTGCGTCTGGCGGAATTTGGCGAGGCCGACTTTCCCTTTGGTTAAACCGTCGTCGGTGGATTCAATTACCAGTTCGTTGTTGAGGAAGCAGAGGAGCTTTCCCTTCTCCACTCGCACCTTGAGATGGTTCCACTGGCCGGCGTGGTAGTGTTCGCTCTCTTTCTCGGTCAGCACCTTCCAACTGAAAACATCCGGCCCGTCGAACCGCGTCAGCCGAAGCTTGCCGTTGGTGGGATAGAAACCGTAATGGACATCCTTGCCGTCAGCATGAAACACAAGTCCCGCTGCCCCCGCTTCGTCGTCCAGCTTCACGCTGACCGCCACTTCAAACGGCAATTCCGGCGGCTCCGACTGTGAAAGGCAGAGCGACCTTCCCCCAAAGCCGTTCCCCGTGCCGCCGACAAGGATCCGTCCGCCCCGCTGCTGCCAGGATGCACCGAACAGCGGCAGCCAATCTTTTTTGTCGATGCTGCCGAGGATGAGCCAGCGGTCCATCGGGATGGGATTCGACTTTTCCAGTAATGTCTTCAGGGCGTTGACTTCGACGGCGAAGGCGATGTTCTGCTGCACCAGCGATTTGAGCGTGACGATGCCGACGACCTTCCCTTGTCCATCCAGAACCGGCCCGCCGCTGTTTCCAGGTTCGACCGGCATCGCCAGTTGCAGCATCCGGCGGCCGTCGATGTCGCGAACCTCTGAAATCACGCCCCCTACCACGCTGTTCTTCAGGCCGTACGGATTTCCCAGGGCGACCATCGGCGCACCTTGCTCCAGCTTCGTCGAATCGCCTAGTTCCAATACGGGAAGGTCCTTGGCATCCACTTTCAACACCGCCAGGTCCAGGTTCCGGTCCCAGGCCCGGATTTCGGTCACGGCGAGCTTCTTTCCATCCGCGGTTTGCACGGCAATGGGACGAGCCTCGCCGATGACATGGAGATTCGTGGCAATCAAGCCATCCGCCGAAATCACAAAGCCGGTGCCGAGGCGATTGTCGCTGCTCTCGCGCCCCGACATGGTGATGAGAACTATCGACGGCCGCGCCTTCTTGGCGAGTTCCGCGACAGAGGCCGGCTCTGCTCCCCACGACAAACAGGGGAGCGAGCAAAGAATTCCGAGCAGTAGAGTGGCACGCATGGGCGTGGTTAGCCGTCAGACCTGCGCCATTTCGGCTTGGACTGCCGGGCTTTGGGATGGTGTTTGGGGGCGAGAGTTTGCGGCGTGGGAGGAAGGACGCCGCCGGGCATCCGGTCGAGGAGACGGACCATCGTGGCTCGCGGCCGATAGGGCTCCGTCGATTCGCGGTCCCGCTTTTCCAGTTCAAAACTCACCGGCTGGTCGAGCTGGATTGACTCAAACTTGGCGTCCTCGACGACGGTGGCGTGGAACCAGACATCCAGTCTCCCCTCCTGGCCGATGAATCCATAGCCGCGGTCAGCGTCGAGTTTTTTGATGGTGCCGTAGAGCATGCTATTCCATTTTCAACCGCAGACGGAGCAAGCGAAGTGTGTACCAACAATGAATGACAACGAGCAAAACACCGACAGCGAGACCGACGCCGCCTCCTTGTATTAGACCCATCGACCCGCCGACTGCCGCGGGATGGAAGTCGGCATCCTGAGCAGCACGGAAGAGGAAACGATAATATTCAGGAGCAATGGTGCCAATTCCAGCACCCACCAGACAGCCGACGGATGCCGACGCTAAGGTTGTTGCGGCTACATATAATGTCGCCTTGCGAAGAGACATATCGGAGTCTTCACGAAGCGAGGTTCTTAAGTCTACCTGCGTTGCGACAGGCTGTGGCGGATGGTAGGGGTTAGCGGACATGGGAATAAGGAGAAAGAAACGGGGTCTCCGATCAGACACATCACGGAATGACGGTCTATTTCAGCTCCTTCACGCGGAGGTTGCGGAATTCGACATGGGCCCCGTGGCCGCAGAAGCAGATGAAGCCCTTCTCCCGCTTGAGACCGGGGTGCTCACGCTTGTCGAGGGTGGTCGGCGTGCTGGCCTTCTCGATGTCCCCTTCGGTAATCGTTTCGCCGTTCAGAACCACTTTGACGTGCTTGCCGTCGCAGGTTATTTCCTCGGTGTTCCATTCGCCGGTCTTCTTGAGAAAGCCCCGCTTGCCAGGAAGGACTCCGTAAACGGAGCCGTGCGTCTGGTAATCCTGGAGACCCTTGTAAGCAGGGTCGTCATTGTCCAGAACTTGGACTTCCATGCCGGCGAAAGCGGCATCACCTTCCCGCGGGGCGCGGAGGCCGATGCCGTTGTTGGCACCCGGCGTGAGCTTGAACTCAAAGCGGAGAACGAAGTTAGCGTATTCCTTTTCCGTGTAAAGGTTTCCCCCAGAGCCATTCTTCAGGCAGACGATCGCACCATCTTTCACTTCATACGCTCCCTTCCCACCCTGCCAGCCGGTGAGGGTCTTGCCGTCGAAGATGGGGGTGAAACCTTCCTCTTTTTTGTCTTCCGCTATCACGGCGAAGCAAAGCAGAGACAGGGCGAGGGAACCGGCAATTCCAAGTAGAATACGTGACATCGATTGATTCTCCGTTGCAGTGAAACCATCCCGTGGAAACCCGTTTCTATCTGGAGTCATTGTAAGTCGGCGTATGGTAAGATGGCAGTGGTTATCCGCGGCGCAATGTCCCTTTCCAAATATCATGAGTAGTTCGAGTCTCTCGTCATTCGCGGCATTTCTAAGCCTGGCATTGTTTGTCGGATGTTCCTCGGGGCAACCTGCGACGGAGACCGGCCAGGGGGCTGCACCTGTTCCGGTGGCTGCGGGGGGCGAAGCTGCCGACGGTGCGGCTGCTGTGCCGGGAACTCCGGCAAGCACTCCTCCGGCGTCAGCGACTCCTGAGGCTGCGCCGGGAACTCCAGCGACTGCGCCGCCCGAGAAGACGAAGGAACCCGAAAAAGAAGACGAGAAGGAACCTGCTCCGCCGCCGGAGCGGATTGAAGTGAACCTGGAATCGCTGGTGGCGGGATTGCAATCCACCGCCGCGACGCAGGTCTTCACTGCCGGAGAATACTTTCGCCAGATTCCCAAGGGACAGCGGCGAGAAGTGCTACTGAAGCTTTCCCAGCACACAGATCCGAGCGTGCGGGGAAATGCCTGGCGGGTGTTCACCACTGTGGCGACTAAGGAAGACCTGGCCACGCTGAGCGAGGCGCTGCAAAGCCCTTACACCGACGTGCGTCTGGCCGCTCTCGAAACGATGGCGCGTTTTCCCAATGATCAGACCATCGGCGTGCTGACCAAACTGCTCGAAAACCCGGATTACCGGGAGTTTTCCGCGGGCCTGCTCTCCAAAATCGGACCAGCCTGCGAAGCCGCCGTGCTGCCGTATGCCACGCATGCCGACGCGAATATTCGCCGCGCCGCCTGGGATGTGCTGGTCCATGCCGGCAGCCGCAAGAGCGTGCAGGCGCTGGAGCAACTGACGACGTTGCCGCAGTATCAGAAGGACGAGACGCTGAAGCGGTCGCTGGAGCAGTTGCGGGAACGGCTGCGGAAGGCATAAACGCAACACGCCCACGCAGAGCCGTGGGCGTGGCACCCAGTGATTTACGCCTTCGGCCGCTTCGGCTTGTAGATTTCCGTCGCCGTGCCGTAGAAGGTTTCGCCGGCGTTCATCAGAGTTTCGCTGAGCGTCGGATGCGGGTGGATGGTTTCGGTGAGGTCCCGTACTTCGCACCCCATCTCAATCGCCAGAGCCGCTTCGGAAATGAGTTCGCCAGCACCCGGCCCAACGATGCCGCAGCCGAGCAGCCGTTCGGTTTCGGGATCGATGATCCACTTGGTGAGTCCTTCGGTCCGGCCAATGGCTTGCGCCCGGCCGCTGGCGGCCCAGGGATAGAGGGCCACCTCGACAGGAATACCGTCTTTCTTCGCCTGGTCTTCGGTGAGACCGACCCACGCCAATTCGGGATCGGTGAAGACGACGGCGGGGATGCAGAGCTTGTCGAATGCCGCCGGCTTGCCGAGGACGACTTCGACCGCGACGCGGGCTTCGTGCGAGGCTTTGTGGGCCAGCATTGGCTCGCCGGCGATGTCGCCGATCACCAGGAAATTGGGGTCGGTGGTCTGCATCGATTTATCGCAAACGACAAACCCCTTGTCATTCACCTGCACCTGCGTATTTTCCAGTCCGAGTCCCTTGCTGTTGGGGCGGCGGCCGACGGAGACGAGGACGCGGTCATAAAGCTCGGTGCCGAATTTGCCCGGACCCTCGAAGGCGACTTCGACCTTGTCGCCCCGGAGCCCGAGGGAGCCGACCTTGGTGTTCGTGAAAATGCGGTTTTCGAACAGTTCGCTTAGCTTCTTGTGCAGCGGCTTGGCCAGATCCCGGTCGGCGTTCATCAGGATGCCGTCCAGGAATTCGACGACACTGACCTTCGAACCGAGTTGGGCGTAGACCGTACCCATTTCCAAACCGATATAACCGCCGCCAATGACCAGCAGATTCTCGGGAATGTCCTTCAGCTCCAAGGCTCCGGTCGAATCCATCACCCGGTCTGAGCCGATGTTGAAGGCGGCGGGCATGGCGGGGAGCGAGCCAGTAGCCAGAATGCATTTATCAAACGTCAGCTTCCCCCCTTCGGGAATCGAAGGGTCGTTTCCTTCAATCCGGAGCGTGGTGGAGTTCTCAAAAACTCCCTTGCCGGTGATGACTTTTACGTTGCGGCGTTTCGCCAGTTGCTTGAGGCCGCCGGAGAGCGTCGTAATCACTTTTTCCTTGCGAGCCCGCACCTTTTCGATTTCAATCTTCGGCTGCGGGAACTCGACCCCCCAGTCGCCGCGGAGTTCATCGACTTCCGCAATCACGCGGGCGACGTGCAGCAGGGCCTTGCTGGGGATGCAGCCGCGAAGGAGGCAGGTTCCCCCCAGGCGAGGTTCCAATTCGACGAGGGTGACGTCGAGTCCTTCATCAGCGGCAAAGAAAGCGGCGGCATAGCCCCCCGGGCCTCCACCGAGAACGACAAGCGGGGTGTGCATGAGGGAGCGGCTGGCTTAGGGGTGGCACGCTCACAGCTTTGCGTGGGCGTGTGTCGCGAAAGCTAACTTAGTCACGCCCACGCAAAGCCGTGGACGTGCCACCCGTGGATATGGGACTTCCCAATTGTGCGATGTTACCGCGCCAGGAATTCGACCACGATGTTAACTTCAACAGGCAAGCTGAAGTCGCTCGCGCCGGGGAGGCCGACCATGGTCACTCGCAGGCTTTCGGCGTCGAAGGTGATCCAGTCGGGAGTGTTGGTGCTGGAGTTTTCCGACGAGCCCTTATAGAGGTTGTAAATCGGTTCGTTGGGGCGGATGGAAATCACATCGCCGGCACGGAGGTTGTACGACGGGCTGGTGACTTTGATGCCGTTGACGAAGAAGTGGCCGTGAACGATTCCCTGGCGGGCTTGGGGGCGGGTCTTGGTCAGGCCGGCCCGGCGGATGACGTTATCCAGCCGCCGTTCGCACATGGCGAGGAGCTGCTCGCCGGTGTTCCCCTTCTTGGCCTTCACCAGGTGGTAGTAGCGGCGGAGTTGTTTTTCGCCGAGGCCGTAATAATGCTTGATTTTCTGCTTTTCGGCCGAGGCCTTGCCCCAGTTGGAAAGCCGACGCCCGCGGATATGCATGCCCGGGGGGTTGTCGCTGCGGCGGTCGAGGGCCTTGGCGGCACCGGCGCTCTCGTAAACTAGCGTTCCAAGCCGGCGATTAACGCGTCCTTTGGGACCGTGGTAGCGAGCCATCTGGCAAAACTCCTGCCTCACATTAACAAAAAGGGAAGCCCCTTAATATCGCGAAAGGGGGGCCTGCTTACAAGGGGTAACGGGCGTCGTTTTCCGCCCGGTGCAGAGGGGTAGGTGGGCGGGCCGCTTGCCACCAGGCCGCCAGAAGGACCTGCGTGAAGCTGTAAACGGCAAAGGAGACGAAGCCGCCGAGAAAGCCAAAAGCAACGCAGCCGACCCCGATGTTCAGCCATCCACCGCTGCCGGCGGCAAGATAGCCCCAGAGGCCGCCGCCAATACCGCCCACGGAAGCCCCGGCGACGGTCACAATCAGGACGGGAAGCCCCAGGGAAACCTTCCTCGCCAGGTCGGGTGGCGGTGCGAAACACTTCTGGTCAATTGGCGGGTTGAATCGCCGGGGCGGAATCTCACGCCCTCCCTTTGTCATCGGCTGGTCGCCAAGTTCCCGAAGCCGAATGCCAATCACGTTCCCCGCCACATGAGCGGCGATGAGCACCGCCAGCAGCACCAATCCCGTCATCACGAGCGGATGGACCAGGTTCACCAGGGAGAAAAACACCGCCAGCAGCGTGATGACGCCAATGAGTGTCCGCAGGGTAAACTGCGGCGGGCGGAGGGCACGGCGATAATCGGTCGGGGGAGGCACGGCTACCTATTTCCAGGACGGAAATCTGATTCCACTCGAGGCCAAACCAAGCCGGACGTGACCACTTCCGAGGCAAGGGTGGTCATCGAAACAGCCGTCCTGATCTCTCTTGAGGATTACTCATTTAGGTCAGGGCTTACGCACATGCAGCATAAACACCGCACCTTCATAGGTTGACTCTGTCTCTTTTATGATTTGAAAACCAGCTTGCTGAACCCATTCCTTATACTGCTCTCGCGACCAGCGCTTGGCAATGGTAAGTTCTATGTGGCGATTGGCCTCTACTACTGCTTGGTAATCAGCTGCCAGCTTTATGTCCTGGTCACTGGTCACAAGGTAGTCCTTGATGGAGTTGAGCAAGGGTGTCAAGTTCGTTTCACTGTAAGTCGTGGAAAGCCCCAGTACTCCTCCCGGCCGCAGTACTCGGTAGACGCTTTGCAGGCAGGCCACGGGGTCGTCCACGGCATAGAGAACATTGACCATGACTGCGGCATCATGGGAGGCTTCAGGGAGTATTTCCAAATTCTCTACAGACCCTTTGACGATCGATACCTTGGCTGGATCAAATTTCTTGGCACGCAGTTTGTCAATCATGCCTTGGTTATTTTCGACTGCGGTCACTCGATGTTGGGCCGTAAGAAGGGCTCGTGTGACATTCCCTGTACCCGCCCCTAGATCTGCCACTCGTTTGTTGGGGCCGGAAACGACGGAGATGACTTCCTGGATTAACTGCTGATAAGGGGGAAAACCTTTCAGCACTCGATCATAGGAAGCGGAATAAACATTCCACAATTTGTCATCGGTTATCTTCCGCTCCAATTGGTCCTGAAAAGTAGGCCAGTCAATTTCCTTGGGAAATAGAGCCACGGACCACCCACGATGTTTCCCATCCACGTCATGCAGCTGCACCGCGACCTTGAGGAAGCGAATGGTGCGAAAGTCGCCGGACGTGTACTGGAGTGTTTCGGTATGCACTAACGGCAATCTGCCTCGCTTCAGTTGTTGCGTGAACTCGCGGGCCTTGTCGTAAACCTCGTCCCGATTGTCAAGGCAAACGATGAAATAGTTGACATGCCGGCCTCGCAGTTTTCCTAAAATGGGTTGAAACACCAGGCCAAAAGCGATATTCCAATCAATGACGTTTAGTTCAGTATCCATATAATACGTAGGCACCGTATAAAGCGACGCCTGACTAAGGACCGGACGCAACTCGCGGTCCCATACGTCAGGGGCAGCGTGCCCGGTGTGAAAGTTGAAAATGTCATCGTGCTTCTCCACCTCCTCTTGGATTTCCTCGGTTCCGCTGTCTTCCAAAGGTCTTGCCAGCGGTTCGAGAGTTGAATTTCCAACGACGCTAGGCAAGTTCAGAATTACTTTGTACAGAATCCCCATTGCCAACACGCAAAGGACGAGAGTGCCAATGACCAATATTGTATAGGTATTGGCAGCGCCATCTTTGCCAGAATTAACGACGGCCCCAGCAATCAGCGCGCTCAATGCTCCGAAGGCCAAGAGCAACACCAAAGCAATGATGCGCAGGGGAAGAGGAATGGCTTGCAGGATCTCGGTGTAGCCGGCCAAGGAGTTTGTGGCCAGCCTTGCCGGACGGCCATCGCTTTTCTCGGTTGAGGCAGGGGCCAGTTCGCCGCTGGTCATAACACGACTCCAAGATATGTCTAGACAACGAATTCTTAACGGATCGAAACCGAGGCGGTATTCAAAGTCCGTTCCATGACCCCCATCGTGCGCTGTACTCCAACAACGTTGCCCACCATTTCCGGGACTACTCGGAATCCAAATTTACCCTCGTAAAATCGCGTATGAATTGGCAGGCACTCCAAGAACAACCTCTCTACCCCGCGATCTTGGGCGGCTTGAATCGCAAACTGCACCAATCTCTCCGAAAGTCCTGCTCCTCGAAAACGCGATGAGACAATCACCCGGCTGAGTTCGCCGCAAACAACATCCTCTTTAAGAATTTCCGTCAAAACGGAGTTTGAGGCGTGTTGGGATTCAAAGACGGGCAACTGCAAAGCGAGGGCGCTATGAATGCGGTTGGTGATCACGGGATCATGTTTAACCAACAACTCCAGATTGGTCAGCAAATAACTAGTTGCGGGACGATTTGTTATTATGCGAGCTGTTCCCGCGAGACTAAGAGCTTGTTTGCTTTCCACAAACACTCCAAAATGCAGCGCTCGCAAGTCTGAGTTGTCAATCTCCAGGCCAGATTCGCACCTCTCAACGGGGCTTTCTAAGTAGCCCATCACGCTGTAAACCTCATGCCGCAGGCGAAAGTAGAGATTTAATTCCTGCAAGTTAGTAAGCATTTTCAGCTTGACTCGTTGAGGATGAATCTCCAGTTTTTCCTGAGGGGGGGATAAATAAACCAGCTTGAAAATTGCCTTTTCTAAGGCGTATTTGATCGCAGCTTCCGTGAAGGGTACCCGCAAGACCCGGTCGATATCCAGGATTTTTTCTACATCGTTTACCAAGGCAATGGAAACAGCATGGGCCGAGTCCGCGATCAACTCCTTTACCCATAAAACAGGTTCATAGGACTCTGAAATGTCAAAAGAAGGTTGGACAATAACATCGGATATTACGACATGGCGTATCTGTGAACGCGCCCCGCTTTCGACTCGAGCGATTACCTCTTCTTCTTTGAGCCCCGGAATAATCTCCAAAACCAGCTTGGGAAATGATCGTCGCAAGGCGGGCAAGAGAGCTCCCAGCCCTTGTTCCAAGCCAGACAATGCTCGCTCGTCACGAACGAGGGGGATGATATGGATTTTCATGAGAATTTAGCGAATAAATGGACTTGCCACGCCATCTAGAGGGAGATTAAACCACTCTCTGTCGGGGGCGATGATATCACCCCCCCTTTGGAAAAGCAAGAATCTCTTAAGATTTGCCAGTAGAGTGGGATACTGCCCGCAAATTTTTGCCTCGGCGGCGTTACTTTGCGGTATCGGGACCCACGCATGGGCAGCATACCCTTGCCAGAATGGACCGTGTTTTCACAGTTACTGGAACCGACGCTTCGCGCAGGACCAAAGTAGCGGAATGACAAAGATGAACGTCGCCGATTCGCGCCCCTAGGAAGTCTTTTCGGGCTAAAACAGCTCCTCAATCACCTTGCCCGAGTGGGCCATGAAGACCGGCCGGTTTTGCGGCGTGTAGAGCGGTTTGCCGCGGTCGATGCCGAGTTTGGCGTAGATGCTGGCGGCAACGTCGTCGGGGAGGTAGGGGCGGTCGAGGACGTAGCCCCCTTCCTTGTCGGTGCGGCCGACGAGTTGGCCGCCGGGGACTCCCGCGCCGGCGAAGGCGTGAGAGTAGCCGTGGGCCCAGTGGTCGCGCCCCTGGAATTTGTTGAGCCGCGGCGTGCGGCCGAACTCGGTGGCGAAGATGACGAGGGTTTCGGCGAGAAGCCCCCGCTGGTCCATGTCTTCGATGAGTGCCGCGAAGCCTTGGTCGGTGCTCCCCATCATCTGCCACGAGCCAATGCCGTAGCGTCCTTCGCCGCCGGCTTTGTCGCGGACGGTGCCGCAGGAGCCGCTGGTGTAGATCAGGTCGTGGTGGTCCCAGTTCATGTTGAAGCCGCCGGGGGATTGCGGCGTTTCCGGCTCACGGACATCAACGGTGACGAACCGCACCCCTCGCTCGATGAGCCGCCGGCCGAGCAAATAGCATTGGCCCCGATGCCCACGGCCATATTGATCGCGAATCGCATCGGGTTCTTCGGATAGCTGAAAGGCGCTGCGAGTGGCGCTGTTCGTCAGCATGTCCACCGTCTTTTCTCGTAGCGACTGCATTCCCTCCAGCCGTCGGCCAGCGCCGGTTGCCACGCCGATGTTCAAATTGCTCAGCAAGTCGCGCCGATCCAAGAAACGCCGCTGGTCGATGCCGGCGAGCAGGCCAAGATTAGGAACTTGCCACTTGGGGTCCGCCAGATTTCCTTCGGTCTTGAAAACCTTCGTTTCCGGCGGCAGGAAACCCTGGCGGGTCATGGCGGATTGTTCGTGATTCCCCGGCACCATGATGTAGGGGGGCAAATAATTGCACGAGGAGCCGAGTCGATGCGAAACGACGCCGCCGATGTCCGGCATCTCAATCGGTCCGCCGGGGACTTCGCCGGAGAGTGCGTACTGCGTCCCATCCGGATGGCCGTTGACGCCCCCGTCCTTGTGATACATCGAACGGACGACCGTCAGCTTGTCCGCCACGCGGGCCGTCTTGGCCAACAGGGAGGTGAACTGCATCCCCGGCACTTTGGTGGAGATCACTCCATGCGGGCTACGATGATCGACGGGAATTTCCGGCTTGGGGTCCCACGTATCGATGTGGGACAGGCCCCCTTGCTCATAAATGAGGAGCACGCTTTTGGCCTTGGCCAGCTTCGTTTCGGAACTGTTGCTCCCCAGGGAACTTCCCGCCCAAAGGGAAAGACCGCCGGCCATTCCAAGGCCCAGAAAGCTACGGCGCTGCAAGAGTTGACTCATCGGCGAGATTTCGGCAGGTGGGATAATTCGGCAGGTAAAGCCATTGTCGCCCACGGCCCGGCACGCGGCAAGCACAAATCCCGCTCCTTGCGCCCCCGCGGCTCATTTGTTACAACGGAGGCTCCCCTTTCCCGCAGCCGCTCATGCCTGAAGTCTGGTTACGTCCGAACCGCCGAGCGCTCCTCCTCGGGATGATTCTCCCTGCCGTGGCGGTGCTGGCGGGGGCGTGGGGAGTGGCGATTGCCTTAATCACTCAGGCCTCCTTCTGGTGGATGCTGCCGGGAGGAGCCATCGCTCTGGCCGGCATCTATCTGATTGGTTCCCTGGGACATTCTCTTTCGCTGCCGCGAGTGGCCTATGAGCCGGGAGAACTGCTCGTCTTTCTCGACAGCCCGGAACCGGTGCGGGTGCCGATTGAAGTGGTCGAGGTCTTCTTCGTCGGCCAGGGGGCCAGCAACTTGCCGCCGGTGAAAGGGAAAGAGCCGGAAACTACGAACATCATCGTGCGGCTGGCGGAATCGGCTCCGGACTGGAAACACCGGGACGTGAATCCGCGGTTTGCCCACTGGTGCGAAGGGTACATCACCCTCCGCGGCGCCTGGTGCGAGCCAATTGGAGAAACGGCGCTGCGGCATCTGAACAAGCGGCTGGTGGAAGTACAGCGTGAACGGAAGCAGCAGACGGCAACAGCGACCCAGCCGGAGAATTCTCCATGACCGGCCTCTTGGTAAGCGTTCGCGACGCTCTAGAAGCTCAAGCCGCCCTCCGTGGTGGCGCAACGCTAATTGACGTGAAGGAACCGCTGCACGGCTCGCTCGGCGCGGCGACTCCGGAAGCCTGGCGAGAAATTCGCCTCGCGGTTCCTGCCGAGATACCATGCAGCGCCGCCTTGGGGGAACTCAAGGACGTCACTCCCGAGCAAGTTGCCAAGTGGCGGAGCAGCCTCGCCGGTTATCAATTCGCCAAGCTCGGCCACTCTTCCTGCACGCAAACTCCCGACTGGAAAGCTCGCTGGCAGACGGTACTCCAGGCACTGCCGCCGGAGACCGGCCGCGTAGCCGTCATCTACGCCGACTGGCAATCCGCCGGCGCTCCTTCGCCCGAAGAAGTCCTGCAAGCTGCGAGCGAGAGTTCTTGTTCCGCGCTCCTCGTCGACACATTTGACAAATCTCGCGGCTCAGTGACCGCTCATCTTTCGGAAATAGAATTGTCCGAAATACTCGCGGCTGCTCGAGCCGCAGGGCTCACCACGGTCCTCGCTGGCTCTCTCACCTTGGCGCTCGTCCAGGAGTTACTTCCGCTCGCGCCTGATTTTGTCGCGGTTCGCGGGGCCGTTTGCCGCGCGGGGCGAGCGGGGACGGTGGAGGAATCTCTGGTGAATGACTTCGCAAAAATGCTGTTGTCAACTAGGGACGGGGCAAATCAATTTTCAACCCCCGCCAAAGCGCCCTGCGCTGCTTGACGACGCCCTCTGGCATTTTGATACTGACCTCTCCGCATTCAGAAGTCCCGGTCTGGGACCTCTGACGCGGATTGTCAGTTCGCGCGTTTTCTCGCCCCGTTCCATCCTTCATCCTTCAGGAGATCATTCGTGCCGCGCTCCCTACTTGAAGCGATCAGACTAGGAAATTGGGAATACGAACCCGCCGGCCAGGATGCCACAGAATTGCCCCCCACCGTCGCCATGCCCGGTTCCAAGGAGAAGCTCGCCATCCTCGCGGAGCGGCTGCAACTTGGCCTCCCCCTCTGGAGCGAATCCGACCGCCGCACTTATAACGACGAGGAGAAAGAATAGTTACTTCCCTCCTCGGAGATGTCATGCCTGCTTTCGCCACCTCGGTTACCCACACGCTCGGAATCGCTGCCGCGACGGAGCGGCTGAAGACGTTTTTGGAGGACGTCCGCCGCGATCATGGAGACAAGCTGACGGATGCCCGCGGGGAGTGGCAGGGGAACACCCTGCACTTCAGCTTCAGCATTTATGGGATGGGAATCCAAGGAACGATGGTAGTGAGCGACAGTGGCGTGAACGTAAACGGCAAATTGCCCCTGGCCGCGGCGTTTTTTCGCGGGCAGGTGGAAAAGTCGATTCGAGATGAGCTGGTGAAGGAACTCTCCAAGCCGGCTTGAGTGGCTGCTGTCCAAGGAGCCACCACGCCCACGCAGAGCCGTGGGCGTGGCACCCAGTTGCCGCTATTTCCGTTTTGCCAGCATTCGCTGGGCTTCCTTGGCGGCGATTTGCAGCTTGCTCCGATCGGTCTTGATGGCGGCCAGATCGGAATCGATGATTTTTTGCAAGGCTTCCTGCAAAGTGGTGAGGTCCGCGCTCGGATTCTTCTGGGCCAGGATGACCGTCGTTTGAATGCCGTTGCGGAGGACAATGACCCGCTTGTTGTCCTTGTCGCGCTCGCCCCGTTCATCTTTCGCCGCCAGCGGATTGTCGGTTTGCAGCATTTCCTTCAGGACCGGAATGCAGCGAACATCGCCCCTGCGGGCCAGGCCGGTGGCGGCGTTGTAGCGGGCGTTCGGATAGGTCTCGAACGTCAACATGGTTGCCAGACGCTCTTCCGCTTCCGGCCCGCCGAGGACTCCGAGCGTATAGGCGGCCACGGCCCGGACTTCGCCACGCGGCTTATAGAAGGATTCGCCGTCTTTGGAACTGGCGGGGGCGGGGGGCGGGGACTCGTCATCCGCTACGCGGGAAGCGGCGAGCACGGTGGCGAGCAGGTCTTTTTCATCCCGTATCTCTTCCGGTCCCACATTTTTCGCCAGCGTGGTGATTGCTTCCAGGGCGCTGAGCTGCACGTTGGCGTTCTCAGTCGTGGAATCCTGCACGCACCGAATCAGCACCGGCACCCCGTCGGGAATATGGAACGAGCCGACGGCTCGGCAGAGGAACATTCGCCGCTTCAGCCGGACTTCGTCCGGTTTCTCCTTGGTCTTGAGGTCCAGGTCCGCTTCGAGGAGGCTGATTAGTTCTTTCAGCAGTTCGGGGTCGCTGCGGAGCTTGTCAAATTGCGGGTCGGGGCTGCGGAGCTGCTCCGCCAGTTCATAGGCCCGCTGCCCGAAGCTGTCATCTCGCTTGCGGAGCTGGGTGATAATCGTCTTGGGGTCATCCTGCCCCATGTGGGCCAGCCAGGAGAACATCAGCCAGACCATCACCACCATCGTGACAATCACCAGCGGAATCAGAAAAAGCTGCAGGATGAAGCTCCCGGTGGGGGCTTCCACCGGCGGCAGCGAGCGACTGGGAGGGTCTTCCTCGGCAGGGGGTTTGGGAGAATCGACAGCGGACATAAAGAGCGTTTCCGGAGGGCCAAACTTCAGTGTAGGCAGGGGGAGAGGGGCGTCAACCCGCTTGGGCCTGCTCTACTGCATACTGCTACTTCGGCAAACGCTTACGGCTTACCGGCTTCCAGCCAGGAGAATGGAAATCGAGCCAGCGTGATTTCCTCGTAGGGCTTCTTCTCGCCCCGTTCGTAGAGGCACGCGATGGTATCGTCCGGCAACACGGCGAGACAGGAATAAGCCGCTGGGCCGGCATGCAGGAGCCGGGCAGCGGGCCAGGAGGTTCCGCCATCCCGGCTGAGGCGGACGGTCAGTTTCTCTCGGCGGGTGCTGGCGGGATTGGAGAAGAGGAGCAGCGGCTGCGT
Source organism: Pirellulaceae bacterium (assembly GCA_046153945.1). Taxonomy (GTDB): domain Bacteria; phylum Planctomycetota; class Planctomycetia; order Pirellulales; family Pirellulaceae; genus SXOA01. The sequence goes on from JBJXFF010000172.1 coordinate 43,617, forward strand.
GCCGGGATAGCGGAGGAGGCTGGCCTGGCAGACCGGCTCGATGAGTGCTTTGTCTTCGACCGGTTTGGAGAACGTGAGGCCGCCGTCGGTGCTTTTGGCAATCATGCGGAGTTTGTTGGCTTCGTAGCTTCGCATGTTGAGAAGGAGCGTCCCATCTGGCAATTCGGCGATTTGCGATTCATTGCAATTCGGCCCGACCACGCCCCCCAGCTTCCACGTTGCTCCTTTGTCGTCGCTATAAATCACATGCGACTGCCGGGCCTTGCTGCCTAGCACTTTGTTGTCGCAAGGAATCACCAGCCGTCCTGATTTGGTCTGAATGCCGACCCCAGGCCCTGTGGCATACCAGGTCCAGTCCGGCCGCTTAAGGTTTTTGGTGATCTCCACCGGCTTGTCCCAGGTCACGCCATCATCGCTGCTTTTGGAGATCCAGACGGTGCGGGAGCCTTTGCTTTTTCCTTCCACAATGGCCGCTTCCTTGTCTTCACCCAGGTTGTGCGTCAGGAGCAGCCAAATGACGCCGCTTTCCTGCTCCACGACGGGGCACGGATTGCCGCACGTGTTCGGGCCATCGTCCCAGACGACCTGCATCGGCTGCCAGGATTTGCCGCCGTCCGCGCTGCGGCGGAGAACCAGATCGATGTCTCCCGCGTCGCTCGTCCCTTTCTTCCGCCCTTCGCAGAAGGCGAGGAGCGTGCCGTTTTTTGTCACGATGAGGGACGGAATGCGGTAGGTGTGATAGCCGCCTTCGCCTGCTACATATACCGGGCTTTGCACCAGCGGCTCATCGGCGGCTGTGACGCAATTGGAAAGTGCGGCCAAAGCGACCAGCAGCAGAAGCAACGAGCGGGTCATTTATTCCTCGTTGGAACTCTGCCTTCAGACGTTAGTCCACGCCAAGTCAAGCCGCCTGAAGTCGGGACTCCAACGGCAAACTACTGAACCTTCTTTTCCTGCTCCGCGGTCGGGACAACCGCTTTGTCGGCGACCTTTTCGGCAGCAGGCATGGGAGAGAGCTTGCCCGAGATCAAATCGGCCAGGACGCTCTTCACCGTGGCGGCGGGAAGGGCGTAGCTTTCCACGCGGCCGGCGCGGGCGATGTTGATGCCGATCACCTTGCCCTCGAGGTCCACTATCGGGCCGCCGCATTCGAACGGACGCAGGACCGTGTCATGCTGGATCGCCAAGGGGAAGCCGGCCCGGCGGTCGCTGAGTGCGCCACCCAGGCTGTTCTGGAATTCGGCCCGGTCTGGCTGACCCCGGTCGTTATGAGCGATTTGGGACATGCTCATCAGCGTGACTTTGACGGCGAGTTCTTCTTCGCCCCGTTTGATGCTCAGTTCCACGGTTTCGCCGGGCTGATAGGCGTGAATGGTTTCGACCAACTGTTTGCGGCCTTTCACTTCCTTGCCGTTGACCTTCAGGATGATGTCCTTGGCGAGAAGGCCAGCCTTCTCCGCGGCGCTGCCGCGGCTGATTGAGGCGATGCGGGCAACGGTTTCATCTTCGTCCGGCATGACACCCATGTATCCCGAAGGGGCCGCAATCTTGCGGGCCATCACGCTGACCACGCCTATCGCCACGGGGTCTTTGTGCAACCCGGGGGTCGCCAGCCAACTGCCGACGGGAAGAGCATCTACTTCGCTCCAGGTGACGACCGGCAGATCCTTGGCATCCACCTTCAGCATCGCCAGGTCCATCCCCGGCTCACGTCCGACAAGCTGGGCCTCCAGCTTGCGGCCGTCCTGAAACTGGATTTCAATCTTTCCCTTGAGTTCGCTGGCCTTGGTGAGAATAAAGCCGTTGGCGTCGACAATCGCGCCGAGGGCGGCTTTCTGGCCGTCGCACATGACTTGCACGGTGCTTTTGGACGAGACACTGACTACGTCGCGGAACGCGGCGAGCACCCGGTTGTGAGAACGGTCGGCCTGAGCGGCCGCAGTTCCAACCGTGGAGAGGAGAGCGGCAAACACAGAGAGCACCAAACCAAGTCGCATTTTCTTCACAGCCATCGCTCCTTGTTTCAAAGGCAGGTCACCGGCTTCTCGAATTCTAACCAATCCGGCGGGCGTTTAGCCACCTTGTTTTCCGAGTTTTACTTTGATTTCCACTTCAGTGTCGCCCCGCTTAATCTTCAGCCGCAGTTCGTCGCCGGGTTGATGGTCGTTGATAATGGCCTTGAAAGCGAGGAAGTCGGTCACGGCAACGCCGTTGGCTTCGACAATCAGGTCCCCCACCATGATTCCCGCTTTGGCGGCCGGGGAATTCTCGAAGACCTGGCCAATCTTGGCTTCCTTGACGGCGGGGTCACCCTTGATGCCAAGGACAGGGTTGTTCCCCGGCAGATGGCCCCAAGCGTCCCCCTTCACCATCCGCTCCCAGGTTTCCTTAAATGTGTTGACTGGCACATGCATGTTGGCATTGATCGGCCCGGCGATGCGGCTGTTGATGCCGATGACTTTGCCGTCGAAGTCAAACAGCGGGCCACCGGAATCGCCGCCGACCAATGTGCAGTCCGTGGTAATCGTATCCTTGTCGCTCAACAGCACCCGCCCCAGGCGGAGCACCGGCTTGCGGTCGGATTGATAGCCTCCGGGATGACCGGTTGCTAGGCACCACTGGCCATCTTTCAGCAGATCCGAGAGTCCCATTTCCACGGAAGCGAATTCACCCGGATCAGTGATCTTCATCAATCCCGCATCAATGGTCCGATTCAGGCCCAGCGTCCGTCCCTTGAGCGTTTTGCCATCGGCCATGATGAAAACCACATCCCGGCCCGGCTGGCCGGAGACATGGGCGGCAGTCAGGACATAGCCGTCCTTGGTGACGATGACGCCGCTTCCCTGAGCCTGGCCGACCTGCACGCCGACCGTCGCTAGGATGAGCTTGTCGGTGAGTTTTTGCACCCGCTCCTGCATCGCCTTCAAATCAGCGACGGAATTGGGAGCGCCCCCCATCAGGATCTTGCTGAGCCCGTCGCTAACGACTTCGGCGGTTGTCGCCGGCGCTGGGGCGGGAGGAGTTGGGGGGGTGGGAGCCTTCTCGTCGGCCTGACCCGAACGAAGCCCGCCCAAGGCGAGAGCCGCCATCAAAAGAAGGGAGCCAAACCGCCGAACTGTGACAGTCCTTCGCATTGCTTTACTCCGAGTGCTGGGTGGTGCCGCTCGGCCTCTCAACCTTGATCAGCCAGGACAGCCCTTTAATCATACCCGATTCAGTGGGGAAATGCCTCAGATTTGTGCCTTGTTTTGTGGGACCGTTCCGCAAGGTATTTTATCGACCTTTTGGGCCTGTCCAAACCGCAATCTAGCCGCAGGCGGCAAACCTTTTGCTTTCCGTAGAATATGATACGCAAATGGGCCGTCCCAGGGTGGCAAAACTTACGGAGATGTTACGTTTTCCGGGGTGGCACGCCCACGGATTTGCGTGGGCGTGAACAAGCGATAGTTGGCAAGACACTTCCTCCTACAGGCAAATCTCGTGGCAAAACTCATAGTTGGCTGCGGGTATTTGGGGCTGCGGGTGGCTCGGCTGTGGCGGGATTTGGGGGAGCAGGTGTGGGTTCTGACCCGGTCGGCGGACAAGGCGGCGAAGCTCGTCAGCGAAGGTTTTTCCGCCGTGGTTGTCGACATTAATAACCTTCGCGCCGCGGGAGAGAATCTATTTCCTGCCGCCAGCTTCTCCACCGTTCTCTACTCCGTCGGGTACGACCGAAAATCGCCGCAGCCTATCCAGCAACTCTATGCCGGGGGCCTCGCCAACCTTCTCGACTCTGCACCCTTAAACTCCGCGGCGGCCCCAATGTGTCGCTGGATTTACATCAGCTCGACGGGAGTTTACGGCACAGCGGGCGGCGAATGGGTCGATGAAGAAACGCTGCCCCAGCCGGCCCGCGAAGGAGGAAAAGCTTCCCTTGCCGCCGAGCACGTCCTGCGCACTCATCCGCACAACAGCCGCGGCATTATCCTTCGCCTGGCGGGAATCTACGGCCCCGGCCGCATTCCCCGCGCCGCCGATCTGCAAGCCGGCCGGCCGATTGATGCACCGGCAGAAGGATGGCTGAACTTGATTCATGTGGACGACGCAGCCCGCATCGTCCTTCTCGCCGACCAAAATGCGGCCGTCCCCAATCTGTTCTGCGTCTCCGACGGTTCCCCCGCGCAGCGCGGCGATTACTACCGCGAACTCGCCCGCCTTCTCTCCGCACCTGAACCTCAGTTCGTCACTCCCGATTTGAATTCTCCCGCCTTCCTCCGCGCTGGCAGTGACAAACGCGTCCGCCCCGCGAAGCTGTTTCGCGAGCTAGAGCCGCAACTGCTTTATCCGAGTTGTCGAGAAGGATTAGCGGCGATTGTAAATGCAGGGGAATGAAATTGATTCACGCCGGTTTCGGCTGGGGGGGATAGAGGACTTCGTAGATCGTCGGCGAGTACACCGGGCCGGCGTGCTTGGCCCAGTAGCTTTCCAAGTGCTTCGTGATTCTTTCCTTGTCTCCTTGGGCCTGAGTCGGAGTATCCGCCGTATACAGCATGAACAGAGCTTCGCCCACGGCCGCGCCGTCGCGGATTTCCTGAACCAATTCCTGGCACATCTCGGGGACCACCATTTGGTCAATGCCGTCGGAGGGATGCGGCTCCACGCGGACAGACTCCGGCATGTTTTCGCTCACCCAGCGAAGGAGCAGACCCAGGGCCACGCCAATGCGTCGTCCGTTAAAATCCGCGCTCGCGGCATCGCGCAGCTCTTGGCAAAGGGACCGGGTCAAAACGGCCCGCTGCGTCAGAAGGTGAATCGCCCGGTCCCGATCGACGGCACCGGGTTGTGACGAGTCGACGAGATTGTGCATCGAATTTGCTCGTTAGGTAATCCAAATTGAAAGCGAGCCCTAAGTAACTCCTGCCAACACTTGCGGGTCTCTCCAAAATTGAAACCCGCCGAACTGCCTGCTATGCTAGTTCGGCGACCCGAGGAAATTAATCTTAGCTTGAAAGAGTTTTCCCATGAAACGTGTCACCGGCATCGGCGGAATATTTTTCAAGTCCAAAGACCCCAAAGCTCTGGGGGAGTGGTATCGGACCCACTTGGGGATGAATGTCGAAGATTGGGGAGGCGTCTCATTCCAATGGGTCACTCCCGAGAATCCCTCCGGGACGGGAACCACCATCTGGAGCCCCTTCGCGGAAAACACCAAATACTTCTCCCCCAGCCAGGCCAGCTTCATGATCAACCTGCGGGTCGCCGACCTGCACGCCCTGCTCGCACTCCTCCGCGAGGAAGGCTGCGACGTCGACGCCAAGGTCGAAGAATCGGAGTACGGAAAGTTCGGCTGGGTCATGGATCCCGAGGGGAATCGCATTGAGCTCTGGCAACCGCCGGAAGGAAAGTGAAACGCTCCGCCGGGTGGCACTGGCTGACCAGCCGATGGTAAGCTTACTCTGGGCGCAATATTCTTCGTCGGCTCATCTGCCAGTGCCACCCCGCCATGCTCAAGGAGAGATGCCGCACCCGGATTTGGTCAGTCAGTTGGTCGAGGAGTTTTTTCGGCGGCGGGGAGACCGTGCCAGAAACCTGCGGCATAGCTCAATCCTGATATTGAGGCATAGCTGGGAGAAAACCTGTAAAACCGTGTATCGTCGCGATTGGCGCATGCCAACTATGCCGCTAAACTGCGGTAATTGCCTGCCGCTGAAGTGCGGTACAATCAATTGTTCGCCGAGGTAGGCATGACAACTGACAGGGACAATCCGTACTCCGCGCCAGCGCTGATAGGCGACTATACTCGTGTGACCCGATGGCACGTTGTTCCGGCCGCCGCTTCGTTTGTCATCGGTGCCGCGAGCTTCGGCTTGGGCTTAGGCGTGTTTGCGGTTGGCATGAACATGCTTGTTTTGTCGACGCAACATGCGAATGCGGCAATCGATGGCATGGTCGCTGGGTGCTCGCTCTATCTTGGATTTGGCGCTGCATGGATGGTTGCCGGGTGGTGCTACGGGAAGCGGCGCTTTTGTCGTGGGCTGATTGCAACCGGATTTGGCGTTCTGATTCCTGTGGTTCTGTTCGCGATCCTTGGTTTCTGACACAATGGTCGTTGGAGTTCCGATCCTGCCAAGTCGCGAACATCGCGACGAACTATCGGATGCACGGGAGACCTCGGCGCTGTCGGTTCTGAACTCACAATTTACTCCTCGGTCCCCGTGATCCGTGGCGTTCGGCGGCATTACACGTTTTCTGTGAACACACTCCCCATCATTTTCGACAAGATTGAGTGGCAGTCGCCGCAGCCGGGGATGCGCTGCAAAGTTTTCCACGATGGTTCACGACGGATACGACTCGTCGAGTTCTCCCAAGAGTTTGTCGAGGCCGATTGGTGCGAAAAGGCTCATGTCGGCCTTGTGCTGTCTGGAGACTTGGACATCGACTTTTCAGGCCACGTTGTGCGCTTTCCGGAAGGCTCGGCCCTTTCGATTCCACTAGGAGCATCCCACGCCCACAAGGCACGCGCCGTCACACCCATTGTTCGCCTTTTTCTTGTCGATGAGATATCCACATGAAAGCCATGCCGCCTAACCATGCGCTGCAGCGAACGGCGGCGGGGCGTCGCGGTTGCAATCGGCGCGTCTCGTGGCCGCCGTCGCTGAGCTTGGGTCGTTAGCCCGCATGTCACGTGGAATATGCTCATGAGGAATCTCCCCGCAACAGTTGCACAAGTCGATCTCGCCGAAGCGCTGGAGAAAGGCCCGCCACCTCCCGGCAATCTGGCAGTGCCGATCTTTGCCCACGGTACACTGGCGGCGGAGCTGTACATACCGCACGGCCATGACCCGCAACAGTCGCACGAACGCGACGAGATTTACATCGTGGCACGCGGCACGGGGCTATTCTTCGACGGTTCCGGCCGGCGCACAGTCGAGCCGGGGACGTTCATCTTCGTAGCGGCGGGCCAGGTCCATCGCTTCGAGGAGTTCTCCTCGGACTTCGCGGTGTGGGTGTTCTTCTACGGCCCTCGTGGCGGTGAGGCCGCGGGCTAACCAACGGCTGCAGTTGACCGACGACGCCCACGATGGACAATACTGTTGTCGGTTGGGAGCCTGCTTTCGCGGACGGCCGTGGGCTGAGCTTGTGCGTTAGCGGCCCGGACAAGACAACTTTTTCTGGTTTGCAAGAAATATGCTCGGATTGGGATCACAAGATGGCGACCAACTGATTGACTGGGGCAAGACGACTGGAGACTATTCCGTCCATCGTCCCGGACCGCCGCCTAGTTTCTTCGCGCGACTCGCAGCGCTGGGAATCGGACTTAAAAGTCAGGTCATTCTCGATCTTGGAACCGGCACTGGCGTCATGGCACGACAATTCGCCAAGCAAGGAGCTGTGGTGCGTGGCATTGACGTAGCCGCTGAGCAAATTGTGATGGCGAAACAACTTGCCACCGATGAAGGGCTAGCCGTTGACTTCTCCATTCATCCGGCGGAATCATTGCCTTGGATGAAGCCGACATTTGACATCGTGACCGCAAACCAATGCTGGCTTTATTTCGACAAGGAAAAGGTGATTCAGGAACTTCGCCGCGTCCTCAGGCCCGGCGGCTTGTTAGTGACCTCACATTTCTGTTGGCTTCCGCGGCAGGATGAGATTGCCAGAATGAGCGAACAGCTTGTTCTGGACTTCAATCCTGAGTGGAGCGGCGCTGATTGGGCAGGCGTCATTCCACCGTGCCCAAATTGGGCATCCTCGACCTTTGATGTCACTGCCATGTTCTACTATGATGAACTAATTCCCTTCACTCGCGAAAGTTGGCGCGGTCGCATTCGCGCTTGTCGCGGAATTGGCGCGACACTGTCAACGAATGAAGTGGAAGCCTTTGATGCAGCTCATGAAGGTCTGTTGCGCCGTATTGCTCCCGATTCGTTTACCGTACTGCATCGCCTTGACGCTCATGTCTTCACCTTCAAAGGCCGCTAACAAGCCGTTGCACACGGAGCGGCGGGCGTCGTCGTTTCTGAAATCAATGTCGTTCGCCGCCGCCCGGTGAACTTGGTCGTTCTGTCTGGCAACATAGCGATGGGAGCGTGAGGAGTTTTCGCGGTCTACTTCTCTCTGCCATCATTTCTCACCAGCCGCGATTTCCCCCGTCGACTTCTGCCCGCTCTTCGGCGGCTTACTGCGGGCCAGGAAGCCGTTGGCGACGAAAATCTCGGAATTGCCGAGGATCAAATTGAAGACTTTTTCGACCCGGTCGGTGGAGGTCACGGAAACGACTCGCACGGCCACAATTTCTTCTCCCTGACGGCGGAGAATCAGGTCCCCCGGCTGGAGCTTGCCGGCTTGGACGGTGGTGCCGTCCGCCACGCAGAGGGGCTGCGTTTGGGTGGTGAAGAGGGAGCCGGCGTCGGTTTCCACTTTCCAGATGCGGTTGTCGGTGACAAAGACGGTCTGAACGTCGATGACTTGGGATTCGCCGCTCGGCAGGAATGCGAGGATCGATTCACCCGCTTCAATGCCGTCTACGGCTCGCGGGCCGCTGGGGGTTTCCACCAAGGTGCCGCGGGGAAAGCAGCCGGGGTGGCAGGGTTCCATGCGCATTTGGTCGGGAGGTGAATGAATCAATGTTGCTTCTGGGAATACTCTCGCCAATCGCCGAACTTCGGGCTGCGACTCATTCATGAAATGCGAGGGATACCAAATCGTCTGAACCGCCTGGTCCCCCAGCCAGACTCGCACAGTTGGAATGGTCGCAGCCGATTGTCCGCGTTTGCCTGCGGCAGGAGACGACTTCTGCCAGTCCGAGGCCAGAGTCACCTGATACATCCCGCTCTGCTTTAGCTCACGCAGCACAGCTTGCCGCGTCCGCACCACGCTCATCTCCCACCCGAGCCAGCAGCAGAAAACGGTCATCAGCACGAACATCGTCCGCAGGCTGAAGCTGCCCCAGCGGCGACGATGAGGCGAGGGAGATGGAGCAGGAGTTTCTTTCATGGCTGAATTCTATGCGACTTTTCGGCACCACTTGGAGATAGGACGGGCGAGAAGCATCAAGAGTTTTGGGCGAAATTGAACTGGACACTTAGGCGGAACGTGGCCTTTTGTATAATAACAGGTTCGGGGCGGAGCCTTGCGCAGCGGAAGGTGTTGGAAACACTGTCCCGACACCTACGCCTACATAGAAGGCTGGTATGAGACGAGAGTTTATCACCCGCTTATCACCCGCTTATCGCTCTGGAGAGCTGGTGAGAGGACGCAAGTTTGCAAACCGCGAGGCAGCAAGGAGTTGTGGCGGGTGGCAGGTGCAAAAGCGAATCAAGAAAGGGCTTATCAAGGGGGCAACCGGAGCGTGGGATTCATGGCCGGTCGTGGACGGAAAGTCAACGAAATCAACGACTTACGCAGTTGTACCTACCGAGTTGTGTATCACAAAAGACACGCCTTGACCCACATGTATCACCATAAAACCAGGAGCAGCAAGTAGTTAGCGCCGGTCACCGGCGCAAAACAGAAACTCAAAAACCTGTATCTACCGTGCCAGTCGGAGGCCAATCGGAGCAACAGGCATCGGTATTGGCCTGGCCATAAAAGCCGGGTCGTTCCTGGGACGGCGAGCGGTAGAATAAATCCCCGAAAGCGATCAGCTGCAATTTACACAACAGCCACCAGTTCAATTTTCAATAACTCCTATGCAATTTCAGACTCAGACTCTCGGTAACGGCCTCGAAGTCGTCGCGGAGGTGAATCCGCAGGCGTACTCGGCTTCGTATGCGTTCTTTGTGAAGACGGGTGCCCGCGATGAGTGGGACGCCGTCTCCGGCGTGAGCCATTTCCTGGAGCACATGGTCTTCAAGGGGACTCCCAGCCGGAGTGCGGCTGATGTGAACCGGGAGCTGGACGAGCTGAGCTCCAGTAGCAACGCCTTCACCAGCGAGGAGCAGACGGTTTATTACGCCACCACGCTGCCGGAGGACCAGCCGAAGATTGTCGAGCTGCTGGCGGACATCATGCGGCCATCGCTGCGGAAGGAGGATTTTGACACCGAGAAGCAGGTCATTCTGGAGGAGATCGCCAAGTACGACGACCAGCCGCCGTATGGAGCTCATGAAAAATGCATGGCGGCTCATTTTGGGCCGCACCCGCTGGGGCGGAGCGTGCTGGGGACGGCGAAGAGCGTTGGCGATTTGAAGCGGGAGCAGATGCTGGAGTATTTTGAGCGCCGCTACAGTCCGCGGAACATCGTGCTGGCCGCGGCGGGTAATGTGAACTTTGCCCGGCTGATTGAAGAGGTTGAGAAAAACTGCGGCTCGTGGAAACCGTTCGAGGCGGCGCGCGTCGCTCCGCGGGCCATGCCCAATCCCGGCTTTGTGGTGCTGCACAAGCCGCTGGCGGTGCAGGAGTACGTGATTCAAATCGCCGCCGGCCCGTGTGCCGAAGACGAAGACCGCTACGCCGCCCGCCTGCTGGCGACGATCCTGGGCGACGACACCGGCAGCCGTTTCTTTTGGGAACTGATCGATACTGGCCTGGCGGAGTCGGCTTCGATCGGCGTTTCGGAGTACCAAGGTTCCGGCATCTATATGACGGGCCTCGCCTGCGAACCCGACGAAGCACCCGGCAATCTGGCGCTCATCCGCGAGATGCTGGAGGATGCCCAGGAAAACGGCGTGACCGAAGAAGAATTGAATCAGGCCAAGAACAAAACCTGTGCCCAGATTGTCCTCTCCGCCGAACGCCCCTCCAGCCGCATGTTCTCGGTCGGCAACGGCTGGGTGCAGCGGCGGCAATACAAAACGATTCGCGAGGGGGTCGAAGCCTATCGCAAAGTGACGCTGGAGGACATCGCCGCCGTGCTGAGGAAATATCCGCTTACCCAAAACACTACCGTCGCGGTCGGGCCGCTGACGGAGATTAAGGAGGACAATATCGCTTAGTACTTCGCTGCGCCGCTAGAGACGGCGTTCGCTGCCAGTCGGAGGTGGTTACGGTCGATGTAAACGACGTCCTGCTGATTCTCGTTCACCGTGGTCAATGCCGGCGAGCCGACGCGGGTGATCTCGGTGGAGTAAACGGTGCACTTGTATTGAGCGTGATGGAGTTGAACAGGTCCGAGGAGCGGCGCGACGCGAAGCGGATCGACCGAGTCGGAGACTTTCTCCTTCACGATGCGAATGTTTTTGCGTTCGACGCTGTGCAGGAAGCCGCCTTGGGTGGGCTTGGCCTTGTCCAAAGCTCGCAGAACTTCATCATCGCTGGGAGGATCGAAGGAGTTGGACGGAGCACTGGGGAAATTGGAGCTCGGAGGCGACGCTTTGGACGGCGGAATGCTGGGTGCGGGGGGAAGCGGCGTTGGTTCGTACGACGGATAGGGTGATGGTGCGGAAAAGTTCGATGGAGGCAATGGCGCCGGACCGTAGGAACCCGCGGAAGCGGCTGGTGCCACTGGGGCTACTCGAGTTGGCTGGGCATTCGGCAAACCCCACTCATCGTCCGAATGAGCTGCACGAACCGATGGCGAACAAACTTCTCCTGAAGGACAGAACGAGGGGGCGGCGCTCACGGACAAGGGCATGGGAAAGTTCGGTGCCGGCATTGACGGGGCAGGAGCACATGCTGCCGCGCCTGAGGAATAGGTCGCCGATATTGGTTCCGGCATCGACGAGGCGGGCGCACAGTTCGCTGCCGGGCTGGCGTAAGACGTCGTGGAAGGGACTACGTTGTTCGGGGCACTGAAGTCGACCGCACCCGTTTGAACTGCGAACAGCGACAACCCCGTGACGAGCACCATCAGCCCTCCGACGAGAGTGGGAAGTGGAGCCGTGCAGAGGCCCGTGATCGCCCAGCCATGTCCCACCAATCGGCCTTTGCGGCGAGATAGGCTAATGAGCCCAGCAATCCCCACGATCAAGGCCACCAGGCCGCCAATTGCCACCGTGAGAACATGAATACTCAGCAGCCCAATACTGATGAATTCGCCAAGGCCCTCTCCAATGAAGGCAACCAAGAAATAGGTGATCGGCATGGCGAATAACATGGCCAGTGCGATGATTCCCAAAATGCCGGACGACAGCGCCAACCGCGACCGCCGTTTTGGCACAGCCGCAGTCGTTCGACGGATGACTGCGTCGGAAATCACTTCGGGTTCCATAGCGGACGCTGCGATGGATTCCGCTGCCGTGTTTCCATCGGTCAGTTCCCGCACTCGGGTTTCCACCTGCGTGACGATCGCCAATCGTTCTCTGCGAGGAAGAATTCCGAGCAAGGCTCGGTCTATGGCATCGAGCCGCTGTTCCATGGGTTGCGCGGCGGTGCTTTGTTTTGAATCGGTGGTCGTCATCGTCAGAGTCCTTTCGGTAGGATGTCAGCAACCCTCTCCGAGGTTGCGCGGGGCACTTAGATTAACCCCCGAGCCAGAGAATCTCCTAGATCGATTTCGAGCGTTGAGAGCCGCAAGCAATTGCTATCAACGTGCCGATGCTCCCTGCTGATTCACAAAGGGAGCGGCCCAACTTACAATCCAGTAACCACTTACACCCTAACTTCCAGAGAGATTCCCATGTCCAAGCTATTTGCCACTCTGTCGATCGCCGCCCTTCTCGGACTTACACTCTCGGCCATTGCCGAGGACAAGAAGGAAGAAGTGAAGAAGGAAGAGAAAAAGGAACCCACCTCCTTCACCGTCGCCGACGGCAAGCTCGCCTTCAAAGCCACCGGTGCTTGGAAGAAGAAGACCCCCAAGAGCAACATCATCGAGGTCGAGTTCGAAGCACCGGCTGCCAAGGGGGATGAAATCGCCGGCCGCCTGACGATCATGGGGGCAGGCGGAGACATCAAGGCCAACATCGACCGCTGGTACGGCCAGTTCCTGCAGCCCGACGGCAGCGACACGAAGGACAAGGCCAAGGTCGAGAAGAAAACCATCGGCGGAAATAACGTGCACGTCGTGGATATCTCCGGCATTTACAAAGACTCCCCAGCCGGCCCCTTCGCCGGCGGCAAGACCGTCAACCGCGAGGACTTCCGCATGCTCGCCGCCATCATCGAAACCAAGGAAGCCGGCAACTACTTCGTCAAGTTCTACGGCCCCAAGGCGACGATTGCCGAGAATGAGAAGGCGTTCAAGGAACTGCTGCAGAGTTTGATTGTGAAGTAAGAACAGGGCTAACCGCCTGTTGAGGACCACCCATGAGCGCCGCTGAAACCACCGTCGCTCTGTCTCCCCAGCCGCCCGCTCCGACAATTCCTTGCCGCCGCTGGCGGCTTCAGTTCAGCCTGCGGACCTTGGCGATCTTCATGCTGCTGGTCGGCGTGGGGCTCGGCTCCTTGGGTCGTTTGATCCATCGTGCCCGTGAGCAAAGCGCTAAGGTAACTACCTTACGGTCCTTTGGAGTTACTGTTGAGTACGAAGGCAGTTTCAACATCGACGAGCGAGGGACAGTTTGGTTTGTTAGAGAGAACCGAGCGTGGTGGAAGCGGACGCTTGTGAATTGGTATGGAGAGGACTTTGTGTCCTCCGTCCAGGGTTTACAGGCGTTCGGACGTCCACCGCTCTCTGAGCGTGACCGGGAAGAGTTCTGGCGTCTTGCGACTAGCTTACCAGAGCTTCGCAAACTCGACGTCAATGAATCGTGGTTCGATCCAGCCGGGCTGGCTCGTTTTCGGGGTAATACGTCCATAAAGTCTTTGACTCTTATGTTCGTAGCTCCCTCGAATGAGGATCTGGCGGTCATCGGAACACTGACCGAGTTGAAACAGCTACATCTGTGGATGGGCTACAAACACCCATCGCACATGGACGATCGAGGAATCACTTCTCTCGATTCACTGAAAGAATTGCGGAGTCTCATTCTGGACGATAGCGGCATTACGGACAAATCGATGCCCCTCATCGCGAGACATAGGAGATTGCAAACGTTGGGGCTGAGGAACACCCGTATCACCGACGAAGGAGCTCATTACTTGAGTGGACTGACCGAACTTCGGGCACTCGACCTAAGCGAGTCACGTCTCACTGACGAGGGTCTCAAGAATTTGTCAGGCCTGACGCAGCTGAGATATTTGGGACTGAGCGGGACGGGGGTTACCGATGAAGGACTTGAGCATCTGGTGAAGCTTGCAGACCTGGAGACTCTTGAGGTCAGGCATACCGAAGTTCATGGGCCAGGCGTCGCCGCTCTCGCCTCGCTCCCCAGACTGACTTCCGTCCGGCTTAGAAAAAATCCTGTCAAGGATGAAGACGTTCATTACTTTGCAGATCTGCCCGAGTTGGAATCATTGGACCTGGAGCAAACTCTCGTCACCGACGCGGGAATCAAGACCCTGCAACTGGGACCCAAGGTCATCGCGATCTCTATTCTTGGGACATCGGTAACTGACGAAGGGCTTATGTTCCTCGCTAGGTACCCGCAACTTAAGGTGGTGAGAGTCGAACAGAGTCGCATTACTCCTGAAGGAATGGCCATGCTCAAAAAGCAATTGCCGAATTGCCAATTTGGGCCGTTTTCGCCAACTTTCAAGGCGTCTCCGACAAAACCATTAGAGTGAGGAGATTTATGTTTCGAACATCCATTCTGATGGCCATTTTCTTGTTGAATTCGCATGCCTTCACTGCCGAGCGGAACGTCATCCTCTTTCTCACCGATGACATGGGGCCGGATGCGGGGTGCTATGGGAACAGCGTGATCAAGACGCCGAACCTGGATGCTTTGGCGAAGGACGGCATCCGCATGACGAGCGCCTTCTGCACGACGGCCTCGTGCAGCGCCAGCCGGAGCGTGATTCTGACGGGGATGTATAACCATGCGAATGCCCAGTACGGGCACGAGCATAGCTACCACCACTTCCGTACCTTGGACACCATCAAGTCCTTGCCGGTGCTGCTGACCGAGGCGGGTTATCGGACGGCCCGGATTGGAAAACTGCACGTCGGGCCGGAGGAGGTCTATAAATTCAGCCGAGCTTTGCCTGGCAACGCCCGCAGCCCGGTAGAGATGGCGGAGAACTGCCGCGAGTTGATTGCGGCCAAGAGCGACAAACCCTTCTTCTTGTACTTCTGCACGGCGGACCCGCATCGGAGTGGCGGTGGAGACGGGAAAGATGGAGAGAGTGGAGAGAAGGAGAGAAAGGCGGATCCGTTTGGCAACAGGCCGCAAGGATATCCGGGCATTTCCGAGGTCAAATACGAGCCGGAGGATGTGATCGTGCCGCCATTCTTGCCCGATACGAAGGCCTGCCGCGAAGAGTTAACCCAGTACTATCAGTCGGTGTCACGGATCGATCAGGGGTTGGGGCGACTGGTGCAGATTCTGAAGGAGAGCGGGCATTACGACGACACGCTGCTCATCTTCACTTCGGATCATGGGATAGCCTTTCCGGGGGCGAAGACGAATTTGTATGAGCCGGGGATGAAGGTGCCGATGGTGGTCAGGGGACAGGGGTCAGGAGTCAGGGGTCAAGAAAACGGGGACAGGAGACAGGGGACAGTTTGTGACGCGATGGTTTGTCATGCGGATTTGACGCCGACGATTTTGGAGTTTGCGGGGGTTGTGGAGAAGATCGCGAAACCGCGAGCGGTTGGACAGGGTTTGCAGGGGCGGTCGTTTTTGCCCGCGCTTCGCGATACCCTTGCGAAAGGGTTTGACGAGGTCTATGCGTCCCATACGTTTCACGAGATCACGATGTACTATCCGATGAAGGTCGTTCGGACTCGGAAGCACAAGCTCATCTGGAACATCGCCCATCCTCTGCCTTTCCCGTTCGCCAGCGATTTGTGGGAAGCCTCGACGTGGCAAGACGTCTATCAGCACGGTCCCGAGACTACATACGGGAAACGCACCGTCAAAGCCTACATCCACCGGCCGCAATTTGAGCTTTACGATCTGGTCAATGATCCCGATGAAGTGAAGAACCTGGCAACCGACCCGGCGCAGGCAAAACTCCTGGAGGAACTCAAGGGGAAGATCAAAGCGTTTCAGAAACGGACGAACGATCCGTGGATTCTGAAATGGGACTACGAATAGGAGGTGGGTTTCACCGCAGAGACGCAGAGCGGAAGAACATGGGTTAGGACTTGTCTTTCCAATTTGCAGTTTGACCGCTTCGGAGCGCCTGGTTCGCCAGATGGGCCGCACTCGCCGCGCTAACGCCGGCTTCGGCGGGGCAGCGGGGCTTTTTGCGGGTGCGGATGGAGTCGATCCAGTTGGTGAGGTGCAAGAGCTCGCCGTCGGGCTGGAGGTAGAAGTCCGCTCCGCGCGGGCCATCGCCGAGAATGAGTTCACTGGCTTTCAACTTGCTGCGGCGCTCAGGGATGACTTCGTAGCGGCCGCGGTCGATGTAGAGGGTCGCCTCGGTCCCCATAAACTCCGCCATCGCCGCGTTGCGGGCGCTGACGAAGGTTCCTTCAAAATAGACCTGCGATTCCTGGTCGGGGTAGCGCATCAGCGTTTGCACGGTATCCGGCGTTTCCCAGACTCCTTGGGACGTGAACTGGTCGCCAATGCTCACCGCGGAGGTGGGGTGGTCGAGGTCGAGATACCAATGAGCTACATCCAAAAAGTGGACCATCAGGTCGGTGAAGATGCCACCGCCGAAATCCCAGAACCATCGCCAGTTGCCTCCGCTCAGGCGGTAAGGCTCAAACGGCTGGTCGGGGGCGTTGCCAAGCCAGCGTTTCCAATCGACCGACTTGGGGTCGATGGTCAGATTCGGCTTTTTGACCCGGTCGGAATTCCGGTTCCAGGTGAGATGGACCTTGTGAATCTTGCCAAGCTGACCGGATTTGACGATCTCGTACCCCTTCTGAATGTGCGGCATCGAGCGCTGTTGCATCCCAACTTGCACGACTCGCTTGTGGTCGTTCTGGGCCTTGATGACTGCCGCCCCCTCGGAGATGTCGTGCGTCAGCGGCTTCTCCACATAGACGTCCTTGCCGGCGGCACAGGCGGCGATCGTCAGCGGCACATGCCAGTGATCGGGGGAGCCGATGAGAACGGCGTCGATTTCCTTTTTGGCGAGCAGTTCTTCAAATTGCTTCGTGGTGTATGCATCCGGCTCCGCCAGCTTCTTGGCGAGGTCCAGCGAGTAATCCCAGACATCGCAAAGTGCGGTGATCTTCACCCCCGGTATCGTCCGGAGCGACTCCATCAGCTTGCGGCAACGTCCACCGGTGCCGATGCAGCCGACGCGGATGGTGTCGTTGGCATAGAAGCCTTTGGTCGTTTCAGGAATTGCCGTAAGCAGACCGGCAGCGGCGAGCGTGGAAGAGGTGGCGAGGAAATCGCGGCGGGAGGACATGAGTAACTCCGGGGAGAGTGCAGAGTGTAAAATGGAGAGTGTAGAGTTTAAGGGTTAGGTCTAGTGAGTTTCAACCTCCAACAGTCCTTGGAGATGCAACCCCACCGATTCCGCCAGCCGGTCGGGATGGTAGCCCCCTTCGAGGACGCTGATGAGTTTGCCGCCGGCATGCTGGGAAGCGATTTGCTGGACGATCTGGGTCAATTCGGCGAAGTCCTCGGTTTCGAGTTTTAGCGAGCCGATGGGGTCCTGGCGATGGGCGTCAAAGCCGGCACTAAGGAGTACGAGTTGCGGTTTGACGCGGGCTGCGAAGTCTTCCAGTTCCTTCGTAAAGACGGCGAGATAGTCGTCGCGTGTGGTTCCGTACTCAACGGGCAAATTGCGAGTGTAGCCGAGGCCGCTGCCACTGCCGGTTTCGTCGTTAGCGCCGGTGCCGGGATAAAACGGCCAGCGATGAATGGAAAAGAAGCCGACTTGCTCGTCGGTCCAAAACATATCCTGAGTCCCGTTGCCGTGGTGGACGTCCCAGTCGACGACGAGTACCCGGTCGAGGTTGTGGGCGGCAATGGCTTCCTTGGCCCCAATCGCGATGTTGTTAAACAGGCAAAAACCCATCGCTCCCTTGGGAACGGCATGATGCCCTGGCGGCCGAACCAAGCAAAGTGCAGTCTGGTCTTCTCCCTTCACGATGCGGCCGACCGCATCACAAACTGCCCCCGCTGCCAGCGTGGCCGCGTCGAAGGACCGTTCACTGACAACCGTGTCCGCCTCAATCCGGCCACCGCCTGCTTCGGCATAGGCCTGCAATTCGTCAAACCATGTCTCCCGGTGGAGTCGGCCGATTTGCTCGGGAGTGGCGGGCTTCCAGCAGGGCTGGTTGCACTTTGCCAGGAATCCTTCGGCCTCCAAATGGCGGGAAATCGTGGCCAGACGGAGAGCCCGCTCGGGATGAGCCCCCGTGTCGTGCTCCAGGAAGACCGGGCTGGCATAAAGGAGCGTCATAATAGGCGGCCGGAAGCCTGGTTGGGGCTATTCCGATGCGAAAATAGTTGACACCGGCTGGCAGTAACGACTAGTCTGAGAGGGATGGATCATTGTAGCCGTTCGGCTGGAGAGGTGGTTGCTGCGCGCGATGTGTTCGCGTTCAGCGTCACAAATTCACGCCGGAATTGATAGAGCTATCGGATCCACAGGGGCCGAGGATTTCCGAAAAAGGGAACAGGTATGTCATTCGTATCGGATCAAGTGCGTGAGATGTTCGTGCGCGGCCTCGGGGCCGCCACGGCAGGAGGAATTGGAACTCTTTTGGTGACCGCCTCTCTGGTATGGGGCGCAGAGGTGGGCGGGCCTCCGGCGGAGGGGTTCAAGGTTTTGCCGCCCAACAAGACTCTTTCAACGGACATCAAGAAAAAGAATGAAATTGAAGGACTGGTTTTGCGAATCATCCGTGGTGATTCGGTAACTGGAAACGAGACGATATTTGACGGTTACTTCGCTTCGTATTTGTTTCCCCAATGGACTCAAACTACGGAAAAAAATCTAAACGATCTCCCGAAACAACGAGACCGGTTTGTTAAGAACTTCCTGGAACTATCGGCAAAGAATTCGGTTGCTCATGCCCGGCTGGTGGATCTCACCCATACCAAGCTTTCCGAAATCGCACAGAATCCCGAATTTCATCCGGCCGTCCGTTACAATGCCATTTTAATTATCGGCCTCCTTAATGAGACCGAGCCCAACCGAGGGACCGGCGTC
Organism: Pirellulaceae bacterium; assembly: GCA_046153945.1. Lineage (GTDB taxonomy): Bacteria > Planctomycetota > Planctomycetia > Pirellulales > Pirellulaceae > SXOA01. Next base: position 62,646 of record JBJXFF010000172.1, read on the forward strand.
AAACAGATGCCAGAGCCGTACATCAAAGCCCTCACTACGCTGATGGAGGAGTTGAAGAAGCCCGGCAACAATGAAGCCGTAAGAGTCGGTGCATTGCTGGGCGTGGCACGCCATTTGGAATGGGACAATTCCAAGCAGGCGGCGGCCGCGAAAATCCCGCCGGCGATGCGCACGGAGGCCATCACCGAGTTGACCAGCATCGTAAGCACGAAGATTCCCCCCGCGGGACGTTCTGTCGAGGGGCAGACCTGGCTCCGTCGCCGAGCCCTGGAAGCCCTTGGCCACGCGAATGCACTGAAGGTTGAACCCGAATTTGCGAAGATCCTGGACGACATCATTACCGACGACGCGGAGCCAATATCCCTTCGCTGCACTGCGGCAGATGTGATGGCTCACGTCGATTACCAGGCTCCCGCTCTGCCTCCCATTCAAGCGAGTGCAAAGAAACTGGGGTATCTAGCGCTGTACGCTTGCCACTCCGAGCTGTTGCGTTTGGAAGGACTGAAGAAATACGACGAGAGACTCCTCAAGATTAGCGGCGGCGCTGCGGGAGGATTCGGTGGCGGCATGCCTGGAGGTGCGCCCGGTGGCATGCCCGGTGGAGCTTCGCCCGGTGGAGCTTCGCCCGGAGGTGCAATGCCAGGAGGAGCTTCGCCCGGAGGTGCAATGCCAGGAGGAGCATCACCAGGAGGAGCAATGCCGGGCGGCGCGGGCGGAATGCCGGGTATGCCCGGAATGCCGGGTGCGTCAGGCAAGAAAGGTGGCAAGGGGATGCCGGGCACCGGTGGCAGTCAGGCGAGCGCGTTTGACCCGAAGGCCTATCGCATCGATTACTCCAAACGGCGGCTGCGGGCGGAGTTATACACGGTACAGTTGGCTTTAGGCCGGAAAAAGGATCCAACCGTCAAGGGACTTTTGGCGTATTCCAAGGCCCCGGCCGATTCGACGACTCTGGATGGCATCACGAAACAGGTTGAAGAAATCATCCGAATCGTGGAGGAATTGGATCAGAGTGCGGAAGACTATGAAAAGGGTTTGCGAAAGGAAATGAAAAAGCTGGAGAACCTGACCAAGCCCTTGCCGGTTGCCGCAGTGCCGGGTGTGGTAAAGGGTCCAGCGGCACCGGGCGAGGAAGTCCCCATGGCGGCCAAGCCCGCTTCCGAAGAGCCGATGGAGGAGATTCCTGCTGCTCCGGCCGCCAAGGGTCCCGCGGAGCCGGCCAAAGGTGGCGCCGATCCGGGCAAGGGTGTTCCGCCGGAAGCTGGAAAAGGTGGTGCCGCTCCTGCGGATGGCGGCAAGGCTGCCGAGCCTCCGCCTGCCGGAAAGGGACCAGCGGCTCCGGCCGGCAAATAGCAGCGGCAAGGTTGGGTGTCTGCAGCAGTCTCTATTTCGACCGCCGCGTGTGTTCAATTGGCGTTGTGGATTCGCAGGCGGTTAGCTTCCAGATGTCGCAGCCGCTATTGTCATGCTCTTGGCCCAGCCGACGTTGACGGCTGCGGCATAGGAGCCAAATAGGACAGCTCCAAAGAAGAGATCACCGGTCAAGGTGTGGCGAAAGAAGGGGAGTCCCTGCTGGTAACAAAGAACCAGTCCCTGCCAGTTCTGTTCATACATGCTGCCGAACGACCAGCAGGCGAAGTTCGTGGCCAAAAAGAAGAACAGGCTCGATGCCAGGCTGCAGGTGAGCAGTCCACCCAGCCCAATTGCTGTCGAAGCAACCGATCCGCGCTCGATGGCCAGGTATTTTCGCAGCAATCCACGGCAGGCCACAGGCAGTGCTAGAGAACAGTAGACTACGGCCATGACCTGCCAATCATACCCGCCGATCACAAGGTCGCTCAGGGACATTGCCAGCAGCGGCACCAGCACGGCAACTTTTGCCGAGCGGAAAAAGTAGCCGGAAAACAAGGCCATCGCGGCGATCGGCGCGAAGTTCGGCAGATCGTGAAAGAAAATCCGCGACATGGCCCCAGCCGCAACCAGCCCGCCAAAGATCATCACTCGAACGCCTGTATCACTCTTCACAGCATGGTCTCCGCATCATTCATCATTGCACGCGGACTGCGTGCTGACATTTGGTCTAGTCTAGCTCAAAGAGCCGATATTGGGGTCCACAGTTGGAACCCAGATAAGTCTACTGGTACTTCCCAAAACGCCACAAGACGGAGTCGCCGCCCTTGATCGGCATCACGGCGCAGCTACGGTCTCCCAGTTTTCCGTTGATCTCGTACAGCCAATTCCGGCCGCGACCTTCGTTCTTTAGTTCATCAATGGCCGTAACCAACAAGGTTTCACCCTTTCCCTGATGCGTAATCTTGATGCCGCGGGGATGTTTGGCCGCTGCTTCCAGAGCCGCCAGAACGGTCATCTCCTTGGTCCACGGCAGGGCGGTGAATTGCTTTTGCACCCCATCTCCGAAGTCGACGGCGAGCTTGATAGTTTCCTTCGCCGCTTCTTGTTCCTTCGGCGGCTCGGCCCGAGCGTGGCCGCCTCCTCCGACGGGCAAGCAGGCCAGGGGAGCTAGCAAACAGGCCAGGATCAACAATGGCTGCCTGGGGGGACGAATGACAAACATGAGATATTGTCCGATAGGGAGACGAGTCGGTCCTCAGCATGAAGAATCGTCGTTGGTTATCGCGCTGTCAACGGTACGCCGGGGCGAGAGTGTTGGCAGCGCGGCCCTTTCCCCCGCGCCTTGGCAGGATTAGCATTTGGTATTGATTCACTTGGACTGGAGCCAACGCATGAAGCCGGGCGCTACTGGGATTTCTTCCCTCCTTGCTGCCGAAGGAGCCTTCACCCTTTCGTGGCCTGAGCAGGATATCGCCCTGTTGACGATTGACCTTCCAGGGAAAGGGGCCAACGTGCTGTCGCGCTCCGTCCTGGCGGAACTCCGCGAACACCTGACAGCCCTGGTCAAGCGCAAGGATGTGGCGGGCCTCATCATCAAGTCTGGCAAACCGGGAACGTTCATCGCCGGAGCGGACCTGCGTGAGTTCGTGGAGCAACTAAATGCCCCGAAAGACCAGGTGGTCGCCCTGTGCCAGACGGGACAGGCCCTGTTTGGAATGTTGTCCAAAGCTCCCTTTGTGACGATTGCCGCGATCGACGGCATCTGCGTTGGCGGCGGAGCGGAACTCGCCTGTTGGTGTGATCGACGAATTGTCACCACGAATCCAAAAACCGAGATTGGCTTTCCCGAGGTAAAGCTGGGGCTTTATCCGGGGTGGGGCGGAACAGTTCGCGCACCGCGGATTGTGGGACTGGCCAATGCCCTCGAAATGATCACTAGTGGCGAGGCAATCGATTCCAAGGCGGCGGTGCAAATGGGGCTGGCCAGCGACCGCGTCCCTCCGGAGCATTTGCTCTTGGCAGCGATTCGGCTGATTCGCGATGAACAGGCGACGGGCAACTATTTGCAGGACCGCGAATGCTGGAGCGGCCCCATCGCAACCGAGCCCACGGAGCTTGGCTTTCTGGGGGCCACAGCCAATGCTGTCATCCAGCAGGAAACCAAGGGGAACTACCCCGCACCCAGCGCGGCTCTGGAACTGATTCTGGAAACCTGCGGCCTGGATGCGGATGCGGCGCTTTCCCGCGAAGCCGACGGAATGGCGGCGCTGTTCGGAACTCCCGTCAATGCGGCACTTATTAATGTTTTCTTTCTGACGGATCGGAACAAGCGGGAAACGGGTCTGGAACGGAAAGACGTTGCGCCGCTGGCCATCAAGTCGGTCGGAGTGGTCGGCGCGGGTATCATGGGGCAAGGGATCGCTGCCGCCAATCTCAAGACGGAAACACATGTCGCCCTGGCGGACGCTTCGGAGGATGCACTTACTCTGGGAGCTCGCGGCGTGCTCGAGGAGGCTTCCTTCGAGCGAAAACTGAAAGGGCCAGACGCGCAACGGGCGCTCCGCCTGGGTCCGCTGCTCACGGTCAGCCACAGCGAAGCGGAGATTGTGACTTGCGACCTCGTCGTGGAGGCGATTGTCGAAAGTGCCGCTGTCAAGAAAGAGCTCTATGCTCGCCTGGAACCGCAGCTTCGTCCGCAGGCAATCCTGGCGTCCAACACGTCCACGATTCCGATCACCACACTGGCCGAAGGGTTGACCCGGCCCGAACAATTCTGCGGTCTGCACTTTTTCAATCCGGTGCGGCGAATGAAGTTGGTGGAGGTGATTCGCGGCAAGGCGACGAGCGACGAGACCATTGCGACAGCCGTCGCCTATGCCAAACGTCTCGGCAAGTTGCCGATTGTGATCAACGACTGCCCGGGCTTCCTGGTGAACCGCCTGTTGTTTCCTTACATGAACGAGGCGTTGCAGCTTCTCGGCGAAGGCGCCAGCATGAAGGACGTTGACCGGGCCAGCACCACCTTCGGCATGCCGCTGGGGCCGATTGCACTTTACGATCTGGTGGGGCTGGATACGGCGCTCTTCGCGGGTCGCGTCATGTGGGAGGCTCATCCCGACCGGGTCATGCTCTCTCCCATTCTCCCGGCCATGGTCAAGGCCGGCCGCCTGGGCCAAAAGACCGGCAGTGGATTCTATTCGTATTTGAACAAGAAAAAGAAGGCCCAGATCGACCCGGAATCGGAAGCCTTGGCACATTCGTATGTCAAGAATGGATCCAAATTCACCACCGAGCAACTCATTCATCGCCTGTTCTTGCCCATGCTCTTGGAAGCCACTCGCGTGCTGCAAGAGAAGATTGTGCGGGATGTGCGCGATGTTGACTTGGGACTCATTTTTGGCCTCGGTTTTCCACCGTTCAAGGGAGGCTTGCTCTTCTGGGCCGATACCCTGGGTGCGGCGAAAATCGTGGAAATGCTCAAGCCCTTGGAGGGACTGGGAGAGAGGTTTCACGCTCCGACGCTCCTCGTCGAAATGGCCAAATCGGGGAAGAAATTCTACGCGGCGAAATGAGAATTCCTTAGCGCGACCGAGAAACCCATGAATACTGCCGTCATCATTGACGCTGTGCGAACTCCCATCGGACGGGCCCACAAAGAAAAGGGCTATTTCCGGGACGTCCGGAGCGACGATCTGGCGGTGGCTTGCGTGAAGGCCCTCGTGGAGCGGACGGGCATCGATCCGGCGGAAATCGAAGACGTGCTGCTGGGGAACACTCAGCAGACAGGGGAACAGGGTCTGAACGTCGCCCGAGGTGTCGCATTGATGGCCGGACTCCCCGTCACCACGGGTGCGGCTACCGTCAATCGGCTGTGCGGCAGCAGCTTGCAGGCCCTCCATCAAGCGGCCCACTCGATTGCGGCTGGATATGAGGACGTGCAGATTGTCGGCGGCCTGGAGCACATGCAGCATCTGCCGATGGACTTCAATTTGGACTTGAATCCCAAGCTCTTTCAGCGGACGAGCAAGGGGGCGCTCTTGATGGGCGTCACCGCGGAGTTCCTGGCCCAGACGCAAGGAATTACCCGCGAGGATCAGGACGCTTTCGCTTTCCGCAGTCACCAGAACGCCTCTGCCGCTCAGGCCAGGGGGGAGTTCGCGAAAGAAATCGTTCCCGTCTACGGCCGCGACGAAGATGGCAATCGCATCCTGGTCACCAGCGACCAGTGTGTGCGGGCGGATACCTCGCTGGAAGCTCTCGCGGCACTCGAACCCGCTTTCATGCCCAAGTACGGCACTGTGACCGCCGGCAACAGTTCGCCCCTCAACGATGGGGCGGCTGCGCTCCTCGTGATGTCGGCAGAGAAAGCCAAACAACTCGGACTCAAGCCGCTCGCCCGGATCGTCGCCACCGCGGTGGCCGGCGTGGAGCCCTGCGTGATGGGAACGGGACCGGTGCCGGCCGTCCACAAGGTTCTGGCCAGGGCTGGGCTTAAGCTCAAGGAGATCGACCTCATCGAACTGAACGAAGCCTTCGCTTCCCAAGCGTTGGCCTGCATCCGGATGCTCGGCCTCGACGAGACCAAAGTCAACGTCCGAGGCGGCGCAATCGCCATCGGCCATCCGCTTGGGGCCAGCGGAGCCAGAATCACCACGACGCTCGTTCACGCCCTGCGAGATCGCCAAGCCCGCTATGGCCTGGCGACGATGTGCATCGGCATGGGACAGGGGATTGCCACGGTGCTCGAGCGCATGGAATGATATTGCGTTATGAGCAATCCCTTTCAGCAGCCAAATTACGGATCGGGGAATTTCGGTGGGCAGGGAAATTTCCCCCCAGGAAACTACGGCCAGGGGAGCTTCGGCCCTCCCGCCAATTACGGTGCCTATGGTCCGCCACCTCCCAAAAAAAGCGGCCCCAACTGGCTGCTGATCATCCTGGGTATTTTCGGTGGCGGGGCCATTTTGCTGGTGCTTGCCTGTTGCGGGGGAATTGCCTGGCTGGGGAGCCCGCCAAAAGCGTCGCCTCAGGCAAGTCAACCATTTGAGGTTATCACTGTTCCGCTCCCCGCTTTTCCGGATCGCGGACAAAATCGCCAGAGTCTGGAGCCGGGCGTCACCCGAGAGGAAATCTCGTTCGGCGCTCGTGGAGGCTACTATGCCACTCCGGGGCACGGCGGAATTTTGTGGATTTATTTGCCGGAGGGTCAGCATGCTCCCGGCTCGCTCCCGTGCATTCTGATTTGCGGAGCGGGAAGCACCATGCTGGAAGGGATGAGTCTCGGAGACGGAGATGTGGACGAACACATCCCCTACGTGAAGGCCGGCTTCGCGGTGGTCGCTTACGAACTCGATGGCCCCGGTGACAACGATATGAGTCCTCGGGCTTACGACGCCTTCCGAAAGTCACGAGCCGGCCTCGTCAACGCGCGCAATGCCCTGGAATATGTCCTGGCCAAAGTTCCCGAGGTGAATCCCAAGCAAATCTATTCCGCCGGCCACAGTTCCGCAGGGACGATGTCCCTCCTCTTCGCCGAGCATGAGCCGCGGCTGGCGGGGTGCATTGCGTTTGCTCCTTGCACGGATGTTCCGGCCTTCATCACCGAGGCTCGGGCGCTCTCTTTCTCCCATGAGGGAATTGCCGACTTCGTCGTGCAAAGCTCGCCCAATACGCATGAAAGCCGGCTGAATTGCCCGGTGTTTCTGTTCCATGCGATGGATGACACGAATGTTTCTGTGCTCGAAACGGGGGACTTTGCGGAGCGTTTGCGACAAGCTGGTAAAGAAGTCAAGAGTATTACTGTTCTATCCGGAGGCCATTACGATTCGATGATCAAGCAAGGAATTCCCGAAGCAATTGAATGGCTCAAGACCAAGACCAATAAGAAATAGTTTTTAGTTTTGGAAAAAGCATTATGGACCGCTACGCCATCGCCGATACCCGCGAAATCGTCACTCCCGCTTTTGTCATCTTCCGCGAGATTCTCGATGCGAATCTGGCCGAGATGGTGCGGATTGCCAGCACCGCTTCCCGGCTGCGGCCCCATTGCAAGACGCACAAGATGCGGGAAGTGATTGAGCTGGAGCTCGCGGCCGGAATCACGAAGCACAAATGCGCGACGCTTGCCGAGGCCGAAATGCTGGCCCAGGCGGGAGTGAAGGACATCTTCCTGGCGTACAACATCGTCGGGGCGAACGTCGGCCGCGTTGTCAAATTTGTGCAAGTCTTTCCCGATGTGCAGCTCGCCGTCACCGCGGATCATATGCGCCCGGTCGAAGAGCTTGGCCGGGCTCTGGCCGCAGCGGGAAAGCAGGTCGCCGTGCTGCTGGACATTGACAGCGGCCAGCACCGGACGGGATTGCCGGTGGGAGAGGCCGCTCGCAAACTTTACGAGCAGATTGCCTCCACCCCCGGACTCATCCCCGGCGGCTTTCATCTCTATGACGGGCAGAATCATCAGAAGAGCGTGGACGAGCGGCGGACGGCGGTGATGGCGGGATACGAACCAGCCGCTCGCTTTCGCAAAGAGCTTCTGGCCGCTGGTCTGCTGGTGCCCCGTATTGTCGCGGGAGGGACCGGATCTTTTCCAATCTTTGCTCAGCTCGATGATCCGTGTCTGGAACTCAGTCCGGGGACCATCATCTTTCACGACAGCGGCTACGGAGAAACTTTTCCCGATTTGAAATTCACCCCCGCGGCTCTCCTACTTACGCGCTGCATCAGCCGTCCGACCGAAAGTCGCATCACCTTCGACCTCGGCTACAAAGCAGTCGCCAGCGATCCCCCCGCCGGCAATCGGCTGGTCTTTCCTGACCTGGCCGACGCTAAGGCAGTGCTGCAAAACGAAGAACACCTCGTCCTGGAAACCAGCCAAGCCAGCCGCTTCCAGCCGGGAGACGAACTCCTCGCCATCCCCCGCCACGTTTGCCCCACCTCCGCGCTTCATAAGTTTGCCTACGTGGTGCAGGGGGGACGCGTGATTGGCACCTGGCAAGTCGTTGCTCGAGATCGAGTCCTCACCATTTGACCATCTAGAAAAATGGTCGAGCGGTTACTCCGGCCATTTCCCCTTCTCCATCGGCCGGAGCACAAGCTTCGCTGGATCGACGACGACGTGCTTCACCCGCTGCCGTTTCCAGGTGTAGGTGATGTGGACGAGGCCGTCGGCCGTTTGGATGATGGCGGGGTAGGAATACTCGCCGCCCTGATTTTCCAGCAGGGCGGCTGCTTGCCAGGTCTTGCCGTCGCTCGAAGCGGCCAGGTTGAGGGGGCTGCGGCCGGTGGCGGTGTGATTGTAGATGAGCAGATGCTGGCCGTTTTTCAGCGTGACGGCGTCGATACCGGAACCGGGATTGGGAATCTCGGTCGGCGTGAGTGGCGACCATGTTCGGCCGTCGTCAGCGGACTCGGCCCGCAAAATCGACAGCACGGAGCGCGGGCGGCAAAGGATGACAAGCGATTTTCCCTGCCGCAGGATCGTCGGCTGAATGGCGGCGACGGATTTTCCGTCGCAAATCGGCTCGGTCCGCTCCCAAGTTTTGCCGGCGTCCTTGGTCCATTCCATGTGGACCCGCCAGCCTTTATCCTCCGTGCTGCTGCCGCAGAGCAGCCGGCCGTCGGCGAGCAGTTCGGGCTTATTCTTGATCGGCCCGGCGATGTTGTCGGGCAAGCGCGTCGGCTGGCTCCAAGTTTTTCCGCCGTCCGCGGACTCGATCTTCATTCCCCACCAGGAACTCGGACTCGGCCCCACTTTGTAAAACAGCAATAGCGGTCCGTCAGGCATCTGGAAGAGAACCGGATTCCAGCAGGGATAGCGAACCGTGTCCGATTCCTTTCCATTGACCACTTCCTTCACTTCGCTCCAGCCCTCTTTGCCGTGACGGGAAATCCAAATCCCCACGTCCTTGTTCTTTTCCTCGGTTCCGCCAAACCAGGCGGCGACAAGGCCCTCTTTGGTTTCGGCAATCGTGGAGGCGTGGCACTGCGGGAAGGGGGCCTTCTCGTAGATGAACTCGCTGCTGACGATGCCGGGTTCCGCGGCGAAGGCATTCGCAGCAATTGGAAACAAGACAGCCAGCGCCAAGTAGCGAAGGGAAATGTGAAGAGATTTCATGCGCGGGAGACTCCTGTTTTTTTTGGGCAGGCTGGAAGCCTACTCCACGATCTTTGCAGCGCCAACCTGCGGCAGGCGAGCGGGGGGCGTGAGCCCCCTGATACTTATGGGTCCCCACTGCTCGGTCACCTTCACAAAGTTAAGAAATATCAGGGGGCTTACGCCCCCCGCTCGCCAGTTGTCCTTGTGACAGATTTCACAAGCCAATACTTTTTTCTCTTCTGGGGGTTGAATTTTGTTGACGGGAGCATTTCAAACGCTCTAATCTAAAGGTTCGCCGTCAGTCGCGGACGATTCTAGTTCGCGGAATATGGAACAGAGAGAGCATTTCCTAGTCACAGCCGGTTCTCAGGCGGAGGGATTTCTCATGCTGGTGCGCGAAATTTTGGGAGACAAGGGGCACACCGTTTACTGTTGCAGCCCCAACGATTCACTGGCCGACGTGGTCGAACTGTTGGTCGGCCACAACTGCGGCTCGCTGGTGGTCAGCGACAAAGGGGAGATGGTGGGGATCATTACCGAGCGGGACATCCTGCGGGCATGCGCTTTGACGCGGCAGTCGCTGGAGGTTCTGAGCGTGCGGGACCGGATGACCCGTTGCCCGGTAACCGCCACTCTGGACGACGAAATCGCCGACACGATGGGGGCCATGACGGAGCATCGCATCCGTCATTTGCCCGTGATTGACGGCGGCCGGCTCGTCGGCGTCATCTCCATCGGCGACGTGGTGAAGGCCCAGCACAACGAGTTGTGCCGGGAAAACCACTACCTCAAGAGTTACATCTTGGGTTAAGCTGGCGAAATGACTGTCGAAAACATCGTCTTGCATGATGCGGCGGGCTCCGTTGCCGAAATTGCCCCCGCCCTGGGCTTCAATTGTCATCGCTTCGCGGTGCCGCACAAATCGTCTTTGGTCGAAGTGCTGTGGCGCGAGCCGAATTTTCTGGAGGGTGTCGGCAAGCCCTCCCGCAGCGGCGTGCCGGTGCTGTTTCCGTTTCCGGGCCGGCTGCCGGGGCAGACGCTTACCTGGCAAGGAAAGACGTACCAACTCGGCAGCGACGATGGTCGCGGGAACGCCATTCACGGCTTTGTGCATGCCCGGCCCTGGCGGGTCCTTTCGCAAAGTGCCAGCCGCGTGGTGGGGGAGTTTCATGCCTGGCGGGATGATCCGGCGCTGCGAACTCGCTGGCCGGCGGATTTTCGCATCACGGCGACTTATGAGCTCGCCGGGAACAGCCTGAAGATGCACTACAAGATGGAGAATCCCGGCGAAACTCCGCTGCCGTGCGGCCTGGGGACGCATCCGTATTTTCGCGTGCCTCTCGGCGGGACTGCGGCGAATGACTGCCTCGTGCAGCTTCCGGTGACGACGCAGTGGGAATTGATTGAGATGATTCCGACCGGCCGGCAGTTGCCGCTGGACAATTCCGCGGAGCTTGCCGCCGGAAAGAAATTCGGCGAGCTTGTGCTCGACAACTGCTTCGCCGGTTTGCAGTTCAGTGGCGAGTGGTGCGTGGCCAGAATTCTGGACAAGGAAAGTGGCATCACGATGACCATTCGCTTTGATGGGGCCTTCCGGGAGTGCGTGGTCTACACGCCGCCGCACCGCGAGGCGATTTGCATCGAGTCCTACACCTGCGTCCCTGGGGCAGCGGCAATGGACGATCCCGCAGCCGCGGGGCTGAGGATTCTGAACCCCGGCGAATCTTTCGAGGCGACCGTCGAGTTTGCGCTCTAAAGTGGGCCGTCATTCCATGACCGTCCCATTCTGTCCCATTCTGTCGGCGAGCCCAAGGTAAGAATGGGGCTGTTACGGAGTAACGCCCCACATTCAATAATCAATCCACCGCAGGTACGTCCAGTAATCGAAAATCCAAGGATGCGTCCAAGGGTTCATTGCTCCGTAACTGGCGGAAAGGGCGCAGACGACCAGAAGGAGGACGGCGACTCCCCAACCAATTCGCGAAACCGCCAGCGAATCGGCGGCGGGGATCAGGACAACGAGCCACAAGGGGACCAGCCAAAGAAGCCATCGCAGGCACGTCGAAAACCCGCTGTAGTTCCGGTCGATTTGCGAACGTGTGAAGTAGAAGAGCAAAACGACTAGCGTCAGGCCGGCAATCATCAGGGCGAGACCAGCGAATGAGCGATTGCTGGAGCGGAGCCAGAGGATCGCTCCCCAGACGCTGAAGATCCAAACCGGTGTGAGCGAGAAAACTCCGTGATGGCCGAAGAGGCAGTTGAAGGCATAGACGAGCCTGCTTGGCTCCCCATTGTCAACGCTGCTGAGTTCTCCCGACGACCAATAGCTGCCGTCGAATTCGTACCAGTTGTCCCAGTAATGGAGTTCGAAATAAGGCGAGAGGCTGGGAGCCTCGGGTTCTGATCGCCAGTTACGTTTGCCAAAATTCGGATAAGTGACGGCATAACGAGTCTGAGTTTCGGGATCGAAGATGACCCACCGCTCCAGCGGGTGTGTTTCCTCGACCGTGGTTTTTGGCGAGAAGCGGATCCCCTGCGACTCAAGGCTGGAGACTGCGTCAGGCCAGAGAATCTGCTTTTTCACATTGCCGAACTTCTGCATGGCGATGGGAATGGTTGCCACCACCGGTCCATCTCCGCGGTGCGCATACGGCGTCTTCCAAGTTCCGTGCGCTACATAGTTCGTCCCAAAAGCGGCGGCGGCGATAAGAAATGCGAAGGGCGCGAAACCGGCAAGCGTCCGCTGCCAGGAACAAAAAAACAAACCAATCGCAATCGCCGCGAAGAACGCCAGTGCGGGCAATTCATTTGCTGCGGTGAAGGACGCACTCAGGCCGGCGAGGATGAAGTAGCGCCACTCCTTGCGGCCTTCCATCCAAATGGGGAGCGCAGCAGCCAGCGTGGCGATGATGCCGACGGCCGCGATGGTGTGGTTGTTGAGCGTGATGGAAAATGTCGTCACGAAAGTGCCGCCGCAGGCACAGGCCATGACAAAAATCCGCCCGGCATCGGTGGTGCCATGCTTTTCTACGATACGAGCCAGCAGCCACAATCCCAACACCAGCGGCAAGACATTGGTGAGGAGCAGCATCGTGCGCGCGACGTAGAACAGCCGCGTTTCCAGCGTCGCTCCTGTCAGATTTTTGATAAGCCAATATTCGCCCGCCAGCAGCGTCGGCAGGAGTGTTGGCTTGCTGGAATAATAGTGTTCCTTGCCGTCCGCGGCCCGGTGTTTCACCAGGTCAATCGTGTGCCAACTTTGAATGCGGTTTCCCTGGGCATCGAAGATGATGTCGTCGATGGCGTAGGTGCCGTGGTCCACCAAGGCCCGAATGGTACACCAGCGGCTCCGGTCATTGGCGCTCAGAAACGGCGAAGGGTTCTTGGTGTTGCCGTTGGTCACGCGGAGAATTCGGCCGGTCACGCTCCCCGCGGCTAGCGCGATGAGCAGCCAATAAACGGCCCAGCGAAGGCTGGACGAAGCTTGAGCAGTTGGAATCGCCTCCTTCATGAGACGTCTTTCTCTGCCGAAGTCCCCCCTACGCGGCTCTTTACCGAATAGGTCTTCACGTCCCGCCCGAGATACGAGGTAAGCAGCTCCGCAAGGAAGCCCATCGAGATGAATTGGGCTCCCAGCAGCAGCGCTCCCATCGAGTAGAGCATGGCGGGGCGATTATGCAGATCCTCCAGCTTCCAGTCCGGCATTGCTTTATCGACGATCCAGTAACCGGCCAGGTAAATAAGGCCAATCAGGCCGACGGTGAACGACGCGATGCCCAGCGTCCCCAGCAAATGCTGCGGCCGCTGGTTGAAGCCGGTGAGGAAGTAGACGGTGAGCAGGTCGAGGAAGCCACGGATGATGCGGCCGACGCCGTATTTGCTGTGGCCGAATTTGCGGGGGCGGTGGTTGACGACGATTTCGCCCACTTCCCAGCCGCGGGCGGCAGCGAGGACAGGGACAAAGCGGTGGAGGTCGCCGTAGATGCGGACTTCCCCCAGTACCTCGCGGCGGTAGCATTTGAAGCCGCAGTTGTGGTCGTGGAGGCGAACGCCGGTGAGGACGCCGACCAGCCAGTTGAACACGCGGGAGGGGCCGACCTTGTGCCACGGGTCGAGCCGCTTCTTTTTCCAACCACTGATGACATCGCGCCCTTCCTGCATGGCCGCCAGGAATTTAGGGATTTCCTGCGGGTCATCCTGCAGGTCGGCATCGAGCGTAAAGACGAACTCGCCGCGGGCTTCCTCAAAGCCGGCTGACAATGCCGCGGCCTTGCCGAAATTCCGCCGAAAGCGAATCCCCCGGACGCGGGAATCCTTAGAGGCCAGTTCCTCAATGGTCTTCCACGAACCGTCCTTACTGCCGTCGTCAATGAAGATCACTTCCAGGTCGTAACCATTGGCCGCAGCGACTGCCACCAGCTCCGCATGGAGCGCGGGGAGGCTCTCTTCTTCATTAAAGACGGGAATGACGGCCGAGAGCAGCATGGCTCTAGAATAATCGGGGAGAGGGGCGTGGGGATAGGGACTTGCAGGAATGGAACCTGAGCAGTGCTGCCGAACTGCTGGGGACACTCGATTTGGCCCCGCAATTACTATGGGACATGTCTGGAATCATGCCACCAAGAATTTCCAAAAAAATTGCTGAAGAGTGCCCAAATCAACTGGACATGCGTCAGAGATATACGCTTGACTCCACCTACCACAACCTGTAGTGTTTTGGGTCTGTGGAGCTTTATGGCGGATATTTTTCCTAAGACGGTCACGGAACTCGATAAACTCTTTGCGGACGAGGAAGCG
>JBJXFF010000173.1:0-44209 GCA_046153945.1 Pirellulaceae bacterium
CGCTTCCTCGTCCGCAAAGAGTTTATCGAGTTCCGTGACCGTCTTAGGAAAAATATCCGCCATAAAGCTCCACAGACCCAAAACACTACAGGTTGTGGTAGGTGGAGTCAAGCGTATATCTCTGACATTTGTACCAGTTGGTCAAGAGGGCACATTCTGGAAAATCTCCCAGGTGTCACCCCCACTCGCTGGGACGTCGGCCAGATTATTTGCTGCACTCCCTCGCTGGCGCTTCGGGTTAGGGGGGGCCGAAACCTGGCGGGACCGGCGGGGTTCAATCGCTAGGGGGGGTTCGTCGCTAGCTGCGCGGTGGCGGATATATCTGCTTGGCACGCGGGGGGACCTTCTGCCGATAGATTCCCGAGGTATTAGATTCCTACAGGCCAAAATTTCGCGTGACAAGCCCCTTGTGGAACGGCTAAAATGGAGGCGGTCGGGTAAGATGGGGAGCGGCGTGAGAATCGCCATTTGCTTTTTCCGATCCCGACTTCCTGCCGAATTGACCCAGCCGCCGGCTGACGAGCCTGTGTGCTAGCCCCTGCCTTGGATTTGCCGATGTGCTTCCCCAGCACAACTCTCTCCGGAGCCGACCTATGAAAGCTTCCATCGCTCGCCGAACTTTCCCCCTTCGCCGCGGCAACACCACGCTGCTGGTACTCGGTGCCCTGTTTAGCTTGGCGGCCATTGGCGGGGTTGTGTACTGGACGATGTTCCGAGAGGACAAGTCGAAGGCCATCGGCCCGATTACCAACGAAGTCTCCAAGGGGCCTTACGACTTTATGGTTTTGGAACAGGGGGAAGTGGAGCCGGCGAGCGCCATCGAACTTCGCTGCGAAGTAAAGTCCCGCAGTGGCGGCGGCACGGGAAGCAGTACGACGATCATCGACGTCGTGCCCGAAGGGACGTTTGTGAAAGGGCCCCGCCCCGAAGCGCCCAAGGGGGACCAACTGGTCAAGCTGGATTCCCGCGCTTTGGAACTCGAAAGCCAACAACAGGAAATCACTGTCACTTCGCGAGAATCGCTGCTCTTCCAGGCGAAGAAAACGCAGGAAGTCGCCGAGATTGCCATGCAAGAATATCTGAAGGGGACGTTCCTCCAGGAAAAGAGTGTCATCGAAAGCGAAGTCTTTGTCTCCGAGCAAGCCCTCCGCTCCGCGCAGCTCGCCCTCGAATCCGCCGAACGGCTGGGGGCCAAGGGGCTGCTCAGTTCGCTGCAATTGGAAGGGGCACAGTACGCCGTAGAAAAAGCGAAGAACGACCGGAACAACTCGCAGGGGAAATTGAATGTTCTCAAAGAATACACGATGAAGAAAATGCTGGCCCAGCTCGATAGCGACATCGACACCGCCAAGTCGAAGGTGAAAGCCGAGGAGAGCGGCTACAAATTGGAGATGGATAAGCTTAAGGACATTCAGGAGCAAATCGGGAAATGCACGATCTATGCCCCGCAGAATGGTCAGGTCGTCTACGTCAACAAATTCAACATGGGCCGCGGCGGCAGCAACGCGGAGTTTGTGGTGGAAGCGGGTGCCCAAGTCCGCGAACAGCAGCCGATCATCAAGCTTCCGAATTCCAACGCGATGCAAGTGAAGGCGCTGATCAACGAAGCCCGCGTGACACTCGTGCGCCCGGGACAGCCGGTGACGGTCCGGGTGGACGCCCTCAAGGACGAGTTGATTGAAGGGGAAGTGACCAAAGTGAATCAGTATGCCGAGCCTGCCGGGTGGGGTGGCGGCAATATCAAAAAGTACGCCGCCTTCATCACCGTCAAAACGCCCCCCTTGGGCCTTCGCTCCGGCATGAATGCTGAAGTCAGGATTCACATTGAGCGGCTGCCGGAGGCGCTGCAGGTGCCCGTGCAGGCCCTGGCGGAGTATCGGGGAAAGTACTTCGTCGTCAAGAAGAACGGCGACAAGTTTGAGACGCAGGAAGTCACGATTGGCTCGACGAACGACAAGACCGCGGTCATTGCCAAAGGGCTGGTTGAAAAGGACCTGGTGGTGATGAATCCCCGCGGCTCGTCGCTGCTCAAGCTCCCTGATCTGCCCGAGCCGACCATTGTGAAGGAAGTGAAAATTGATCCTGCCGCGAAAGCCGCACTGGCAAATACGGGAACTGCCACGGGAGGTCCCCCTACAGCCGGAGGACCTCCTGGAGCCGGCGGTCCGCCAGGCGCGGGTGGTCCTCCGGGTGCCGGTGGTGCTGAAGGAAGTGCCAAAGGACGTGGCGGACGAGGCGGCGGCGGCTTTACCCCCGCAGCCATGGTGGCTCGCGCTTTTGAAAACGATGCCGATAAAGATGGGAAGCTGTCGATGGCCGAAATTGCCAACATCGATGAGCGGGGCCGGCAGCGGACCATTGATGCCGACGAAAATAAGGACGGCTTCGTATCCAAAGATGAAATGACGAAATCCGCCGAGGCCCTGATCAAGATGATTCAGGAACGGGGGGGCTTTGGGGGCGGCGGACCACCCGGCGGAGGTTCTCCCGGTGCCGGTCCGGGAGGGGGCCCATGAGCGTTGCGGTACAGCTCACGAATATCAAGAAGGACTATGTTCTCAAATCGGAAACGGTCCGCGCCCTCCGCGGCGTGAGCTTCACCGTTCCCGAAGGGGACTACGTCGCCATCATGGGACCGTCCGGCTCCGGCAAAAGCACTCTGCTCAATTTGCTCGGTTGTCTCGACAAGCCGACGAGCGGCGAGTTCTTTCTCGGTGCCGACGACGTCGCGAAGATGAGCGACGACCAACTTTCCATGATTCGCGCTTCCCGCATCGGATTCGTCTTTCAGTCCTATAACCTCATCCAGCAATTGACGGTCGTCGAAAACATTGAGGTCCCGCTCTATTACCAGGGCCGGGCTGGTTCCGTCGCCCGCAAACGGTGCCACGAACTGGCCGCCCTGGTCGGCCTGGAAGACCGGCTGGGGCACCGTCCCGCCCAGCTTTCCGGCGGTCAACAGCAGCGCGTGGCCATCGCCCGGAGCCTGGTGAATGACCCGTATTTTATTCTGGCCGACGAAGCGACCGGAAACCTCGACAGCGTCACCACGGAAGAAATCCTCGCCCTGTTTGAACGGCTGAATAACGAAGGCCGCACCATCATTATGGTCACGCACGAAGACGACGTTGCCGCCCATGCCAAGCGGGTCATCCGCCTCCGCGACGGCTATTTGCAGAGCGACGAACCGACGGCGAATCGAGTGAGCGCGCTGGCGCGGCGTGCGCATGTGGCCGTACCGGCGTGAGATTTCTAACGACTCCTGACTCCTGACTCCTGACCCCTGACCCCTGACCCCTGACCCCTGGTTTTCCTTGTTCTTCCTCCGCACCTTCCAGCTCGGCATCAAGAGCTTGCTCTTGCACCCGCTCCGGTCCTTGTTGACCGTGCTGGGGATTTCCATCGGCGTCTGGAGCGTTATCACGCTCCTGTCGATCGGCGAGGGGATCAGCGTGGAGATGCAGCGGCAGATTGAAGGGCTGGGGGCGGACAACATCATTGTCCGGAGCATCAAGCCCCCCGCCGAAGTCACCGCGGGGTTCACCGGCCCGGTGCCTTACGGCCTGACGCGGGAAGATTACAAAGTCCTGGTCGCCAATACGCCGACGCTCAAGGGTGCTCCGCTCCCCATCCGCGAAGTCCGCCGCACCTTCAGCTTTGACGGTCGCAATCGGGACGGCCGGCTGGTTGGTTGCACGCCGGATTACTTCGAGGTGACCCGCCTGCAACTTGACCGCGGCCGCCTACTGACCGAAGCCGACGAGCAAGGGTTCAAAAACTACTGCGTTCTCGGCCACGGCACCGCCGAGGAATTATTTCCCTATCAAGACCCGCTCGGTCGCCGGATTTATCTCTCCGAAAGCAAAGACTATTTCGAGGTGGTTGGCGTTCTCCAATTCCGCAACGCCACAGCCGCGATTGGCGGCTCGCTGGAAGGCCAGGACTTTCGGTACGACGTCTACATCCCGATCAGCACCATTCGCAAACAGATTGGCGACCTGGACATCACCCGCCGCGGCGGCACTTTCAGCGCCGACATGGTGGAGCTCAATCAAATCACCCTCCGGGTGCAATCGGTGGAACTCGTTCGCCCCACGGCGGACCTCGTTCGCAAAACTCTCAACGTGGCAACTGCCAAAAAGAAAGTGGAAGATCCGAAATCCGGCGCTCTCCCGGTCACTCCCACCGCGACCACAACTGCCAATGCCCAGGCCGAGCAGAATGCCAAGCCTCCCCGCGCGGACATCGCCGTCGTCGTGCCGGAAGAACTCCTGGAACAAGCTCGCGTGGCCCGGCTGACGCTGGCTGTGTTCATGGGGCTGATAGCCGCAGTTTCACTGCTCGTCGGCGGCATCGGCATCATGAACATCATGCTCGCCACGGTGACGGAGCGGACTCGCGAGATCGGCATCCGCCGCGCCCTGGGCGCCACTCAAAAGCACATCGTGCTGCAATTCCTGGTCGAAACCGTTTCCCTCTCCGTCGTCGGCGGCCTGTTCGGCATCATCGCCGGAGTCTTGTCCCCGCTGCTCTTCATTGAGCTGCGCGACTTTGTCCTCAAAACCAACCCGCAAATCGCGGACGCTCTCCCCGAAGTTGCCAAGCAGCTCGAGCCGGTGATCGTACTCGCCTCGATTCCGCTCTCCTTCGGCATCTCGGTCCTCGTCGGCGTCGTCTTCGGCATCTATCCTGCAATTCGGGCGGCGAAGATGGATCCGATTGAAGCTTTGCGGCACGAGTAGAGCCGAGTTCATTCGCCGGACGGCGATTCCCCGGCGTCCAGCAGTTGCGTCAGGGGGCGGGTTTCCCTTCCGCCTTCCACTTCACCGTGATGACGGTCGTGTAGCTGATCCGGTCAGTGACGTCGCGCGTGACTTTGAAAGACTCCGGTTTCTGATCGGTCACAACGGTGTCCGCAGACCCTTCCAGGATGGTTAATTGCGGTGGGGACGCAAAGGGATGTTTGTAGAAAACCTGCGATTCCCCCTTCGAGCCCACAATCGCGACATCGACGGTCCCCTCCTCCGTGACCGTTCCCATCGAGGAAATGCTCCTGCTAGCGGGCAGCACCACAAAGATTGCCAGCAGACAGATAAGAGCGCAGATTACTCCCGAAACAATTCCGGAGACAATGCCCGATAAACACCCGACAGCGAGTGTATTCGGGCCGGCTGGGGACTTCGGTGGCGAGGGACGGACTTCGCCCGGAGCATTGGATGAGTCGGACATGTTTGCACCTCGGGGACGAATAAGCGCCACTCGGGATTAGTCTAATGATTGGCAGCGCCAAATGCACCAAGGAAACTCCTGAGATGGGAGTCCGGCAAACAAAAGGCAAGATTCCACCCCCAACCGCGAATCACTCTCAGGCGTAAGTCAACTTGGTTTTTGTATTGAGTATTGCCATGTCCTATGCAGTCCCCGTTCTTCGCAACAACACCCACTCGGTCGCCGTCGGATACCTCTGCTGGATCTTCGGATTTATGGGGGCCCACCGTTTCTATTACGGCAAGAAGATTACCGGCACGATCTGGCTGTTCACGCTGGGGCTGTTCTTCATCGGCTGGATCATTGATCTGTTTCTGATTCCGAGCATGGATGCCGAGGCGGACCGGAGGTACGCGCCGGGGCGTCTCGACTACACGGCGGCCTGGCTGCTCCTCACGTTTCTCGGCATTTTTGGGATCCACCGCTTCTACATGGGGAAGATTGTCACCGGCATCTTGTGGCTGGCCACCGGCGGGCTGTGCGGCATGGGGATCTTGTACGACTTTCTCACGCTTAACGAGCAAGTGGATGAGATGAACCGGTCGTAGCCGCACGCGGGCCGCGTGCGGCTACGTGGTATAGAATGGAGATACCACTTGGGTTCCTGCCGATGTACCACTTCTTCCATTCATGGACTAACTCTACGCGCGAGCAAAGGGTCGCGTCGCCGAGGCACCACGCCACTCTCCCTCGCTTGCGCGTCGGGTTAGTGATTGTGGGCTGCGCGCTGGCCGGCTGCGGAGGCAATCCAGAGGCTCCCACTGCCGCGGTTCTCGCGGAGCCAGCAAAGACTCTTCCCGCCAAATCGGAATCCAAACTCCGCGAACCGATTGAGGTCGACTGGGACCGGCTGGAGATGCCGCTGGGGGAGGATAACAAATTCGAGCCCTGGATGGTCCCTAGCCGCGTGCAGGAGCTGGAAGGGAAGCGGGTGCGGGTGAAGGGGCTGATCTATGCGGGGGGCCTGTCGCAGCGGGGAAACATCCGCGAATTCCCGCTCATTCGCGAACTCGGATGCGAATTCGGAAGGGGAGCCCCCGCCTGGCATGTCATCATGGTTGAACTGGAAGGAAAGCTCCGAACCGAGTACAAATCGGAGCAGATCACGGTGGAAGGCATTCTGCGCGTCCAGCCGTATAATGGAGACGACGGGAAAACCTGGTCAGTGTACTTTCTGCAAGGGACGAAAGTCGAATGAAACTCCCTAATGCTTTTCTGCTGGTTGTGGCGCTTGCCGCGATTGGAATCGGCGGCTGCGAGACGCAGACTTCTTCGCCGCAGACGGCGTCGCCGAGCGCGAAGGCCGTGGCAACCGTTTCACAATCGCCGAAGTCTACTTCCACTCCGGCCTCTAATGCCGCTGGGAAGTCGGCAGTTGTCCAGGCCACTCACGAGTCTGCATCCGAACCCACGACAACGACTTCTCCAGCCAGTGAAGCTGCTTCCCCCACGACCGAATCCAAACCCCCGGAGAAGCCGGCCCCCACCGAAGCTACCGGCACCCGCCCCAAAGCCGACCGCGAGCCGACCAGGCCGGGGGATGCCGAGAAAATCACGTTCGACGATCTGATCCTCGGCATGCAAATGGACATGGTCTTCCGCCCCTTCATGCTCACCGACCGGGCCAAGGCCCTGGAGGGAAAGCGAGTCCGGCTGACGGGGGAAATGTATGCCGGCAGCGTATCGAGCAAAGAGAAGCTCAAGCAGTTCATCGTGCTCCGCAACAAAGAATGTAAGTACGGAGCCGGCGGCCAGGCGGACCACGTAGCCGACGTCGTCATGAAAGAAGGGCACACCGCCAAATTCACCATCGAGACCGTCCGCGTGGAGGGAACCCTCCGTATCGCTCCGGTGAACGACGAAAAGACGGGGACGACGAACCACATCTACGTTCTCGAAGACGCCATCGTGAAGTAGTGATTTGGGGTCGGGAAGGGTTTTCGCCGCGAAAACCTTTCCCGACCCCGTTTACTCCGTTCACCGCGTCAGTAGATAAAACTGCACATCCCGGTATCGCAATCCTTCCGGCAATTGCGACAGCAGCGGCTGAATCTCCGCTGCGGGGGCATTTCCGAAAAGCGCCGTGAGTTGTTGCCACTGCTGGGGAGAAAGAATCCAGCGGGGATCGACCTTCAATCCGTCGCGCGCCGCCCGGAGCAAATGGTCCTGCAGGCTCTCCTCGGAAATCCGTCGAATAGCCTGGCACTCTTCCGCGGTATATCCCGTGGAGAGGAGTTGCCATGTCCAGTAGTGATTGGGGCGCGAGTGGGGCGTTATGTCTTCCTTCTTGACGGCAGGTTGCTCGATAATCGTCGCGACCGCTTGCGGTTTCACGACTTCGGGTTCGACCACCGAGGCGATGTGAACCTTTGGAGCATCCGTCGCGACGTCCACGTCACCAACTTCCGGTTCAACAAACGAAACATGAGGTGTGGGCACCTCCGAAACCTTCGCAGACGGAGCGGGTGTTGCCGCCGCCTTGTACCCCTGCCTGATCCGCAAGATCAACGATTGATCTTCCGTCAGCGGCCCGGGGAGTGGAGCAGTGCCGCGCATCACTTCTTCGCCCACGGGCGTGAGTTGCACAGTCGGGCGGAAGCGCTCTTCTTCCACTTGCTCAACGAGGCGCATGACTTGCAGCGAGTCGATTAACTCTGCAATTTCCTGCCGCTTTAAGTGTGCCAGAAGTCCATATGTGCTAAGCCGGTCGAGCCGCAATTTGGAGATTTCCGCTGCCTTAGAGCCAAAAAGCATTTTGGCAACGAGTCCCTTGCCAACTCGTCCCTTCGTCCTGGCCACCGCAGACAAAATCATGCGGGCAACTTGAAGTTGCGACGCATCCTGAATCTCCTGCGAGCCCTTGGACAGCTTTCTTTCTGGGGCTGGATTTGCCAGCATCTTCCGGGCCGGAACGGGATTCACCCGTACCGGCCGGCAGTTGTCGCAATTTCCGCAGTGGGTTTTGCCGGGGTCGCCAAAGTAGTCCAGGATTTCCACCTGTCGGCACTTATGGGCGCGGGCATAGCCAATCACCCGCTCCAGCTTCTCGTATTCGGCCCCTTTCCGCCGGTCGAGTTCGGCGAAGTCGATCCCGAGTTGGGCAAACTGCTTGGTTCGCTCCAGCATGTGGATCGCCCGCCCGCGGAATGGGGGGACGTAGTCGAAGCTCTTGAGCTTGCAGAGCTCCTTGACCGCCCGAGTGATGGAGGAGGCATCGAGCTCCGTCATCTTGCCGAGCGTGGCGGGGCTGAGGAAGACTCGCTCGTGCCGCATTTCTCCCACGATGTTTTCGATGGCCCGCATTACTTTCCGCTGAACTGGAGCGTCCTGGGGCAACAGTTCGACAAGGGTCGGCAGGTCGCTGTCGATCCGAACCGCCGCCTGGTTCTGCCGCGAGTCGAGTCGCTCCAACACTCCGGCCTTCTCCAGGATTTTCTCGCACGAGGCAATCCCTTCCGTAGTGAGCGAGAGGCCGGTTCCGTCCTTGATTTCCTGCAGCGTCAATTCGATGGGGCTGGCCTCATCGCGGCGGAGGTAGTCGTAGACTTTCTTCACCGCTTCCCGCGGCGGATACTTGTTGTCGATGAAAAATTCCTGCACGTACCGGTCCGCCTGGCTGAACAGCAGCAGACAGCGGCTGGGGAGCCCGTCGCGGCCGGCTCGTCCTGCCTCCTGGTAATAGGCCTCCAGGCTCCCCGGCATGTTGAAGTGGATGACAAACCGCAGGTCGGGCTTGTCGATTCCCATCCCGAAGGCGTTGGTCGCCACAATCAGCGGCACCCGGTCCTCCATGAAGTCGTCCTGGATGCGGCGGCGGTCCTCGGGCATCAGGCCGGCGTGATAGAGGCCGACTTTGCGGTCCTTCTGCATCTCGCGGAGAGTCTCCACAATCTCCTCGCACCGCTTGCGAGTGGCCGCATAGATGATCCCCGCCCCCGGCGTCTGTTCGAGGAACTGCCGGAGGGCTTCGTACTTGCCGAGATCCCCTTGCGGCTCCTGCACCTCGAAGCGGAGATTGGCCCGGGCGAAGCCGGTGATGAAGACCTTCGGCTGGCGGAGCTGAAGCTGCTTCGCCACGTCGTCCCGAACTTTCGGCGTGGCGGTGGCGGTGAGGGCGATGGTCTGCGGCCAGCCGAGCCGCTCGCGGAAGCGGCCGAGGCGGGCATAGTCGGGGCGGAAATCGTGCCCCCATTCGCTGATGCAGTGGGCTTCGTCGACGGCCAGGAGATGCACCTTCGCGGCCCGCACTTTCTCAAGAAACTGCGAGTGCCGCAGCCGTTCCGGGGCAATATAAACCAGGTCCAACTTCCCCGCCGCCATCTCCTCCATCCGCTCCCGCTGCTCCGCCTGCGTCAGCGAGCTGTTGATAAACGTGGCCGCGATGCCGAGAGCCTGCAAGGCATCCACCTGGTCCTTCATCAGCGCAATCAGCGGCGAAACCACCAGCGTCAGCCCCTCCCGCATCACCGCCGGCAGTTGGTAGCAAAGGCTCTTGCCACCCCCGGTCGGCATGATGCAGAGGCAGTCTTGCTTCTCGATGACTGCCGAAATCACCTCCCGCTGGCCGGGGCGGAAGGAAGTGAGGTTGAAGCGAGAGAGGTGCGCGTCGATGCCTTCCGCTGGGGCAGCGGCAGCAGGGGATTCGATGGACTCGGGGGCAGTTTCAGCCAGGGACATGGGGACATTGTACCGTCTAAGAGTAGCCGGTCTTAGCCGGTCCCCTGACCGAAATTATGCGATTGCATTCGGTCCCTTCTCCTCTCCCGCTCTGTGCCCCCGTGCCTCTGTGAGTTAAATCGACCTTCAGCAAAAGGTTGCTCACAGAGGCACGAAGGCACAGAGATTTCAGGTCTGGTTCTCCCGGTGCTACTCCGCCCCAAACCGCTTAAGCACTTCGCCGACTGCTTCGCGGGCGCGATTGCCGTTTTCGACGTCCTTGGCAATTTGGGCGTTCGTCTCTTGAGTGGCACCTTGGATTAAATACAGTCCCAGTCCACTTTCTGGATTCTCACATTGACTGATGTCAATTTCGCCGTCATACGCAGACCACTTGGAACGACGGGCGGCATATCGGGAAGGTGTGAAAGTTTCGGTGATCTTGGTAATCTCGAAACTCTGGCCGTCGTTCGCGAGCACCCGTAACTCCTTGGTGATCTTGGCTTCGCTCCGCGGGTCCGCACCGTGTAAGAGCAGCAACTCTGCGACGGCTGCGTGATGCTTTGGATCTCCGCTCAGGCCTCGGAATTCGCCTGCAACCATAGCTGCCAAATGAAGCGGTGTCTGGTCGTCTTTATTGCGTACCTTTACGTCCAAGCCACAAGATATCAGGAATCGAGCCGTTTCCGGGTTGCCTGCTTTGGCCGCCAAGTGAAGCAAGGTGTTTCCCTCATCGTCGCGCACGTCCAGCTTTGCCCCAGCGTCTCGCAGCAGTTTCAAGATTGCGGCATGGTCATGATGTTCCATCTCCAGGCGAAGCGGCATTCGAGCGGTCTGCACGGCTGGAGGCGGATCATGCTTGCCCTGGGCGGTTGGATTGCCTCCTCGCTCAAGCAGAAACTTGACGAGCTGTTTGTTGCCACTTTCACAAGCCGCTTGCATCGTGTCGGTGCCGAAATCCTGGCAGTCGCCGATTTTGACTCCTTGCGCAAGTATTTGCCGGACGATTTCCAATTCCCCTTGCCGGCAAGCTGACGTCAGGGCTTCCACATCGCTAGACTCGACCTTGGCCCCTCGTTCCAAGAGGAATACCGCAACTGCTATCCGCTCGCCATGTATGGCTGTGGAAACCGGCGTGCGGCCATGCACGTTCGGACAATTTAATTCTGCTCCTGCCGCGACTAGAGCCTTCGCGATGGCAACGTCCAGCGCACCATGCAAGGGGGAGTTTCCAGTAGACGGCGTATTATATGACCTGTCTCGGCGCTCAACTCGCGCTCCGGCATCAATCAAGACCTGAGCGACGCCGGCACTCTTCACGAGGTGCAGCGGAACGGTTTCTCCCTTGGGATTGACGTCCGCGCCGAACTTCAAGAGCAATTGAGCCATCGTTTGATCGTCATTGCGGACCGCTCTTTCCAAGGCTGCCGGGTAGTAATTAAAGCCTTGCATGTCGTGGACAGCTTGGCTTTCGTTTACCACGTCGGGAAACCGCTGCGCCAGCCACTCCGTTTCTGTCAGATCGCCGCGCTTGATCGCGTCGTGCAGCCGATCATATGCCGTTGGCTCGGCTTTGAAGTCTTCGGCTGCGTAGGACGAGGCTGCGAGTGCGCAGATACACAGAGTCCAAAGTGCAATGTTGGTTCGTAACATCCGTGTACTCCTCAACTGATTGGCGCAATCATCTCCCCCCACAATTTGTGCAAGATACCGCGAAAACTACCGCAGCCGCAGCAGCAATATGGCGAAGATTCGCCGCTAGCGTGGTCGAGGGGGAGAGTTTCGGCCAGGGACATCACGACATTGTACCCGTTTGTAGTAACCGGCTTCAGCCGGTTCGCGAAGGGGGTCCCCGCCCGGGACGATATTGCGAGGCAAATTTGACAAAATCAGAAAATCTGATAATCTTCAGATATGACTGAATCCACCATTTCTGTAACCGACGCCGCCCGCCACTTTGCCGACTGCGTGAACCGGGCCTACTATCAGGGGCAATCCTTCGGGCTCATGAAAAACGGCGGTCCCTTCGCCCGGTTGGTTCCCGCGAACCAGCCCGCCGGCTTAGGCAAGGACGTGGCAGCGGCAATCGCATCTTCCGGGCTGCCGGCAGCCGAAGCCAAGGCTTGGAACCGCGATCTGAAGGCCGCTCGCAAGAAGCTCAAGGCCCCCAAGTCCAAATGGGAATAGTCCTGGATGCCGACGTGGTCATTCGCGGCGAGCGAGGGACTTTTGATTTGGCCGCTTGGATTGGCGCCCGGCCGGAGGAAACCTTCGCCATCGCCGCGATCACGGTCGCCGAACTTTGGCACGGTGTGGAGCGGGCCACGGGAACGAGGCGGAAGACTCGCGAAGCTTACCTGCAGGCAATTGTCTCGCAGCTCAAGAAGTTTTCTTACACCTCCGACACGGCCCTCTTGCATGCCCGGATTTGGGCCGAACTTGAATCCACGGGCGTGACCATCGGCAGTTATGACTTGATCGTTGCGGCCACCGCCCTGGAGCAAAATTTCGCCGTTGCGACATTCAATCAGAAGCACTTCCAGGCGGTGGCTGGGCTGACAGTCTTGGTGCCCGCGAATTAGGACTCTTGCGGAGCGTCCAAGACGTGCTTTCCCACGGAGACCGTGGGAACGAGGAAGCGATAAAACTCCCCCGCGTGGGCGCGGGGGCTAAACTTATTTTTTTCCTGGCAATTGATACCCTTCGCGGTTCAGCTTGATGCGGTATAGTCCCTTACCTGCAGTGATGTAGAGGGTTTTGGCTTCTTTCCCCCGGCCGAAGCCGACGTTGGTGGGGACTTCGGTTTTGATGTAGGCGAGCTCTTTCCCTTCGGGGGAATAGACGCAGATGCCGGGGCGGCTTTCGGCGCGGACGGCGGCGTAGATGTTGCCGTCTTTGTCGCAGACGCAGCCGTCGGGGCCGTCTTCGGGGGAATAGTCCTTGAGCACCTTGCGGAATTTAGCCGTGCCGTCGGCGGCCAGGTCATAGGCCATTAGGGCCATGTGTCCCTTGCGGAGCGGTGTGGCGACCTTGTCGGGGAAGGCCGTATCTCCCTTCGTCAGCCGTTCAAAGCCGGTGGCTCCGTTGTCGTTGCTGACGAGGTAGAACGTCTTTTGATCTGGGGAAATCGCCACGCCGTTCGGCTTGCCGCCGTCGGTGATGATGCGATGAATCGAGCCGTCCGTATCGATGCGATAGACACCCATCACCGGCTGGTCAATGGTTTCCCAGCCGAGATAGCGGGGGTCGCTGAAATAGATGCGTCCCTTTTCATCGATGGTGATGTCATTGGGGGAGTTGAGGGGCCGCCCGTCGCACATGGCGGCAAGGATGAAGCTCTTGCCGGTCTTCATATCGGTCCGGGTGACCCGCCGGCCGCCATAATCGGCCCCTTCGGCCACAATCATGTTCCCAGCCGCATCGAACTTGATGCCGTTGGACATGCCGCTGGGGGAACGGAAGATTATAGTCTTGCTGGTCGTCGGATCGAACTTCCAAATGTGCCCCGCCTCAATTGCCCCTTTTTCGTCCTTAGAGATATGTGAAAACGTGATTTCGCTGAAGTAAATCATCCCATCCGGCCCAGCCGTGCAACCTTCCGTCAATCCCTTCGATTCAAACAGCAGTTCTACCTTCGCCCCTTCGGGAACAATTGGGTCCTGGGCTAATGCGACAAGGGCAGAAGCGAGCATGACCAGACCAAAAGACAGGGAAAACAGACAGTGGCGCAAACTCATGGGCGTATCTCCGGGAGAGGTGAGCGAACGGCAAGGAAGCACACATGATAATGCTTGTCGGCGGGGGGGAGGCAGTAGAGAGCAGGCCCCGGCGCTTCATCGAGCCTTAAACGGATATTAACACAATCCAGACACTCCTCCCCTTAGTCTGTAAGCCGTCTCCGCCGGTCTGGCGACAGGGATTTACCTGTCGCTCCGGCGGCTGCCAATGCGCGGCATGGACGCCCGGCTGCGCGGAGGTTGACCTTGATGATTGAGATTCGTAATCGCAAGTCGGGGGGTGTCGTGCATGTGGTGAATGCGGACTCGCTGGTCGGTCAGAAGCTCCGCGGCTTGAAACTGAGCCAGGCGGACCTGAGTTGCATGCTGATGTCGTCTGCGGACCTGGCTCATGCCAGCCTGATGGAGGTCGATTTCGACAAATCGATGCTGGAAGAAGTGCAGTTTCAAAGCGCCCTGCTGACAAACGTCCGCTTTCACGGAGCGCAAATGGCGCACGCCGACTTCTCGGACGCTTTCCTGGTCGGTGTCTCCTTCCAGGACGCCGATCTGCGGGAGTCCAGTTTTCGCTATGCCCGCATTACGGGCGGGGACTTTACCCGGGCCGACCTGCGCAACGCCAACTTCAGCATGGCCAACGTCAGCGGCTCGTTCCGCGGCGCAGACTTGTCCGGGGCTGATCTGCGCGGGGCCGATCTTCGCGACGCCGACTTGACCGATGCCAAGTTGCTAGGGGTAAAACTGGCCAATGCCCGCGTCGTGGGAGCAACGCTTACGCCCCAGCATCAAAAGCTGGTCGGAATGATGAACCATGATCACGCCGCCGCCAACGCCGGGCCGAAGCGAACAACGCGTGCCTGGTGGAAATTTTGGAACTGAAATTCGGGAACCAGTTATGCCCAAAGTACTTGTCGTTGACGATTCGCCGATGGACCGCGCCCTGATCGAGGGAATCTTGAAGAAAGACTCGCGCATGAAAATCCGTACTGCCAAGGACGGCAGCGAGGCGCTGGGAAACATCGGAGTGGAGCTGCCTGACGTCGTCATCACTGACTTACAGATGCCGGAGCTCGACGGCTTGCAGCTCGTGACGGCGATGCGGTTGCATTACCCGCGGGTGCCCGTAATTCTCATTACGGCGCATGGAAGCGAAGAGCTGGCGATCCAGGCGCTGGAACATGGAGCCGCCTCGTATGTGCCCAAATCGCAGCTCGCCGGGAGACTGCACGACGTTGTGGATCAGGTGCTGGCTCTGGTGCGGGCGGAAAGGTCCTACGAGTTGCTGGGATCGTGCATGGACTATGTCGAGTTCCGCTTCACACTGGACAACGATCCGGAAACTACCAGCCCGGTCGTTGAGCTCTTGCAGCAGCTCGCCGGCAGCATGGGAATTTGCGGCCCCGGCACGCAGTTGCGGCTCGGGATGGCGCTGGAGGAGGCGATCCGCGCCTGCATGCTCCGGGGAAATCTGGAAATGCGGGACGGGGAGCTGCTGGAGTACACGGGGCACGATGACGAGTCGGCCCTTTGGTTGGCACGTCGCTCCGCGAGCGAGCGTTGCCGCGGTCGAAAGCTGCGACTCTCGGCGCGGCTCAGCCCCCAGCAAGCCGAAATGGAGCTCGAGCACGATGGGCCGCCGCTAGCGCTCCACCTGCCAGCCGCGGAAACGGTATCCGCCGGCCTGGAGGCACCCAGCGACCGCTCCGTCATCCTGATGCAGGCCTTCATGGACGAAGTCGAGTTCTCGGGCGACGGACGCCGGATTCGCCTTGTCAAACGCCAAGAAAAACTCCCCCGGTAAGGAAACCCAGGCATGCTCTATCCGGGACTGATGCATCTGCAAGCGGATGCGACGCTGGCGGATCTGCCGGCGCATCACTTTCGGGTGACGGCGGATACCTGGGGAAACCGAATCACGGCGGAATTCGATCGTCAACCGGATTTGCCCGGGGTGATGATTGTGAAGGATGGGGAGCTCGTGGGTTTGATCTCACGCGAGAAGCTGCTGGCTCAACTGAGCCGGCCATTCGCGCTTGAGCTTTATATGCGGCGACCGATTGAAATGCTGCTGGAGTCGATGGCCCTTGAGCCGCTGGAATTGGCGGCCAACCTCAGCGTGCATCAAGCCGCCGCGATTGCCCTCAGCCGTTCGCCGGAGCTGGTCTACGAGCCGATCGTCATCCGGATCGATGGAGGGGAACTTCGCCTGCTGGGGGCCAGCACGTTGCTCCTGGCTCAATCCCGGTTGATGGAACTGGCGGGTGAAGTCATCCAGCAGCAGAAGGAAGCCGCCGATGCCGCGAACCGGGCTAAGAGCCAGTTCCTGGCCAACATGAGCCACGAAATTCGGACCCCGATGAACGGCATCATCGGCATGACCGAGTTGGTGCTGCAAACCGACATTTCCGATACGCAGCGCGAGTATCTGGAGATGGTCCGCGGCAGCGCGGATTGGCTGCTGACCGTCGTCAACGACATTCTCGACTTTTCCAAGATCGAAGCCGGCAAGCTGGAATTGGAAGAAATTGATTTTCCGCTCCGCGAGACGCTGGCCGAAATGCTGGGGCCGCTCATCTTTCGGGCCAACAGCAAGGACTTGCGGCTCACGCACCAGGTGTCGGCGGATGTGCCGGCCGTGCTCCGCGGCGATCCGGTCCGGATTCGGCAGGTCGTTACCAACCTGGTTGGCAACGCCATCAAGTTCACTGAGGAGGGGGAGGTTTCGGTGCATGTCTCCGCCTGCTCCCGCCGGGCCACGGCTTCTCCCCACGAAGTTATCTTGCAGATGGAAGTGAGCGATAGCGGCGTCGGCATTCCGCCGGACCGGCTCGACAAGGTCTTTCAGGCTTTCGAACAGGCGGATGGCTCCACGACGAGGCGCTTTGGCGGAACCGGACTTGGACTCTCCATTTCCAAAGAGTTAATTGAGATGATGGGGGGGAACATTGAGGTCGAAAGCGAACTCGGGCGAGGGACGAAATTCCGCTTCCATCTGCATCTCAAACGAGGAGATGAAGCCGCCGTCAAGCGCCAAGTGACAAGGGCCGCCGCAGGAGCGCAGGACCTGCCGCCGAAAGTGCATCGCCGCGATTTGGAGATACTGCTGGCGGAGGACAACGCGGTGAATCAAAAGGTGGCCACCCTCCTTCTGGCGAAGCTGGGTCACAAGCTCACGGTAGTCGAGGACGGCCAGCGAGCGGTGGAGGCCGCCAGGCAGCGGCGATTTGACGTCATACTGATGGATGTGCAGATGCCAGTGATGGACGGGTTGACTGCCTGCGCGGAAATTCGCCGTCAGGAAGCAGGAACGGCCCGCCGGACTCCGATCATCGCCATGACCGCGCACGCCATGAAGGGAGACCGCCAGCGCTGCCTGGAAGCCGGCATGGATGGCTACGTCTCCAAGCCCATCCACCCGCAAGAACTGTATGACGCCATTGACGTCGCCTGGCAACCGGAGGCGGGAGCTGCCCAATTAGATTCGGAAGTTGCGAGCGACACCGTTCCCTCGGAGGCGGCGACTCTGGCCGAAGGCGCGATAAACTGGACGGCCGCCCTTCGGCACACTAGCGGGGATGTCGAACTGATGCAGACGGTGATCGGCGTCTTTCTGCAGGACTTTCCGCGGCTGCTCGCGGAGATTTCTCAGGCCATCGCTGGAGGCGATGCGGTTCGCATGCGCAGAGCCGGACACACGCTCAAGGGCTCCTGCGGCCTCTTCCAAGCGGAGAGTGCCTATCAAGCCGCGGCGGAAATTGAGAAGCTGGGTTGCGCCGAAGACTTCGCCGAGGCAGCATCCGCCCTGGCGGCGCTGACGACGCAACTTAATCTGTTGAGGCCGCACCTCGAGGCATTCGCCAACTTCGGCACCCACGGGACCGGCAAAGCCGCGCCCGATTACAGCCAAGTGACCGCCAATCCTTCCACGAGTTGATACCGTCCTCCTGGCTCACAGAGTCGCAGCACAATCGGCACGGCGTTCGGAATGCTGATTTGCACAATCTGTTGGGGGGTGAGACCGATGGCCCGACCGATGATGCAGCGGATGGTGTTGTAGTGGGAGACGACGAGCAGGTCCCCATCCTCCTGCATCAGCCGTTCGATGACTGGCCACGCCCGGGCACTCACCATCGCCAGCGTCTCACCACCAGGGGCGCAGCGGTCGTAAGTAGACATAAATTCGGCGAAGTCCGGATGGTCCCGATAGAGCGGATGCTTCGCAAACGCCTCTTCATCGCTGAGTCCTTCGAATTCCCCATGGGATCGTTCCATCAAATCGGGGTGGTGGGGGAGTCGAGCGACGCTTCCACCATGTGCGTCCAGAATGAGGGATAGGGTCTCCGAGGCCCGATGCAGGGGTGAGGCAACCGCTCGTTGCAATCTCAGATGTTCCAGCTCTTTCAGCTTTTTCCCCGCGTCCAAGGCTTGCACCCGCCCGAAATCGGTAAGCTGTGTATCAATTTGTCCGCAGTAGACTCGCTTTTCTTTGTTGACAACATTAAGCTGAGATTCGCCATGTCGGACCATCACAAGGTGTTTCATGCCTTGATTATATCAATACTTGGGGGCACGCCCACGGCTTCTCGTGGAAGTGCCGGGTCGATTGCTGAAGCGGAACCCAGCGTACAGAGCGATGCGGTTCGCAGCAGCGGTCGGTAAGTGCGAACGGACGAACAGCGGGGAGGCCCGTCGGCTATCTGTCGACGGTTCCGTGCCGCGCTTGGCGATTTCTCGCCTGCGCGGCAAGTTGTCCGAGAGCATCGGTGGCGGTGAGAAATGGAAATGAAGAAATTCCGGCAGACGCTGGCCGTCTGGCTCTGCGCGCTGGCGATTCTTGCCTGTGTCCCATCCCAACTTCGGGCGGCTGACATTGTCCCGCGACCGAATGTCATCCTGATCATGCTGGATGATTTGGGCTGGGCGGACCTGAGTTGCTACGGCAGCACGTACCATGAGTCGCCGAATATCGATCAACTGGCCAAACAGGGAATGCGCTTTACACAAGCTTATGCGGCAGCGCCGGTCTGTTCTCCCACGCGGGCGGCGCTGATGACGGGGAAGTGCCCGGCTCGATTGCATTTGACCAACTGGCTTCCGGGTGACAAAGATTCTCGCTATCGCCTCGGGGATCCTAAAACCGAAAACTCGCTGCCGCTGGAGGAAGTGACACTGGTGGAGCACCTTCAGGCGGCCGGCTACGCCACGGGGCACATTGGGAAATGGCACTTAAGTCGCGAATCAGAGGGACCGCGAAAGCAGGGCTTTGATGTCAATATAGGGGGAGATGATAAAGGGACCCCCTTCGGGTATTTTGCGCCTTTCAGCAAGAGAGGCAAAGATGTCCCGCATCTGGAATGGGCTCCTCCTGGTTCGTACCTCACAGATATTCTCAATGACACTGCGGTTCGCTTCATTCGCGAACATCGCGAACAACCGTTCTTTCTTTACCTGTCGCACTTTGCCGTTCACACACCGCTGCACGCCAAGCCGCACATGGTCGCCAAATACCAGAAAGGAGCCATGCTCCCTGGTCAGCAGTCCAATCCCGTCTATGCCGCCATGATCGAAAGTGTGGACGATGGGATCGGCAAGATTGTGAAGGAACTGGAAAAACTCAAGCTCACCGAAAAGACGATCCTCATTTTTACCTCGGATAACGGCGGAGTCGCCACGGTGGACTGGCCGTTCACCCCCCCAACGGTCAACGGCTCGCTGCGAGAAGGTAAAGGGCATCTTTATGAAGGGGGAATTCGCGTTCCCTTGATTGTCCGCTGGCCGGGAAACGTAAAGGCGGGCGTGGTCTGCGAAACTCCAGTGACCACGATGGACTTCTTGCCGACGATCTTGGAAATGTGCGGCGTGGACAAAAACGCCATCAAGCACGAGCAACCTGTCAGCCAGAAGCCGGTTCATGGACCGGAAAAGACCACCACACCCAGTCCTGCCACAGCCAAGGCCAAGGACACGGTGCTCGATGGTGTCTCCATTCTGCCGTTGCTGAGGCAATCGGGAGACATGCACCGCGACGCGCTTTACTGGCACTTTCCGCACTATTCTCCCCAGCATGGCCGACCGGGCGGAGCGATTCGGGTGGGAGACTTCAAGCTGGTCGCGTTTTACGAGGATGATCGGCGCGAACTGTATAACCTGAAAAGCGATCCTAGCGAGTTGCACAATCTGGCTTTGAAGGAGCCGGAAAGGGTTCGCGACTTAGAGACTAAGTTCACGGCCTGGCGGAAATCCGTTGGAGCCCAAATGATGCAGGCCAATCCCGACTATCTTCCTAATCCTCAACAGTCGGACTCCATCGTCTCCATGCACGCCCGCACTGCCGATGTTCACGGTTCGATGCTCCGTTTTCATGCGGCACCGCATCTTGACATGCTCGGTTATTGGGGACTTCAGCAAGACTGGGTCAGTTTTGACTTTCAATTGACCGAACCCGGGAAATTCGATTTGGAATTGCTCTACAGCTGCCGGAAGGAGAACGCGGGAAGCCTCTTGGAAATCACCCTGGACGGTCAAAAAGTTACGCACGTCGTGAAGGAAACCAAAGAAAGAAAGTTTGAACCCCGCAATATTGCCACCCTGGAACTCAGTCGCGCCGGCCGCTACACCTTGGCCATCAAGCCGCAATCCAAGCCGGGAAATGTGGTCATGGAGTTGCGGCGGGTGCGTCTCTTGCCGAGCAAATAGCAAATTGCCTCGCGGAGCGCGAGCTCGGACGGCTTTCGATCTTGTCGCAACTTGCCCCCAACAAGGCTCGCGGGGTATCCTGAAGCATTGGATGTGCCTGAAAGTCCATCCTGTTGGTCCCATTCTCCTTCCTGCAGGTGCCGCGATGGATTTTCGTCTCCTCAAATGTCTGGCAGCTGGCTGTCTATCGCTGGCGTATGCCGGGGTTGCGATAGGGACGCTCTACGCCCAAAGCGACACCAAAAGGCCCGCGGAAGTCGTTCCCCCGACGGACCAGGAGGCGAAAGTAGCCAAGCTCATTGAACAACTAGGGGCGGGGGAGTTCACTGCGCGGGAAAGGGCCCAGGCGGACCTGGCAAAAATTGGGCTGGAAGCGTTTGATGCCCTGAACGAAGCCCAGCACAATGATGATGTGGAGATTGCCCTGCGGGCTCGCTATCTGGTGCGGTCCATGCAGGTGCGATGGCATCTGGATTCAGATCCCGCCGAGGTTGTTCGAGTTCTTAAAGAATATGGCGAGCAGTCGGAGACCGAGCGACGCAGCCGCATCGACCGGCTGAAGAGTTTGGAGAAGCAGGAAGGGCTGGCGGCCCTGTGCCGTTTGGCCCGGTTTGAAACATCCGAGGAATTGTCAAAATATGCCGCTTTGAAAGTGCTGGACCTGCTGCCGGAACTGAAGGACGAGAACGCTCGCGAGGAGATGTCGAAAAAGGTTCTGGCCAGTTCCGGCAGCGGCAAGCGGGTGGCCAGCGCTTGGCTGCGGACGTTTGCCAAGACTTTGTCTGACTTCGCCGGCTCCATTCCCGCCTGGGACGCCCACATCAAGTCGGAGCACGAGCTCTTTACCCAGTTCCCGGACCGCACCAGCCGCGAGGTGGTGCGGGACTTGTATCGCTTTGAGGTCTCGCTAATGCAGTCCCTGGGCCGCGAGCAGGATGCCGTGGCGGTGATGCGGAAGTCGCTGTCATTATTGGAAGGGACTCCGGAGCAATTGACCGAGCTGATTGACTGGCTGCTGGAGCGAAAGGCCTGGCCCGTGGTGCAGGAAGTAGCCGAGCGCTTTCCCAAGCCATTCACGGACAACGCGGAGCTGATCTATCGTCTGGCGGAGGCTCAGAATCAAGATGGCAAAACGGAACCGGCGAAGCTAACGGCCGCGAAAGCCCTGGCCCTCAGGCCCGATGACATTCCGGAGCATTTTCGGCTCGCCATCCTGCTGCAAGAACGCGGGATGTTTCCTTGGGCCGAAGGTGAGTTCCGCTATTTGCTCGCGCATATGGCGGAAGATTCTCCCTACCAGCTCAACACGCGCTATGCCCTGTCGGAAATGCTGCACGACATTGGCCAGGAATTCGCAGCGGCTGAAGTGGCCAAAGGGGGGGTGGAATTGCTTGGGAAGAACGCCCAGGCTCGGGAGTCTTTGCTGCGTCCGCAGGCCGGCTGGATTTCGCGAATGCATTACTTCTATGCCTTGGACCTGATCGAGAAGGGGAAACTGGAGGAGGCCCGCAAGCACCTGGATGATGGGGCGGCTGCCGATCCCACCGATGCCGATGTTCTGATCGCCCTTTATCGCTGGCCGAACCAGACTTCGGAGCAGCAAACGGCGATCCGCAAGCTGGTGACCTCGACCGCGGACAGCTTCGAAAAGGAAATGGACAAGCATAAACAGGCCGGGGACAACCCGGCCGACCCCTTCAGCAATGACAAGCTGGAATACGCCACGGCATGCAACCAGTATGCCTGGCTGGTGAGCAACACCTTCGGCGACTTTGAAAAGGCAATTCGCGCCAGCCACAAATCGGTGGAAATCCGGCAGGAACTCAAGCGGGAAGTCGGCGCATATTTCGACACGCTCGGCCGCTGTTACTATGCCAAGGGGGATTTTGATAACGCCATCAAGTACCAGAAACAGGCCCTCAAGCTCGACCCCCACTCCGGCCAGATGAACCGGCAACTCGCCCTCTTTCAGAAGGCCAAGACCGAGAAGGAAACGAAGTGATGGCGAGCGGAACTGAGGCCGGAATTATCGATGCGGAGAAAGCGGGTGCCACGCCCGCGGCTTTGCGTGGGCGTGAAAAGCCCGGCATTTGCAGCAACCTCGGCACGCCCACGCAGAGCCGTGGGCGTGGCACCCAGAGCGAAAGCTGCCAGGATTGCCCCCCGCGTCGACCCGACCGGAAATTCCAGTGGGTCTGGCTCTTACTTGCCAGCGGCGCGATCGCACTCTCCATGTTGATGCAGGTCCGCAATTCCCAGCAGGTGACCATTCCGTTCACGGAAATCCCCTTGCCGGAACTCTGCAGCTTTCGACGGATGACTGGGATGGACTGTGCGGGGTGCGGGATGACGCGCTGCTTTATTTCGCTGGGGCATGGGGATTTGGCTAGTGCCTGGAACTACAACCCGGCGGGAATCCTGCTCTATGGCATCGTCCTGTTTCAAATTCCCTTCAGGGGCTGGCAACTCTGGCGGATTCGCCGCGGCCTGCCGGAATTGCATCTGAAGCACTATGGTTACAGTGGGATGGTCCTGTTTGCCGTGCTGATGGTGGCCCAGTGGGGAATCAAGCTGGCGGCGACGTACTTTTAGCTCCGAGCAACCAATGCCCATGATTTCCGTCGGTTCCGCTTCTCTGAACGTCCTGGACGAGGGTCGCGGCCCGCCGCTGCTGCTGGTGCACGGGTTTCCGCTGGACCAGACGATGTGGCGGGGACAGGTCAGCGAGCTTGCCAAAAGTTTTCGCGTCATCGCCCCCGATCTGCGAGGCTTCGGCGGAAGCAGTCCCATTGCTGGGGACAACGCGATCGTCACCATGGCCGAGTTTGCCGACGATTTGGCGGCGCTGCTGACGGCACTGCAAATCCACGAGCCGGTCACCTTCTGCGGCCTGTCGATGGGGGGCTACATTGCCTGGCAATTCGCGGCTCGCCACCCGGAAAAACTCGCCAGGCTCATCCTTTGCGACACCAAAGCCGCCGCGGACAGCCAGGAAGCTGCCGAAGGCCGCCACAAACTGGCCGCCAAGGTTTTGGCCGAAGGCTCCGAGGTCGCGGCTGACGCGATGTTGCCGAAGCTCTTTTCTAAACGGTCCATCGAGTCCCAGGCGGCCTGCGTGGAGGAGACGCGGCAGGTAATCCTCCGCACGAAACCCCAGACAATTGCCGCCGCGCTGCGGGGTCTGGCAGAGCGGGAAGATTTCACAGCCAGGCTCAGCACCCTAACGCTGCCGACCCTCATTCTCTGCGGAGCCGAGGATGTGATCACGCCTCCGGGCGAAATGCGGACGATGGCTGCCGCCATAGCCGGGGCAGAATTTGCGGAGATTCCGGCAGCCGGGCACATGGCTCCGCTGGAAGATTCCGTGAGAGTGAACGAGGCGATCCGAAAGTTCTTGGGCTCCTAATAAAACGCAAATAGTTAGCAGCAGAGAGATCGGTCCATGAGCAGCCAGAATCCCTTTGGCGATCAATTCAGCCAGCAGCCCGGCCAGTATCCCTATCAGCCCTCCAACTACGGAAATTTCGGCCAGCCGCCGCAGCAATACTATCCATCAGGGACGGTCAAGAACTATCTGATCGAGTCCATCCTGGCACTGATCTGTTGCGGCGGAATCTTGGCCATCCCCGCGATCATCTTTGCCATTCAGGTGGACGGAAAGCTGTCGCAGGGAGACTATCACGGAGCCGTGCAGGCTTCCCACAACGCCAAACTCTGGCTGACGATCGCCGTCTGCATCGGCGTTATCTGCAACCTGGGCGGGTGCCTCATCGGCATTTTGGGCGCGGCGGCGGACGGCGCACGCTAGGCACTTTGTCCCTGCCGAAAAATCCCTTTTACCCAATTACTTCCTGGATGACATGTGCCTCCTGCACGCTCGTCAGCTTGTGGTTGAGGCCGCCGTAGAAGTAGGTGAGCTTCGTATGGTCGAGCCCCATCAGGTGGAGAATGGTGGCGTGCAGGTCGCGGATGTGGTGGCGGTCCACCTGGGCTTCGTGGCCGAGTTCGTCGAGTTCGCCGTGGGAAATGCCCCCTTTCACGCCGCCCCCGGCCATCCAGTAGAGGAAGCCCTTGGGGTTGTGATCGCGCCCGCCATTCGTCCCTTGGGAAACCGGCTGGCGGCCGAATTCGCCCCCCCAGACGATGAGCGTTTCGTCGAGCAGGCCGCGCTGGGCGAGGTCGGTCATGAGGGCGGCAATCGGCTTGTCGATTTCCGGGGCGTGGATGAGCAGGTTTTCCTCCTGGCCTTGGTGGGCGTCCCAGTTTTCCTGCTGATGGCCGCCGCCGGAGTAAATCTGCACGAAGCGGACTCCCCGCTCCACCAGCCGGCGGGCAGTGAGGCACTGCCGCCCGACGTGCGCGGGACCCTGTGCCAACTTGTGGTTGGTCGGCTTGGGCTCGTTGATCCCGTACATCTCCAGGGTTTTTGCATCTTCCTGAGAGAAGTCGAGCACCTCCGGCGCGGCAGACTGAAGCTGGAAGGCCAACTCGTAGGTGGCGACGCGGGCGGGAAGCTCGCTGTAGCCGGGCCGGTCCCTCATGTGCTCGGCATTGAGGGAGGCAAGCGTGTCGATCTGGTCCCGCTGCATGTCGCGCGACTGCCCCCCCTTGGCCGAAAGATCGAGAATCGGGTCCCCCTTCGACCGGAGGTGCGTCCCCTGATAGGCGGCGGGCATGAAGCCGCTCGACCAGTTCGCCGCTCCGCTGATGGGCCCGCCACGCGGGTCGAGCATCACTACATAGCCGGGCAAATTGCGGTTCTCGCTCCCCAGGCCATAGCCGAGCCAGGAACCCATGCTCGGATATCCCTGGATGATGCGGCCGCTATTCATCTGGATCATCGCCGAGCCGTGGGCGAAAGTGTCGGCATACAGGCTCTTGAGGATGCACATCTTGTCGAGGTGCTCGTTGATATACGGGAAGGCATCACTCCCCCACAGACCCGACTGGCCATACTGCTTGAATTTTCGCTTGGAGGCGAGCAACGTCTGCTTCTGGATGCTGTGGCGGCGAATTTCGATCTCCACCTGCTGCCCGTCCCGCTTTTGCAGCTCCGGCTTATAGTCCCAAGTGTCCATGCTGGACGGGCCGCCGTACATGAACAGGAAAATGACATGCTTGGCCTTGGCGGCGAAGTGAGGCAACTTGGGAGCCAGCGGATTGGTGAAACTTGTTGGTACAACCGAAGCGGTATTGCTTTCCGCTCCGTAGGCGTGCTTGGCAAAGAAGCCGTCTTGGTCAAGCATTCCGGTCAGCGCCAACCCGGTGAAACCGGCACCTGCTTCCCACAGGAACTGGCGACGGCTGCCGGTGCAGGTGGACCGCGGATTGAAGAGGCGGCTTTTCATAGTTTGGATCCCTTCATTCTCGCTCCTGCGTCAGCGAGCCCCAAGCGTTAGCGCGGGGAGTCTTCGCGCCGCTAAGAGAAGAAGACTCCCCGCGCTAACGCTTGGGGCTCGCGGGACATTACTAATCCACATACACAAACTCATTCAAATTCATCACTAACTTGCACAGTCCCGCCAGCGCTCGCTGCTGCGGGCCTTCGAGCACTATTGGCGTCGATTTATCGACCTTCATCTCTAACTTCGTGACTCGATTCTTTTGCGTCAGAACAATGTTCCGCACCGCAGTTTGCATGTGGTAAGTGCGGAAGCCGATGCGGCCCTGCGGAAGAGGCTTGGGGTCGGTGAAGTCGATTTGGGGGGCTGCCGCTCCGTTTACAATGATGCGGATGCGGCCGCCGTCGAGCTCGACTTTCAAGTCGTGCCATTTTCCCTCTTCGAGGGTGAGCGGCGCGGTGACAAGAGACTGCCAATTGTTTTCGTGCTTGCCGAGGCAGACGATCCCCTTTCTCAAGTTGATGTTGTAGGCGGTGACC
This sequence comes from Pirellulaceae bacterium, assembly GCA_046153945.1. GTDB lineage: Bacteria > Planctomycetota > Planctomycetia > Pirellulales > Pirellulaceae > SXOA01. The sequence continues at coordinate 26,239 of JBJXFF010000173.1, forward strand.
GAGTCGGTTCCTTCCTCGGGGTTGTCCACGCGGAGCAATAACCCGGCGTCGCCATTGCCGCTGCCGAGCATAACTTGGGCCTCGATGGTGCCGTCGCCGAATTTGACGTCGTCGTGGATGATTTTTGCTCCTGACTCCGGTTCCACCTGGCAACCGCCGTCCTCGCGGAGCGACCAGGTGCCGCCAAACGTTGTCCAGCCGAGGATGCGAGTGGTCGGTTTGGACTGCTTCGGTTTCACGAGCTCGGGGTGCGACTTTGCCAGCTCCTGCCAGCGGTTGGCTTCGCGGGTGAGGAACGACTGCGAGACTTGAAGCTCACCGGCAGTTGGCGCGCGGCCGAGGGCCAGGCGGTAGGCGGCGGCGATTTGAGCGGCAGGATCATTTCCTGCTTCCCGGATCACCCGGTCGGCCATGGAGGCGGATTGTTGCTCCATGAAGTCGCTGTTGAGCAGAATCAGAGCCTGCGGGGCGACGGTAGTGACATTTCGCTTCGAGGTCGAGGTATCGGCACTCGCCGCGTCGAGCGATTCGAGCAGCGGCACGCCGAGGGTTCGCTTGGCAAATATGTAGACGCTCCGGCGGGACTGTTCGGCCAGCGGCGATTTGTTTTCCCAGCCGTTGCCGGGGCGGGACTGGCCGGAGAGTACTTCCGGCGGGATGGTGGGAAAGATGCCGCGTCCCCCCGACTGCAAGTTGAGCGAACCGCTGGTCGCCAGGATCGTGTCGCGAATCGACTCCGCCTCCAGCCGCCGCAAATTCTGCCGCCAGAGGAGCGTGTTGTCCGGGTCGAGCATCACGGCCTTTTCGTTCGCCACGCGGCTGGACTGCCGACAGGTGGCGGATGTGAGCATCATCCGGTGCAGCCGTTTGAGTTCCCAGTTGCCGCGAATCAATTCGCTGGCCAAGAAGTCGAGCAATTCGGGATGGCTCGGCGGCTGGCCGGTGTGGCCGAAGTCGCTCGGGGTTGGGACGATGCCGCGGGCGAAGTGCTGGCTCCAAAGACGATTGACAATGACTCGCGGAGTGAGCGGGTTTTCACTGCTGGCAATCCAACTGGCAATGACAGTCCGCCGCCCCTTCGAGGAGATCACGGGTTTGCCGCTGAAATCCACGGAGAATTTTTCTTCCGGCAAACTGGGGACCATGGTCTCCTTGGAGGAGCAAAGAACTTCGACAAACCGCGGGCGGACTTCCTTGCCGGGGGTAAGGGCGCTCCCCCTGACGAAGATGTGGGACTTCGGCGGCGGGTCTCGCTTTTCAGCCACCGCCAGCGTTTGCCCGCCGGATTGCAGATCGCGGAAAATCCCTTCCTTGTTCACCTGCACGCCGCCAGCGACCACATCGGGCGTTTTTCCGTACAGTTCGATGTTCTGGAAAAAGGCGGTCAGACTGTAATAGTCTTCCTGGGCGATGGGATCGAACTTGTGGTCGTGGCAGCGGGCACAGCCGATGGTCAGGCCGAGCATGGCGGTGCTGGTGGTCGCCACGATATCGTCGAGTTCGTCCGCCTTGGCCTGTTTGCCGTCGTCGGGCTCATCGTCCCAAACGCCGAGCCGATAGTAGGCGGTGGCGGTGAGCCCATCATCGGTCAGCGGCAGCATTTCGTCGCCGGCAAGTTGCTCTTTGAGGAACTGATCATAAGGCTTGTCGCTGTTGAGGGCGCGAATGACATAATCGCGATAGCGCCAGGCGCTTGGCTTTTCATCGTCCCGCTCCAGACCGTTGGTCTGTGCAAAGCGAACGACATCCAGCCAGTGGCGGCTCCAGCGTTCCCCATAGCGGGGACTCGCCAGCAGTTTGTCGATGAGCCGCTCGTAGGCATCGGGGGCCTTGTCGGCGGCGAAGAGAGCAATTTCCTCCGCGCTCGGCGGCAGGCCGGTAATGTCGAAATAAACGCGGCGGATCAACTCACGTTTCTGGGCTTCCGGCGAGGGGACAAGTCCCTTGTTCTTGAGTCCAGCCAAAACGAAAGTATCAACAGCATTGTAGGATGGGACTCCAGTCCCGTCCGGAATGCCAGGCCGCTTCACGCTCTGAAACGACCAATGCAGCCGATCGGCATCGGTGACAATCAGAGCCGTCTTTCGCGGCTGCAAAGCGACTTCGCCGCCGGCGGGCCAGGGAGCACCCATTTTGACCCACTCGGTCAGCGTGGCGATTTGCTCCGGCTTCAGGCGGCGGTCGGGAGGCATTTCCAGCGACTTGTAATTCACCGCGTCAATCAACAGGCTCTCGTCCGGCTTGCCGGGAACAATCGCGGGGCCGGTTTCTCCGCCGGCCAGCATCGCCCCCTTCGCATCCAACCGCAGCGTTCCGCCTTGTTTCTTGTCGCCGTGGCACTTGTGGCAGTTCTCCACCAGGATGGGGCGGACCTTGCTTTCAAAGAACTGAATTCCCTCGGGAGAATCGGCCTTCGGTGGCTCATCAGCGCGAAGGCAGTTTCCTTCCAAGGTGGAAAGCCCCGAGATGAAGTACAGAATGAGCACCAGTCGGTTCATAGGCGGGCGCTTCCAACGGTGAGCGAGTTTGGCGGGAATTGCAGGGAGGCGGGAGGAAAAGTTCCTGCACCCTAATTGTAGCCGGTTTTGCGGGTTAAAGGAAGAAAGAGAGGCGATCCATCGCTGGTCTTGTCCGCTCTCCAACCCTTCATGCCAAACTTAAAGCATCCACAGATTTCACAGATGACGCAGATTTCAACTCATGATTTGTCTGCGGAGTTGGTCATTGGAATGAGGCCGTATCTGAATCCAAAATCTGTGTCATCTGCGTAATCTGTGGACGCCTTCGTTCTTTGAAGCCGCTTCATTTCTTCTCGGGAATCAGTTCATAGCAAAAGAGCTTTCCCCCCCCACGGATATACATCAAACCGTGAGAGACGACCGGGGCGGCCCAGAAGGGATCCCGTTCGATGTCGGCAGCGGTGGAGCCTTCGCCGATGATTCGCGGGCCGGCCGGCTTGGGAATGAGCTCAAGTTTGGCAACCTCCAGATAGGTGTCCGGGTCCGCCTTGAAGAGGCGGAGGATGCCGTCTTCGGCCAGGCAGAGGAAATGGCCGTCGATATAAGTGAGGGAGGTGCGGGTGAGGTCCGGGATTTTCCACTGCACCTTGCCGGTCTTCCAATTGATGCAGCGGAGATCGGCATTGCTCATGTGCCGGCCGCTGCAGCCGTAGAGATAGCCGCTGTGATAGACGGGGGTGTTCCAGTGGGTTTGCATTGCCTTGGCCCGTTTATTCTCGTCGTCCTTCCAGACCACTTTGTGCTTGCCGGGGGCGACTTCGAGCAGGGAGCTGCCGGGGCCGTAGGTCTCGCTGACAAAAACCTGGTTGTCATGGACGACGGGGACGCTGGCGTTGACGCTCTCGATGATCTCCGCCCGCCAGGGATATTGAAAATCGACCTTGCCGGTGGCAGGTTCAAAGCCGACCAGCCCGCCGCGGCAGTAGGCGAAGCCCCAGCGGCGGCCGGCGATGGTGGCGGTCTTCATGCTGGCGTAGCTGGCGAGTTCGTCGGTGACTTTGTAGCGGACCTTGCCGGTTCGCTTGTCGAAAGCAACAACGCCGCTGCCGTTGCCGTCTACCCGGTCGAGTTGGCCGGGAGGAACCTTTTGCGATTCCGGCGGACTGCCGCCAATCATCACCAGCAGCAAGTCTCCTTCAATCACGGGGGCGGAGCCGACGCCGAAGAAGTTCTGCACGATGCCAAAGTCCTTGAACGTATCGACCTTCCAAATCTCCTTGCCTTCCTCCGCCGAAACGCAGATCAGCATCCCTTCGACGCCATGCACATAAACCCGATTGCCGTCCACGATGGGGGAGCAGCGCGGGCCGTTGTTATAGCCGTACAGGTCTTCGTAGTCGGTGGGATAGTCGTATTTCCAGAGGGGCGCTCCGGTCTCGGCATTCAGGGCGTAGAGCCGGGCCTTGTCTCCGAAGCGATCAAATAGAAATAGCCGCCCGCGACTGACGGTGGGTGGGGCATAGCCAACGCCGAGCGGCTTGCTCCAGACGAGTTTCAGGCCAGGTTCTTCGGAGGTGGCTCGCCATTTGGTGCGGATCCCTTTTTCCGGCGATTTGCCGTCTCCCGTGGGACCGAGGAAGGAGGACCAATCCACGCCGGACTTGCGCGAGCCAAGATTGGTGGGGAGGGTATCCTTCTCCGGTTCGGCAGTGGAAGAATTACTTGCGGAGAGCAGCAAGACGAGAATTAGGAGGGAAGCCCATAGGCAGCGCATGCGATTGTCTCCGTGCGGAACGAGTCTCTAGAAGACAATATGAGCGGTTGAGAAGAGCTTGTCGAGCGCGGGATAGGGCGCTGGTGAGTGCGAACTATTCTTGATCCGCTTCGCCCGCCGGCTCGAAGGGCTTTTCGGCAGGTTTTTCCACGGGCGGGCTGGGCTCAGGGAGGACGCCAGGATCAACCCCTGCCTGATAACGTGAATCGGGATCCAGCAGGAAGTTCTTGGGAACCTGGCGGTGGGCGGGGATGGTCTCGGTCGCTGTCGCGTCTTTCCATGTAAAGCCGGCACTGGACCGCTCTTCGCTTGACCAGCGGGGGCGGGACTCCTGCGGGAAGTCGACGCTCGGCTCACCTCGCGACATTGGTTTGAACCTCAGAAAGATTCCTTTGGAAGTCGGGTAGAGATTCCCTTCACCGCCGAAGGCGAGTTGCACATCTTCGACAGCGGGAAGGTCGGTGAATTCAAACAGCGGGGTTTGCGACGCAGTCTGCAGCAAACTGTTGCTGCAGCGGATGTCCGCTTTAAGCTGGTAGGCGTTGGCCGGCCGCCGCTTCATCGAATAGAGCCCTTGCGGAATAATCGCCGTGACGTGGTTGAGATCGATGTCCAGCCGGCCGAATTCACTGGGCCGTAGCGGCGACCCTTCCGTTTCAATCAGTCGCTGTGTTGTGACGAGCAACCCCTGAGTCCAAACCACCTTAAGTGGGCTCTCTTCGCTAGCCATCAGAAACGTGGCTTCCCCGCGGGCAATGCAGCGATTGAGATTGACCCCCATCGCGGGAATCATCCGCATATCGTCTTCCATCATCTTCATGGCGTCGGCAATCCGCCGGGGCTGCAGGGAAAAGAACGCCACTTGCGTTTGGATGGGAGCCCCGGAGGAGCCGGCATCCTTGATGGTGAGAGTGCAGTCCACCAGGTCGAGTGATTGCATCTGATAAATGGCGAACAAGGACCAGCCAAACGATGGCTCGGGGGGAAGCTCCATCCGCAACTCCACTCCTTGGAACATCACTTTCCCCGCACTGCCGCATTTCAGCCGGATCATCTGCTTATCGGCTTCGGCCCCCTTCAGCTCCGGGCGGAACACAATGACCGGCTTCTGTCCCGCGGCCGCCTTGATCGTCAGGCGCGATGCTCCGAGATCCAGCGGCTGCTCTAGCATTTCGCCGGTGAACTGCAATTCAATGTCTTGAACTCCGAGTTCAGCCGCCCGCTGGCAGGCGCGGGCGAAGGTACGGACCAACTCCTGATCGGGCGAGAGGGGCGTCGTGGACTTGCCGTCCGGCCGGACGACAAGGTGCGCGATTTTGGGCTTGGCCGAGCCGCCGACAGGTGTATTCGAAGAAGTGAGGCTGACAGTCTCAGCCGGTTCGGCACGGAGCTCCGCGGGAGGCATCGCATCGGCAGCGGCCAGGACAGCGCCGGACTCGGTCGTTTTTGCAGGCACCTCCGGAGCAGTAGTTTTCACTTCGGGCGATGGTGTCTCGGCTCCTGTGCCATTCTTGGTAAGGGGCGTGGGAACGGGCCCGATCAATGGCTCTTCGGTTGAAATGCCCGGCTTCTCGACGGACGGCGAACCGGACTTAGTCCCTTCCGCGGGCGGAACAGGCGTTTCGACCTCTGTCACTTTTGCGCCGACTGCTGAGCTCTTGTTTTCGCTTTCCCCCTTCCGGTCATCCATTAACATCGACTCCGTCAGTTTGGGACGGAGCGACACCGAACCAGTGTCGGATTGAGGCTGCCAGACATCCACCAGCCAGATGAGCAGCACCAGAGCCGCAATGGGAACCAAAATGCTGGCCGCACGGGACCACGCAGACTGACCCGGAGCGGCAGGCAATACTGCGGAATGTCCCTTGCCAAATCCAGCGAGGCCGAGCGCTTGGGCAACGGCGGCAATCTCCCCCATCAGCTCGCGCGGGGACTGCGGCCGCTGCGCGGGACGCTTGGCGAGCATCTTCTCCAGCAGGCGAATGACCTGCGTTGGCAGTTCCGGGCGAAAGAGCCGCGGGTCGGGCGGGTCTTCGCCACTGTGCCAGAGGAGCTTTTGCAGGGCGGTGCCGTCCGGGAATGGCGGCCGGCCCGCCAGCATGAAATAAAGCGTGCAGCCGAGCGAGTAGATGTCGCTCCGCGAGTCAGCGATTCGCGGGTCGCGGGCCTGCTCGGGAGAGATGTAGTCGAAAGTGCCGAGGGTGACGCCGCTGGCGGTCAAATCGTCGGCGGATGAATCCACCTGGTGCATCCTGGCGAGCCCCATGTCCACGAGCTTGATTTCCCCCGCGGGCGTAACCAGCACGTTGCTCGGTTTGATGTCACGATGCACCACTTCGCGGTCAGCCGCATGATCGAGTGCCTGGGCAACTTGCAGCGTGTAGTTCAAGGCCTCTTCGACCGGCAACGGGCCTTGCTTCTCCACGAGTTCGCGGAGGTTGGTCCCCTGCACGAACTCGAAAACAATGAAGTTCCAACCTTCGTGTTCACCCACATAGTAGGCGCGGGCGATGTTCGGATGATCGAGCCGGGCGGCGCTTTGAGCTTCATTGCGGAATCGGCGGATCGTCTCGTCGTCGGTGTGATCGCGCGAGAGAACCTTCACCGCCACCGTGCGGCCCATGCTCGTATCGATGGCCCGGAAGACCGCGCCCATCCCGCCGCCGCCGACGAACTCCGCCAGTTCATAATTGCCAAATTTTTTGCCGACTAGGGCCGCGCCGAGCGACTGCGAGGTGGGGGGGGCGGGGGGAGCGACATCCGTCGAAATCAGCCGCTTGGAAATGACGGTTTTGTCCGTCGGCAGGGCAATGTCCTGCATGTGGCCGCTGGAACCGCTGATAACGGGCACAGCTTCGATGACCACATCTGGCGCGATAATCGTGGAAACGGAATCGCCGCGGGCAAACTCGCCTTCGCTGTCAGCCGTCTCCGGATTGGGTTCGCTGTCGCTCATTCGCCGTGCGCGGTCTGGCCGCTGGCCATTTTCAGCCCAATAAATGAGCTGTTTTGGGAAAGTTGAGGAATCAATTTCGTCAGTTTATGATCGTCCGGCAGGATGGTACCGGGTAAGGCTTTCGTTACGTAGCGTCAGCGGAGCCTGGAATCAGGCAGAGGGAATAGAGGACCATAGCACCCCTGATTATAGTCGGGCGGGTAAATCCCGGTCAAGAAAATCCGCCGCAAAAAGTAATGTATCGGCAAGCTGCTAAGTGGGTATTTGCAGCCGAATTGCGCCCATTTAGCACTTAGAGCAGTTCCATTTTAGGTGTGGCGGTAGCCGCAGTGCTTGAAATAATTTCGGCACTCTGTTTCCGTAAACTCTTCGAGGATTCGACCGCAGAGTTCCCAGAGCTTATCGACGGTTCGTGCAGCGCCGTCGCGGAGGAGCTTTTTCAGTTTCGAGAAGGCAAGTTCGATCGGATTCAAGTCGGGTGAGTAAGGCGGGAGGTACCGAAGTTCGGCACCAGCAGCTTCGATGGCGTCCCGGATTCCGGCAACCTTGTGGCTGGAGAGGTTATCCATCACCACGATGTCGCCAGGTTTCAAGACCGGAGCCAGATGCTGCTCGACCCAGGCCCGAAACAGCGGACCGTTGATGGCTCCATCGACGGTAAGCGGAGCAATGAATCCCTCCGCACGCAGTGCGCCCAGAAAGGTGGTGGTCTGCCAACGACCGCAAGGAGTCCTTTCCACGACCCGCGTCCCAAGTGGGGAGCGACCATAGCGGCGCGTCATGTTGGTTTTGGCCCACGTTTCGTCGATGAAAACGACTTTACCGGGGTCGATTTGCTCTTGCGAAGCTCGCCATTGAGTACGCTTCTCCGCAACATCCGGACGATCTTGTTCTTTGGCAATCAGCGTCTTTTTTTTCGCGATTGCTCGAGCGCTGCACAAGCGTTGCAGATCGTCGTCAAACAAACTTCTTCGCCACGCTCCTCCTTCAATTCGGCCTGCAGCTCGCGCAGATAAATGTCGGGGCGGGCGGTGATCTTCGCGACCAGCCAATCCGCCCAGGCTTGCCACTTCGGCTTTCGAGGTGCCGCCGTCTTGGGAGCCACCTGACCCGTCTCGCGACGCTGCTGTTTGATTCGCCGAACCCACGATTCCGAAACCTTAAAACGCATCGCGATGTCGCGCGAGACTTCGTCCGCATCGCACGCGGCGAGTATTTCGCCGCGAAATTCTGTCGTATAGGGATCCATAAGGCCTACCTCCTTGAGATGGCCCCTAACCTACCGAGTCCTCCCAGATTGCGCTAGTCCCTCCATGTAATTGCTCTAGTACTAAGTACTCAGTACTAAGTATTTCTTCATTTGATACGGTTCTATCACTAGAATGTTGTATAAAGACAATCTCTCTTGCCTACGTGGCACCTCGGCGACTGCGCGACTTTGCATTAAGAGAGAGAGCGCTGCCTACTTCGCTTCGTAAGCCTCCGCGAACGCCTTCCGTTCGGCGGCTGCTTTGTCGAGAGCTTCTTGCGTCTCGTCGACGGCTACTTTGGCGGCAGTGGCGGCTACCGTTTTCGCGGCGGCAGCTTCATCGGCGGCCTTCTGCTCGGCCATGGCCTTGAGGAGTTCCACTTGCAGGGCGGCGATCTTGTCGGCGAATGCCTTGGAGGCAGTCCCCTTGGCAGCAGCAGCGGCGGCAGCGGCAACGCGCTCCGCTTCGGCGGCTGTCATGGCGGGAGTCTTGGCGGCCAGTTGATCCTGAGCGGCCTTCATGGCGGCATCGAGCTTGCCGGCGGCCTGGTCGAAGGCGACCTTGTCCGCCTCGGCGGCAACGACGGCGGCCTGAGCAGCGGCGAGCGCGGCAGCGGCCACATCGGCAGCAGCCTTCTTGGCGGCATAGGCCGCGTCGGCATCGGTTTTGGCCTTGGTGGCCGCGGCCAGTTCGGTAGTGGCCGTGGTCATCGCGACCTTGGCGGCAGCCGCGGTAGCGGTCATAGTTTCAACTGCTTTGTTCGCGACTACGAGATTTGCATTGGCGGTGTCGAGAGCCGTCTTGGCGACAGCCGCGGTATCAGTGACGACCTTCAGAGCCGCCACTTTCTGGGCGACAACCGCAGCGGCAGCGACGCGTTCGGCTTCCGCAGCGGCGGAAGCAGCGGCGGATTTCGTTGCCTTGTCTAACTGAGCCGCGGCGTCCGCCGCTTTATCGGCAGCAGCCTTGTCGGACGCGGCTTTGTCAGCGGCCGCTACATCGGCAGCAGCTTTGGCGGCAGCGGTCTTCGCGGCCAGCACGACATCGGCAGCAGCCTTCTCATCCGTGGGAACCTTCAGCGCGGCAATCGCAGCCGCGTTGGCATCCGTAGTCGTCTTCACCGCTGCGGTCGCAACGGCAGCAGCAGCCACAGCAGCCACGCGATCCGCCTCTGCCTTCGTGGCTGCCGCAGTCGCAGCCGCCAGCTTATCTGTCGAAACTTTGAGAGCCGCGGTCGTCGTCGTCACTCCTTGCAACGCCGCAGCCGCTTCCGCGCCGGTGGCTGTCGCGGGAGGAGTCTTGGCGACAACATCGGCCTTCTTCGCCTCGACGACCATGGCCAGCGTCGGCGGATTCGCCGGAAGCAAGCCGACTTCCTTCGCCTCGGCGGCATCCCAAACTTTGACATTGCCGGCCCAGTCGCCACCGATCACTCGCTTGCCATCAAACGAGAAGACCGTGCGGAGGGCCGGTTCGGGAAAGCCGGGAAAAGTCTTCTGAGCCGCGCCATCGCCGGCCCAACTCTTGACGGTGTTATCACGGCCCGCGGAAACCAGCCGGCCGTCCATCGCATAATTCACGCTGAACACGCCGCCGCCATGGGCACCCCAGCTCTTGATCTGATTGCCGTCGTTCATTTCCCAAAGGCGGACAGTGGTGTCTTCGCTTGCACTCGCCAACACATTGCTGTCCGGCCGCCAGCTCACATCGCAAACCCCTGCGGTATGGCCGCGAAGGCTCAGATACTCGCGAGCCGTCGCCGATTCCCAAACAAACAGGCCACCGCTCCGGTCGCCCGTCGCCAACAGCACGCCGTCGGGGCTGAACTGGACTGTGTAAATCCAGTCGGTGTGCTTCTTGATTTCGAAGAGCTGCTGCCCGCTTTCGGTGGAGAAAATGCGGACAATCTTGCTCGGGCCGCCGAGGGCGACCATCGAGAGATCGTTGGAAATGTCGGCCGCCAGGACGGCATCGAGTTCCTCCCCGATTTTGGCGATCCGCTTGCCGGACTTTACGTCAAACAGAACCACCGAGCCGCTGTGCCCGCCCCGGCCGCCGCCGGCGAGCAGCACCGTGCCGCTGCGGCTGAAGCGAAGGACGTAAGGGATTCCTTCCGGGAACGGCAGGACCCCCAGCAGTTGCAGCGTGTCGGTGTTGTAGAGCGAAATCTGCTTCTGGCCGGCCACCGCAACCAGCGGAGCCCAGGGACTTGCGGCTAGAGCCGTCGTCGCGCCGGCGCGAGGGGTGTAATAGACGGGCTGCTTCAGAAGTCCTTCGGGCATGGCGGCTGGTCCGGTCGGTTTGCCGACAGCGCCGGTGCTCATCAAGGCGGCATTCTTTTTCTTCGGAGCGGCAACTTTCGACCCGGCATTTTCCGGCGCGCCCCCTTCAATCCACTTGGCAATCAGGTCAATCTTGGCCTGGGACAGCTTGTCCTGCATCGGGGGCATCTCTGGCTTTTCTTTGTGACTGACAAGCGCGTATAAACGCGAGTTCTCGACATCGCCCGTCAGAATCACTTCGCCGCTGGAACCGCCGGCCATCGTCTTGGCGTAAGTATCGAGCGTCAGGCCACCCTTGTTTCGCTCCTGCGCATGACAGGCGAAACAATGCTCCTTGAAAATCGGCCGGATATTGTCGTCGTAGGTGATCTTGGCAGCGGGAGCCTGTGCCAAAGCCGAAGAAAGTCCGCTGGCGGATAAGCCGACAACGACGATCAGGAGCAAGGTGCTTTTTCGGAAACTGGTACGCATAGGTGGCCTCGACTTAATTGGAACTCTTCTCTGTTATCCCTGCTCTATCAGCACTTAGTACTAAGTACTTAGTACTTGTTTTCGCCAAACCTCTACCCACTCCTAGTGATTAAACACAAACTCCCGGCTATTCAGCACCGCCCAGAAGACATCTTCCAGGCCGGCTTGCGGGTTCTCGGCGCTCGTCACCACCGCCATCAGCTTGTCCATTTCAGCCTGATCCGGCTTACGGCTCAGGGAGCGGACAAAAAGGGCTTCAATGACTTGCGGCGGGGTCTTGCCGGCAGTGATGAGTTCCTTCACCACTCCCCCCTGTTGAATTTTGTTATGCACCGCGCTGCCGTTGAGCATGTGCAGCGACTGCGAGAGGGTCGGTTCGGTCTTGGCTTCACAGGCACAAACGGTGTCGCGCGGGGCACGGCCGAAGGTGGTCAGGAAGTAGTTGCTGGTGTTGCCGTCGGCAATCTGCACGGCCCGCGAGCCGAGGGGAATCCCCGCGAACTTGTCCGGAGCCTTGGTCACCTGGCTGATGCAGTCCAGCATCATTTCGGCGGGGATCCGGCGGACATTGCCATGGGCAAAGTTCCGCTCGTCACCCATGTTCGATTCATTTCGCTCGGTCGCCCGCTGGTACGCCTGCGAGTTGCAAATATCCCGGACCAGGCGTTTAAAGTCGTAGTTGTATTCCACCAGCTTGTCGCCCAGCTTCTTGAACAGCTCTGGGTTGCTGGAGGGATTGCTGACGCGGATGTCGTCCACCGGCTCGACAATTCCCTTGCCGAAGAAGTGAGCCCAAACGCGGTTAGCGACGCTGGTGGCAAAGTAGGGGTTGTCGGTGCTGGTGAGCCACTTGGCTAGGATTTCGCGGCGGTCCTTGCCTGCGACGTCCGGCACCGGGCCGCCAAGGAACTTCGGCGGCATCACGCGGCCGCCAACGGGGTGGGCGACTTCGCCTCCGCCGGAGTTATAGACGATGATTTCGCGATAATCTTCCGCCTGCTTGCGGCCAATCTGCGAGAAGAAAGCCGCGAAGCTGTAGTAGTCGTCCATCGTCCAGCGGTCGAATGGATGGTTGTGGCACTGGGCGCACTGGGTGCGAATCCCCATGAAGACCTGGGCCACATTTTCGGCCACCTTCAGCGTGTCCCGCTCCACCTGGTAGTAGTTGGTCGGCGGGCTCTTGAACGTGCCGCCCGAACTTCCGAGCAGTTCCTGCACCATCTTGTCGAGCGGGACGTTGCGGGCGATCTGGTCGGTGAGCCAGCTAGAATACAGAAACGCGCTTTTGGTGCTCACCTGGTTGGTGGACTTGATCATCAGCAACTCGGCCCATTTCATGGCCCAGATTTCCGAAAACTCCTTCCGCTCCAGCAGCCGGTCCACCAGTTTGGCCCGCTTGGCCGGGTCGGGGTCGGCCATATAGGCAGCGTATTCTTCTTCCGTGGGCAAACGTCCGTTGATGTCGACGGTTACGCGGCGGAGGAATACTTCGTCATTGCATACGCCGCTGGGGAGGACGCGAATCTTGTTGAGCTTGCTGCCGACCAGTTCATCGATGTAATTGCCGACGATGGCGGGAGCGGTGTACATCAGCCCCTTCGGCAATGCCAGCACCTGGTTGCCGACGGTGTGCGTTTCGAAGCGAGCCATGATGAAGGCCTCACCCCGAGCCGCGGCAGTGACGAGGCCGTCGGGTGTGATGGGGGCGGAGTTGTCGTTGTTGGTCATGAACGTGGCCAACGTTGTGATGTCCCGATCGGTGCCGTCCGCATAGCGGGCGCGGGCGATGAACTGCTGGATCGCTCCTTCGCCCTCCATCACGGCGGTTGGCGGATAAAGGTCCACGCCGAGCACCTTGGCGGTCGGCGCGGGATCGTTGGGAGCGCCGGCATCGAGCCACTTCATGATGGTGAGGTTGTATTCGGAATCGACGGCATAGCGCTTGCCGCCCGTGTGCGGCACGTTGCCGATGCACTTCTCCACGAGCAGGCTGTCCTTGGGAGAAGCCAGGTTGATACGGCGAACGCCGATCTCGCGGGTCAGCCGGTAGTAGTCACCTTGAGGATCAAACCCGAACAGCGACAGGCGAAAACCGTCCTTGCCACGAGCCGCCCCGTGGCAACTGCCGGTGTTGCAGCCGCTCCGCATGAAGACGGGCATCACATCGAGTTGAAAGCTGATGCCGCGTTCGGCAGTCGCTTCTTTAACCGTAATGGTGGAAACGGCCTTGAGCCCTTGATATTCGGCTTCCAGCGTGGTCTGGCCATCGACAACCGGATAAAGGATGTTCTTGTCCTGACGCACCAGGTTGGCCGCGGCGATTTTCACCGTACACTGGCCGGTGACGTCCAACGTCACCCCGTCGTCGCGAGTCGCCACGACGACGAACCGCTGCAAATCCTGCTTGGTTTGCAGATTGATGTCCGGCGGATAGACGTTGAGCGTGGTGACCTTGGGCTCGGCATGAGCAGCCGAAGCGGCCACCAGGCAAGAGATAGCTACCGTGATCAGGACGCGAGTTTTCATAGGAGTTCCTCCGAACTTTGCTTTTACAATTTTCTGCTATCTCGAAGCTCTACTGGGCAGGCTGGAAGCCTACCCCACTTACTTTTTCCCCGCCTGTTCCTTCTCCAGCCGCAGTTGCTCTAGCCGCGTGAGCCGCTTGGGGGCCACGGGCATCGGCGGCGGAGCGGCAACAACGGCTGCGGGCATGGGGGGCGGAGCGGCGACGGTCATCGGCTTGGGGGGGAGCGGCGCATCGATGCGAAGCTCGCCCGTTCCCAGCGTGTGAACGACCGGCTCACCCTGGACCATGTGTGTTGCAATGCACAGAAGCGAAGGATAGCGGCCGGGCCGCGCGTCCTTGGCACAAATCACCTTGAAAACTAGTTCTTTCGTTTCCTTGTTAAATTCAATAGGCGTCGTCGTGGTTCCCGCAGGAATTCCGACCAGCTCGCACTTGGCATTGCCGTCGAAGTCGATTTTCTTTTCCATCTTCACGACCACTTCGGTTTCCTTGGCCTGCTCGACCGCGGACTTATCGAAGGCGAAGGTGAAATACTGGTCCGAAATCGTCAGGTCGGCGAGCTGCGAAGCGACTTCCACGCCCCCGTTGAGGTAAGCGGCTCGGCCGATGCAGACAATCTTCCAAACTCCAATCGGGGCTCCACCGTTCGCAGTGAACGGAATCACGACCTCATTCTGACCCTCCGGAATCGAAACGCTTCCCGACGAGCTAACTCCGGGCGGGTTGTAGAGCATAAAAACCTGAATCGCGGCTTTGAAATCGGCTTTGCGGGTGGCCACGATTTTGAGATTCATCGAGCCGTTGCGGACGAGCGGGGCCTTGGGCTGCACAATGTCGATCTTGAACGGCACTTCATCGCCGAGCGACACGGCCATCCGGTCGGCGTCGTGCCCCCAGACATCCGTGTTGTTCTGCCCGCGAATCAGCATGCAGCGTTGGCGCAGATGACCTTCCAGCGGCGGCTGCTTGGGATCGGCCAGCTTGCCAATCACATCAGCCAGTGCCCCGGCGGGCGCGGCATCCGCGGCGGCAGTAAAGAGGACGGGAACGTCGGTTTGGTCCGGACGCACTTGAATGGTTTCCGTGGTCATGCCGGCCGGTAGCCCGGCGACGGAAACATCAATCGGCCCGCCCACATTGGCCCGCTGCGAACTCATCATCATGGCCATCCGGTTCCCCTTGTGAACCGTCAGCGTCGTGGGAATGTACTGCTGGCGTTCAGGAAGGGCCACTGTCAGGGCGGGAACTACTGGAGTGATTTCAATCCGGTAAACGTAGCTCGGCCCGCCCGCCTTGAGCTGATCTTGCACCACAGCGTGATAATCGCCGTCCGCGGGAGCCCCGAAGCGAACGTAACTGTCCGGTCCGGCCGAATCATCGTTGCCAACCAGGCCGGCTCCGGCGGCATTCGTAATCGTCAGCACGCTATCCAGCGGCGACCGAAGCGGCTTGCGAGCATAAACGCGAATATCAAACTGCTGGCCGGCTTTGGCGGAGAATTTGAAGTAATCGACATCGCCGGGCTTGTCGATGATGCCGTTCAGGGCACAGGGAGCCGCCGAACCGGGGGAAGCCTGGGCGAGAGCATCGTTCGGCTCCACTTCCAAAGCATTTGGCAAATCAATCACGCGAACAACGTTCGGCGAAGGAGCAATGCCGCTGGCATCCTGGGCGAACAGGCCCGTCTCTTGGTTGCTTGCGGTCGTCGGCAGGGTAACCTGGGCCGCGACGTCTCCAGCCGCATCGCCGATGTATTTCACATTCAGCACTTCGCCCGGCTTGCCGCCGGCGGGATAAACCGCGGTCGGTCGCGGAAATCCGCCGATGTGCAGGCGATAGGTGCAAGCCCCATTTCCGCCGTAGGAGCTTTCGCGAATCTGCACGATGTACTTGCCATCTTCCGGGGCCACAATCGAGCAAAGGCAATCTTGATTGAGCAGAGCCGCGTCGTCGCTGCGGGAAAGTTCAAACCGGGCCGAGTTGAGAATAGCTAGGTAAGGATCAAAGAACGTATTCCCTAGCCGAAGCCCTTCGAGTTCCGCAGTCAGGCGTTGACCCTTCTTCAGATCGACGACGAAGTGATCCACATCTTCCGCATCCACCACGCCGCTCATCGTCACGTTCATGGTGATCGCTTGCGGCTTATCGAACAGGCTGTTCGGCTCCACTTCCTTGACTTCGGGCAGAGCACCCACGGTGAACGTGCGGAGATTGCTCACGCCAGTAAGCGTCCGGACCCGCACCGCGTGAATCCCCAGCCGGCAGTCGGCCGCGACGTTCAGCTTCGCCTTCACCGTGGCGTCATTAACGGCTTCCAGACTCGCGACCGTGAAGCCGGGGGAATAAAAGAGCAACTCCTTGGCATCTTGCAGACGCCCCCCTTGAAACAGAACTTCTGTCTCCACGCCGCGTTGCACGCCATAAGGAGCAATGCCACCCAGCGCCGGCTCCACAGCCTTTACGGAGCGGCTGCCGAAACTAAAAACAATCGCGGCAAGCGCGATGAGGGAACAGATCTTTTGCATGGCTTCCTCGCTATTGGCGATGAAGAGGGAAGCCCATCCCTGAGCGCAGAACAAATAGCCACCACACTCCATGTGTTGGCATGCTCGCACACTCCGCGTGCGAACTTTCCATTTTAACTACAGGCGGGAAAAAGCACATCCTCTTGGACGTGCTTTTGATTGCAGGCGGGACTAAATAAACCGGAATAAACCGGAATAAAAACGCAGCCGGCGCGCCTTCGTTGACAAAGGCGCGCCGGTGGTTGTTCAATTCAAAAAATTAACCAAGCAGGCCCTTGATGATCTTGCCGCCGTCGCAGATCTCGATCGGCCGGTTGCCGGGGGACATCAGTTCCTTGTCGGCGACGATGCCGAGTTGGTTGTAAATCGTGGTCGCCAGGTCTTCCGGGCCGACCGCGTCGGTGTCCGGCTCGGAGGCGGTGCTATTGCTGGTTCCCCACATGGTGCCACCCTTGATGCCGCCACCGGCGAGCATCACGCTGAACACCTTCGGCCAGTGATCGCGGCCGGCGGTGGCGTTGATCTTGGGCGTGCGGCCGAATTCGCTGGAGACCATGATAAGCGTGGTCTTGAGCAGGCCCTGCTTATCGAGATCGGTGATGAGGGCGTGGAGACCCTGGTCGAGAGCCGGCATCTGGCCGCGCATCCCTTGGGTGATGGTGCTGTGCATGTCCCAGCCGCCGTAGGTCAGCGTGCAGAAGCGAACACCGGCAGCCACCAGGCGGCGAGCCATCAGCAAACGCTGGCCAGCCGTGTTGCGACCGTAAGCATCCCGCACCGCAGCCGGTTCGGCTTCGATGTTGAAAGCTTCGCGAGCTTGCGGAGCGCTGATCAGGCTGTAGGCCCGTTCGTAGAAGGTGTTCATCGCGCCGACGTTGTCGGACTTGTCCTTCTTGGTGAAATGCTCATTCACCGCTTCTAGCGCGCTGCGACGGCGATTGAAGCGAGCTTCATTCACGTCGCCAGGCAGGTTGAGGTCCAGCACCTTGAAACCGCCGCCAGCCGGGTCGGAACCGAGGCTGAACGGGGCGAAAGACGAACTGAGATAGCCGTTAGCGGCGAACTCGTTTGGCACGTTCGGAATGCAAACATAGGGGGGCAGGTTGTTCCGCGGCCCGTACTCGTGGCTCACCACGCTTCCCATGCTGGGGAAGATGAGAGCCGGGCTCGGGCGATAGCCCGTGAACATGTTGTGCGTGCCGCGCTCGTGAGCCGCTTCGCCGTGGGTCATGGAGCGAATGACGGCGATCTTGTCGGCGATGGTCGCCAACTTGGGCAACGTCTCGCTGAGGATTTCGCCGGTGTTCGTCTTGATGGTTCCCATCTCGCCGCGATATTCCAGCGGGGAATAGGGCTTGGGATCGAACGATTCCTGGTGGGCCATGCCGCCGGGAAGGAAGATATGGATGACGCTTTGGGCCTTGGCTTCGATGAAGTCGTAATGCTTCGTGTCGGCTTTGGCCTGCTTCATCGCGAAGTAGTTTTCCAGGGTCAAACCGAGGCCGCCGATGGCCCCGACGGTCAGCATCGACCGGCGACTAAGGCGGTTACCTTCACAAAGCATAACTTCTCTCCGTGGTTAAAATCAAAGGACGCTGCGAAGCCTGCTATCAAAAAGCAGACTAGGCCGCGCGACTAGTTAACTATGTCCGGCAGCAGGCAAAGTGTTTCGCCTAATTTCCGGTCGAGAACGAACTAGTCGTAACTGGTAGGGGGTAAAAGGCGGG
>JBJXFF010000174.1:0-46009 GCA_046153945.1 Pirellulaceae bacterium
CGCTTCCTCGTCCGCAAAGAGTTTATCGAGTTCCGTGACCGTCTTAGGAAAAATATCCGCCATAAAGCTCCACAGACCCAAAACACTACAGGTTGTGGTAGGTGGAGTCAAGCGTATATCTCTGACACACGTATATAATAGGGAAGCGCCGGGGCGCAGCCCTGCGCGGCGTGGCCCATGAGGGCGGGGTCTTTGGCATCACGGTTGTAGGCGATTCATTGGGTTTACGCTGGGGTTGCGCGGTGGAGGGGGGGATTTGGATTGGAAATTAGGATTTGAGATTTGAGACGAGACCGGGGTCACTTTACCCCACTTTCAAGGAGGGGGGTGATGCAAAACTCCGGAGGATGATTTCTATAAGTGATGAAATAGTATGCACTTGCGAAATCGCGGAGGCGGACTTTTGCATCAGCAAAAAAATCCGGCCCCGGGAGAGATGGCGGCGGCGGCCACAAACCCTCCCTCGCTTACGCTGCGGGTTGGGTGCGGCGTGGCAGGCTGGAAGCCTACCCCACTACTTTCCGATGCAGTACAGGTACTCGTTCGACCGGAGCAGCAGTTTGCCGTCGACCACGGCGGGGCTGGCGTTGAAGACGCTTTTATCGAGGGGTTCGTTATGGGCCAGCAACTTGAACTTCGGGTCGGCGGCGACGACGTAGACGCCGCGGTTGCGGCTGACGTAGTAGATCTTGTCGCCGGCCAGGAGAGCCGAGGCGTAGATCCGGTCGGGGCTCGGCTGCAGGCGTTCTTCGTAGACGATTTCGCCGGTCTTGGCATTGGCACAGTAGACGATGCCGCGGCCTTCGTGAGACCAGTAGAGATGATCCTTATAGAAGACGGGGGAAGAGACGTTGCTCCCTTTCCCCATTTCCCAAAGGGGCGTGACGTTCCCTTTGCCGCCGGCTTTCACCGCCACGCCCATTCCGGAGCGGGCACCAATAGCGTAAACGATGTCCTCATGCACGATCACGGTCGGGCAGACATAGTCCCTCACCCCCGGGCATTTCCACGCGGGCTGGCCGCTCTCGGCGTCGTAGGCCAGGATTTCCCCCTGGCTGCTGATGACGACTTCGGTCTTGCCGCTGGCCGGTGTGACGAGGACGGGAGAGTTCCAGGCGCTGCGAACCCCTTTGGCGGCCCAAACCTGCTTGCCGGTTGTCTTGTTGAGAGCGACGAGGCCGCTTCCTTCCACGCTGGCGTTGACGATGACCAGATTATTGTGGAGCACCGGCGAAGTGCCGGAGCCCCAATTGTGTTTGCCAGTGCCGACGGACTGCGACCATTTGGGTTTGCCATCGAGCGTCAGAGCGCCGACCCCGTTTTTGCCAAAGAAGACATAGAGCAGGTTCCCATCCGAGGCGGGCGTGCTGGAGGCATATCCATGCAGGGCCTGAAAGCCGCGAAAGTCTTCTTCTGGCAGCGAGGCGGGGGTGGGGAAGTCCCAAGCTGGTTCGCCGGTCTTGAGATCGAAGGCCAGCACATGGCGGACGAGTGCGGATTGTTCGCCAGGACTTCGTTCGTCAAATCCGTAGCCGCTATAGCAAGTCAGATAGACCTTGCCGGCGACCACGATGGGACTGGAAGAGCCGTGGCCGGGGAGCTTTTGCTTCCAGACGATGTTGGTGGAGGCGTCCCAGGTGATAGGAGTGCCGGCGTCGTCACTGACGCCGTCCCGATTGGGTCCGCGAAACTGCGGCCAATCAGCGGCCAAGAGTGGAGAGGCAATTAGTGCCAGAAACAAATAGAAAGAAAGCAAGTGGCGAATCATGGGCTGACCTCGGGAAAGTGTGGCAAGCTGCCATTGTGGCTGTGCGCGACAGCAAATGGCAAGTTCCGAGGACAACCTTTCGCAAAAAAAGAAAACAGACGCCGAATTGCACGAGACGTGCAATCGCCAGTGGAAACATAGATCTTTACTAGGTTTTCAGTCCCTCGTCATCGGAGGGAGTTCCTAGCGGCTTCTTCTGCTGGTGCCGGGGAGGACGAAGCTCCTCCCCATTGTCCAGGCGGCACCAACAGAGGGGGCAAAAGAAATAGATTTCTCCTTTGACCGGCTTCATGGGTTGCTGGCATTTGGGGCAAGTTGTGTCCAGGTTTGGGTTTCCGTTCATTTTCGACTTTCAGGGAGAGTGCGCACGAAGAGTCCCTATTAGTAAAATCGCAATCGGCGCGCAAAAGCGGGCCGAAATTCCGAACATTTTTCTCAGAAAGCGGTCTGATTGCCGGAAGCCGTCAGTTACGGGAATCCGGAAGATGCCTCAGGACGAGGCAAGTGGTGGGTGGTTGGCCGCTTTTTCGCCCGAAACTTCACTTCCGCGCCTTTGCGCCTGAGCAGCAATGCGTTAAATGGAAAGATGACAATTCGAGCCTTCTTCCCCCCTCATGCATTAACCATGCCCCCGCTCCCCACATTCCCAACCATTCGCCACGAAATTGCCGGCGTCCCCGTCGGTGACCTGGCTCGCGATTTCGGCACCCCGACGTATGTCTATGACGGGGCCAAAATCCTGGAGCGGGTCGAAGACCTGCGGCAGTTCGATGTGATTCGCTACGCCCAAAAGGCCTGTTCGAATCTGGCAATTCTCGACCTCGTTCGCCGGCATGGAGTCGTGGTCGATGCCGTCAGTGCAGGGGAAATCCGGCGGGCGATGGCGGCTGGATATAAGGTGGGGGGAAAGCATCCGGAAGTCGTTTACACGGCAGACATCTTCGACCGTGAAGTTCTGGGACTCGTCATCGAGCACGACATCCACGTCAATTGCGGCTCGCCGGACATGATCGATCAGCTCGGCGAAAGGGCGCCGGGCCGCAACATCACGCTCCGGATTAACCCCGGCTTTGGTCACGGTCATAGCCAGAAGACCAACACCGGCGGCGAGCAGTCCAAGCACGGCATCTGGCACGCGCACCTTGACGACTGCTTGCAGCGGGCCGACCGTCACGGCCTGATGATCAGCGGCATCCACATGCACATCGGCAGCGGGACGGACCTGGAACACCTCGCCCAGGTTTGCGGCTCTTTGGAAAAAACCGTCCTCGCCGTCGGCCGCAGCGTCACCAACATCAGTGCCGGCGGCGGATTGCCGATTCCGTACAACGCCAAACAGACCTACGTGGACCTGCCCGAATACTTCGGCCTGTGGGACGCCACCCGCAAACGGCTCGAAGAGAAGTCGGGGCACAAGTTGACGCTGGAGATTGAACCGGGGCGATACCTCGTCGCCGAGAGCGGCTATCTGATTAGCGAGATTCGGGCCATCAAGCAGATGGGTAAAAACACGTTCTATCTGCTCGACGCCGGCTTCAACAATTTGGCGAGGCCGATTCTGTACGGGGCCTATCATCCGATGTCGATCGTTCCGAAGGACGGAGCGAAGGAACGGGCAACTCGCGACGTTGTCGTCGGCGGGCCGCTCTGCGAATCGGGAGACATTTTCACGCAAGAGGAAGGTGGCTTCGTCTGCAAGCGAACCCTCCCAGCCGCCAGCATCGGCGAGTATCTCGTTTTGGAACGAGCCGGCGCCTACGGCTTTGTGATGTCCAGCAACTACAACAGCAAGCCTCTCGCGGCCGAGGTCTTGATTCAAAACGGCAAGGCGGCTCTCATCCGCGAACGGCAGACGTTTGAAGATATTATTCGAGGGGAGCGGATTCCCAAGTAATCCGACGCGTCAGCGAGGGAGATCTAAACCTTGACTTCCGCCTCGGCCGGCTTCGCCACAAAGAATCGATGGCGGATGAACTCAAAAACCATCGGCATGATGGAAACCAACACGATACCGATGACGATGATCTCGAAGTTCTCTTTCACGATGGGGATCTCACCCAGGAAGTAGCCGGCGAGCGTCATACTGAGAACCCAGAGTGCCCCGCCGAGAACGTTGTAGACCAGAAACTTGGCGTAGTTCATTCTTCCCACGCCGGCGACGAACGGAGCGAAGGTCCGGACGATGGGCACGAAGCGGGCCAAGATAATGGTCATCGGGCCGTACTTGGCGTAGAAGTCTTCCGTTCGTTTCAGATGAGCCGGATTGAGCCAACGGGACAACTTGCCGCTGAGAACTTTCGGCCCCAGGAACAGACCGACGTGATAGTTGACGGTGTCTCCGAGTACTGCCGCGACGAACAGGATGCCGCAGAGCATCCAGACGTTGAGCGAGCCGAGTGAAGCGATGGCTCCGGCAGCGAAGAGGAGCGAGTCCCCAGGCAGGAACGGCGTGACGACAAGTCCCGTCTCGCAGAACACCACCAGAAACAGAATTGCGTACGTCCAGCCGCCATAGTCGGCCGTCAATTGGCGGAGATGGTCGTCGATGTTCAGGAAGAGTTCGAGAAGCTGGCTCATATCCCATTATAGGCCGCGGTTTAAGGTTTTTGACGGCCGAATTACTTCTCCCAACCCTTATTCCGGCAACGGTTTACCGCGAGTTTCCGGGGCGAGCCAGATGATGACCATCCCAATCACATAGACGAAGGCAATGGCGGAACAAGCGAGCGGTCGTCCAGCCGGAATCGTCAGTCCAAACAGCTGCTGGTCAGCGGTCAACGTGCGAAGCAGGTTCCCAAGTTGCAACACGCCAACAGCCGCGAGAATCCGTCCATAGTTGAAGCCAAATCCTTGCCCCGTTGCCCGGACATGGGTGCGAAACAATTCTGGCAAATAGAGCGGGAGCCAGCCATAAAAGGAAGCGGTGCAAGTCCCGGCGACGAACGCCCAGAAGAGCAATCCCGGTCCAAACGTGGAGTTCCCGAGGAAGAGCATCCAGACCGAGAACATCGACAGCAGGCAAAGGATGAAATACGCCGGCTTGCGGCCGAACCAGTCTCCGGCAAACGCGGCGAGGATGGTGCCGACGATGGCTCCGACGGAAAGCCAGATCAGTGTGTGTTCCTTGGCCCCCTTCGGCTTATCCAGTTTCTCGGCTTCGGCATCCTTCCCTTCCGCTTTCAGTTTTTCGACTTGCTTGTTGTAAGGTGCTTCCACCATGTCCTTGGCCCAAGTTGGTGCTTGCTGGGTGGTTCCCCATGTGCCGAGCAGTGCCACACCGGAGAGACACGCCGCCAGCATCATGCGGCCGAGTGTTGACCCGTAGTGAACGCCATCGGTCGCTGCTGACTGGCGCTGTAGAAAGCGGATGACGGGATAGGTGTAACCGGCCGTGGCGATGACGAGCCCCACGACCGTCACGATAATCTGCATGGCCAGAAAGTATCCCGGCGGCCTTTGCGGATTCCATGGGTTCCAGGCCCAGATGCAGATGATCATGAATGGTCCGACGAGACCAATCAGCACTCCCAGTAGATCTTGCGTCGCCCAGTGTGAAGTCGCGCCGCTCCCTTCCGCCTTTTTCCACTTCTCCGATTCGGGGACGAAGATCCGGATCAGGAATGTGAGAAATGCCGGAAATGTCCCCAGCAGCATCATCAGCCGCCAGCCGCCGTGACCGACGAGAGCTTCGACCAGCGAATCCTGCATCCCAGTAGAAATCAGCCAGCCATGCAAACTCTTGAGCCAGTCCGCCAAGACAAGTCCCACAATGCCAACGAGCAAGTAGCCGAAGTTGGCCGCTGCTCCGATCAGTCCCGCCATGAAGGCCCGCGACTTGTTCGGCCAAATCTCCATGACGAGGGCCACGCCGAGCGACCACTCGCCGCCCATTCCCAACGAGGCGATGAACCGCAGAACGCCGACTTGCCAGGCCGCGGTGGAGAAGCCGCACAGGCCGGTGAAGACGGCATAAGTAATGACGCTCAGGGTCATTGCCCGCACCCGGCCGATCCGATCCCCGAGCCAGCCGAAGAGCACGCCGCCGGTCGCCGCTCCGACCAGAAAGCTGGCCATGATGATGTTGAACCAAAACGCCTGGTCCCCTTTCGAGGAAGTCGGCATCAAGGCCGCCATCGCGTCGCCGCCGACGAGCGAAAAGATCCCCATCTCCGCCCCATCGAACATCCAGCCCAGAAGGGCCGCCGCCAAGGCCATCCACTTTCCCGTGCCGCTATCAGGGCCGGAAAACTCCGGAAGACTTTCAGGCACCGGTGCCTTGTAAGGATTTGCCGGCTTAGGAGGAGTGCTGACGGCCATGAGGAAATCACTTGCGAGTAAGGTGACAGAGTCGTCTTTCTACGGCTGCGGCATTTATCAGTTTGGTGGAATCATCCGTCATCGCACACCCATCAATCCACAGGCTCGTACTGAATAAGCCTGCTCAGACGTTCCGGCATCTCGGTAATGTTCGGAACACTGACCTGCCCATAGCTCGTATTCAGCGGGAGTGAGTGATCGAAAAAATGCAAGAAAAAGACGACACGAAGAAAATCACCGACTGGTGGTTCACCTTCCGAAAGGACTTCCTCTCCTTCACTTGAGAGGTATGCCTCCATATACGCGGCTTGGTCAACATTTGGTTGGCCAAAGTCATCGGCGGAATAGTTTTCATCCGCACCCTCAATGATGAGTTCAATTAGAACTGCCGAGGACATTTCTTCAACGACGCCGGGCTTTGCCAGACGACGTCTCTCTTCGCTAAATCTCGTTGCTGGATATTTGAGGTCCATCGCTTCTTGAATGAGCGCATCGTCGACGACAAGCCTGTATGCGCCAACAACCGTAATTTTTGGATTCTCTTGGGTCATTGGGAAACGAATTGATGAGGAAATTCTGCCGCGACCGAAACAACGAAATACCACCGAAGGCGACATTTGCCCTATGCGGCAGTCTTTGTCACGGCGAGGTGTCGTGGCACCACACGACAAAATAACTATACCAAGTTGGCAAACGGCCATGTACTGCTTGCTCCCGGCTTGGGAACTTCTCAGTCTCCCGTTTAGTCGCCAGAATGAATACGTTCTGATTCGCCACCAATTATCAGTTGCCCTTACCGCCTTTCTCCTCCGGAAGGATCCAATATGAACCGAATCTCCGTCAAAGACGCCCGCCTCGCCCCGGCTATCGGCAGCACCGGCGTGGTGCAGGGCTGGGTCCGGACGCGGCGAGACAGCAAGGGGGGTTTCTCGTTCATCGAGGTCAACGACGGCAGCTCGCTGGGGAATTTGCAGGTAATTGCTGACGCGAACCTCGCAAACTACGAGAGTGAGGTGAAGAAGCTCGTGGCAGGGTGCAGCGTGACGATTGAAGGAACGATCAAAGCCTCCGGCGGCGGCAAGCAGCCAACAGAGATGGGGGCTACGAAAATCGTCGTGCACGGCTGGGCGGACCCCGAGGCGTATCCGCTGCAGAAGAAGCAGCACACGCTGGAAAAACTCCGCGAATGGGCCCACCTCCGCCCCCGCACCAACACCTTCGGGGCGGTCACCCGCGTCCGCAACTGCGTCAGCCGCAGCATCCACAATTTTTATCAGGAGGAAGGCTTCCTCTACATCCACACGCCGATCATCACCGCCAGCGACTGCGAAGGGGCGGGGGCCATGTTCCGCGTCACCACGCTCGACCTCGACAAGCTCGCCCTGAGCGGCAGCAAAGTCCGAACGGAGCTCGACTTCTTCGGCAAGCCCGCCTACCTCACCGTCAGTGGCCAGCTCAACGGCGAAATCTTCGCCTGCTCGCTTGGCAAAATCTACACCTTCGGCCCCACGTTCCGGGCCGAGAACAGCAATACCTCGCGGCATCTCGCCGAGTTCTGGATGGTCGAACCCGAAGTCGCCTTCTACGAGCTGACCGACAACATGGACCTGGCCGAGCGGTTCCTCAAGCGGCTCTTCAAGGACGCCCTCAACCAGTGCGGCGAGGACATGGCCCTGTTCAACGAGCACTACGACAAAACGACCATCGCCACGCTGGAGAAAATCGTCGCCACCGAGTTCCGCCGTCTGCCGTACACCGAGGCGGTCGAAATCCTGAAAGCGAGCGGCGAGAAATTCGAGTTCCCGGTCGAATGGGGGATCGACCTGCAATCCGAGCACGAACGCTACCTGACCGAGAAAAAATTCGACGGCCCCGTCATCCTCTACGACTACCCCCGGACCCTCAAGCCGTTCTACATGAAGTGCAACGACGACGGCCGCACGGTCCGGGCGATGGACGTGCTCGTCCCCAAAGTGGGGGAAATCATCGGCGGCAGCCAGCGCGAAGAACGGCTGGACGTGCTGGAGGCCCGCATGGCGGAGCAGCACCTCCGGGCCGAAGACTACTGGTGGTACCTCGACCTCCGCCGCTTCGGCACCGTCCCCCACAGCGGCTTCGGCCTCGGCCTGGAGCGAGCGGTGCAGTTCATCACCGGCATGGCGAACATTCGGGACGTGATTCCGTTTCCGCGGACGCCGGGGAGTGCGGAGTTTTGAGGCATCGGTATTGTTCTTCGCGGCATTCAATTAAGAGCATTTGGCACTACACTTATCTAGGGGATCACTGCGTTCGGCGGGCAATAAACAGGTCTGGGAGCATCACATGACTGTTCGCACTTTAACTACGTCGCTGATTCTCGGTGTTTTCTTGGCGGCCTTTGGCTTCTCGCAAGATCAGGGCGAGAGCGGGAAGGTCGAGAAGCCGGCGATACCAGTTTACATAACCCCGTATTACAATTCTGAGGGTCTGAAGATCTCCGTTGGCGAACACAGCAAGGAGCTTGCTGGTGCCGACGCCAAGACAATTCTGCAGCTCTCCGCAAAGCTCAAGAAACAGAAAGATAAACTCCGGGCTGAAGTCATGTATGTGGCTGCCATTCGGCTCTATGATCTTGGCCACAAGGATGAAGCAGTCTATTGGTTTTACTCAGCCCAGTACCGCGCTCGGGTCTTCAGTTCCATCCTTGATAAGGACAAGATCGGTTCGATCGGCGACGAGCCCTTTGAACTTAAGCAAGCCTACAATTCCTTCAACCAATTGTCGGGTACGTACATCAACGGGTATGCATTCGGTGAGTTGGGCAAACTGGAAACGACCTTGTCCAAGGTCGTTGAGGAGAGCAAATCAATACCGAAGTACGGCGACCTCTATTCCAAGGTCAATTTTGTTCCTGAGGAAACCTGGGAGGAAAAAAACAAGGAGACTTCCAAAGGGCTAACGGGAATGATTGAGTACATCAAGGCCAATGCGGATTCCATCAAGGCACAGCGAAAGAAAAATGGCATCGACGGAAAGTACTAGGTCGGCTGCGGTGCGACTACTCATCCCACGCGGCGTAACAGCTCTTCCCCCCGTAAGCCGCGAAGCAGATTCTTTTGCTGAGGACCGGACTGTTCCCGGTGATGTGAATCCGTTTCCCAGAACGCCGTGGAGTGCGGAGTTTTGAGACGATGGAAAAGTTTGATGAAATGAGTGGTGGGGCAAATTCGACCTCGCAAACTGCTCAAAGTACGGAGTACTGAGTACTCCGTACTGTGTACTCGGAACTTGAGGATCTCTTGTGCTTGGTTGTGCCTCATGAGAATTTTGCCCCTTGGAACTGGTCCCTTCGCCGTCCCGACATTCCGTTGGCTCCTTGATTCATCGCATGTTGTCCCTGCGCTGGTTACACGACCGACACAAGCCGCGAAGGGCCGGGAGAAAGCCTCGCTCAACCCCATGCAAGACTTGGCCATCGAACGCGGCCTCGAAGTCTACGCTCCCGACAGCATCAACACCGAAGAAGCCCGCCAGAAGCTTGCCGCCTGGCAGCCCGATTTGCTGGTGGTCTGCGACTATGGCCAGATTCTCTCGCGCGAGCTGCTGGCTGTCGCGCCGCTGGGGGGAATCAATTTGCATGGCTCACTGCTGCCGAAGTATCGCGGGGCGGCTCCGGTCCACTGGGCGGTTTACAACGGCGATGCGGAGACGGGCGTCACCGTTATCCACATGACCCCGCGGCTCGATGGCGGCCCCTGCCTGGCGGTGCGGCGGACGCCGATTGGAAGCGACGAAACGATGGCCGAACTGGAACAGCGGCTCTCGCTGCTGGGAGTCGAAGCAGTCCAGGAAGCCATTGAAAAACTCTCCCACTGGGACCGAGTCTCCCCCATCGGCGAAATCCAGGACCAATCCCAGGCCACCAAAGCCCCTCGCCTTAAAAAGACCGACGGCGCTGTCGATTGGAGCCGCTCTGCCGAGCAGATTTGTAACCAAGTACGCGCCTTCAAGCCCTGGCCAGCCACGTACACCAATTGGCTCCGCGCCAGCGGCGAGCCGCTGCGACTGATCCTCGACCATGTGTCGGTCATATCGGATCAAGGGAGCCCAAATCCCGGCGAAGTTCAATTCTGCGATGGCAAGCACCTCGTTATCGCCACCGGCAGAGACGCCCTGTCCATCCACGCCTTGCAGCCTGCCGGCAAACGCGTGATGGAGATCGCCGAGTTTCTCCGGGGCTATCCGGTGCGTGTGGGGGACAGATTCGGCAACCAACCCGAAGCGTCAGCGAGAGAGTGAAGATTTTGATGAGGTGGAGGCAGATGAGCCAGGTACGACTTGAACCGATGATGGCGGCGCAGTTCGCGGAATTTCTGGAAGTCATTCTGCCTCCGTATATCGCCGCGCGCTCGGTTGCCGATCACGTATCGCTAGCCGAAGCGGAGCGATTTGTTCGCGACCAGCATCAAAAACTCTTACCGGCCGGTCAGCTCTCACCGGACCATTATTTCAAGTCGATCGTCGCGATAGATTCCGATAATCAGGTCGGCGGCGTTTGGTTTCATATCGACGCCGACAAGCGACAAGCTTTTCTCTACAACATCACCGTCTTTCCCCAGTGGCATCGCCGCGGATATGCAGCGGCAGCACTTTCCTTGGTCGAAGAAGCCGTTCGTTCGGCGGGCTGTGCCGTGCTGGCGCTCAATGTGTTCGCTGAGAATGTGGGAGCAGCCGAGCTCTACGGCAAGGCGGGATACCATAGAGTTTCCAGTCACATGAACAAACGGCTCTGCAGGGACGTCCTGCCCTCATTTCCGGTTGCCTCCTACCGCGAATCGGGATAAAGTCAATGTACCCACCTGATGCGGATCTGCTTGACCTACCTTGGGTCCGCCCGAAATCCCACCAACCTAAAACCGCTGGAACCGCGATGCGACTTTGCGTCCCCATTCTCTGTGCCGGCATGCTCGCTGCTGCTGCGTCCTCGCTGACGGCTCAGGACAAGCTCACCTTCGAGCAGCATGTCCGGCCGATTCTCAAGACCTACTGCCTCGACTGCCACGGTGGCGGCGAGAAGTTGGAAGGGAACCTAGACCTGCGGCTGGCGAAGTTCGCGGCCAAGGGAGGGGACAGCGGACCGGCACTGGTGGCCGGGGACGCCGCGAAGAGCAAGCTGATCGAGCGGATGAAGTCGGGCGAGATGCCGCCGACCGAGAAGAAGGTCCCAGCCGACAAGATTGCCGTGATTGAGCAGTGGATTGCCGCCGGCGCTCAGGCCGGCAGAGTCGAGCCGGACAAGCTGCCGCCAGGAATTGACATCACGCCGGAAGAGCGGGCCTTTTGGTCATTCCAGCCGATACGCCGCCCCGAGCCGCCGAAGGTGGATGCCGGTGCGGACAAGATTCGCACCCCCATCGACAATTTCATCCTGGCCAAGCTGCGCGAGAAAGGACTGAAGTTTTCCGCCGAGGCGGACAAACTGATGCTTATCCGCCGAGTCGCTCTCGACCTCACCGGTCTGCCCCCGAGCGAGCCCGAAATTGCCGCTTATCTTGCCGATGGCTCGGAACAGGCTTACGAGAATATGGTCGATCAGTACCTCGCTTCGCCCCATTACGGCGAACGTTGGGCTCGGCACTGGCTGGATGTCGCCGGCTACGCCGATAGCGAGGGGAATGGCAACGAGGACACGGTTCGTCCTTATCTCTGGCGCTATCGGGACTACGTGATCAGGGCCTTGAACAGCGACAAGCCCCTCAATCAGTTCATCCAGGAGCAACTTGCCGGCGATGAGCTGACGCCGCGGCCGTGGAACAACCTCACGCCGGAGCAAATCGACAAGCTCGCCGCTACGGGCTTTTTACGGACCGCGGCCGATCCGACCGCGAGCGGCATGCCCGACGAATTAGCGGGGGCCAATCTGGTGGTGGCCGACACGATCAAGATTGTCAGCTCGTCGCTGCTCGGCCTCACGGTCGCGTGCGCCCAGTGCCACGATCACAAGTACGACCCGATTCCGCACACGGACTACTTTCGAATGCGGGCGGTCTTCGAGCCGGCTCTCGACACCAGCCATTGGCGGCGGCCCAACCAGCGGCTCATTTCGCTCTTCACCGATGCTGATCGGGCGAAATCAGCAGCCCTTGAGGCCGAAGCCGAGAAGCTGATGGCTGTGTACCGCGAGAAGGAAACGAAGTATGTGAACGAGACGTTCGAGAAGGAGCTACTCAAGTTCCCTGAGGGCCTCCGGCCGAAGCTCAAGGACGCCTTTACAACGCCGTCGGATAAGCGAGACGACGAACAGAAAAAGCTCCTCGACGCGAATCCCAAGGCCAACATCACGCCCGGTGTGCTCTATCAATACGACATGAAGCTCGCGGACGAGTTGAAAGCGGACCTCAAGAAGGTCGAGGAAAAGCGGGCCGAGAAGCCGATCGAGGAGTCGATCAACGCCATCTTCGAGGTCGAAGGAACCATTCCCGAAACCAAACTCTTCCACCGGGGAGACTATCGCCAGCCGAAGGGTGCGGCGATTATGCCCGGCGACTTGACGATCCTCGCTCCCGAAGGGAAGCGGCTGGAGATTGCGGCAAAGGATCCGATGCTGCCGACGAGCGGGCGGCGGCTGGCATTTGCGAAGCACCTGACGAGTGGCGAGCATCCGCTGCTGGGGCGCGTGCTTGCCAACCGAATCTGGCTGCACCACTTTGGCCGCGGCCTGGTGGAATCTCCCGGCGACTTCGGCATGCTCGGCTCACGACCGACCCATCCGGAACTGCTCGATTATCTGGCCAGCGAGCTGCCCGCTTCCGGCTGGAGCCTGAAGAAGATGCACAAGCTGATCATGCTATCGTCCGTCTATCGCCAGTCGTCGCGCCGCGATGCCGCTGTGAACACCGATATCGAAAACGCCCTCTACAGCCGCTATCCTATCCGCCGGCTCGATGCGGAAGCCCTGCGGGACCGGATTCTGGTCGCCAGCGGCAAGCTCAATCGCACGCTCTTTGGTGCGCCGGTCCCCGTGGAAGAGGATTTTGTCGGCCAGGTGGTGGTGAAGGACGACCAGCCGCGGCGGAGCATTTATTTGCAGACGCGGCGGACCAAACCGGTTTCGTTTTTGACCACGTTCGACGCCCCCGTGATGACGGTCAACTGCGAACGGCGCAGCCCCAGCACGGGTGCGCAGCAATCGCTGATGCTGATGAACAGCGAATTCATCCTCAAGCAAGCCGGCCTCTTCGCCCAGCGAGTGCGGACCGAGACGCCTGCCGGCTTTGCGAAAGAAGTCACCCAGCCACTGGAGAGCAAGTTCGCCCGCCATGTCGACGCCTGGCAGTTCGGCTACGGCGCGTATGACGAGGGAGCGAAGCGGGTTACGCAGTTCGCTCTGCTGCCGCACTTCACCGGTTCCAGTTGGCAAGGTGGAGCGGCGCTGCCGGACCCGACCATCGGCTGGGTGATCCACCATTCGGCCGGGGGACACGCGGGTGCCGATGCCACGCACATGA
Source organism: Pirellulaceae bacterium (assembly GCA_046153945.1). Taxonomy (GTDB): domain Bacteria; phylum Planctomycetota; class Planctomycetia; order Pirellulales; family Pirellulaceae; genus SXOA01. Next base: position 13,573 of record JBJXFF010000174.1, read on the forward strand.
CCGTTCGCCGCTGGGTCGCTCCGCAAGCGGGAGCGCTCGCCATCAGCGGCAAGCTCAAGCATGGTTCTCCCAATGGTGATGGTGTGCGAGGGCGGATCGTTTCTAGTCGCTCTGGACTGCTCGGTGAATGGGGAGTCAAAAACAGCGAGAGTGCGAGCGACGTCGCCAACGTTGAAGTTCAACCGGGTGACACCGTTGATTTTGTCATCGACTGTCGAGGTGATGTGAATTCGGATTCCTTTGAGTGGAATGTCGATCTCAGCTTGCGGGCTCCGAGTGGTGAAGTCGTCACCTGGAACAGTGCCAAGGATTTCCACGGCCCGGCTGCCAACTCTCTTCCCCAGCAGATCGCCTATGCCTGGCAAATCGCCTACCAGCGGCCCGCCACCAGCGAAGAAATCGACCTCGGCTGCCGATTTGTACTGGCCCAACTCGCGCAGCTTCGGGCCAGCGGCGACAAGACCGATCACGAGCTGACCGCCCTCACGAGTCTCTGCCAGCAACTTCTCAGTAGCAACGAGTTTCTCTATGCCGACTAACCAACCCAACAGCCGCCGCGAATTCCTGGCCAACAGCGCTTTCGGCATCGGCACGTTCGCGCTCGCCCATCTGCTGAAACAAGACAACCTGCTGGCCGAAACGACGAGCAAGCCGGGAGAGAACCTGCCGCTCGACTTGCACGTTCGCCAGCCAAACTTTGCGCCGAAGGCGAAGGCGATGATCTCCCTCTTCATGCACGGCGGTCCGAGCCATGTCGATCTGCTGGACCCCAAGCCGGAGCTTTCCGCCAAGAGCGGCACCGAATACGGTGGCGACGTCATCTACAGCTTTGTGAATCGAGCCAATAAGAAGTTGTTCGGCTCGCCCTGGAAATTCAGCAAGCATGGCCAGTGCGGAACCGATGTCTCCGAGCTACTGCCGAACATCGCCGGAATCGTGGACGACATTTGTGTGATGAGGTCGATGCACACCGGCCACAACGGGCACGAAGTCTCCATCCGCTTCTTCCACGGCGGCATGGCGGGGATTACCGGCCGGCCGACGATGGGAAGCTGGATTGTGTATGGCTTGGGGAGCGAGTCGCAAAGCCTGCCAGCATACATGGTCCTGTCCGATCCAGCCGGCCATCCGGTCGACGGGACGCACAACTGGTCCAGCGGGTTTATGCCGCCCCTCTATCAAGGAACGGTGCTCCGGGCCCAGGAGCCGCGGATTCTGAATCTCGACGCCCCGCCGCAGCTCCGCGGCAAATTGCAGCAGCAGAACCTCTCGTTTCTCGCTGAGCTCAACAAGCGGCATGCCGCGCAGCATCCCGGCGAAGCCGATTTGGAATCCCGCATCGCCAGTTACGAACTGGCTGCCGCCATGCAGACCGCGGCCAAGGAGGCCCTCGACGTCTCGCAAGAGCCGGCTTACATCCACAAGTTGTACGGTCTCGATAAGGACGCGACCCGCGAATACGGAAGTCGTTGCCTCATCGCCCGCCGCCTGGTGGAGCGGGGCGTCCGGTTCGTGCAGATGTTCCTCGGCGGCCAGCCGTGGGACAATCACACATCCATCAAGACGACGTTGCCCGGCATCTGCGGCCGCACCGACCAGCCGGCGGCGGCACTCGTCATCGACCTCAAGCAGCGGGGACTCCTCGATTCCACCATCGTCCATTGGGGTGGCGAAATCGGCCGGCTGCCGGTTTGCGAAGGGGAGCTGAACGACACCGTCGGCCGGGACCACAACGGCCAGGGCTTTTCCATCTGGCTGGCCGGCGGCGGCATCAAGGGAGGCATGACCTACGGCGAAACGGACGAAGTCGGCCACAAGGCGGCGGTAAACGTCGTCACGCCGAACGACTATCAGGCGACCATCTTCCAGCTTCTCGGCCTTGACCCAAACAAGCTCGTCTACCACAGCAGCGGCCGCGAACAGCGGCTGATTGATGGCCGCCCGGCGAGGGTGGTGAAGGAGATTTTGGCCTAGTTCGTAGTAACCGGCTTCAGCCGGTTAGGTACGGGACTTAACCCGCTAAAGCGGGTTACTACGAACGGCGTGCCACCTTTGCCTGCACCCGCCAGAGAACTAAAATCAGCCTCTTCCAGTGCTGACTTCCTCTCTTCGCGCGGCAAGCCATGGCTCTCAAGATTCTTCCCCCCGGCGGGCTCGATTTTCTCTCGCTCGGGGCCCTCGTCCACCGGCTCGATCCGGGGATCATTCCGTTTCGCAAGGCGACGCAGTGCCAGATCCACGTCAGCGGCGGCGAGTTCAACGTGGCGGCAAACCTGTCGGACTGCTTTGGCCTCAGCACCGGCGTGGCGACGGCAATGGTCGATTATCCGATCGGCGACCTGATTGCTGAGCGGGTCCGGGCGATGGGAGTTAAGCCGTTCTACAAGCGGTTCGAGCACGACGGCGTCACCGGGCCGAACATGGCCACGGTCTATAGCGATCAGGGGCACGGCATCCGAGCCCCCGTCGTTTTTTACAACCGCTGCAACGAAGCGGCAGCGAAACTCAAAAAAGGGGACTTCAACTGGAAGGAAATCATGGCCGGCGGCCTTCGCTGGTTCCACAGCGGCGGCATCTTCGCGGCTCTCTCCTCCACCACGCCCGACCTGATCATCGAAGGGATGCAGGCGGCCAAGGCAGCCGGGGCGGTCGTTTCGCTGGACCTCAACTTCCGGGCCAAGCTCTGGCAGATTTCCGGCGGCTTGGAAAAAGCCCAGAACACCATGCGGCGGATTGTCGCCAACGTCGATGTGCTCGTCGGCAATGAAGAGGACCTGCAAAAAGGGCTCGGGCTGAAAGGGCCGGAAGTCGAATCCAAATCGAAAATCGACCCGAGCGCCTTCCTCGCGATGATGGACGCCGTCGCCAAGCAGCTCCCTAATATCAAAGTCGTCGCCACCACCCTCCGCGAAGTTCACACCACCAACAAACACGACTGGAGCGCCGTCTGCTGGATCGAAGGAAAAACCTACAATGCCCCCACCTGCGAGCTCGGCGTCCTCGACCGGGTCGGCGGGGGGGATGGCTTTGCGGGCGGGTTCTTTTATGGGCTGCTCGGTGGAGCACAACCAGAAGAAGCACTGAGACTGGGTTGGGCTCACGGCGCTCTACTTACAACATTTCCAGGCGACACCACGATGGCGACGCTGCAACAGGTGAAAGATTTTGCGAAGGGTGGGTCAGCACGAATTCAACGTTGATGGTCGGAAGCTAACCACGAAGACACAAAGACACGAAGGTTCTGAATTGCTTGTACTCTCTTCTTCGTGTCTTTGTGTCTTCGTGGTTCCAATAATCGCCATGCGAACTGGATCGCAACAGTGAACACATCAGCGAACCTATTTGCGCTCCCTATCGAAAATCCCAAGCACCTCCAGTTTCGTGACGACGCTTGGCTTGGCGGGCCGTTTTTTGTTGGGCGCTACTACCTGGGAAAATTTCTGAACACCAACGAGTACCTGTATGGGCAAGATGAATACGACGCACACGTAAGGCAGTGTCTAAATTCGCGCCTGCCCATGGCCGACTGGCTTTCGAAATCCAGTTATTTGCACGAGTTCATGACCACTTGGCTCAAACATCAATACCGAAAGACCGAAGAGAATCAGCGATTTCCCATTCCCGACGAATCCAAGGAAGAACTCGCCATTGTACGCATCATGGAGGTTCCTGACGTCAGCGATGAAGACATTTGTCGAGAGCTACGTTGCACGGAAAAAACGATAAATCGCTGGACGGACTACAATCTGTTTCGACGAGAACAGAAACGACTCTCTTTTGACTGGACTAACAAATGAACCAACAAGCTGACTTCGGATTAATCGGTCTCGCCGTCATGGGCGAAAACCTCGCTCGCAACGTCGAAAGCCGCGGCTTTACTGTGGCTGTCTTCAATCGCACCACCGAGAAGGTGGACGAATTCTTGCAGGGGCCTGCCAAGGGAGGCAAATTCATCGGCTGCCACTCTCTCGAAGAGCTCGTCAAAGCCGTCAAGACTCCTCGCAAGATCATGATGATGGTCAAGGCGGGGAAGCCGGTGGATGAGTTGATGGCCCAGCTCATTCCACTGATGTCGCCGGGGGACGTGCTGATCGACGGCGGGAACGAGCATTACACGAACACCGAGCGGCGGACGAAGGAGGTGGAGGCCAAGGGGCTGCTCTTTGTCGGCACCGGCGTCTCCGGCGGTGAGGAAGGGGCCCTCAAGGGTCCGAGCATGATGCCCGGCGGGAGCGAAAAAGCCTGGCCGCTCGTGAAGCCCATCTTCCAGGCCATCGCCGCCAAGGTCGGCCCGAAGAACGACATCCCCTGCTGCGAATGGGTCGGCCCGCGCGGAGCCGGCCACTACGTCAAAATGGTCCACAACGGCATCGAGTACGGCGACATGCAGCTCATCTGCGAAGCCTACCTGATGCTGAAAGAAGCGGTCGGTCTCTCCAACGACGACCTCTACAACGTCTTCGACGACTGGAACCGGGGCGAGCTGCAAAGCTACCTCATCGAAATCAGCCGCGACATCTTCAGCGTCAAGGACGACCAAGGCGGCGACGGCTTCCTGGTCGACAAAATTCTCGATGTCGCCGGGGCCAAGGGGACCGGCAAATGGATGAGCCAGCTCGCCCTCGACCTCTGCGTGCCGAGCACGATGGTGACCGAGGCGGTCTACGCCCGCTGCATCAGTGCGGTCAAGGACGCCCGAGTCCGTGCCAGCAAGGTCCTCTCGGGGCCGACCGCCCAGACCGCCGGCACCGCCATCGGCGACAAAAAGGCGTTCATCGAAGCGGTGCGGCAGGCCCTCTACGCCTCCAAAATCTGCTCGTACGCCCAGGGCTTCGTGCAGCTTCAAGCGGCAGCCAAGGAACACGACTGGCCGCTCAACTACGGCGACTGCGCCATGCTCTGGCGCGGCGGCTGCATCATCCGGGCCCAGTTCCTGGACCGCATCAAGGAAGCGTTCGACGAGCACCCGAACCTCGAAAACCTGCTGCTCCACCGCTATTTCGCGGACGCCACCAAAAAGGCCCAAACCGCCTGGCGGCAAGTCGTCGTCGCCGCCACGCAAATGGGGCTGCCGGTCCCGGAGTTCAGCACCGCCCTCGCCTACTACGACAGCTACCGCCGCGAACGCCTCCCCGCCAACCTGCTGCAAGCCCAGCGCGACTATTTCGGGGCCCACACCTACCAGCGAACCGACAAGCCGCTGGACCAGAAGTTCCATAGCGAGTGGCTGGAGCTGAGGAAGACGCCGAAGTAGTGGGGTAGGCTTCCAGCCTGCCCTACATAACCTGCCTCCGCCCCCCTGGATAGGTGCGTTTATTCATAATTCGCGACTCGTTTTTCAGGACTTACGTCGATTTGTGTTGCCGGAACACATTATGGGACCTGATGTTCCGACTTATTCACTCGACGTAAGCCTTATTCACCGCCGCGATTCTTATTCACCCCTCGCGCCGCAGAATATAACCTTTTTTTCAAGCGCGAGTGCGGAATCGAACAGCACCTTAACGGCAACTATTCTTCCATTGCTACCGAATTGTCAAAGATCAAACTCGCGCTGGAGTCCCGCCTTCAGGCGGTCTTCCTGTCTCAAATTTCAAATCGCAGATTTCAAATCCACATCTCCGCCCTGCCTGTTGAATTCACACCCCCCCGATTCATCACCCCTCTCCCTATGCAAAAACGGAGTCTGTGATGAATTGGCGCCTCTCCAATTCATCATCAGGAGTACTCGCCCCCCTCCAAAGTGTGCAGCCTCGATTCTGCTGTTTTTCCACCTTCTCAAATCCTCAAATCTCAAATCCCGTTGACCCGATTTCCCGCCCCGCGGCGCACCCCGCCTATGAACTGTACATAAGTGTACACACCCGAATTGGCACTTTCAAGCCCCACCGCTCAGATTTCCCGAAATTCTTTGGAGCCTCTAAAAACCCGCTGTTCCACCGACTGCCCACTTTTCCTCAACGAACTTCACCGCCGGGAAGCTCAAATATGATCCACGATACCACGTCCGCGGCTTCCTCCGGCGACTCAACCTGGCTCAGCACTTCCCGTAGCTCACCCCATCGCTCAGCTTTCGCCAGAAGTGTCGCCAGCGTTTTCCTGCGCTGGGTCGGTGAGCGCAATTTGCGGGCGTCCTCGATGGCCTCATCCAAACCGCCAATGTTCGCCTTGAGATCCAATGCCGCGTTGACTGCTCCACGACGAAAATCGCTGCGTTTTTCGGCTTTAGCGTCTGTCATGGCATGCTTCAGCAGTTTCTCGGCGGCGAGCGGGCCATCAATCATTGCCATTGCCTCAGCGAGTGAATGGTAGACCGCTGAAGTCGCCCAGCCGTACTCGAACACCGGCCACTTGGGCATTTCCTTGAGTGCCTGACGCAACCAGCGCCTGGCCTCGACCTTTGCGCCCTGCTTGACGAGAAACTCCAGCGATCTGCCAATCGAGTTCACTGGAAAGTGAATATTGGGATCGGTCATCTCGCGGAGTTCTTCCAACTCCTTCATGATGTCCTGCCGCGCTCGTGCGATGGCTTCTGCCTTCATGCCAAGACCGATAAGCGTATCGGCGTCAAGAATTTCATCGCGGTCACCCTTGTCGAGCCCACGCAAGCATCGCTTCACCGCCTTGGCATGCTTTAACCCAGCATAGCACTCAATCACGCGCCGGAAGTGATTCTGCCGCACCCACTCCTCTTCGACGTCACGGGCGATTTTCTCCATTTCGGCGACAGCGAGTTTTGCGGACGCGCGCTGGCCGGCTGCTATTGCTTGCTTGTACTGCCTTCCCGCTCGCTCGAACCGCGCCGTGATGCGCTGCTCGTCATCAATGGCATCCGCCGGATCGAGCAGGCCGTTGTCCGCGCGGAACTCACGGACGGAATCAAGGGAGAAGCCCCTGTCGCATTTGCGCGTGTTGAACGGCTCGGTCGCTTCCGCAATCGCAAGATACTTTTCCATTCGGGGCAGATCGTCGGCTTCGAGGCAAATCTTGGCGCCGAGTTCTGCCATTCGGACGGTTGCCACCACATTTTGTTTGGGTGAGCGGCGTAGGAAGTAATTCACATTCCTAAGCGCCTCGGCGACACAACCCATTTCCGCGAGATGTTCGATCGGCAGATGCGCTCTCGTCGAGGCTGCGTCGTCGTCGGTTATCGCTTGGCACTTTTGGATCATGGCGAGGAGCCATGCCTTCCGATCACTGTTACGAGGCCACTTCGACTTCCATGCCGGTTCCAGGGTGCGGTTTTGCACGCGTTTCGCCATATGGATCCTGCCATTATCACGTCTTTATTGTCACAATTGCCAGGTATCTAGTCCAATCCATCTCGCCACTAATTGGCGGCATTTTTCGATTTGGCCGGCTCGTCATCCGCGGACTGAGGGGACTCGACCGTGGCGAGTTCGTAACAGATCGCCTCTTCCGCATTGCGAATGTAGAGTCGATTTCCCACGACGACAGGATGGTTCCAAGTCTTCCCCTTCATGGAGGGAATCTTGGCGAGTTCTTGCAGTTTCTCCGGTGTCGCTCGTAAGAGCACGAGCTCGCCGCGCTCGCTCACCACGAGGATGAGATCCGAATCCGCGAGCAGAATCGCCTGCCCTTTTTCGTAGCGGCCCCCTTTCCAATCTCGTTTGCCATCTTCGAGGCGGATGCAGCCGAAAATGTTGTTGTCGAAGCCATAGATATGACCCTTATGGATCAAAATGTCGTTGTAGTCCGGCTTCATGTCGAGCGACGTCCATTCCTCTTCCAACTGCAGCTTGTTGCTTTTCATCGCTGCACGAACCATGCGCGTTCCCGAGCCGGGCCCCGTCGGAATGATGATCTTGTTTCCATCGACGACTTGCGGCTGCAAAGCCCGATAGCCGCCGTGCTGCCATTTATAGTCGAGCACAACCTCGCCCGAATCTGGCTTGTAAAGATGCAGACCGAGCTCGGAGAGTAGCGCGAGGTAGGTCGTCCCGAGAACGTCGATCGTCTGCACCGACGCATAAGACATCTTCCCCGCGGGCTTCGACCAGGCCACTTTGCCGTCCTCAATCTGAAAAGCGTAAATGGCCCCTTCTTTGGCCTGTTCACTCCCTGCAAAGACGATCACGTTGCCCCCGTGAACCAAAGGGGAGGAACTGAAGCCCCACATCGGAGGCTTGATCTGGGCGATGTCGCATAAGTTCACTTTCCAAACGGCCTCGCCGTCCTTTGGATTGAGCTTCAGCAGCTTGCCGTCGGCCCCCTGTGCATACACATAACCTTCATGAATCGTCGGGGTCGCACGCGGACCCAGCCCGCCGAGTGACTCAAAGAATCGCCCCGGCTCTGAATGGGCCCAAACTTCTTTTCCCGTCTTCGCGTCATAGCAGACCACAGCCTCCGATTCGCCCCGTTGCTCCTGCGTCACCAGGAACCGACCGGCCACCGCGAAAGAGCTCCAGGCCGGCCCCACCGCAATCCGCCACCGTTCTTTCGGCGGATTCGCCTGCCAATCGTCGCTGAATCGCAATCCGTGCTGGGTGCTATCGAAATGGGGACCACGCAACCCTGGCCACTCCGGATGCGAGAACGCCTGGACGACAGTGTCCTCCAAGAGCTCCTTCTTCGGCGGTTTGGCCTGGCTCCGCTCCGCCATGAATCGATCCTCAGCCGTTTCGTCCCAGCGCCAAGAAAGACCGAACTTGAAATTCCCCCAGACACCGTCGGTCTTGAGGAGAGCACACGGGCTGCCGAGAAGTGCCGCGATCGCCAGGGAATACCACAAACGATACTTGCTCAGCGTCCAGCCGAACGCCAAGGCCCCCAAGGCGAACCCGCCGATCGTCAGCGGGATGGTCATCACGATGAAAGGCGATTCTCGGAAAGAGACATCGCCGAGTCCCAGCACGATTGCCGGTATCAGCACTAGGCAGGTCACCCCGAAGAGTCGCTCCCACCAGCGAGCCCGACTCACGGCGCAAAACCAGAGCAAGATCGCCAGACTCACCAGAACCGGCCCGAATGCGCTGACCATCCAAATGTTCGCCGGAGGGTCTTTGATCAGGCCAGGAACGAATCGAGCCAGAATCATCAAGGGGCACAGAAGCATTGGAATCCAAATCCGCCACGGCTTCATGGGATTGAGGGCGGGTTTCTGTGGTTGCGATTCAGGATGGGTAGTGGCAGTGCTCATGGTTGATTTTTCTAAGTCGGGTTCCTATTTCAGCGGGCCGCAAAGCCGGCGACCATGTCGACCGACAAGCGGCAATTCACGACGATAACACCGAGTGCACGAATACGGCAATCCTATCGATGTTCCTCCATAGTTCCAACTTCCTGACTCCGCGATTCCAAGGATTAACTCGCATTACTCTTCAGCATTGATGGTCATATCGCCGTTGTCATCGGCGGCATAGGCGTTCTTGCCGGCGCACTCAGTGCCGAAGCCCGGGCCGCGAAAATCACCTTCGATGCCGTCGTGGCGCTCGGCGACAAAGCCCGCGCGGCTGCCGAAGGAATTTGACGACTCGCTCGCCTCGTCTTGACTAGGGCCAACCGGAGTGATGTACTAGAATATCCGCCGCTGCTCAAACCAGCGCAAACCTTCCGCCGGGCAAGCACTCATTGTGGAGGTCGATATGATCGCGCGAACATTTCTGGCGCAGGGTGGAGGAGTCGTTCTCGTGTTAATGACCTTTGGAATGACGGCCCGGGCGGCCGATGGCCAAACGCCGCTACCGGGTGGGTTCGAGATCAGGCTGCTTCCCGGTTTCACGCATGAGCCGCTGCAGGGATTCGATAGCATCGTCGGCAAGATCGTGACGAAAGATGGACTTCAGATCCAGTATGAGATGGGTGCCATCCCCGCCCCTGGGGCTCTCCAATTGGGCGGCCATTTTGTCAACCAGGCTCTCCAACTTCCCGAGAAAGACCGGCTTTGGCTCAAGGAACAGAACGCCGGTGGGCGGAAGATCCATGTAGCTTACAGCAAAGAACAACTGTTGATAATCAGCACCGCTTCGGCGACGGAAGGTGTGAACTTCCACGCCGTGGCGAAGACCCCCGGTGAAGTTGCCGATGTGCTGTTGATGGTGTTCACTCTCGCGGAACAGAAGCCTAAGCGAGGCAAGTAATCGTGCCGAGCCAAACGCTTCAGCAGCCTGCCAAACAGAATTCCTTTCAGGACCATTAACCTCGGCGATGCGCAGTTGCTGTAGCCGAGCCCCTTTCGCCCAGATTTAGGCGGGCCGATCTTCCGGTCGTCCTTAGTGTTCTCCAGCCCAACGTATTCGCGTTCGCCAACAGTTCGGCGTTATGGATGTCGGCAGGTTAAAATTCGGGGAGCATTAGGAGGGGCAAAGGGAATTGTCGCGGGCAACATCCCCCGTAGATTTCGTTTTTTCGCCGCAAAAACCCGTCCCGCCCCCTCCGATCAAGTCGATAAAGGATTTGACACGGCTGTTGCTGCTCGGTCATATTACAGGGAATAGCGGCTACCGCTATTCCCGCCTAAATACTCGAATTCGAGTCCTACCTGATGAATATGCTTCCTCTCTGTCCCGGTCCCTCCTCCCGCCGCAGCTTTTTGCAGGCAGGAGCCGTTGGTCTCGCTGGTCTTGGCTTTGCGGACATGCTGCGGCTGCAAGCGCAGGCGGAAAGTGCTGCTCCGAAGGGGATCGATAACGACCGGTCCGTGATTTTCGTCTGGCTGCCGGGCGGGCCGCCGCATATGGAAACATATGACATGAAGCCGGACGCCCCGGAGGATTACCGCGGCGAGTTCCGACCGATTCACAGCAATGTGGCGGGGATCGACGTTTGCGAGCATATGCCGCTGCATGCCAAATGTGCGGACAAGTATTCGCTCATCCGCTCCATCTCGCACGGCTTTGCGGACCACGGCGGCGGGCACAAAAAATTCCTTACCGGCCGCGACCCCAAAGAACCGACTGGCTTTGTCAACGACTATCCGATGGTCGGCTCGATGGCGGCCAAGGTGCTGGAGAAGCGGAACGTCGGTGTGCCGAACTACGTTTGCGGCTGCGACAACGGCCGGCAGGGAATCGACGTCTTTAGTTTTGGAGCGGCGTACCTCGGCCCCGCCACTGGCCCGTTCATGGTTCCGGGCGACCCGAGCGAAAAGGGCTTCTCCATCCAGAATCTAGCTCTCGACAAGAGCACAGAAAACAGGCTCGATGACCGAAGCAGCCTGCTGGGCGGGCTCGACAAGCTCCGCCGCGACATCGACCGCAGCGGCACGTTCGACGGCCTCGACAAATTCAACCGGCAGGCGGTGGACCTGCTGATGAGCGAAAAGGCCCGCAAGGCTTTTGATCTGACACTGGAAAACGAAAAGACCCACCAGCGGTATGGCAAGCATGCCTGGGGAGCCCGCGCCATCATGGCTCGCCGCCTCGTCGAGGCCGGCTGCAAGTTCGTGACGATGGTGATGGAGAATCCGTATGTCTCCGGCGTCCCGTTCCTGAAAGAGGGAACCTACAACTGGGATTCGCACGCCGTCAACTGTCACCTCTATCACGACGCTCTCGTCCGGCTGCCGATTTACGACAAGGTCATCACGGCCTTAATTGAAGATCTGCACGCCCGCGGCCTGGATAAGAAAGTGCTGCTCGTCGTCACCGGCGAATTCGGCCGCACACCGCGCATCTCTTCCACCATCGGTTCGCAAACCGGCGTCAGCCAGCCCGGCCGCGACCACTGGCCGGGTGCGATGAGCGTCCTCGTTTCCGGAGGCGGCCTGAAAATGGGGCAAGTCGTCGGCAGCACCAACAACAAGGGGGAACACCCGCAGGACCGCCCTCTCACCCCCTGCGATCTTTGGGCCACCGTCTTCCGCCACCTCGGCATCGACCACCGCACCACCACCTTCCCCGACCACAGCGGCCGGCCAATGTACCTGCTGCCGGAAGGGGAGGCGATCAGCGAGCTGATTTAACAAAGGATACATTTATGAATGCCGCTGTTTTCCCGAATGCGCAAGGTGGCTGGGAGAAGCTTATTGATCAAGTTGTCGACGACGCGGAACCAGCGATGGTCTGCACCCCCAGCGGCAAGAGAGCGGTCATCGTTCCCTTGGATGAATTCAATTCCTGGCAAGAGACGAGTTACCTGCTCGCCAGCCCAGCCAACGCCGCCCACTTGCGAAAGTCGCTGGCGGAAGCTGCCTCCGGACACGCCACTGAGAAATTGCTCGATGAAGCATGAAGCTCGTCTTCACACCATCGGCATGGGAAGACTATGTCTGGTTCACGGAGCATGATCGCAAGCTCTTGAAGCGGATTAATTCCCTGCTCAAAGAGGCCCTTCGAACGCCATTCACAGGAACAGGCAAGCCCGAGCCGCTGAAAGGTGAACTAGCGGGCTGCTGGTCTCGGCGAATCGATCATGAGCATCGTCTCGTATACACAGTATCTGCGGACCATCTGACGGTTATTTCTTGCCGATATCACTATGATGATTGAAGTCATTCTGTAGTTTGAACCCTCTCGTCAATTCATTCGGAGCCTCCCATGCCCCTCTCTCGCCGCACATTCCTCCAATCCTCTTCCGCCACACTCGCAGCAGCCGCTGCAGCGCCGTACTTTTTCTCCACTCCCAAGACCCTGGCAGACGAAACGAAAGCCAAGAACGATCGGCCGCTGGTCGGCTGCATCGGCTTGGGAGGAATGGGAAATGGCGACGCCAGATCGATAAAGCGGTATGGAGACATCGTGGCGGTGTGCGATGTGGACAAGAACCATGCCGAGGCGGCGGCGGCTCACAAGGAAGTTGGCGAGGGGAAAGCGGCGGTGTTTGAGGATTACCGCAAGCTGCTGGAGCGGAAGGATATTGAGATCGTCACCATCAGCACGCCGGACCACTGGCATACCGCCATTGCTCTCGCCGCCCTCCGGGCCGGCAAGGATGTCCATTGCCAGAAGCCGCTGACATTGACCATCGACGAGGGAAAGTTACTCTGCAAAGTGGTGAAGGAGACGGGCCGCGTCTTCCAGGTCGGCACCCAACAGCGGAGCGAGGGGGGCTTCGCCAAGGCGGTGGCCCTGGCCCGCGAGGGCCGGATCGGCAAAATCAACCGGGTGACCGTGGCCATCGGCGGGGCTCCGCGCGGCGGCAAGTTTAAGAAGGGGGCTCCGCCATCAAATCTCAACTGGGAGATGTGGCTCGGACAGGCCCCGCTCGTGGATTACATCCCCGAGCGCTGCCACAACAATTTCCGCTGGTGGTACGAGTACTCGGGAGGCAAGATGACCGACTGGGGAGCCCACCATGTCGACATCGCCCAGTGGGGGATCGGCATGGAAGAATCCGGCCCCACCAGCGTTGAAGTCGTCGCCGTCGATCACCCCGTCCCCTTCGAAAAGGGCTGGCCCACCGTCGATGACACGTTCAATGCGGCCGTCACGTTCAACGTGAAATGCATGTTTGCAAACGGGGTGGAAATGCTCATCCGCGACGACGCCCAGAACCTCGGATTCGACAACGGCATCATGTTTGAAGGGGATAAAGGCCGCTTCTTCGTTAACCGGGGCAAGCTGACCGGCAAGCCGGTGGAAGACCTGGAGAAGAACCCGATTCCCGACGACGTGCTGCTGAAGCTCCGCAAGGGGAAGCGGCTCGACAACCACATGGCCAACTTCGTCGAGTGCACCAAAGACCGCTCGCTGCCGGTTTCGGATGTCTACTCGCATCACCGCGTCCTCACCACCTGCCACCTCGCCAACATTGCCCTCCGCCTCGGCCGCAAGCTCAACTGGGACGCCAAGACCGAGCAAATCACTGGCGACGACGAAGCCAACACCTGGCAAAGTCGGGCGCAGCGGAAGGGGTATGAAGTGGCGTAAGCCCCTCGTCCAATTCGTGCTTTCCGCAGCGATGTGCTACAGGCTCTTGAGATACTTCACCGCATCGGCAATCTCGTTAATCGCATTTTCACTCTGACGCCGTTCGATGGTGATGAAGCCACGGTACTGGTGTTCTTCCAAGATTCCGAGCAGCTCGGGAAATTCCGCCAGGCCGCGGCCGAGCTGCACCTCGATTCCGCGGCCGTGAGCGAGATCGCGGGTGCCGTCGGTGGCGTGGACGTGCAGGACGTGTTGTCCGAGCGCCTTCGCCGCTTCTCGTGGTGAATGGCCGTTGACGATGAGGTTGGCTGGATTTAGATCCGCTCCCAGCGACGCGGGCGGCAGAGCCGTGATGAGACCGGCGAGTTCCTCGCCGCTCTCCGTGCCGGTCTCGGCTGCGAGGGTGGCCCCCACCCGCTGACCATAGCGGCCGATGTCGGTGAGGGCTTCGACCATGATGGTCCAGGCGGGCGTGTTCTTCTCCGGCACCCGGCCGATGTGATTGACGACGACGTTGGTTCCCAGCTCATACGCCATCTTCAGGGCCTGCTGCGTGGCGGTGACCCGCCGCTCCAAGTCGTCCGGCACCTGGTAGCCCCGGCGGGTCCGATAGGTCACCGCACTAACCCGCAAATTCAAATCTTCCAGCATTTTCCGCACTTGCCGCACCCCCGTGCGGGACATTTCATCCGCTTTCACGTCATTGCGGCCATCTATTTCCACGGCATCCGCTCCCATCCGCGCCGCAGTAAGCAAACCTTGCTTAAGCGGCAGCCGCAGGCTGGCCAGTTGAACTCCGACACGAATTTGCAGCACGTAATAGTCTCCCCAGCGGCTCTGACCCACGAGGCTCAGGACAGGCTGGAAGCCTACCCCACCTAACAACTATGTCCCTCGTTCCTTTCATTCTAGTGCTGCTGGCCGCGAATCCCCAGGGCGTACCGGCGGGGCATGGGGCGCATGCCGCCGAGCATGCTCCGGCTGCGGATACGAAAGGAGTTGCCGGCTCCGTCGTCTTCGAATGTGATTTCGGAACCTCGGCCGACCGCAATTACGACGGCTGGCCGGATGGCTGGACCCGCCGTCACGGCATGGGTTATCCACAGTTTCTCAAGATTGGCATCGCCGAAGACAAGAGCGATGCCGCACGCGGCAGCATGCTCCTGATGGAAATGAACGGTGGCTTGGCGGAAGTCACTTGCCCGAGAATCCCCATCACACCCAGTTTCAGCTACGTGCTGGAAGGGGAATGTCGCCTGACTGACCTGGTGCATGACGACGCGCACGTCACTTTGACTTTCTTAAGTGCCAAGGGGAAGGCATTGCACACTCACGAAGTCACCATCAGCGGCAAGTCCGCCGGTCGAGAGTGGCAGCCCTTTCGCCTCGACCCCTTTACTCCTACGCAAGATACCGCCGCTGCCAGCTTCACGCTTCGGGTGGCACCTCGCGACAAACGACAAGACCTCCGCGGCCAAGTTGCTTTCCGGCGGATACGACTGCAACGTCTCCCGCGAGTAATCCTCCGCGCCAGCAGCCCGCTGGCGATCTTCACCTCGCCGGACCAGGTCGAAGTGCAGTGCGAAATCGCGGGCATCCCACACACGCAGACCACGCTCCACTTTGAAATATGGGACCATGATGGCCACAGCCTTGACACCGACACGCAGAATCTCACCACGGGACCAGACGCTATCGCTCGGGCCGTGTGGAAGCCGGCCGTCCCTGGTTTTGGCTTCTACCGAGTACAGGTCCGCTGGCAAGGTCTAAAACACGAGAAAATTGAGAGGGAGACAACTCTGGTCGTCCTCCGTCCCGCTTCGCTACCGAAAGTCGGGCAGTTCGGCTGGACCCTCCCCTCCGGTGAAGACCCGCTCGATAGTCCCCAGATGGCGGGGCTGCTGGCTCAGTCCGGCATTCACTGGGCCAAATACCCGGTCACCTTCTCGCCCGCCGATGCTAGTGCAGCGGATCGCATCGCCTGGTTCGCCGAAAAGCTCAGTCTGCAAGGAGTCGAGATGATCGGTGTGCTCGACCACCCGCAGAATCGCGGCAGCGATTCGATTGCGAACATCCTGGAGGACGCCGACTCCTGGCAACCTTGGGTGGATCCGATTATGACCCGTCTTTCGCTCAAGATTCGCCGCTGGCAACTCGGCAGCGACCAGGATACTAGCCTGGTCGGCTACCCAAAGCTCGCCCAAAAAGCGCGGGACTTCAAGAAACATCTGGAGAGGTTCGGTCAGGAGGTAGAGCTGGGTGCCGCCTGGGACTTCCTCAGTCCCGCTCTGGCAGCCGACGTTCCGCTGTCCATGCGGAGCTATACGGCGGAGCCGGCGCTGACTGCGGCCGAACTCGAGACGCATCTCACAAGGCCGGTCGATTCGACGCAGTCCACAACCGGCCAACGCTGGGTCACGCTCACCCCGCTGACGAAGGAAAGCTATTCCCTGGCGACTCGCGCTCATGATTTGGCCGCGCGGATGCTCGCTGCGCAAGTAACCGAAGCGGGCGCGGTGTTCCTTTCGAAGCCCTTTGATCCCGAAACCGGCGTAATGAACGCGGACGGCACCCCCGGTGAGCTCTTTCTGCCCTGGCGCACCACCGCTGTGGCGGTTACGGGATCCGAGTACCTGGGCCAGATGCAACTCCCCTGCGGCAGCACGAACCATGTCTTCGCCCGCGAAGGGGAAGGGGTGATGGCCGTGTGGAACGACCAGCCGATCGAAGAGACGATGTACTTTGGCGAAGAGTTGAAGCAGATTGACCTGTGGGGCCATGAGACGACTTTGCTGAACGAAGCCGATGCCGATCATCCGCGGCACCGCATCCAAGTCGATAGACTTCCTACTTTTATTACCGGCCTGAATGTCACCGTGGCCCGCTTCAAGCTGGCCGCACAGTTTGAAACCCCTCAAGTCGAAAGCAGCTTCAGCCGCGAACAGACCATTTATCTGCGTCTCAAAAATTTCTTCCCACAAGGGATCAGCGGGGATGTCAAACTGACTGCTCCCGCCGGCTGGAAAGTGGATACTCAGGGGACCCGCTTCCGGCTCGCCCCGGGGGAGGAGCTCCGCCTCCCCATTACCATCATGCTTCTCGACGAAGCCAGCACCGGCCCCCAGCCGTTGCGGCTGGATTTTAGCCTTTCGGCAGACCGCTCCTATCAGTTCAGCGTCCACCGCACATTGCAGCTTGGCCTGGCGGATGTGGCAATTGAAATGAGTTCCCGCCTGCGAGAGGACGGTCTCTTGGAAGTCACCCAGCAATTGACCAACTTCACCGGCAAATCGCTCAGTTTCCGGTGTGTCTTGTTCGCTCCCGGCCGCCGCCGAGAAACCCGGCAATTCGTGGCTCCTCCCAACCTCCAAAGTCCTCTCCTGTTCCTGCTCGAAGAGGGCGAATCTCTGATCGGCCAAAAGATCACGCTCCGTGTGGAAGAACGAGTTGGTGGTCGTGTGCTGAATTATTCCCTGACGGCCGAAAGATAACGGGCCAGTAAGGACCGGACTCCCGCTTGAACATTGCCTTGCTCACCCTTGCGTGCGTTATAATCGAGGAAGTCGCACTCGGGCCGGAAACAGGGGAAGGCCCATTCTCGCGGAGACTCTCATGACACGCACATTCGCTTTGGCAGTTGCAGCCTCGCTCTCCTGGGCGCTTCTATTGGGAAGCCTTGTGTCGCCCCAAGCGAGCGCTCAAACTCAGGTCCAGTTCGAGCAGGCCCGTAAGAAGATGGTCGAAGAAGTCGTCATCGGCTCTGGGGTCAAGGACGAACGAGTGGTCAAGGCGATGCTCGCCACGCGCCGGCATGAGTTTGTCGACATCCAGTATCGCCGCGAGGCGTACCTCGACAAAGCCATTCCCATTGGCGACAAGCAGACGATCTCTTCCCCCTTCATCGTCTCTTACATGACGCAGTCGCTGGATCCCAAGCCAACCGACAAGGTCCTGGAAATCGGCACCGGCAGCGGCTATCAGGCGGCAGTCCTCAGCCCGCTCGTTAAAGAAGTCTACAGCATTGAAATCGTGGAAGCTCTCGGAAAGAAGGCGGCAGTCGTTCTCAAAAAGCTCCGTTACGACAATGTCCACACGAAAGTCGGCGACGGTTTCCTCGGCTGGAAAGAGCATGCGCCGTTCGACAAGATCATTGTTACTTGTTCTCCCGAGAAAGTTCCCGACCCACTGGTGGAGCAACTCAAGGAAGGGGGACTGATGGTTGTTCCCGTCGGCAAGCGCTACGAGCAGACCCTTTACCTTTTCCGCAAGAAAGACGGCAAGCTGGAAGCCGAGGCACTTCTCCCCACGCTCTTCGTCCCGATGACGGGCAAGGCGGAAGACGTCCGCAAGGTGAAGCCCGACCCCGAGAATCCCTCCTTGGCCAACGGCAGCTTTGAGGAAAAGGCCTTCCCCAGCGGTGCCCAGCCCGGCTGGTACTACGAAAAACATGTGAAGTGGGAGACCGATGCCCAAGCCCCTGACGGCGAGCACTATGTCAGCTTCACCAACGACGAGCCCGGCGTCTCCGCCCACCTCTTGCAAGGTTTTGGCATCGACGGCCGCAAGGTGAAACAGCTCAAGGTTTCTGCCCAAATAAAGACCAAAGACGCTGCCCGCGGGACCGACGACAATGAGAAATGCTATATCCTGTTCACCCTCTACGACGACCAGCGTCGCGACCTCGGCATGCAAGTCATGGGACCGTTCCTCGGCACCAGCGACTGGCACGAAGAATCCAAAACCTTCGACATCCCCGCCAACGCCCGCGAAGGCATCTTCCGCATCGGCCTCTTTGGCGGCACCGGCACGGCGGCTTTTGACAAGATCAGCTTGAAGAAGGTGGAGGGGAAGAAGTAGGCCGGGGGCGGTAGGCAGTTGGCGGTAGGCAGGAGGCAGGGGACAGGGGATACGAGTTGGGTCCAGTTATCTGGGTACTCCGTACTGAGTACTGAGTACTGAGTACTGAGTACTGAAAACTGAAAACTGAAAACTCTGTACCGTTTACCTCCTCCACCAAGCCGCTACCTCTTCCTCACCACCTTCATGATCTTTCCCGGCGAATTGGTAATGATCCCGTCGATGCCGGCAGCGGCCAATTCCTTAGCCCGAGCCGAGTCGTCCACGGTGTAGCACCAGGCTTTGAATCCCCTCGCATGGATTGCGTCAATCTGGGCCTTCGTCACCTTGTTGTGGTCCCAGGCGACAATCTTTGCGCCCGTTGCAACGGCGGCTGTGAGGCGAGCTTCCGAGAGAGCGTCCTTTCCGCCTCCCAGGACGGCCAGCACGAGCGTCGGTTCCAGCTCGTGGCAATCACGGACGAATTGCCAGTCAAAGGACTGCACGACAACTTTGTCAACCAGTTTCTTCTCCCGCAGCAGCTTCACGCATGTCGCCGCGTCCCCTTTCTTCCGCTCGATCAGCGTCACGGAGCCCGCTTGAATCAGCTCGAGCGACTCCACGAGCGTCGGCAGCTTCGTCCCTTTGAACTTGGGATCGAACCAGATACCCGCATCCAGGTTTTGCAGGTCCGCGAGCGGCGTCTCCTCCACCAGCATCTTGGATTTCCCAAAGATTGCTTCCGCGTCCGTCGTCCGATCCAAAAAATTGTCATGAATGACAACCGGCACTCCCTCCTTGGAATGGTAATAGTCCAGTTCCACCAGATCGGCTTTCAGCGTCACCGCAGCAGCAAACGCCGGCAGTGTGTTTTCTGGTGCATGCACGCTATCGCCGCGATGGGCAATTACCAGCGGCCCCGGCTGGGTCACCAGCCGTTGAGCCGTTGTTGGTTCCAGAGCCAAACCGGGGCCAGGCAATGCCATGAAGAGCACCAGAAGTGGAAAGCAGCGCCCGAATGCGAACATAGCCTATGGCTGGACGATTTCGCGGTCAAATCGCAGGGAAAGATTGCATCGCCCATCTTCCCGTTAACACCTCGTTTTTGCAATCGAAGAAAGTTACTCGTTCCCGTTTCGCCGAATTCCTTGGCCAGAACTTGAACGGGGGGTTACGGTCCCCTAGACTGGCAGTATCGCACCGGTAAGTTCTCAGGCAGGGAAAAGCGGTGAATGGAATTCTTGCGCCGCTCCCAGCGGACCGGCCCGATTGCCACAATGGGGAATCAGCATGCCAACCGAACCGACGTTATCCCTGGCTGGCCCGAAGAATCTGCCCGCGGGAAGCACGCGGAGCGTGAGCGCCACAACCGAAGAAGTGACTGCCGGTCTGGAAGGCCGTTCCCTTGCTGGCTTTGAAGATGTACCCCAGCAAATCGCGCGCTTTCTGATTCGCAAGCGCATTGGGGGAGGCGGATTTGGTTCTGTCTACCTGGCGTATGACCCGGTGCTCGATCGAGAAATTGCCCTGAAGGTGCCGCGCGCGAACGGCAACTGGGGCGACGAACAAACGCAAAGCTTTCTCTCCGAGGCCCGGATCGCGGTTCGCCTCAAGCATCCCAACGTTGTCGCGGTTCACGACGCGGGGGAAAACGCCGAGAGCGGCGTCTTTATCGCGATGGAGTATGTCGACGGCGAGTCCCTCTCCGAGCGGCTCAAGCGCGGCAAGCTGAGCGTCCAGGATGCCGTCCGCATCTGCGGCCAGATTGCCGAGGCGATTCAGGTCGGGCACAAGCTCGGCCTCATCCATCGCGACCTCAAGCCGGCGAACATTCTGCTGGACACCAAGGGAAACGTGAAGGTCTGCGACTTTGGCCTCGCCATGCACGAAGAGGGGCAGCAAGCCCGCCGCGGCGAAGTCAGCGGCACGCTGCCGTACATGTCTCCCGAACAGGTGGACGGCAACAGCCACCTGCTGGACGGGCGAAGTGATATCTGGAGCCTGGGGGTGATTCTGTACGAATGTCTCTCGGGACGCCGACCGTTTCGAGGCGATACTTGGGAGGAGACAAGCGAGCAGATTCGCACCCGCGATCCCAAGCCGCTGCGGCAGCTCGACGAAGCGATTCCACCGGCCCTCGATGAATTGTGCCAGCACTGTTTGCGGCGGAACCTTCCCGACCGCCTGTCGACGGCGCTCGATTTTCAAAGGCGACTCGCCCAGGCCACCAGACAAGAAAGTGAAAAGTGGGTTCGCAGGTCGCTGGCCGTTGGGGCGATCGTCTTGGTTTGCGCCGCAGTCGGCCTCGCCGCAAGCGGCTGGACCCCTTGGGGTGCTGCCGGAGTGGTTGACCAGAACAATCGGGAAGGAACTACTCCCGATACCAAACCTGCCCTGACCGTCCCCAGTCCCGAAAATCTTGCCCCCGGAATCATCGACTTGCTCGCCACCAAGCCGCGGGAAGTGGTGTTTGAGAAACTGGACTCGAAAAACTTCTACTCATATACAGAAAATCCCGGCAAGCTGGCCATTCATTCGATCGATTGGTCGGCCTTTGCCTGCGGCAAACAGCCGCTGGAGTTTCAGATGAAAGTAGCAGCGCTACCTACCGGAGAGACCGCCCAGGTTGGTGTCTTCTGGGGACTGCACGCAGAAACATCAGCGGAAGGCCTGGCTCAGGAGGCATGTCTCAGCGCCGTTTTGCAGCCTGATTCGCTTGATCCCGCGAAGACGTACCTGCACATCTTTCGATTGCTAATTGCGGATAACGCGCAGGGCCACCGGCATTTCTTTCACACGTTTAACCTCTCCAAAACGCCAGTCGAAGTGGATTGGAAAAAGACCGTCGAAATTGAGCTGCTCGTGAAGGAAGGAAAGTGCGAGGGGGTGTCAATTCAAGGAAAATCCTTGAAAACCGAGTGGGGGGGAATTAACGTAGAGTGGAACGAATTTTCCGCTGGCGAATGCGGCCTGATTTCGACGTATTCCAAGGATCAAGTCGTGTTTTCCCGAGCCCTGCTCCAGACACCCGTGAGAAAGACACCATGACCGCCGGCAATTTGTCCCTCAATTTCAACGCCCCAGGCACTTTTACCGCCACCGTGACCGCTCCTCAGGGATATGTTTTGGGAAACGTCATGCTGACGTCTCCGTCGGGCATTCCCTATCCCATGATAAATATGTCGGGAGGTGCCAATCCCTCGACCTGGCAGTACGTCGCCATGGTTCCCCCCGGCGGCAGCGTGACTTCAGGCAACTGGACCGCCACGGCCAACCTGCAATGCATGGCCCAGTGCTTTGGAACCGCCACGGTCTAGAGCATCCTCAGCGGGGCATATAGATTCTTGACTTCCAGCAGCGAGCCTGGCTCGCGGGCGTCCTTTGCGAGAAACCAGCCCCCGTGAGAATCTCGCGCCGCGAGGGGGGCACCGCTGCAAAACTCGCCTGCCGGCAAGGCCGCGCTGCGCCAAGTCAACTACTTGCCGGCTTTCTCGGCGCTGGATGGTTTTTTTGCATTGCTTAGGACGTAGCCCTCTGGGAGAATCGCCGGAAATCGGGCGACCATGACTCACCATGAAACATCCTTGAGCTTGCTGGACCGCCTCTGCCAGGCGCCGGACGCCCAGTCGTGGGATCGTCTGGTCACGGCATATTCTCCACTCTTGAAAAGCTGGATCGGCCGGTATGAGGTGCAGCCGGCCGACGCTGATGATCTCGTGCAAGATGTCCTGCTGGTAGTGATGCGCGAGCTTCCCAGCTTTCGGCACAACCAGCAGCGCGGGGCGTTTAGAACTTGGCTGCGGAGGATTGTCGTCAACCGGCTGCGGAACTTCTGGCGCAGCCGGGGACGGGCGGTAGAGCACGGCGGTGAATTGATGGGCCGGCTCGATGAGCTGGAGGATCCGCGGAGCGCAGGGAGCCAACTCTGGGATCAGGAGCACGACCGGCACTTGGCGCTGCAACTTCTGGCGCTCTTGGAGGGGCGGTTTACCGAATCAACGCGCGCGGCCTTCCGGCGGTTGGTGCTGGAAAATGCCGACGCTGATCAGGTGGCGGCTGAGCTCGGACTTTCGCTGAACGCGGTATTCACCGCTAAGTCCCGTGTGCTTAGGGAGTTGCGCCAATTGGGCCAGGGGCTCATCGACTGATTTGCGGACATTTTGCAAGATTGGCAGCAAGAAATCGGCGACTGCGGCTCTTTAGAATGAAGCCTGCTCTTTCAATCCGGGAAAGCCGCCGTGAACACCACACAAACCACGCACCCCAGCTACGAAAACCTCGCCGCGTTCAATTCCGGCCGCCTCGGTGTGCTCGAATCGGCCGAAGTCGAGCGGCACCTGGCCGATTGCGAGGCCTGCTGCCGTCTGCTCACGACGATCCCCAATGACACTCTGATTTCGCTGCTGGGCCCGCAGTCCGATACGAAAGCGGAAGCCACTCCCTCCCTGCCACCCCAGCAGCCCAATGAGCCGCGTCCAGTTTTGGAGGCGACAATCATCGGTGGCGAATTCAAAACGCAATCCGAGGGGAAACCTTCGACTACACTCTCCACCGAAGTCCCTGCCGAATTGCAGGGACATCCCCGCTATCGAATTCAAGCGCTGCTCGGCCGCGGCGGCATGGGAAGCGTGTTTCGGGCCGAGCACCGGGTGATGAATCGCCCCGTGGCGCTCAAAGTGATCGACAGGCATCTCGTGCAAACTCCCGGCCTGGTGGAGCGCTTCCACCGGGAAGTGCAAGCCGCGGCGAAGCTTTCGCACCCCAACATCGTGACCGCGTACGATGCCGAGCAGGCCGGCGATTTGCACTTTTTGGTGATGGAGATAGTCGAAGGGCACGATCTGGCCGAGGTGGTGCGGCAGCGAGGAAGACTGCCGGTCCAGGAAGCTTGCGAATATGTCCGGCAAGCCGCGCTTGGGTTGCAGCACGCCTCGGAGCGGGGGATGGTCCACCGTGACATCAAGCCGCAGAACCTGATGCTGACGGCGAGCCCGGATGCGTCAGCGCCGGGAGTGATCAAAATCCTCGACTTCGGCTTGGCCCAGTTCGCCACCGAAATTGCCGAGACCAGCGGGCTGACCCAGGTCGGCGCGATGATGGGAACCCCCGACTATATGGCCCCCGAGCAGGCCCGCGATGCCCATTCCGCCGACATCCGGGCCGACATCTACAGCCTCGGCTGTACGCTGTACTGCCTGCTCAGTGGCGGAGCCCCGTTTCCCCAGGGCTCGATCGTGGAAAAGATCATGGCTCATGTCGAGCGTCAACCGAAACCGCTGCAAGAGCTGCGCAACGACGTTCCGCCCAAACTGGCCGCGGTGCTGGCGAAGATGATGGCCAAAGCACCGGGGGATCGCTATCAAACTCCGGCGGAAGTGGCCGAGGCGCTGCTCCCCTTTGCATCTTCCGACGCCACGAAAATCGCAGCCGAAGTCGTCCCCCCAATTCCCATAGCCGCGGTTCGCCAGCCCCGCTCCCCCCTGTTCATTGCGACCGCGGTGCTCGGTGTGCTTGCGACGCTGGTGTTGCTAGGGGTCATCGTCATTGTCACCGACCAGGGGCGGATCGAGGTTCGATCCGAGGTCGACGACGTAGATTTAATCGTCAAGCGAGGCGGCGAACAGATCGACATCTTCGACGCGCAGACCGGCTCGAAAATGCAGTGGTTTTTTTCGGGTGAGTACAAGCTGGAACTGAAAGGGAATCGCAATGACATTGCGATTCATAATGGCGGCTTTACGTTGACTCGCTGGGGGAAGCAAATCGTCACGCTGAAGCGCAAGCCGATTGTGCCTGCCGGCGATAAGTCGCCCGATTTGGGAGAAAGTCTGGCGCTAGCCTTCAACGGCAAAGACAGCTATGTCGCTGTCCCTTCCCTGAAGTACGGCGGCGATCATCCCTTGACCATCGAAGCCTGGACTGTTCTGGAGCGGCTCGTCGGCGAACTGACTGGCGAGGTGCTCCTGGGCAATCCGGAGCTAGGCGGAGTTGGCCTCAGCGCCACAAATGACCTCAACCTTAGCGGTCGGCAATGGTCCTTCGGTGTGTCGTTGAAAGACCGCGCTGGGTACGTCCATGCCTTCGAGAAGCAAAAGCTGCCGCGCAACCAGCTCCTGCATCTCGCGGGAGTCTACGACGGCAAATCCGAGGTGCGATTTTACGTTAATGGTCAACTCCAAAGCCGGGCCCCGGCCGCGGGCGATCACAAGCCTTCATCCCTGCCGTTCGCTCTGGGCGCGAATCCAAACGCCAACGACCGATTCGCCGACCATTTCCTCGGCCGCATGCACGAGATTCACATTTCGAAGGTCGCCCGTTACGACCAGGACTTCACACCGGACAAACGCTTCACTGCCGACAAGAACACGCTTGCCCTCTATCATTTCGACGAAGGCTCCGGCGACGTGCTGAAGGACTCCTCCGGCAACGGACACGACGGCAAGATTGTGGGTGCGAAGTGGATCGAACTCGGCCGCTCGCCGGAACCGCCCCAGGCCAAAGCTGGCTGGCACGGTTGGCCCAAGGATGCACCGCCTCCGGCTATCGCGCCGTTCGATGGCGAGCAGGCGAAACAGCATCAAGAAGCTTGGGCCAAATATCTCGGCGTGCGCGCGGAGTACACCAACTCCATCGGCATGAAGTTCCGGCTGATTCCGCCGGGCGAGTTCCTCATGGGGAGCACGCCGGAGAACGTCGATCTGGTGCGTAAGCTGCTCAAGCAATACTGGCCGGACGAAGCACCGAAGTGGGAAGAATTCCTCCAGGGAGAACTCCCTCAGCACAAGGTCATCCTGACCAAACCGATCTACCTGGGCGTCCATGAAGTGACGCAGGCCCAGTATGCCAAAGTCATGGGGGAGAACCCTTCCCACTTCTCCGCGACCGGGGGAGGGAAAGAAGCCGTGGCCGGGATGGAAACGTCCAGCTTCCCCGCGGAAATGGTGAGTTGGCACGATGCCGTGGACTTCTGTGCGAAGCTCAGCCAACTGGAAAAACTCAATACGCCCGCTTCGGGAAGCGGCGCGGCGAAGCCGGCTTATCGCTTGCCCACGGAAGCAGAATGGGAATTTTCCTGCCGCGCGGGAACGACGACGAGATTTGGGTTCGGTGATCAGTTCCAGAATCTGGAGAAGGCAGGGTGGGCCGGCACCAACCGGACCCATGCGGTGGGAGAGTTGACACCCAATCCGTTCGCGCTATACGACATGCACGGCAATGTCGGCGAGTGGGCCCAGGATCTTTGGGAGCCAAATTACTACGCCGAGTTTAAGGACAAGCCAGCTCTTGATCCTGCCTGCCTTACGTCGGCCGATTTACGGAGAGTGGTGCGGGGTGGTTTTTTCCACTCCACCTGGATCCCGTGCCAGGCCTCGTCGCGCGCTGCCGGCGACTCGTTTGGTCGGATCAACCACGCGGGGATGCGGGTGGCCTTATCCGTGGATGCCGTGCGCCAAGCGACGGAAAAGCCCGAGGTGGAGAATGCGACTGAAGCCTCTCAAGGTTTGCCAAAGGATTCGCCCGCACCGGCAATTGCCCCGTACGACTCCAAACAAGCGAAACTGCATCAAAAAGCTTGGGCGCAGCATCTCGGCGTGCCGGTCGAGCACACCAACTCTATCGGCATAAAGTTCGTCCTCATTCCGCCGGGAGAATTCATGATTGGCAGCACGCCGGAAGAGATCGCGGAGGCCCTCAAGATCGTGGGGGATGCGGATGACCAGAATTCGCAATACGCGCGGGCCTGCGCCAAGAGCGAAGGCCCTCGTCACAAAGTAATTCTGACGCAGCCGCGCTATTTGGGTGTGCATGAAGTAACGCAGTCGCAGTACAAGAAGGTCATGAGCAAGAATCCTTCTCACTTTGCGACCACCGGCCAGGGCCAAGAGGCAGTGGTTGGCTTGGACACGGCAAACCATCCCGTGGAGTCCGTCAGTTGGCACGAGGCCGTGGCGTTCTGTGCAAAACTAAGCCAGCAAGAGAGTTTACCGGCTGATGATCCGCAACTGAGCGACGCCAAAACGCGGCTGAGTGGCTACGGATACCGCTTGCCGACGGAAGCCGAGTGGGAGTTCTCGCACCGTGCTGGAACGACGACGAAGTACTTGAGCGGGGAAGGGGACGAGCAACTCGACCAGACCGCCTGGATCGGCAGAAACTCGGACCTGCGCACCCATGCGGTCGGAGAGCTGCTGGCAAACCCTTTCGGCCTGCACGATCTTCAGGGGAATGTTTGGGAATGGTGCCATGATCAGTGGGAGCTGACATACTACAACAGCTTCCTGGAGCAGCCCGCTCGTGACCCCAGTGGTCCTCTCCCTCCAAGTGACGATCAAGGACATCTGCTGCGGGGAGGCGGTTGGAACGGTCAGCCGTACCAATGTCGCGCATCCTTTCATCATCATATGGTTTCGCAGTACCGCGATTCGAGCCTCGGCTTTCGAGTATCGCTGTCCGTCGAAGCGGTGAAAATGGCGAACATGAAACCTGCGGTTAAAGGCGGGGTCGTACCTGCAGGAGAGAAATGACATGCCCGCCGGCTGGACTGGCACCGGGTTCAACCGCTGGGTCGATGACGACACATTCGACAACCAGGCCCTGATCAAAGACGAAAACGGCCGCGTGCTGCTGGATTCGACCCAGGAGAAGCGGCGGAAGAAGTGAGACATCGGCGGACGTTGCAGAGGGAAGAGCGTAACTCTTATGCAGGAGCAGGCTAATGGTTTTATTAAGCGGTGCGACAGGTGCGACACTTGGACTTGTCGCGGTGGTACTCTGGCATCTCATTCAAATGAGTCTCGCGTCCAAGCGGATGGAGCGCAAGATCGATTCACTCGTGAAGCAAGCGGGCCTGGACCTCGCACAGTTTGACGCTTAGGAGGCTCAGAACCGGCAGCAATTCGCGCCCAATCGGCAACTTCTCGTGCGACTGGTGCTGCTGGGATTGGTGGTCGGAGCCGCGGTGACAGGACTCATTTTCGTGTTACGCCCGTGGCTCGCGTCATGAGCTGACCCCGTCCGCCAGCCGGCGGAACAATCGGAGCAAAAAGAATGGCGATTTTCTTTCTGGCCTATGTCTTCGGATATCCGGCGCTGCAGTTATGGACGCTGGTGCGCTGTTCGGGCGGCTGGAGAATCGCCTCCATCGCGTGCCTGCTGCCAATGGCTCCCTTTTATTGTTGGGCTCTCTTCAAAGTGTTCGGCCCGAAAACCCATGGCGATCTTTCCGGAATCTTGATTCTCTTGATCGCTCCCTGGCCGCTCCTGTATCTGGCGACGCTTGCCATTTCCCACCAGGTAGCAACTGCTGGCGGAAAGTCCCCGTTTCGGCAACTCCCCCGATGAGAAGTGAACTATGCAATACATTCCCGCCGGAGTTGTCATCGTGGGCTTGACGGCGTGCCTGGGCACCTTACTGGCAGGCCTGGTAATGGCTTACCGCATGGGAGGCTGGCAGGCGATGATGCAGCCGACCTCGCAGGGAAAGTGGTCGCTCCCGCGCCGCCTGGTGTATGGCGGTGCGATGGGATTTGTGGCATTCAACACGGCATTCATTCTCCTGACTTTAATTCCTGGGGCGCTACCTTGGAAATAAGCTGTGAACGACCCCGAAGCTCCTTGGAGGCGGCGACGCTCAGCGCCGTTGTCCCGATCCGCCCTCCCCCGAATCGAACTCGGCAGCCGTTGAATTCAACCATTTTCATGCTGGCTGTCCTCCAGGGGTGCGTTCCGTCCGCCCCACCGGGAGCCGGCCGGTTGCCTCCTGTGCCCGTCAGTTCGCAGCAACGAGCCACCGCGGAGCAAGACGCGTCGGACTTCGATCCCAAGCTAACTCTCGCCTGGCCTGGCACCCCTACTGAAAGCCGGCGTCGATTGGATGCTGGGACAGCCAACGAGACGACCATCTATAGCGCCACCTATTTGCAGACCGATCCGGCGACCGTGTTCGAAGCGAGCGTCTATCAGATTTCCGAGCAGGACCTGCGCGCATCCAATCCCCAGGAATTACTCTCCAGTCACATGACCAGCGACGATGACAAGGAACTTTCCCGCAAGCCAATTCTGCATGGCCCCCAGAAGTATCCGGCTTTCGACGTGACCGTGAAGTCCGGCGAGAGTTACTTCCGGAGAATTACCGTTATGGCAGGCAGGAGACTCTACTCGGTCGACGTCGGCAGCGTCAAAGAAGAGCGCCTGAGCGCCCCGGACGTCGCGAAATTCCTGGAATCGTTCAAGGTCGAAGAGTGATGCGCCGCCGAGAGCTTATTCCATCGCCAGGTCCTGTCCCATGTGCAGCCTGTGGTGCGGCCCTTCCGCGCGGGCTCCAGCGCTGCTGGCTCTGCTATCAGCCGCTTGAGAATATGCCCAGTGGGAAGCCACCCATACTGGCGGAGATTGTCCTGCCGCCTGGCCCCGGCCGCGGGGCGAGACAGAGTGTTGGCCTGGTGATTGCGGTGATCTTGTTCCTTCCAGCCATCTTTGTGGCCATGCTCATTGGCTGCACCGCAGGATGGAACATGCCCGTCAGCACCACCACGAACTTTCCCGGCTATGCACAGCAAGGAGCGGCCCTCTACGGCGCGCTCATCTCGGGAGTAGTCGTGGCCTTCATTTACGGCGTAGTCTTGGCGACAATCCTGCTTTCGCCGGCGATTCGCACCCACCGAGTGAACCGGCTGCGAACCGGGCAGTAATCCACGAGCCCAGACCTCCTTGAATGACCATCAACTCGACGAAACGCACTTCTCGGCGAATACTTCGATTCCAGTCTCTCGACGAGGTGCTGGCGGACGCGGAGCAACTCGCCTCGATTCCGACTCGGGGGCTGGGAAAGTGGACGCTGGGGCAGGTTTTGTCGCACCTGGCCCTCGTTTATGAAAAGTCGATCGATGGCACCACCTACCGGCCGGGATGGCTGATGCGGTTCCTGGCCAAGGTGGTCCTTGGGCCGCTATTCTTGCGGCGTGTGCTGCGGAAGGGAATGGGGGCGGGAATTCGCCCTCCCGCCCGGATGTTCCAGGAAATTGCCCCTCCGGAAAACGTCAGCACGGCAGAGGGTCTGCATGCCCTGCGCCGGGCGATTGGCCGGCTGAAGTCCGAGAGCCAGCGGGATTATGAACAATGCTTCCATCTCTTCACCCGCGAAGAGTGGGACTTGTTCCATGTCCGCCATGCGGAACTGCACTTGAGCTTTATCGTGCCAGCGAATGCTTAGGGTCGGGGGTCCGTCACTCGCAACTGGTCTGCCAGTCATTTTCTGGCTTTTCGTGGAATATTCTGCACAAAATTGCCTGTAAGTATTGACTGTGTCACCAGGATATCCATAAAAATGAAGAGTGCCCTGAGCGATGGGATCACTGTTGTTTGCACGAAAACTCGCGCGCGATGTTTTGGAGAACTGTAACAGAACAACGCAGCCCAATTCGCGGCAGTAGCATCAGTGGTTATTGATGTATCAGGAATTGAGGTGTGAGTCACAGTTAGGGCGACGTGAATCACCGCAAGTCCTTTAATCTGAATTGCTTATTAAAATGTGAATCGTCGTAAGTCCGCGAGAAAAAGAGTGTGAATCAATGAATCCGACAGTTGTTTCGGGGGGTGGCTACCGCAGGTAGGACTCTCGGCTGGCGTATCATGAAGGAAAGGGGATTTGGCAATGAATGAGCGACTGTTTGCTGACGTTCTGGCCCGTCTCGGAATTCGCGAGGTCAACTCCGGCGTCTTTGCCGGAGAGATCGTTTCCCAGCCCGGCGGATCGGAGATTGCGTCCGTGAATCCGGCGACCGGGGAGACGATTGCCCGGGTGCGGTCGGCTTCGCGGGCCGATTACGACCGGGCCGTGGCCGTGGCGCAAAAATCGTTTGAGTCCTGGCGACTGGTGCCGCCACCGCGACGGGGGGAGGTGGTGCGGCTCATTGGCGACGCGCTCCGGCGGCACAAGGAGGATTTGGGGCTGCTGGTGACGCTGGAGGTCGGCAAGATTCGGAGCGAAGGGGCCGGCGAAGTTCAGGAAATGATCGACATGTGCGACTATGCCGTGGGGCTGTCGCGGCAGCTCTACGGCCTGACCATCGCCAGCGAGCGGGCCAATCACCGGATGCTGGAGCAGTGGCATCCGCTCGGGGCGACCGGCATTATCACGGCCTTCAATTTTCCGGTCGCCGTCTGGGCCTGGAACGCCATGCTGGCGGCCATCTGCGGCGATACCTGCATCTGGAAGCCGTCGCACCTGACGCCGCTGACCGCGACTGCCGTGCAGAACATCGTGGACGAAGTGGTCCGGCCGCTTGGCTACTCCGGCGTCTTCAGCCTCGTCGTCGGCGACCGCGATGTCGGCGAATGGATGGCGGAAGACTCGCGCCTGCCGCTCATTTCCGCCACCGGCAGCACGGCGATGGGGAAGAGCGTGGGGGCGACAGTGGCCGCGCGGATGGGGCGTTCATTGCTGGAACTGGGCGGGAACAATGGCCTTATCCTCACTGAGTCGGCTGATCAGGATCTGGCGCTGCGGGCGGTGCTCTTTGCTGCTGTGGGAACAGCCGGTCAGCGCTGCACGACGCTCCGGCGGCTCATCATCCATGAGTCGATCGCGGATGCCTTCGTCGGCAAACTAGCCAAAGCCTACGGCAGCGTGCCGATTGGAGATCCGTCGGAGCCGGGCGTCCTGCTGGGGCCGCTGATTCATGAAAAAGCAGTCGAGCAGATGCTCGCCGCCGTGGAACAGGCGAAGAAAGAAGGCGGAACCGTCATTTGCGGCGGCGCGAAGGTGAATCGCGCCGGTCACTTCGTGCAGCCAACAATTGTTCGCGCGAAACCGGGGATGAACATCGTCTCGTGCGAGACGTTTGCGCCGATCCTGTACGTCCTTACCTTCAAAACGCTCGACGAAGCGATCGCGATCCACAACAGCGTCCCGCAGGGGCTCTCCTCCGCCATTTTCACCGAACGGCTGAAGGATGCCGAGCGGTTCCTGTCGGCTGCCGGCAGCGACTGTGGCATTGCCAACGTCAACATCGGCACCAGCGGAGCGGAAATCGGCGGGGCCTTTGGGGGCGAAAAAGAGACCGGCGGCGGCCGCGAGGCGGGAAGCGATTCCTGGAAGGCGTACATGCGGCGGCAGACTTGCACGATCAATTACGGAACGGACTTGCCACTGGCGCAGGGAGTGAAGTTTGAGGTGACATAGTAGTCCGCTCACTCCGTGAGCGGACATGCCTGCACACGGAGTGTGCAGGCTACTATGGAAGCCTGCCCCACTGCTAACTACAGTCGTTGTTATGAAACCCATTCAACATTTATCGCCGTCTTTCATCCTGCTGTGCTGCGGAGCGCTCGCCTCTGCTCAAGGGACCAAGTCCGACTACGAGCGGGCTGATAATCTTGGCGGCCTCGTCCAGGGGAAGGTCTTCAAGGCCAAGGTCACGCCGCATTGGTTGGAGGGGAACAGCCGGTTCTGGTATCGCAACGATCTGTCGGATGGAAAACGAGAGTTCCTTCTGGTGGATGCCGAGAAAGGCACTCGCGAGGCGGCCTTTGACCACGCAAAACTGGCTGCGGCGCTAAAGGAGAAGCTCAGCAAAGAAGTGGCCGCCGACAAGTTGCCATTTGACGGGATTCAGATCGAAGGGGACGGAGCGATTCGGTTCAATGCCGAGGGGAAGGGCTGGAAGTTCGAGCCGGCAAGCGGAGCGCTGACGGAAGCGGAGCAGATTAAGTTGCCTTCCCGTGGTCCGCTCGCTCCGCGAGCGGAACCTCTTCGTCCTTACGCTCGC
>JBJXFF010000176.1:0-7071 GCA_046153945.1 Pirellulaceae bacterium
CTTCCTCGTCCGGAAAGAGTTTATCGAGTTCCGTGACCGTCTTAGGAAAAATATCCGCCATAAAGCTCCACAGACCCAAAACACTACAGGTTGTGGTAGGTGGAGTCAAGCGTATATCTCTGACAAACGTATACTATTCTTCTTGGGGGCGGGCTTTGCGCTCATTGTAGCCGTGGGCTCCTCACATGGCTGGCGGAGAACGGGTGCGGGACGCAGAAAATTGGCTTATAACGGAGCATCGTAGTCGTGAATAAGAAATGTCGGTTATTCGAGGGTGTGAATGAGGCTTACATCGAACCGATTCGGCGGAAGTGTCCATTGCTGAACGAGTTACAATTATTCAAAATGACGTAAGTATCTCGCATGCACAATGTCAAGAATATGAATAAACACTCCCCTTTCGAAGTATCCGGAAAGCTTATCACCTGGTCCGGACAGGAAGCCTGTTGCAGGCAGCTTTGGTCAGCCTGGCGGTCGGCGACTTGTCGCCCGTTGCTTTGGCCGACGTTGGCGATCCCCAAGTGTCCACTTACAATCTTTGGTATCCGGGCGAGCTGGCCTGCTCGACTTTCGAGCGGCTCTTCGAGTCACAGGCCAGGGTCTATGAGCATGTCACCGGCGCACGGCCGAAGAATGACCAGGAGAAAGCACTGGCGGCGTGGCTTTGGCGCAACACGCATTACGCTCACGGCGAAGAAGGGGCTGAAGACTTAAGTCACCTGTTCTCTGCATCGTCTCAAATCTCAGATTTCAAATCCCCCCGGTCACTCCCTCCGCGCGCACCATCCCCCGCCATCCACACACGTCTGCTACCAACTTATCAAATAACTCACCGGTTTCACGCAGGTCCGTAGTGGTTCTAGTGTACACTATAGAGGGCCGAAAGCCAAGGGGGGCCAGAATTATTTTGGTCTTTCTCGCCGGCAGGGTGGATTAACCGCGGAGTTCGCTGAGAGTCGCAGAGAAGGAGTTGGATCTACTCTCCGCGAACCGCTGGTAGTGTATTCGATCTACGTCCGCACTACTTCCACTTGCAGCCAGGGACACAGCGCTCGGAGTTGGCGAATCTTCGCGGCGGGACAGACGGGATTGCGCCATACGAAGCGGCGCAAAGATTTAAAGACGTCGGAGTTGAATAGCTCTTGATAGTCGGCGAGCGGAGTACATTGTGCCGCGTAGTCGTCCAGGTATTTCTCGTTGAACTCGCCGAACTCCAGGCAGAGCAGGTGGGGAAAGCAAGTCGAGCGGGCCAGGTTGCGGATGAAGTCCTGGCGGTCGTAGCCCGTGTCGATGCTGAGAAAACGGAGGGGCCGTTCCCCCACTTCAAAAAACGCCCCATTGGGAGCCGACGGTGAGACCAGGTATTCCAAACTCGGACTCTGCTTAAGAATGCGCGCGAGCACGCCGTCTTCGTCATAGGTTTCGGCAACAATCGAGCGATTGTGGTCCTTCGGCCTGGTCCGCTCGATGGAGAGCGCCCGAAGACTGGGAAACTTCGCCTTGCCATCCCCCAGGAGGCTCACGTCCCAGTTCCGTGTTCCGTTGGCTCCTTCATCCGGCCCGCGAAGGTTCAAAGACGCAATTACTGCGGAAACGTCCTTGGAAACAACAGCAGAAAGCAGCTCGCTGAACGGCTCGTCCCATGCCGTGCCATAATAATCCACATGGAGGAGATCACCGACGGCTGCCAAGCTCAAGCGGGTCATTTCGTCAGGTTGGGAATCTTCGCCCTGACTCTCGGTCCAACGACTTTGCAGATCAGCGAGTAGCTGTAGTGCCTTGCGCATTTAAAATGTTCAGAGTTACGCCCACGCGAAGTTGTTCCGCGAAGAATCGATTCTATCAGCTTTACTTTTACGCGGCCTCGCATTGTAATGAATCAACCTGTGCCGATGTTTCAAAAGAGGAACTGTTCCGGTGATTCGCGGATGTACTTGCATATCGATATTGGCCCTTCTGGCCGCTGACGCGCGCGGGCAGGACGATGGCGCTGCACTCTTTGAAACCAAAATTCGTCCTGTTCTGGCCGGCACTTGCTTCAAGTGCCACGGTGGCGAGAAGACGGCTCATGAGCTGAAGGTGAACTCGCGGGAATCGCTGCTCAGGGGAGGCAAGAGCGGGGCGGCTTTTGTCGCCGGGGAGCCGGAGAATAGTCTGCTGCTGAAGGCCATTCGGCGGGACGACGATGCGGCTACTCACATGCCGCCGGATAAGCCGCTGGCGAAGGAAGTGGTGGCCGATTTTGAGAAGTGGCTGAAACTCGGTGCCCCCTGGCCGGAGGATAAGCCAGGAGTGACGGCATTTGAGCAGAAGGCGCATTGGGCTTTCCAGCCGGTGAAGCGAGTTGCCTTGCCGAGCGGAGTTGACCCCGCAGCTGCTAACGGCATCGACATATTGATTGGCATCGAACAGAAAAAGCATGGAGCCACTCCCGCTCCTCTCGCCTCCAGACAAACTCTTCTCCGCCGGCTCTACTTCGATCTCACCGGCCTGCCGCCGACACCGGAGGAAGCAGCCGCGTTTTTTAAAGACGAATCTCCCGATGCTTGGCCGCGGCTCATCGACCGGCTGCTGGCGTCGCCGCGGTACGGCGAGCGGTGGGGGCGGCATTGGATGGATGTGGCTCGGTATGCCGACACGGCCGGGGACAACGCCGATTATCCGGTTCCCGAAGCCCGGCTCTACCGTGACTACATCATTGACGCCTTCAACGCCGACAAGCCGTACGACCAGTTCGTTCAGGAGCAACTGGCGGGAGACTTGCTGGCCCAGGCCCCCGGCACCAGCCGCGAGCGTTTCGCGGAATTGACCATCGCCACTGGCTTTCTCGGCCTGAGCCGGCGTTATGCGACCGGGCCTTATGAACTCTGGCACCTGACGCTGGAAGACACGGTCGATACCACGGGCCGGGCACTGATGGGGCTCACTTTCCGCTGCGCCCGCTGCCACGACCACAAGTTCGATCCGCTGACGCAAGAAGACTACTACGCCCTCTACGGCATGTTCGCCAGCACACAGTTCCCCTGGCCCGGCGGTGAGGAATTTCAGTCTAAAGCCTTTGGCCGCAAGGAATTCATGCCGCTCGTTCCGGCCGCGGAACTCGAATCCGCCTGGAATACGCATCGCGAGGAGCTTGCCGCGATCACGATGGAGCTGAAACGGCTGGAAGGGGAAGCGGCAGCGAAGAAAGATTTGAAGATCGCGACTGAAGTGCTGCCGCTGCTCGGCGGACGTGACTTGAAGGATCCTGTCGCCGCACTAAAGGCCGAAAGGCGTGATCGCGAGCGGAGCGGTTTGCCACGAGGTGTTGCTGGAGCATGTGGTGTGCGTGAGGCCACGACAATCGCTGACGTAGCCCTGCAACAAAAGGGTGATCCTGGCCAGCCGGGCAAAGTCGTTCCTCGCGGCACACCAAAATTCCTGTCCTCCGCCACGAGCAGCCTCCAGATTCCAGCCGGTCAAAGCGGCCGTCTACAACTCGCCCAGTGGCTCACTCGCCCCGACCATCCACTGACGGCCCGCGTTATGGCCAACCGTATCTGGCAGGGGCATTTTGGCAAGGGGATCGTGGGCACTCCCTCCAACTTTGGACTCCGCGGCGATGCGCCGACTCATCCGGAGCTGCTGGATTATCTCGCGGCACGATTCGTTGACGGCGGCTGGTCGATCAAGAAATTGCACCGAGAGATATTGACCTCGGAAGCCTATCAGCGGCGTTCCACTGGCGAAGAAAGTAAATACTACGCCGCTTTCGACCGTCGTCGCCTGAATGCCGAATCCATCCGCGACGCCCTGCTATTCGTCAGCGGCACTCTCGATCTCCGCCGTCCCGGCGAACAGCCTTTCCCGCCGATGACCGCCTGGACCTGGACCCAGCACACGCCGTTCAAGGACGTCTATCCCTCCCGCCATCGCAGCGTCTACTTGATGACCCAGCGCCTGCAAAAACATCCCTTCCTGGCCCTCTTCGACGGCCCCGACACCAACACCACCACCGACAAGCGAACCAGTTCCACCGTTCCCCTCCAGTCCCTCTACTGGATGAACAGCCCCGAAGTCCGCGAGCAGGCAGCAGCGTTTGCACAGCGATTGACGGCTGCCGCGGCAACTTCGCAGGAGCGCATTGCCTTGGCATACCAGTTGGCGTATTCCCGCGAGCCGACCGCGGCAGAAACCGAAAGGGGAGCCGGTTATTTGGCCGAGTACCAGCGGGAGCTAACCGCCACTGGCCTCACTGCGGCGGAAGCTGAGCGGGAAGCGTGGCTGAGCCTGGCCAGAATCATTTTGAGCAGCAGTGAGTTCGTCTATGTGGACTAACGTAGCCACACGCGGCCCGCGTGTAGGCTTGAACCGGGAGAGACGAGGACAGCGATGAAAACTTCATCCCGCCGCAACTTCCTGCAGGGTTGCTCTACCGCTGCGATTGCAGGTTCATTCGGGCTCCATTCCAGGCTCTCCCTGGCAGCAGAGATCAACGATGCTCATGCTGTTGCGCCCCAAAGAGCTCACTTCCCCCCTAAAGCCAAACGGCTGATCATCGTCTTCCTCACCGGCGGTTTCTCTCACGTCGATACGTTCGACTACAAGCCGGAACTGGCGGCGAAGCATGGGACGCTGGTATCGTCGCGGGGCCTCCGCGACGACGAGGTGGGCAAGCTGCCGCTCTTGGGCTCGCCGTTCAAGTGGGCTCAGCATGGGCAATCGGGGCTGTGGGTGAGCGAGCTCTTTCCGCACCTGGCGAAGCGGGCCGATGATTTGTGCGTCATCCGCTCACTGCACACTGACATCGTCGAGCACTTTCAGTCGGTCCTGGCCATGCACACCGGCAGTGCCACCGTGCCGCTGCCGAGCATTGGGGCCTGGCTCAGTTACGGCCTGGGGACGGAGAACGGCGACCTGCCGCCGTACATGGTTCTTTGCGAACACCTGCCGTACGCGGGGGCCCAGGTCTGGGACAGCAACTTCCTGCCGCCGCTGCATCAGGGGGTGCGGATCGTTCCCGGCAGCGACCCCATCCCCAACCTCAAGTCCGCTGCCCGCAACATCACGCTCCATGAGCTGGAGCAAAAGATGCTTCGGGACGTGAACGAGCTGCATGCTTCTCTCCGCCCCGGCGACTTGAACCTTGCCGCCTGCCAAAACAGTTTTCGCACTGCTCAAGGAATGATGCGAGCCGCGCCGGCGGCGTTTGACCTCAAGTCTGAGTCGGCGGCCACGCTCGCCAGCTACGGCGCGGCTCCAGGCGACGACAAGTCTTTTGCCGCCCAGTGCCTCACCGCCCGCCGGCTGGTGGAACGTGGGGTGCGGACGGTGGAGCTCATAGACACCGGCGCAAGCAACAACTGGGACAGCCACGGCAACATGCAGGACCACCGCCCCAAGGCCCTGCGCGTCGACCAGCCGCTCGCGGCCCTGATTGGCGACCTCAAGCAGCGTGGCCTCTTAGACGAAACGCTCGTCGCCATCTGCACCGAGTTCGGCCGCACCCCCTGGACCGACGGCCCGACGACGCTCGGCCGCAGCCACTTCGCCCGGGCCTTCACTTCGCTCCTGGTCGGTGGTGGCGTGAAGGGAGGCCTGGCCTACGGACAAACGGACGAATTCGGCATCAACATCATCGACCGCCCTTGCCACGTCCACGACTACCACGCCACCATCCTCCATCTCCTCGGCATCGACCACAAACAACTCACCTACCGCTACGCCGGCCGGGATTTCCGGCTGACGGACGTGCATGGGAATGTGATGCGGGAGATTCTGGCGTAACTCGCCCGCAAATCCGGGGTTCCTTGCCTGAACCATCTCAAGGGGAGGCACCGACCAGGTCCAGTGGGCTCCGCACGCCTAGCGCTCCCAATTGGGCGACGTGGGTATAAATCATGGTTGTTTCGACGTTCTTGTGGCCCAGCAATTCCTGGACGGTGCGGATGTCATAGCCCGCTTCCAAAAGGTGTGTTGCAAATGAGTGCCGCAGGGTGTGGCAACTCACCCGCTTGGAAATCCCCGCCGCATCCGCCGCAGACTTGATCGCCCGATCCACCGTCCCCGGGTGAGCGTGCCAGCGGAGCATTCGCCCTGTCTCCACGTCGGCCCGTTGCACGCTGGAGCCAAACACGAATTGCCACCGCAACTCGCGGCTGGCGGTGTGCCGCTTGTGCTCCAGGCTCGTGGCGACAGGGGCATATCCACTTCCCCTGCGGACATCCCGTTCATGGAGCCTTTGCACCGTTTTCACCCGCGCCTCCAGACGAGCGCGGAGGCACTGGGGCATGACGGTCAACCGGTCTTTTTTCCCTTTTCCGCGGCGGACGATCACCTGGCTCCGTTCAAAATCGAGGTCGCATACCCGCAATTGGCAGCACTCGGAGACGCGCAGTCCGCAACCATACAGAAGTTCCGCCATCAAGCGGACCGGGGTGGCATCGGGGAGAGCCGCCAGGAGCCTGGCGGCTTCGTCGCGGGATAGGACCGTCGGAATGTGCCTTGGTCGTTTGGCGCGGAGCGCGTCGAGTCTGCCCAGAGGCTGTTTGAGGACTTGATGATAGAGAAAGAGGAGGGCGGCGAGAGCCTGGTTTTGGGTGCTTTCGGCCACCTTGCGGTTGATTGCCAAATGGGTCAGGAATCCCTCAACTTCTGCCGCGCCAAGAAGGGCCGGATGCACCCACTCCCCGCGGGTCTTTCGCTGGAACCGCAGAAACTCCTCCGTCCAGCGAAGGTAGGTTTGAATCGTCCTGGGTGCGAAGTGCTTTTGGAGACAAGCTTGCCGATATTGCTCGAGGATTTTCATAACGAAAAATCTTGGCGCGCGAGAATCCTATTGTCAATAACCGGCCTGTCCCGTCGAAGGCATCCCCATGCAGGCGTTCGCTTTGCGCCGCTTCCGATTGTTGACTTTTCCCATGCGGAGGTTTAGGTTACCTCGCTGTGGCGCGAGATAATAACTAGTTATCCGGGACGGAACATCTTCGTGGCACTTATGTCCAAAAGGAGCTTATGATGAAAACCATAGTATCCCTCACGGTCTTGATCTTGGCGTTCTGCGCAACTTGCTTGGCGATGATCTCGACCCGC
>JBJXFF010000132.1:0-14923 GCA_046153945.1 Pirellulaceae bacterium
CGGCGCTAGTATCAGCCAGCTTACGCTGGCCGCTCGCCGGGGAATTATCGCGGAAAGTACTTTTTGAACGTGTTAATCGTCTGCTCGGCCGCTGCGTCCGAATCGGGATACGGCAGAGCTTCGGCACTGCAATAGCGGTCGTAGCCGGTTTCTCGCAAGGCGGCGGCGATGGGGGCGTAGTCCATGTGGCCCAGGCCGGCGGGTCGGCGATTGGAATCGACGAAGTGGACGTGGCCGATGAAGCCCTTGGCCGCGCGGATGGCAGCGGGTAAATCGACCTCTTCGATATTCATGTGGAACAGATCGGCGAGCAGTAGCACGTTGCTGTCTCCGAGCGGGCGAAGGAACGCCGCCCCTTCGACAATGCTCGTAATCAGATTCGTCTCGTACCGGTTGATTGGCTCGTAGATGAGCGGTACGCCGTGTTGCCGGGCATGGCTGCCGAGATCCGTCACCGCTTCGGCCAAATAACCGAGTGCGGCGTCCCGTGTCACGCCTTCCCCATGCCGACCCTGCATCGAGCCGACAATCGCCGGTGCGCCGAGAGCCCCCGCGAAATCAATCATCGACTTCACAAAATCGCGAGCCTTCTGCCGCACGGCCGCATCGCCGTCCGTCAGCCGCAGTTTGTGTTTGACCCATCCCGCCCCGGTGCCGACCGCCGCCAGCGACAGTCCGTGATCGCCCAGCAGGTTTTTAACGTCGCTGACTTTAAGTGCGTCAGGCCCCGGCGGGAAAATCTCCACGGCGTCAAAGCCGAGCTGCCTGGCCTTGCGGACGCTTCCCGGAAGATCGTCCCAAAACACAAACG
Source organism: Pirellulaceae bacterium (assembly GCA_046153945.1). Taxonomy (GTDB): domain Bacteria; phylum Planctomycetota; class Planctomycetia; order Pirellulales; family Pirellulaceae; genus SXOA01. The sequence goes on from JBJXFF010000132.1 coordinate 812, forward strand.
GCCCCCCGCGTGCTTCGGGGACCAGGCTGATGGTTACGGCTGATTTGATCATAGACGTATTCTGGCAAACGAAACCGACTGACGTCAGCCCCCGGATATCCGCCGCAGTCGAAAGCAACTCTCCCAAGAATTCTCTAAGATAGTTGCATGGACGACAACCCTTACGCTTCGCCGCAAGCCGATCCCAAGTTGCCGCCGAATACCTTCGCGCCGCCGCGGGGCGTGCAGGGCTTATTCAGGTATCGCGGCGTGCAGAACTGGGGGCTGACCTGCGCTGTGGCGTTCGTTGCCAGCCAGGTGATGTGGCACTGCTCCGCCTATGTGCGACGGTGGGATTTTCTCGAACTTCCGCTCAGCCTGCCGTTTTCGCCGCTGGCCCCGTTCGTTGATCCCCATGATGGCATGGTCAACAGCCGCGATTCCTTCCTGCTCGGTTTGTTCTACTGGATCTGCCTGTTTGGGTTGGCGCTGCTGGTCAGCAGACGGCGGATCAACCCGGCGGTTCCGGCCGCGGTCATTCTGCTGTTGACGTGCGCCGGCAGCATTGTCTACGCGTTCTTCGCGGTCTTTGGCGAGATCCGTTGATTAGGCCAGCGCCGCTCTACTCAAACCCAAACTCTCGCAAATACACTCCATAGTGCGGAACAGAAGGTTGGATCATGGCTCCCTATTCTTTCGTCCAATAATCCACCACCAGCACCTTTTCGATCCGGGGGCCGACGAGGGAGACGAATTCCTTGTGGGCGGCGTGGGGGAGATAGGTGTCGCGGGCCTTGTCGTCGGCGAACGTGACCATGAAGCAGTGGGTGAAGCCTTCCGACTTCCCTTCCACGCTCACGTCGGTTCCCCATTCAAAATCCTTGATGATGTCAATCTTGCTCTTCAGGCTGCGGAAGGCGTTCTCCGAGTCTTTGATTTGTTCCGGCGTCAGGTCGGCTTTGAATTTCACCAGCACACAGTGCCGCAGAACCTTGCCGGCCTTGGCGGATTTTTCTGAGGAGGTTTCGGCGGCCGCGGTGAGGGCGGCGAGCATTTGAGTGGCCACGAATTTGTTTCCTTCGGCATTGAGGTGGACTTTGTCTCCCGTGAGGATTCCCTGCTCCAAGTTTCCCTTGTTGTGTTCCTTGAGGTGAGCCAAGAACGCTTTCCGCAGGTCGAGGAGTTGCACTTTTTCCTTGCGGGCAACGCCCCGGCTGATGTCGCAGAATTCGTCGAGCATTTTGTCGAGAGCGTTGCTGCCGTCGGTCTTCTCGCCGATGACGGTGGCGGTGCAGAGGATGACGCGTCCCCCGGCCTTCTGAATCTGCTGAATGAGATTCGACAGTCCCTTCTCGTATTCGTCCTTCGGGGTTCCCTTGCCAGACTGCGAATGCCAGACGTCGTTGATTCCAATATAGATAACCACCACCGTCGGCTTCTTGGCCAGCACGTCCCGCTCCAGCCGCTTTTCCAAGTCCGGGACCTTGTTGCCGCTAATACCGGCCCCAATGACTTCCACGCCCAGATCCTTGTGGTCTTTGTCGAGCGCCTCACGGACCAACGTCACATAGCCGCCGGGGCCGGCACCGGCCTGGGTGATGGAATCTCCCAGGAAGACCACGCGGTCCCCCTTCTTGAGTTCCGCCGTTGCGGTCCCGACGGCGAGTATCAGCCCGGTCATGGCGGCGAGCCCCAGTAAGCGTGAAAATACAATTGGCATCGTTGGCATGAAGAGGTCCTTAGTCGCTAATGTTTTGGATATCGTCAGCGGTTGAGCATAGTGCGCGGGTAGAATCGCTGCCAGTTGCCATTCCCGCGAACCAAAGTGCGGCAGTATTTGTCTGTCGCTGCGCCACAAGGTGTGAAGTCAGGAAAATCTGTCTCAGAGTCGCTCCATGTATACTCCCGCCCATTTCGCAGAAACCGACCTCGGCAAGCTCCACGCCGCAATTGAGTCCTACAGCTTTGCCACGCTGGTCTCTGAGCACGATGGGGAGCTAACCGCCTCCCATCTGCCGCTGCTCCTGAAGAGAGAGGGCGGAACAGGTCAATTCGGAACGCTTCTGGGTCACATGGCCAAGGCCAATCCCCAGTGGGAACAAGCGGCGGGACAAGAGGTATTGGCGATTTTTTCCGGGCCACACACCTATATTTCCCCCACCTGGTACGAGGAGGAAAAAACCGTCCCCACCTGGAGCTATGTCGCCGTGCATGCCTATGGGGGGCTGGAATTGTTGCAAGATTCAGAGGAAAAGCTCGACATTCTCCGCCAAACCGTGGATATTTATGAGCGGAACATGCCCTCTCCCTGGCCCATGCCAGAACCCGGGGAGTTCCTTTCCCGGCTGGCAGACCAGATTGTGGCCTTCCAAATTCCGCTCGGGCGGCTTGAAGGAAAGTGGAAGCTCAACCAGAATCATCCCCTTGCCCGGCGGCAGCGCGTGATTGCCGCCCTCCGAAGCCGCCCCGACGACGCCTCGCGGGAGATAGCCGGGCTGATGGAAGAACGTCTGTAGTAACTCACTATGAGAATTGTCCCCGCCGCCAGCCAGGTCCAAATCGACGAAATCCGCAAACTCTTCCAGGAGTATGCCGCGTCGCTGCCGTTCGATCTCAAATTCCAGAAGTTCGACGAGGAAGTGAAAAAACTCCCCGGCGAATACGGCCCCCCAACCGGCTCGCTCCTTCTGGCGGTCGATGACAAGGAAATCGCCTACGGCTGTGCGTCGCTGCGCAAGGTGGACGACAAAACGGGCGAAATGAAACGGCTCTTCGTCCGGCCCGAAGCCCGCAAGCAAGGGGTCGGCCGCCAGCTCGCCCAGGCCATCCTCGAATCGGCCCGCGGCCGCGGCTATCAGCGGGTCGTCCTCGACACCACTCCCCACATGAAAGAAGCCATCGACCTCTACGAGTCCCTCGGCTTCGAGAAGATCGCGGCGTACCGTAAAAACCCCATCAAGGGGGCGCTGTTCTTTGAGCTGTGGCTGAAGTAGTTCGCAGCAACCCGCTTCAGCGGGTCATCACGCGCAAATTGCCCGCGACACACCGTCGGTCTTGCGCCTAGAATGAAGCTGTGAACCGCACTGCTTCTTATTTTTGCCCCGCAGCTTTTTTCGCTGCCTCGCTCTTCTTTTTGGCGGCCTGCTGCGCCGCCGACGAAGACGAACGTTTCCTGGAAGGTCTCCGCGAGCGGCGGCTGTTTGAATTGGCGGAACGGTATTGTTCGGATCGGCTGGCGGACGGACAGTTGCCCCCAGTGGTGCAAGGAGATATAGCCGTCGAGTTGATCCGCACCTATGCCTTGCATGCTGCTAATTCTCCGCCGGATCGTCGCGACGAGCTCTGGAAACTGGCTCGCGGAGCCGCCACTCAGTTCCAGCGAACCAGCCCGCAGCATCCACGGGGAATTCTCATTCGGATGCAGGATGCTCTGACGCTGCTCGCTCAAGGCGAACTCGTCCGTCAGGAATTCGAAGCCGGTGCGGCCGACGAAGCAGCCGTGGAAGCCGCCCGCAAGGCTCTCCGCGAGGCGACGAAGGTGCTCGCCGATCTGGACAAGGAAATAGCCCGCGAAATTCCCCTCCGCCGCCGCGGCCAGCCTAAGCCGGACGATCTGACTGCCGACGAACTCATTTCGCTTGAGCACAACACCATTCATCAGCTCGCGCGGGCGTATCGCAATCAGGCTCTTCTTTACGACCCCAAAAGTGCCGACCAAATCGCCGGCTTGACACAGGCCAGCGAGTTCCTCGAGCAGCCCCTCACCGTACTGGCTGCCGACGAGCCGCTCGCCTGGCAGATTCGCCTCGACCTGGCGATTTGCCAGCGACTGTTGGACAAACCAGACAGTGCCAGGGAACAGCTCGCGCAACTGGATCGGGACGGCGTCGATCCCGCCGTCCGTTTGCGGGCTCGCGCGGAAGCACTTCGCGTTGAACTCGCCGCGAATAACCTCCCCCAGGCTCAGTTATTGCTCAAAGAAGGGCGAACGCTGGCGGGGGCGACTTCCGCCGATTATGACTTCGCAGTTTTTGAAACGCTGCTGGCCCTGTGGCGCAGTGCGGCCGATGCCAAAGATGAAGTGACGGCGAAGAAATATCAGGACCAGGCACTGAAATTTGCCAGTTCCCTGGACCTGGCGCATGGTCCTTACTGGGGGCGGCGAGCCGATCAGCTTCTCGTCCGCTCGCAGCCCGGCGGAGTCGGCGCGGGGACCGAAGTCCTCAGCCGGGCGGCGGACAGCCTTTATCTCAAGAAGGAATTCGACCAGGCTGTCGCCGCCTATGACAAAGCCGCAGATCAAGCCCGCGCTTCCGGGAACGCAGCAGGTTCTTTCGAGCTTGCCTACAAAGCGGCTCTCGTGCAGGAGCAAAGGCTCAAACATGACGATGCGGCGAGGCGTTTTCGAGCCTTGGCAGTGGCTCTTCCCGCTCACAAAGACGCAGCGGCGGCTCATCTGCGCGGTGCTTGGAACCAGGCCAAGGAAGCGGCCCGCGATCCCGAGGCCGAACAAGCGTACGTTGCCATCCTAGCCGAGCAAATCGCCACCTGGCCGGAGAGTGAATCCGCTGCTCAGGCCCGGCTCTGGCTTGGCAAATGGCATGCGGGGAAGAAAGAATGGCCTGCGGCCATCGAAGCCTTCGCCGGCATCACCCGTGAGTCGCTGCATTTCCCCGCCGCCGTCGCCGCCATCGCCCCCTGCTGGCAGGAACATCTTCGCTCCCTTGCTGCCGCTGGCAAGAAGACGGACGCAGAATCAGAACGGGCCGCCACCTGGTTCGAAGCGGCCATCTTTGGTTCGGAGAACAAGTTCCCGGAAAAATGGACCGCGACAGACCGCACTGCCGCGCTCGAAATGGCCAAGATCCTGCTCGACTATCGCCCCGACAAATACCGCCAAGCGGAAAGCATCCTGCAAACGGCTCTCGACAATGGAGGGGACGCCCCGCCGGCCTGGAAAGCGGAAGTTCAGTCGCAGCTCGTGCTCGCCATAGCCGGGCAATCCGGACGGCAGAACGACGCACTTAAAATGCTTGAGCAAATCGGCCAGGCCTCTCCCGAGCAGCTTCTCGACTTGCTCGCCGGCCTCTCCGCCGTCGTCAGCCGTTCGCGCAAGGAAGTTCGGCCGCAAATCGCCGGCATCCAGCTTCAGGCAGCTGACATGCTCTGGCCGCAGCGTTCCAAGCTCCCCAAAAATGCAGCCCTATCCCTCACTCGCATCCGGGCTGAAGCCCTCGCCGCTACCGGAAAACGGGCCGAAGCTCTTACTGCCTTCGCCGCCCTCGCCAAGGAAAACCCCAACAGCGCCGAGATTCAATCCAACTACGCCGACCTGCTGCTCACCGGGGACGTGGCTTCCATTAAACAATCGCAGGGCCACTGGCGGCTCATCCTCTCCCGTGCCAAGCCCCGGAGCGAGCTCTGGTTCAAAGCCAAGTACTCGGTTGCCCTTGCTCAGTTCAAGCTCGGCGACAAGAAAGACGCCGCCTCCGTCCTCCGTTACACGCTCGAAGTTCCCCCCGGCCTTGCCGGCACAGCGTGGGAAGATCGCTATAAGGCCCTCCTGGGAGAGTGTGAAAGGTAAAGTCAGCGGGATATGCCCAGGATGAGTGAACCAAAAACGTCAGAAAGTGACCCCGCCAGCCGGTTTGCCTTTGGTGAGAATTGGGCACGTTTTCTGAAAGTGCTAAATGACGACCGGATTCAGCTCGCCGAAAGATCGCTTCGCGAAATGCTCCGAGTCGAAAGCCTGCAAGGGAAGAAGTTCCTCGATATCGGCTCCGGCAGCGGGCTCTTCAGCCTGGCGGCTCGGCGCTTGGGGGCCACGGTGCATTCGTTTGACTATGATGGGCAATCGGTGGCGTGCACGACTGAGCTCAAGCGGCGATATTTTCCGGATGATCCCCAGTGGCGGATCGAACAAGGATCGGTGCTCGACCAGGCATACCTGAAAGGCTTGGGGACATGGGATGTGGTTTACTCCTGGGGAGTGCTGCACCATACGGGAAATCTGCGGCAGTCGCTCGAAAATGCTACCGATCTGGTAAGTGAGCACGGCCTGCTCTTCATCGCCATTTACAACAACCAAGGCCGCACCAGCGGACTCTGGTTGAAAGTCAAGAAACTCTATAATCTTCTACCCCGTGGATTGCGGTGGCTCGTCTTGTGGCCCGCAGCGGTGCGATTATGGGGTCCGACTATGCTCCGCGATCTGTTGACGGGTAGGCCCTTTCGCACCTGGCGCAATTACGCGAAGGAGTCCACACGTGGAATGTCTCCCTGGCGAGATGTTGTCGATTGGGTAGGAGGGCTTCCTTTTGAAGTCGCAACACCCGAAGAGATTTTCACCTTTTATCGAGACCATGGTTTTCGACTCGAGCAACTGAAGACGTGCGGCGGAGGGCATGGCTGCAATGAATTTGTGTTCCAGAAAATCCACGCAGGCGATGAACGGAACGCTGCGAGCTGAAGCATGACCATCGACCCACTCTCCTGGCTGGATGATTCTCTCCGCGAACTGGAACGTCGCGATCTTCGCCGCACGCTCCTGACGCGGGAAAGTCCGCAACGAGGCGATCGGATCGAAGTCGACGGCCGCACGCTGGCGAACTTCGGCTCGAATGACTACCTCGGTCTCGCCAGCGACGAGCGGGTGTGCCGCGCCGTCACAAAAGCCATCGAGCACCGCGGCTGGGGGAGCGGAGCGAGCCCGTTGGTGACGGGGCGAGGTTCGCTCCATGCCCAGCTCGAAAGCGAGCTGGCCCGCTTTGAAGGGACGGTAGCGGCACTCCTCTTCTCGACCGGCATCGCGGCCAATGTCGGCGCGATTGCATCGCTGGTGGGAACGGAAGACGTCATATTCAGCGACGCCAAAAACCACGCCAGCATCATTGATGGATGTCGCCTCTCGGGCGCGCAAATCCAAGTCTACAAACACGGCGACGTCGACGACCTCCGCCAATCGCTGGCGGTTTCGCGCCACCGCCGCAAGCTCATCGTCACCGACACACTGTTCAGCATGGACGGGGATCTGGCACCGCTCCCGCAAATCGCCGAGCTTGCTCGCGAGCACGGGGCGATGCTCCTCGTCGACGAGGCTCACGCGACAGGAGTTTTTGGGAAACACGGGCGGGGAGCCTGTGAGCACCTCGGAGTGGAAGACGGGGTCCACATTCGCGTCGGCACTCTCAGCAAGGGGCTCGGCAGCGTCGGTGGTTTCGTCGCCGGATCGCAGGCCTTGATCGACTGGCTCGCCAACCGGGCCCGGCCCTACGTCTTTTCCACGGCGATGCCGGAGGCGATGGCGGCCGCGGGACTGGCGGCGCTGGAAATGGTGAAAACGGAGCCCTTTCGCCGCCAAGAACTGTTGCACCGTGCAGCCACTCTTCGCGATCGCCTTTCGTCGGCCGGCCTGAACATTGGTCGCTCGGAGAGCCAGATTATTCCGGTCATTCTCGGCTCAGCGGCGCGCACGATGCAGGCCGCAGCGGACCTCCGTCAGGCCGGCTTCTTCGTCCCCGGCATTCGCCCCCCCAGCGTCCCCGAGGGAGAATCGCTGCTGCGGGTCAGCCTCTCGTGGCTTCATCAGCCGGAGCAACTGGTGGAATTGGCGACAGTGATTCGGAAGTGCGTAGTGGGTAGTGGGTCGACGTAGGGCCTTTGGCACCACTCACTATCCACTACTCACTACCCACTTTTCCCCCAGAAATCTTCCCATCCTCTATTTCCTCCCCCCTAGTATTTCTGTGTATAATTTTTGACGGACGGAAAACCTGGTGGTTTTCCTGCCGGAAGATTGACGCATTTTGCTCCGCTCTCCGCCCAGGATCCTTATCGCCCGAGTCCTCGCTTCTCCGGGCGAATGTGATCGTCAAGCAGGTTGCTCGTCAGCAAAGGCGATTTTCACGAGGGCCGATCGGCTAAGCTTGAGATCCCACTGCGTAGCCCAGCCGGTTCGCTGCTTTGAACCGTTTGAGCGTCTTCTGGGCCATTTTGATGCCAGAGTTTTTTGGAAAGAGCCTTCGGGCTCGCAGGTGATGTTTATGAGCAAGAATTTGTATGTTGGCAACCTGCCGTTCGGCACGACAACCGATGATCTGCGTGACCTGTTCGCGCAGTACGGCAACGTCAAGTCGTCGCAGGTGGTCATGGACCGGGAGACGGGGCGCAGCCGCGGCTTCGGGTTCGTGGAAATGAATGATGGCGCGGAAGCCGCCATCGACGCCCTCAACGGCAAGGATTTTCAGGGACGGAGTCTGGCAGTGAATGAAGCCCGTCCCCGCGAGGAGCGTCCTCGTGGTGGCGGAGGAGGAGGAGGAGGCTACCGTGGTGGAGGCGGTGGCGGCGATCGAGGCGGAGGAGGCCGGGGACGCTACTAAGCGAGCCCTTGCCGGGAGACTGTGACAAGCGAGCGGGGAGCCGAAAGGCTCCCCGATTTTTTTGCGCTGGTCACGACGGGCTGGCGCTGACATTCAAAACGCCGGGAATCCGAGTCGGCGGATTCGGAATCAACCGATACCCGCAGGAACGCACGACCAAGAGTGACAAGACAATGACGAGCGTGGGAACAGTCATTGACCAAGCAAATAATGCCGCCAACCACCAAGAAAGGTGGTGAAGGCCTGCGATCAGCGAAAGCCCAAATCCGAGCAGAATTGCCACGACAAACACGAGAAACATTCGGCCGCCGATTGGTCCCTTGCGCAGTGTCACCCGTACCGCGTATAGCGCATTGACAATGAAGACCCCTAACATCAGCACCGTGGTGATAATCATCAGCCGCACATCCAGCGGCTCGAGTTTGCCTCGGCGGCTGGCGAGAAAAATGGCGGTCACTGTCGTGATGACGAGCAAGTGTTGGATCGAGAACTGAAAGCGAGATGTTTCCGCGGGAACTTGGACATCGGTGACGCATTCGAGATGAGCAAACCATCGCCGCATGATCAGAAAAACGCCCCCCAAAATCATCACCAGCAATCCGCTTTGTCCGAATTGAACTCCAAAATGTATAAACCAACTCCCCCAGAAAGAATTTGGCAAAACCCACAGAGAAATTAGGTGCGAGGCACTCGACCAAAAGGCGACGTAGACCGTACCCGCAAACGTGACTGCGATGCGCGAATCCGGTCGGGCAGTCCCCAAGCCGCTCCAAAATGCCAGAAGCATCAACTGGCCGACTATCACTCCATGAGCACCCCAAAACACCGGCATCATCCAGACGCTGGAAACATGCGTCATTTGGTAAAGCTCGACGAGCTGTAAAGCCGTCAGGACCAGATGCACCGCGACAAGCGTTCGGAGCTTCGTGGGTATTCCGGCCAGCAGTGACATTTTACGTTTCGGCATTTCCACGTGAAGTATGCGCACAAAAAAGGACAGGCCATGCGGCCTGTCCTCGAATTTTTCGACACGTTGCGTCGCTACAACTCTTACCCAAACAGCTTCGTCACCGGGTCCGCCTTCACAAGCTCGCGGGGCTGGTTGAGGTGGTTGTAGACGATGGTGTTGGGGTTGATGCCGACGGCGTGGTAGATCGTGGCGAGCAGCTCGATCGGATGAACCGGAGTTTCCAGCGGAGCGGAGCCGGTTTGATCGCTCTTGCCGTACACAAAGCCGCGCTTGATGCCGGCACCGGCGACGACAGCCGTGTAGCAGTAGGGCCAGTGATCGCGGCCATCGTTGCTGTTGCTGTTGCCAGAAGTGGAAACACCGCGCTGCGGGCTGCGGCCGAATTCACCCAGGGCCACGACGAGCGTCTCGTCGAGCAGGCCGCGGTCATCCAGGTCGCCGATCAGAGCCGATAGCCCGGCGTCGAGCATCGGAGCCGACTGCTTCTTCATCCGGTCGGTCAAGCCGGTGTGGACGTCCCAGGAGTGGTTGTCGCTATTGGCCACTTTCGGCCAGATGACTTCCACGACGCGGGTGCCGGCTTCCACCAGGCGGCGGGCAAGCAAGCAGCATTGGCCAAACGTGTTGCGGCCATAGCGATCCCGGATGGCGTCAGTTTCTTTGTTGATGGCAAACGCTTCGCGAGCCCGGCCCGACATGATGAGGGACATTGCGGAGTCGTAGTACTTGTCGAGGTCGTACTTGGCGACGGCTTTGTCGACTTCGGGCATTCCCTGGTTGATCATGTCTCGCAGGCGAGCGCGGCGGTCGAGGCGGGCTTCGGAAACTTCCGGCCGCAAGGTCAGGTCGTCGACCCGCAGCTTGTCCATCAGTCCCTGGTTCATGTCGTCCGCAGGCTGCGGGAAGAGATAGTAGGGATCATAGGCGCGGCCGAGGAAGCCGGCGGTCCCCGCTTTGTTGATGACATTGCTCTCCTGGAGCGGACGGGGCATCATCACGAACGGCAGCATGGGAACGGTCGGCGGCTTGAGCCGGACGATGTTGCTGCCGAAGGTGGGATAGTCCTTGGGGGAGGGAGGTTCGAGCTGACCGGAGGGGCTGACCTTGTCTGCCGAATAGCCCGTGTGCAATTGATAAATGGCGGCAGTGTGATTGAAGAGGCCGATGGGGGTGTAGCTCATCGAGCGAATCATCGTGAGCTTGTCGGTCACTTGGCCGAGCTTCGGCATGAGTTCGGTCGTGTCCATGCCGGGGACTTTCGTCTGAGCGCGGGCGAAGACGCTCTTCACGTTGTCGGGCACTCCGTCCTTCGGATCCCAAAGATCCAAATGGCTCGGGCCCCCTTGCAGGTAGCACATGATGACCCGCTTGGCTTTGCCCCATCCGGGACCGCTGCCGCTAGCGGGTGCTTCCGCCGCCTTGGCTTGCATCTGCATCATGCCACCGAGGGTCATCCCCATGATGGCGCTGCCGCCGACGCGGAGAATATCGCGACGAGTCACTCCGACTTCGCGGTCGCAAACGTCCTTCCCAGGCTGTCCAGGAATGCAAAGCATGTTTCATCTCCAATGGCGGGCGGTTCGTGTGAGGCAGTCCCAAGAACGAATCAGGCGGGACGAGGCCGCAGCCTCGTTATTATTCGTCCGAGCTTACCCTCCCAGTATAGGGAATGTTCCAATCCCATGTCAATCTTTTGATGGGTTGGCCTGGCCTCGATTTTAAGGGGGGGGCGAAGTCCTGCCGAGAGCGGTTTTCCCGGGGAAATTGAGCGACTTTTTCGAAGCCAAGCTGTGGTTCGGCGGGCTGCAAAAATTGACCCAATTCGGCCCGAATCGCCCCAGATTAAGAATTCGCGGACAATGCTCGACAGCGGCTGTGAAAAGAGATACCGTGAAATGCAGATCATCTGACGCTTGTCGGCAAGTCACTCTTTTTCTGGAGGGCTTCGCAATGTCTGTCGTCGTTTCTGAGGAGCGGAACCGCCGTCGTGCCGCGGCTCTGGGTAGTTTTTCCGCGGTGAATCCCCGCCCGGATGCGCCTGAGGTGATTGAGCGCCTCGATGTCGGGCTCTCGCTCTTACGGAATCAGCTCTACACACGCTTGCAGTCCGATGTGCAGCGGAATTTTGGAACGGACTCGATGCTCATGCCCTTATCGCAAGCGCTGACAGAGCATAAAGCGAAGGGGGAGATCGACGCCTTCGTTGTCGGGGAAGTCCTCGACGAGTTGACACACTCCCGCGCGCTGTCGCAGCCGATGCAGAATCGCCACTGGCTGCAGGAGCTCCGTTTCGCTGGCCGCCAGGATCGGGCCGCTCTGGAAACCAGAGCCGATGCGTACCTCCGCTTGAACGACCATGATCGCCAAATGGAATTCTCCGACATGCTCGAAGAGCTGCTGCGCGAGGCGCGTCTTGCACCAATGATCCTCTATCAACTCTTTCCGCTGGCCGTGCGAGCAATGGCCGCGCTCGCGTTTGGCGACCATCTTCGCGGCGGCGAAATCCGCAACCGCCAGGCATCGCTCCTCCCCTCCATCACTTACTGCCGCAACTGCCACGGGCGGTTGATGGATATTGATGAATCCTGCCGCGAGTGCGGCAATCCAGTCTGGACCATCCGCTGGATGTCGCAGCCGGATTAGCCTGCTAGTATTTGTCGCAGGGCCGAGGTTCGGTTAGGCTGGTCTGCTATGCGTCACCCAGCCTGCACACCCACCGATCACCCGGCCATCGGCCGCCGGGAGCTGTTGCAGGCAGGCGGCATCGGCCTCTTGGGGACCGGCTTCGCGGATCTGCTGCAACTGGAAGCTCAGGCTGCGGAAGGAAGTGCCGCTACTCCGCGCGCGAAGTCGGTGGTCTTTATCTTTCAGTCGGGCGGGCCGTCGCAGCACGAAACCTTTGATCCCAAGCCGGCTGCTCCCACGGAGATTCGGGGAGAGTACGGCACGACGCCGACAAAAACTTCCGGTGTGCACTTTTGCGAATATCTGCCCAAACTGGCCGCGCGGGCTGACAAGTTCTCGTTGGTCAAGTCGATGTATCACCCGTCCGATCGGCAGTTCCGCAACGAGCACAGTAGCTGCCACTATCTGCTGCACACCGGAACGACCGAACTGCCAGTGGGAGATACCAATGCCTCCATCACCTCGCCGCGGCCGGGGCGAATCACCTGGCCGAGTATGGGCTCCATGATTGCTTACGCAGCGCCTCCTCGGGCGGAGGTCGGCTGGCCGGCGATGGTGGAGATTCCTCGCGGCAATTTGATGACCTATCCGGGCCGCGAGTCGGGACTCCTCGGCGCGCATTATGATCGCTGGGGGGTAGATTTAGCGGCGCACTGCAATGCCAAGGACGCCGGAGGCTCCTGCCCGAACTGTTACAGCCACGACGACCCGAATGATCCCGCCCGCGCACCCGGACCTGGTCCGCAAGCCTGGTGGGACAACACCAGTTGCCGCAAGCCCGATTTTCATCTTCCGAATCTAGGCTCTGTGCAGGGTCTACTCCTTCCACAGATTGAAAATCGCACACTGCTCCTTTCTCAATTGGAGCAACTCCGGCGGCAGGCGGACGCCGAATATGTTCATGTTCCTTCCAAATCCTGGGACGCTCATCGCCAGCAAGCCCAGCGCCTGCTATTGGCCACGCTGCCGGGAAAGCAGAACCCGTTCGACCTGACGCTCGAGTCCGATGCGATGCGCGACCAATACGGCCGCGAAGAATGGGGGCAAGGATTCCTCGTCGCCCGCCGCCTGGTCGAAGCCGGCGTGCGGATGGTGCAGATCAATCTCCGGGGCTGGGATACGCATCAAAACGCGTTCCGCGATTTGAAGGGGAAGCTGCTGCCGTCAATCGACCACTGTTTGAGCGGTTTCTTGGACGACCTGGAGGCCCGTGGCCTGATCGATACGACGCTGGTGGTGATGTGCGGTGAAATGGGCCGCACACCGAAAATTTCCCCCATTACGGCCGGCGGCAAAAACGCCTCCGGCGAGATTTTTACAGCCGGGCGTCATCACTGGGGAGACGTATTCCCCTGCTTCCTGGCCGGCGGCGGTATTCGGCCCGGGCGGATCGTTGGCGAAACCGATTCCCACGGTGGTCTACCCAAGGCGGAGGCCTTCACCCCCGCCGATTTGGCCGCGACGATCTTCTATCTCCTCGGCATCGGCCCCGACCGCGAATTCCACGACGCGGCCGGGAGACCGTACCGCATCTACCGCGGCCAGCCGATTCGGGGACTGCTCTAAGGCAGTTCCGCCAAAATACTTATCCCTTCTTCGCCACCCAGTCGGTGGTCGTCGCCTTCCCGTCTCGGTCCGTTCCTTCGCTCTTGCCCGTGATCGTGTCGCCACTGAGCTTGCCGTTGTACTTCGTGGTCCGCTTGACGCCGTTGAATTCGCGCGTGACGGCGAAGGCGACGGTTCCATCTTTGAAGGAAGCCTCTTCGATCGGCGTGACGGTGTTGTTGCGGCCCTGCATGTGGCCGGTCAATTTGTCCCCTTCCAGCTTGAGCGTGAGCGTTACCTCTCTCGTTTGCTCACCCCGTTTGACCGACCATTTCCAGGTTCCGCTCGGGTCGTCGGCACCCAGGGCGGTTCCGGCCAGACCGAGAGTCACGAGACCAAGCACCATGCAAAGTACGAACTTCATACCACTACCCTCCGAAAAATGCTCCGGTGCCGACCTCAGTCGCGCGACGCAGCGCCGGCCCCCATGGTTAAGATACAATTCAGTAGTCTGCACACTCCGTGTGCAGAAATGTCCGCTCACGGAGTGAGCGG
>JBJXFF010000135.1:0-6591 GCA_046153945.1 Pirellulaceae bacterium
ATATTACCCAGGGGCATGCGTCACTATCGCGAGTTAGTATCAGGGGGCTCACGCCCCCCGCTCGCCTCTATCGCATTCAGCCCGAGCGCCATGACGAGCAGCACAACATCAATAACCAGCAGCATCAAGCAGGCGACCCCGATCCACCTGAGCGCCGTCGCTCCCGCTGGATCACCCATTCCCTGCGCCAGCCCCCAGCCTCCCATCACCACGGCAAACGCGACGAGAAGGACCGGCAGACCCAACACCAGCACCGTCAAGATTCGCCTGGGAACCACGCCCGTCTCCTCACTTCAACCCTGGTTGCACAACTTCGCCCGCTCCCTAGCGTAGCCGATACCCCGCCAGGGACCACACCCTGGGAAGGAGCGTGGGCATCCCGCATCCATAGGGCCCAATCAGGACGCAGTGACTACTTTCCCAGCTACAATCGCCTGGCAGTGTATTCGCTGGGGAACAAGAATGTCGCCTGAGTTTGACCACAACTCAGACGTGCATGGCGCTCCGCTTATGCACCCTGCGTGTTAGTTCTGTTCCTCAGCCTTCGCGACTTTCGCGGCAATCGCCTTGGCTTCCGCTTCCTTTTCCTCAGCGGCCCGGTCGCGGCCAAAGGCTTTCTTGACGATGACTTCGCTGGCGAAGACGACCGGATTCCCTCCCGCACCTTGCCCGCTGAGATAGATCCGCCCCTTAGTCGAAACCTCATCGCCGGCAGAAACCAGATCGAGAGTGGAGCCCGTGACGATGATTTCCGGGTTTTCTTTCACCTGGAAAGTGAGCTTGCGGATGCGGCCGGTGGGAACCTGCACTTGCAGCATCGAGCCGGTCGCCTTGACGACGGTGGCGGCGATGTTCTGCTGCCGATCGGAGATGATTTCCTTCCACTTGAACTTCGCGTCGGGCGTGAAAACTTCCAGGTTCTCAATCGGTTTCATTCCTTTGCCGTGGTCGTTAACCCGGCCAGAGAATTTGACCAGCATGCCGGGGCGCAAATCCGCGGGATTCATTTTGCCACTGATGTTGACCTTGGAGACCCCAGCGGGATGCGTGACAACGGTCATCGGCACACCATCCTGGCTGGCCATGGCCAGCATGCCCCCCTCCGACTTGGCCGCCAACCCTAGCAGCGATTCTTCGGGAAGGGCGTTCACATCGACCTTGTTGGCCTCTAAATAGTTCACAATCCGTTTGTTGGACCCGGTGCAAGTGCCTTGCGCGAAGTACCCTTGAAAGCGGACTTCCATAGCCTTGGATTTGAAAAAGGCGGGCCAGTTCAAAGTGCCATCGGGACGAAGCGGGGCGAGGTCTTCTTCTTTCTGCTTGGCATAGGGATCATACGGAACCCGCTGCGCAATGGCTGGAGCGGTTAAAAGTACAATCAGTCCCAAAGCCATAATGGTGCGAAACACGGCAAGTCCCTCATGATGCGGTTAAACTCGTGGCTATTATCAGTGATAAGCTGGGGGAGTTGCGGAGTCAAGAAAAGACTCGCCAAGGCAACGCATTTGTAACCCAACGCCATCAGAGAGACCGTGCGACTACAGGTTTTGAGCTTCCGCGACTTACCGCCCCGAACGAACTTCCTCCCCATCGCCTGGTTATAACTCGTCCAACTGCTTTCGCTGTTGACGTCTTCTTTCATTGCCTGCACGGCTGAATAGATTTTGGCGTCGAGATTGTCGAGGTGGTGGAGGGCGATCGCTTCCAAGGTCATGGGGAGCTTGGGGCTGCCGAATTCGTATTCGCCGTGGTGGCTGACGATCATGTGCTCCAGCCGCAGCAGCAACTCGCGGGGGAATTCATCGCCGGAGAGGGACGTTGCCTGGCGGGCTTTTTCGGCAACCATGCTGACCCCCATCACGACGTGGCCGATGAGCTGCCCTTCGTCGCTGTAGCCGAGTTCGCGATCGTAGGTGAGTTCGTCGATTTTGCCCGCGTCGTGCAGGAAGGCCCCAAGCAGCAGCAGGTCGGCGTCAATTTCCGGATACCGCGGGGCAACGGCCAGGCAGACTTCCATCAGGCTGACGACGTGGTGCAGCAGGCCCCCTTTGTAAGCGTGGTGGTTTTTCACGCCGGCTGGGGCGGAGGTGAATTTGGCCATGAAGGCCTCGTCGACCAAAAAACATTCCGCCAGGTTCCGCAGATGCTCGTTCTTCACGCTCCGCAGCATCTCTGCGAGTCGGGCCGCCAGTTTGTCGGTTTCGACGGAACTGACCGTCTGAAAATCGTTTTCGTCTACTTCGCTCGCGGGCACTCCATCGACGCGCGTCACGATCATCTGCAGGATGCCGTTATGGACCTGCGTCGAACCCTGCACCCGTAGATAACTCTGATTCTCCAGTGTGGCGTACAGCTTTTCATTCGCATTCCAAAGCATCCCTGTTATCGACCCCGTCTTATCCGCCAGCCGCAGTTGCAGGTAATAATTCCCCTGTCGATTCGCCCGCAATTGCTTGTCGGCAACCAGAAAAACCTGGTCCACGGAGTCTCGTTCGGCGAGCTGGTTGACGTAGCGGCGGGGCATGAGGACTGGGGAAGAAGGAGAGACGGAGAGAAAGGGAAACTGGGAGAAGGAGTGCAGTTTAGCAGTGAGGGGAGGGGAGACAAAGGCGGGAGTAGCGAGCACGATATCTTGTTGCACTCCCGCTGAACGCCTTATTCTGGATATAATGGGAGACGAACCGAATTCTTCTGCGAACCACTTATGGCATCCGCGACTGCCCTGAAACGGCCGATTGAATATCCCGAAGATGATGGTGAGCCATTGTCCGACAACACTTTGCAATTCCGTTGGATCATGACCATCCAGGGGGGGCTGGACGCCCTGTTTGCTCAAAATCCCAACGTCTTCGTCGCCGGGAATTTGCTCTGGTATCCCGTGGAGGGTGACAACATCACCCGTGCGGCTCCAGACGCGATGGTTGTGTTCGGGCGACCCAAGGGGGAACGGGGTTCCTATCGCCAGTGGGACGAAGCGGGGGTTGGCCCGCAAGTGGTCTTTGAAGTGTTATCTCGGGGAAACCGCCCCAACGAAATCGTTAGGAAGTTCCGCTTCTACGAAAAATTTGGAATCGAGGAATTCTACATCTACGATCCTGACAAGTTTGGTCTCGTCGGATACTTGAGGCGAGGGGCGGCTCTCGAAGAGATCGAAAACATGGCCGGCTGGATGAGCCCGCGGCTGGGAATCCGCTTTGAGCCAGCCGCTGACGAGGAATTGCAAATTTTCCGGCCCGATGGGCGCAAGTTCGCCACCTATTTGGAATTGGCGGAAGAGACGGATTTGGCGTTGCAACGGGCTGAGTTTGAACATCAGCGGGCGGACAAGGAACAGAAGCTGGCTGAATTAGAGCGGCGGCGAGCAGAAAAAGAACGCGAGCGGGCGGAGCAGCTTTCCGAGAAGCTTCGGCAACTAGGTATCGATCCGGAAGCGTGACGATTGCTCGCTACGACAACGCATTCCGCAAATTGTCGTAAAGCTCATCGAGGTCGTTGTCGCAGGGACCGGCAGACTGACCATCGTTGAGTTCGATGAGGATCCAGTGGCCCTCTTCGGTCTCGGCGAGGTCCAGCGCGAAGAAGTTGGTGTGCTTCGACGCTATTGCCGCGATTTTGTCCGCGAGAGTCAGAGCTTCGGGCTTCAGTTCCGCTTGGTCGGCACAGTCGGACATCGACCAGTAGTAGCCGCACGAGAGCCGCTGTTGCTTGTAGTAGTAGAACCGCCATTCGTTGGTATACCTGAGCTCATTGGGCCCCATTTCAAGAGTTCGGAGCGGCACGAACTTGCGATAGACAATTCCCTGGTCGCCGATGTTCGTGTCCTCCAGCAGCCGCTCGCCCAGACGGAGGGCCTCGCGCTTGGTCTGGGCGAACATATGTGTTTTCCAGCGGCGTTTTTTGGAAGACATTTTGCCTTTCACGACGAACGGCCCTGGATGCGGACAAGTGGCGAAGTTTTCTTCGTCCCAAGTCTCCGGCGTGTAATCCTTCAGTTCCTTGTAGTAGGCGAAGCTGGCAATCCACTGGTGCTGCTCGAAGGAGTTAATCAGCCGCGAGCCAATGCAGGCCAAATCCCGCTCCAACTCGTCATAAAACGGCACCACCGAGTAGCGGCCAATAACCAGCGAGTCCGTACATCTGGTGCGGCTCTCTTCGACAGGGAAATACTTCTCCGCATGTTGCAACTCGTACTTGCTGGCAAATTCCTTGCGAATGAGCAGGACTGGATTCATGTCGGGACTCCTATCTGAGAGATTCTATCATTTGTGACTCTTATCAGTGCTATCGCCGACCCTCGGCTGCGTTGTTCTTCTCTAGCCTCTGACCTCTACCCTCTGCCCTCCCGCGCAGAGGCGATTGTCCGTAAAATGCCGTTTGTCCCCATCACGTAATCCCCCGCTTACGCCACTTTCCCCATGGCCAAAACCGCAATCACTCCCACCCGTGCCGACGACTATCCCGAATGGTACCAGCAGGTCATCAAGGCGGCCGATTTGGCGGAGATTTCGCCGGTGCGGGGGTGCATGGTGATCAAGCCGTGGGGTTGGTCGATTTGGGAGAACATGCAGCGGGTGCTGGACGGGATGTTCAAGGCGACGGGGCATGAGAATGCCTATTTTCCGCTGTTCATCCCGCTCAGCTTTTTGCAGAAAGAGGCGGACCATGTGGAGGGGTTCGCCAAGGAGTGTGCGGTCGTCACGCATCACCGCCTGAAGCCGGGGGCGGACGGCAAATTGCAGCCCGACCCGGCCGCCCTTCTCGATGAGCCGCTGATTGTGCGGCCGACGAGCGAGACGATCATTGGAGCGATGTACGCGAAGTGGGTGGAGTCGTACCGCGACCTGCCGATTCTCATCAACCAGTGGGCCAATGTCGTCCGCTGGGAACTGCGGACGCGGCTGTTTCTGCGAACGGCGGAGTTCCTGTGGCAGGAGGGCCACACGGCCCACGCCACCGCGGAGGAGGCCCGCGAAGAGACGATGAAAATGCTCGGCGTCTATTCCGACTTCGCCCAGGACTTCATGGCGATGCCGGTCATCAAGGGGGAGAAGACCGCTGGCGAGCGGTTCCCCGGGGCGGTCGATACCTACTCCATCGAAGCCATGATGCAGGATCGCAAAGCCCTGCAAGCCGGCACCAGCCACTTCCTCGGCCAGAATTTTGCCAAGGCACAGGAAATCAAATTCGCCGACAAAGACGGCCAGCAGCAGTACGCCTGGACAACCAGTTGGGGCGTCTCCACGCGGCTGGTGGGTGCGCTCCTCATGACTCACAGCGACGACGACGGACTCGTTCTGCCGCCGCGTCTAGCCCCGAAGCACATCGTGCTATTGCCGATTTATCGAAATGATGAAGAAAAATCGCAAGTGATTCCGTATGTGGAAAGTTTGAAGAAGGAACTGGAGGCGCAGGACTACGCCGATGGCAAAGTCCGCGTGATGGTGGATGACCGGGACATCCGCGGCGGCGAGAAGAACTGGTATCACATCAAGCGCGGCGTGCCGTTGCGGGCGGAGATTGGGCCGAAGGACATTGCGAAGAACGCTGTCTTCCTCGCCCGCCGCGATACCGGCGAGAAGAAGGGCGTGGACCGTGCCGAGCTCGTCTCCACCATCGGCCAGCGGCTGAAGGAGATTCAGGACGGGCTCTTCGCCAAAGCGCTGAAGCTCCGCGAAGACAACACACGAACCATCGACAAGCTCGATGACTTCCTGGCCTGGTTCACCCCCAAAAGCGAAGACAAGCCCGAAATCCACGGTGGCTTTGCGAACTGCCACTTCAGCGAAGGGCCGGAAGTGGAGGAGCTGCTGAAGAAGCACAAGGTGACGATTCGGTGTATTCCGCTGGACCAGCCGGCGGAGACGGGGACGTGCATCTTTACGGGTAAGCCGAGTACGAGGCGGGCGGTGTTCGGGAAGGCGTATTGAGAAATGACGAAATTCAAATGGCGAATGACGCATGAGGGAGTATTGGAACTGCGTGCCTTGTACTTGGTACTCCGTACTCAGTACTTAGTACTCTGTACCGGGTACTGAGAAATGGGCCAAATCGCTTCACACCGCCCCGTTTTGCTCATCTCTGCCGCTTTCAGCCGGTATCCGGACGCCTTGCAATGGGCGAGGGAACAGACGGAAAGTGACTGGGGACCGATAGCCTTGGAGAGTGATCTTTTCGACCATGCCGAGACGCACTACTACGACGCCTCCATGGGCGAGGGCCTTAAAAAAACCTTCTGGGCGTTCGAGCGGCTCGTCGATCCGGCGGAACTATCTGACCTAAAACGGCACACGAACATCTTGGAAGATGCCTACAAACAGGTGATGGACTACCCCGAGCCACGGCCGCTGAATCTGGATCCGGGCTATGTGACCGAAGCCAAACTGGTGCTGGCTTCCACGAAAGACCGGGACCACCGCATCTACTTGCGGGACGGCATTTACGCGGAAGGAACGCTGTACTTTAACCAGGGAGTGTGGAAAACGCGGCCGTGGACCTATCCCGATTACCAGCGGGCCGATTACCATGAATTCTTCAGCCGCTGCCGGGAGTATCTGCGCCGGCGGTATAGTAGTCCGCTCACTCCGTGAGCGG
>JBJXFF010000192.1:0-8832 GCA_046153945.1 Pirellulaceae bacterium
CCCAGATGCTGGCCGCGGACGAGGTTTGCCCCGGCGAGGAGGAGAACCTGGCGGCGACCGGCTTCGTCGTGCGGAACTGGTTCAAATGGAACTACGACCAGTGGATGCGGGACCAGACCGAGCACACTGCCAAGGCATTCCTGGGACTTACCATCAACTGTGCCCTCTGCCACGACCACAAATACGACCCGATCTCGCAGGAAGAGTATTTCCGTTTCCGGGCCCACTTTGAGCCACTGGAACTGCGGCACGACCGAGTCGCGGGGGACGCGGACCCCGGCAATTTTAAGAAATACATCTACGCCCAGTCGTACGGGCCGATAGGGAGCGGGCGGATTCGCATCTTCGACGAGAAGCTCGATGCCAATACGGCGATGTACCGCGGCGGCGATCAGCGCAATCTCTTTAAGGACAAGCCGCCGGTTCCGCCGGGGATTTTGTCGATTTTGGGAACGAGCGGATATGACGTGAAACCGGTGGAGCTGCCGCCGGAGGCGTATTATCCGGGGTTGCGGCCGTTTGTGCAGAAGGAGGAGACGGCGAAGGTGCAGGCGGCGGTTAGTGCGGCGATGTTAGAACTCGAGGCGGCAAAGAAAATAGTGCCGGCGAATTTGGCGGAGCTGGTGCAGGCGGTGACGAAGGCGGAAGCGGTGCTGGCGGACGTAAAATCAAAAGCTGCAGGGCCGAACGCAATTGCAGCCCTAGAAGGCAAACAATCTCTCGTGATGAATGCCGTGCAGGGACGGCGGGCCTTGTCGCATCCTGTCTCGGAATTCAAGGACGTCGATGAGAAGTCTGTCATCACGTTCCTCGTACAGATTCTGCAGGATGGCCATACGAACTTTCAGCTTTCCCTGGATGTGAGCAAGGGATTGACCGCGGGGTGGGTCGGTTTTGAGAATGGCAAGATTGTGTCGTACAAGCCGGGAGGATTTGAGCAGATCGAGCTGGCGAAGTATGACATGTCCAAAGGACAGACCCGTTTTCGCGTGACTTTGGAACTTATGCCGGCTGCGGAGCAGATGAAGCTGACCGTTTTGCCCGTCGGCAGCGATGTGCCGCTCGTTGATCACGTCCCGGTGACGCTCAAAGGATGGAATAGTCCGCGGAACGCCCAGCAAGGGATTTTTCTCGATGCTCGCCCTGGGACAGCGGCCATGTACGACGAATTTGTGTTCCGCAAGGGAGATGGCGTGCAACTGCGAATGGACTTCGAGCAGCCGCTGTGTGTCGAAGGAAAGGACGTTGCTGGGACCATCGGCTGGGTAGCAAATGGAGCGTGCGCTGCGCCGGCGACATCACTGATTGGAGTGCCGGCGAGTGAATCGCCAGAAGTTCGGGCCAAGGAGTTGGAGTTGGCAGCGGCGAAGCAGGCCCGTGCGGCGGTCGAATTGCCTCTAACGCTGGCGGAACGGAAGTTGGCTGCGGCGCAAGCGGATGGGGCGTCGGTGGAGGCGCGGGTTAAGGCGGACCGCGTGAAGTTTTCCATGGAAGCAGGAAATGCTGAGGAGCTGGCGATCGTGGCGGCGAAGGCCGAGCGGCAATCGAAGTTCTTGCTGGCACTATCAAATCAAACGGCCGCGGAATTGGCCGTCGCTCAGGCCAGCGCCAAGCCGATGACGGACATGAAGCGGGCAGCTGAAATCCAAGCGGCGCAGGTGAAGTTGACCGCCGCGACGGCGGCTGTCGGAGCGGCAGATGCGGAGGCCCAAAAGACCGACGGCACTTACAGTCCGCTGTCGGCAATATTCCCCAAGCAAAGCACGGGGCGTAGAACGGCCCTCGCCAATTGGATGACCAGTCGCGACAACCCGCTGACAGCCCGCGTCGCCGTCAATCACATCTGGCAGCGCCACTTTGGCCGCGGCATCGTCGAAACGCCCGCCAACTTCGGCCGCAACGGCAAGCTGCCGACCAATCAGCCGCTCATCGATTCGCTGTCGGTCGAACTCATGGACGGCGGCTGGAACATGAAGCGGCTGCACCGGCAAATCGTGATGAGCGACGCCTATCGCCGCGCCTCGTCGATCTCCATGGCGAGCGGGGGGCGTCAGCCCCCTGATACTTCGGCCTACAACACCAACGCTGCCAAAGACCCCGAGAACACCCACCTCTGGCGATTCACTCCCGCCCGCATGGAAGCCGAAGAAGTCCGCGACAGCGTCTTTTATCTGGCCGGTGAACTCGACGCGAAAATCGGCGGCAAAGAAATCGAACAGACGGAAGCTCTCGCCTCCCATCGCCGCAGCATCTATCTCTCGCATCACGGCGAAGCCCGCATGGAGTTCCTCGACCTCTTCGACGTCGCCGTCCCCACCGACTGCTACCAGCGGACCAGCAGCATCCGCCCTCAGCAGGCGCTGGCACTTTCCAATAGCGAACTAACTCTGACGCAAAGCCGGCTGCTGGCGGCTCGATTGTGGCAGGAAGTTGCCGCAGCATCGGAAGCGGCGCGAGAGCCGAAGTTCATCACCGCCGCCTTCGAGCAAGTTCTCTCCCGTCCGCCGACTGAACCAGAACTCGCCGCCTCCAAGCGTTTCCTCGCCACTCAACGCGAGTTAGCCAAGACATCATCCGATGCCGGAGCCAAGAGTCGGGAGAGTCTTGTGCATGCTCTGTTGAACCATAATGATTTTGTGACGATAAGATAAGAGAATCTCACACAGAGGCACAAAGGCACGGAGAAGGCAGGAGAGTTGATCGATGAATTTTCAGTCAAGTAATTCCGCCTCGCTCCCTTCCCCCTCTGTGCCTCCGTGCCTCTGTGTGAGACCTACTTCCCCCCACCAGAGCCGCCGCAGTTTTCTGAGCAATCTCGGCCTCGGCTGCGGCGGACTCGCTCTCGGCTCGCTGCTCTTGCAAGACGGCGTCGCGCGGGCCAACGACCCGGAAAAGTGGTCGCCGCCAGACGGTAAGCCGCATCACGCGCCCAAGGCCAAAAACGTCATCTGGATTTTCCTCTCCGGCGGCGTGAGCCAACTGGAGACGTTCGATCCCAAGCCGGCGCTCAACAAGTATGAGGGAAAGACGTACGACGAGTCGGGACTTGCTAATCCGCAAAAGTCTCCGCTCTTCCTCGCCCGCAGCAGAAGCGTGGTGGGGGACGACCGGCAACTGTTTACCAAGATTTTTCCGCTGCAAGTCGGCTACAAGAAGTACGGCGATGTGGGCCTGGAAGTGAGCGACTGGCTGCCGAACCTCGCAACGTGCGCGGACGATCTCTCCGTGGTCCGTTCGATGTGGACCACCGACAACGACCACGCCGCCGAATTCCAGATGCATACCGGCCGCCACGCTCTCGACGAGCAGCAGCCGGTGATAGGTTCGTGGATCCACTACGGGCTGGGGACACTGAACGAGAATTTGCCGCAGTTCGTGTTTCTGGGACAGTTCAGCGACAACCGCGTCCGGAAGGACTTCGCCCCCGACTATCTTGGCCCCGCCCACGGCGGAGTGCAGCTTTCGCTCGATCCCGCCAATCCGCTGCCGTTCGCTGCTCGGGCCAAGGACATCACGCTGGAACAGCAGCGGAGCGAGTTCGCCTTCATCAACGAACTGAACCAACTCACGGCCCAGGACCATCCGGAAGACGAGCAGCTCAAAGCCCGCATCCAGTCCTACGAGCTCGCCTTCCGCATGCAGCTCTCGGTCCCTGAGGCGCTCGACCTCGCCAAAGAAACGGCCGAGACGCAAAAGCTCTACGGAATCGACAACCCCACAACTGCGGTCTATGGCCGCCGCCTGCTTGCCGCCCGCCGATTGGCGGAGAGGGGCGTACGGTACACACTGGTCTATCTCAGTGACTATGGCGAGTGGGACTCGCACCAGGAACTGAAGAAAAACCACAGCCGCTCCTGCGAGCGGATCGACAAGCCGATCGCCGGGCTGATCAAGGATCTCAAACGGACGGGCCAATTCGATGACACGCTCGTCGTCTTCTGCACCGAGTTCGGCCGCACGCCAGCGGTCGAAGGGGGAGGCCAGTTCAACGCTCCCGCCACCGGCCGCGACCATCATCCGCACGGCTTCTCCGTCTTCTTCGCCGGTGCGGGAGTGAAACGAGGCTGCATCCACGGGGCCACCGATGAACTGGGCTTCCATGCGGTCGAAAATCCGCACTACGTCACCGACATCCACGCCACCGTCCTGCACCTGCTTGGCATCGACGGCCGCCGCTTGGAAATCCCCGGCCGCAAACGATTGGAGATGGATCACGGGAATGTGATTAGGGAAATCTTGACGTAACTACAGTTAAATCAAGTCTTTCGCCATCGCTTTAAGATCCACGCGCTCCCGCCAGCCGGTGTGCTTCCAATAGGCGGTGCCGTCTGCGTTGTCGGCGACGACGAACAGCGTGCAGCGGGCGATGCCGAGTTCAGTCAGGAGACTGAGGCTGCGGTCGACCATCGCGCGGGCGATTCCCTGGCGGCGATGGCTTTCCGCAACCGCCAGATGATAGAGATAGCCGCGGCGGCCGTCGTGGCAACAGAGGATGGCGGCGACGAGCTGGTCACCGTCTCGGGCCATGCAGGAGAGGCCGGGATTGCGGGCGAGAATGCGGGCAAACTCTTCGAGGGGCTCGGTGGCACGGACTCCGGGGGTGGAATTCCAGAGAGCCATCACAGGCTCGTAGTCGGCCTCGGTGAGTTCTTGGATTTGCCAGGAGGCCATTGTCACTATGCCGGGAATGTAAACACATGGATCGGCGAGTTGTTTCCCAGGTATTTCCCTTCCTTGTCCACCAACCGGCCGTTGCCGTTGCTGCCGCCGTTGGTGGCGGCGACGGCGAGCCGCTTGCCGTCGGGATGCCAGGAGAGGCTGTGGCAGTTTTGCATCTGCTTGTAGGTCAGCAGCGGGGATGATTCGCCCGGCTTAAGGTAAATGAGCTGACCCGATCCAGGAGTGCCATAGGTGACCGCGGAGAGGAACCCGTCGTCATGGAACTGCAGGTCGGCTACGTAACAGTCGTTTTGCGTTCCCAGGTCATACTTCTGCTTTTGCTCGCCGGTCGCCAGGTCGAAGAGCAGGATGGTTGGAATGCCGACGACCGTTCCGCCATTAACCGGTTTGGTGCCGCCCACCGCAAGCGTTTTAGCTTCCTTGTCGAAGGCCATAGAAAACACGCCGCCGACGTCTTGCAAGCGGGAGAGGACATAGAGGCTGGAGGCATCGAATTGGCGGATAAGAGTGCCGTCGGGCTTCAAATGGCGGACGATGCCTCGCTCATCGCCGGTCAGTAGCGTTCCATCCGGCACGTACTTGAGACAGAGATTGCCGAACTCGCTTTGCGGAAACTCGAACTGTTTTGCGCCATCCTCCGCGGACCAAATGCGGAGAAACCGATCGCTGGCGCAGCTTGCGAGGGACTTGCCGTCGGGACTAACGGCGAGCGTTCGCACCCAGCCGTCATGGGCCTGGTCGAGCTTCCACTTCACCGCCGGCTTGTCGCCCACATAGCCACTCCAGCAGCAGATTTGGCCCCAAGAATCGGCTGTGAAAAGCAGCTCCCCTTCAGCCCGGAACGCGAGTCCTTCCACCCAGCCGTGATGCCCTTCGAGGGCCGGCAATTCGGGCATTCCCTCGGCTGCGGTGTTCCACCGCCGCACGCGGGAGTCATACCCGCCGCCGACGAGCAGTTTGCCGCAGGGGCTGAACCGGGCCAGGCTCACCTGCGGTTCGGCGGTGAGGATGACCGGCTTCTTGAGTTCGTATTTTTTGAGTATTTCGGTCGTTTCCATGTGCAGCATCCAACGTTTAGTATCAGGGGGCTGACGCCCCCCGCTCGCCTAGGCCAACAGTTCCTTCACCACATGGCAATCATCATGGGCAATCGGCAGCGGCTGGCCGCCGTTGTCGTATTCGGTCTTGGCGGGGTCGATGCCGAGGGCGGTGAACCAGGTGTGGAACATGTGGCCGATGTCGAAGGGTTCGCTCTTGACCCACGTTCCTTCGGGGTTGGTTTCGCCGACGGCCAGGCCGCGCTTGATGCCGCAGCCGGTCATGACGAGGGACCAGGCTTCGGGCCAGTGGTCGCGGCCGATGTGGCCGTTGATGCGGGGGGTGCGGCCGAATTCGCTCATGGCGACGACCAGCACGTTTTCGAGCATCGAGCGGTCCGCCAGGTCCTGCACCATCGCGGCGAAGGCCTGGTCGAATTTGGGCATCAGGCTGAGGTGGCCATTGAAGTTGTCCCCGTGCGTGTCCCAGCCGTAGCTGTTGACTTTGACGAAGGTGACGCCGGCTTCGAGCATCTTGCGAGCTTGCAGCATGTGGCGGCCCAACTCGTGGGTGCCATAACGCTCGACGTCCTTGGGGTCGAACTTGGTCGTGTCAAAGAGATCCTGCCGCTTCATCAGGGTGCGGGCGACGTCGTAGACGTAGCTGGTCGCTTCGCCGACTTGCTTGCGGCGGTTCTTGGCGTAGCGGGTATTGGTCGCGGCGCGGAGGGCGTTCCGCTCGTCGTCGTCGGCCGGCGTGACGGAGTCGTGCAGCACCAGGTTTTCCGGCGGCTTGCCGTCCCCGAAGGCGACCGCGCCGAACTTGGGGCCGAGAAAACCGGCGTCCTGGTGGATGAACCCGCTGCTGCCGGGCTTGATCCAGACGTACGGCGGCAGGCCGCTCGTCCCTGCTCCGAGCAGCTTGGCCACCGCGGAGCCGAAGTAGGGATAGGTGACGCCGCGGTTCTTGGGGTCGCCGCGCTGGATGCGGGCAACGCCGGCCGAGTGCGAGTTGTCCTGAGTGCAGAGGCTGCGGACAATCGCCAGATGCTGCATGATCTTGGCGGATCGCGGCACCAGCTCGCTGACGTGAATGCCGGGGACACTGGTTGGAATCGCCCGGAACGGGCCGCCGAAAAGCGTATTGGGCTTGGGATCCCAGCTTTCGAGCTGGCTCATGCCGCCGTCGATCCAGATGAAGAGGACCTGCTTGGCTTTCTTCTTCATCTCTTCCGCGGCGACGGGATGAAGCAGATTAGAAAGGCCGAGCGACGCACCAACCCCCGCGGCTGCGCCGAGGAGTTGGCGGCGGGAGAGGGAGTGTTCCCAGGGTTTGCAGAGAGGGTTCATGGCGAGCGGGGGGCGTGAGCCCCCTGATATTTCATTTTCTGGCGATAGTATCAGGGGGCTGACGCCCCCCGCTCGCCTGTTAATGGTTCATGCAAAACTCGTTCGACGCCAGCAGCGACCAGAGCAAATTGCGAATCGCCGTCTCGCGGTTGGCGGCGTGCTTCGTCAGGTAATCAGCCACGTCTTTCTTCTCTTCCTCGCTCGGCAGACGGGTGAGGATGGACAGGTACATCTCGTCGGACAGTTTGCCAGGCTCCATCGTTTTGGAAAGTCGCTCCGCCAGATTCCCGGGAGCCGGCTTGAGCCAACCGAGGACAACGCTGTCGTTAAGGTAAAACAGTGCGGCCTTCACCGTGGGGCTGAATTCCGTTTCGGGCTCGCGGGGGGGATTGGCGAATGCTTTGGCGAACCGCTCCTGCAATTCTTCGGGCTTGGCTCGGGCCGATTCGCCGGTGGCAGTAATCATGCTGGCCAACAGCTGCTCCGAAGAGAGCGGTTTTTCCAGAGCCACGCGATAGCTTTCGCGGGGAGCTTCCGCCGCTGCGTCATCAGCCGCCTGGCTGCCGCGCTGGTAGGTCTTGGAGAGTGCGATCTCCCGCAGCAACCACTTCATATCGAACTTATGTGCGGCGAGTTCATTCGCCAATAGCTCCAAAAGTTCCGGATGCGACGGAGCATTCCCCGCGTGCTGCAAATCGAGCGGATGCACGAGTCCCCGTCCCATCATCAGCCACCAGAGGCGGTTGGCGATGTTCTTCTTGAAGAGCTGGTTGTCCGCCGTCGGCAACTGTTCGGAGAGGACTTTCAACGTGCTGAACTTGAGCTTGCCGGCAATCTTCTTCTGCGGGTCCGGCTTCACTTCCCATTCTTCGCCGTTGGCGAAAACGGGAATCTCTAGTTCCTTTATTCCCGGCAAAAACGGCCCGACCGACTTCGGCTGCTTGACGAAGACCGACATAAAATCGACCTTCTTCGTCAGCGGCTTCTCGGTAA
Organism: Pirellulaceae bacterium; assembly: GCA_046153945.1. Taxonomy (GTDB): domain Bacteria; phylum Planctomycetota; class Planctomycetia; order Pirellulales; family Pirellulaceae; genus SXOA01. The sequence continues at coordinate 8,061 of JBJXFF010000192.1, forward strand.
TGGCGGGGAAGGTTTCTCCCTGACGAAGCTGCGCCTGGCCGACGAAGGCGAACAGCCCTTGATAATATTCCTGCTTGTAATCATCCACGAAGAGATGGTCGTGGCACTGGCAGCATTGCACGTCGATTCCCATGAAGAGCCGGCCGACGTCCCGCACCATCCCCGGCACGTCCACGGGGTTCTGGCCGTAGTTTTCCAACCGCTTGGAAAAGAACAGAGCCGCTCCGCGAGTCGCCTCATTCTCGGCCGACGGGTTCAGCATCTCCCTTGCCATCACGTCCCACGGCTTGTTGGCGGCGAAGGCGTCCTGCAAGTACTTCTGCCATTCCTTATGGTCCCCCAGCCGTTCCATGAGCATGACGTGAAAGGCTTGGCCCATCCGCCGGGGATACTCGTCGCCAGACAGCAGTTTGTCGATCAGTTTCTCGCGTTTGGCGGCGTCGGCATCGGCGAGGAACGCTCGGGCTTCGTCCACCTGGGGAATGCGGCCAGCAAGGTCGAGGTAAACGCGGCGAAGAAACTCCGCATCGCCGGCTTGAGCTGCCAGCGGCCCCGCAGCCTTGGCTTCCACCAGGGCGTCAAGCCGCTCGTGCAGCGAGGCCTGTCCGAAAGCCGACGAAACCAAGATGGCGGCAATGAGCGTAAGCGGCAGCAAACAACGAGAGCCCATACATCGCATGGCGGGAACCTTAGGCGGGAAAATTCGGGCGGGAAATCGTGCTTGGGGGCTGCGACAGAATCCAGTCTAAGGCTTGGAAACGGCGGGGGATAG
>JBJXFF010000197.1:0-51422 GCA_046153945.1 Pirellulaceae bacterium
GGGTTCGCCCCTTCCTACGATTTCAGCTTCTACGGCTGGCGCAACGGCGTCATGGTCATGCAGCACAAGGATGGCACGCTCTACTCTTGCCTGACCGGGATCGCTTTCGACGGCCCCAAGAAGGGAGCCCGCCTGCAACCGGTACCAACGTTGGTAAGTGACTGGGGTTTCTGGCTCAAGCACTATCCCGGCGGCGTGGCATACAACATGTTCGAAAAATACCGGCCGATCGAGCTGCCCAAGGAAATCAATGAGGACTCTCGCAAGAGCCGCGGTCCGGCGGACAAACGGCTGCCCGCTGACGAGATGGTGCTCGGCGTCTGGACAGGAAAGGTAGCGAAAGCCTACCCGCTGGCTCGGCTTGCCAAAGATGGATTCGTTGTGGATGAAGTGGATGGGGAGCCGGTGGTCGTGCTTTGGGAGCCAGAAACGAAAACGGCAGCGGCGTACAAGCCAGTTGCTCACCAGCCGCGGAAGTTCCACGCGCTGCGGCCGGACAAAACCGGCGTCTCCCAACTCGACCCAGGCATCCCACTCCCGGCGGGCACCCCTGCCGTTCCGACGCGGAAGCTGACCCTGCAACCTGCCGGCAAGTCTGCCGGTGCCCCGTTCACTGATCAGGAGACCGGCTCACGCTGGGACATCGCGGGCCGCGCCGTCGAGGGCGAGTTGAAAGGGTGGACTCTAACCTGGCTGGAGAGTACGCAAGTCAAATGGTTCGCCTGGGCTGCGGAATACCCGGAGACGGCGGTCTATACGACAACGAAAGCCGCCGTGGAGGAGACAAGGCTTAAAGGCGCGGTGATTTCGGTGGAACAAACCGACACAGATCGACTGCGCTCGCTCAAGGCAGAGCACTACAACTCCGTCGTGCTGGCCCTGGATGGCGCGAACCCCGCGAAAGAGCGTGAGGCCGCGCGTGCGATTGTGGCGGCGGGATTCGATTTGTTCTATTGGATCGAGATCGGCCGCAACCCGGCACTCGCGGACGCGCATCCCGAATGGATGGCGAGTCTGGAAGTGCATCATTCGGAATGGCGACGCTTATTCCCCAAGTTTCCGAAGACCAAGGCAGGCGAGGTGGTGAAGAATTATCCCTGGGTGCCGGTTCTTTATGAGGAAAGTTTTCTGGTTCACTTGGAGCGCGTGAAAAAGTTGCTCGCCGACAAGCCGACGCCGCGAGGCGTCTTTCTCAATGACCTCCAAGGCCCGCCTTCGTCATGCGGCTGCGGCCATCACCTCTGTCGCTGGGCGACCGATTATGGCCCGGTCGAAAAGACGACGGCGACACGTCTGCCCAAGGATGCTGCGGCCAAATTTGTGACTGAAGTAAAAAAGCTGTCGCCTGAAGCAAAAATAATTCCCGTCTGGGCCACGGAATGTGAGGAGCACGACAAAGACGAGCTCTGCGCCGGGGTCAACTGTTTCAAGGGAGTCTGCTGGCGCGAGTGGACAGCGCAGTTGATGCCGGTCGCGGCGGAGGCCGAAATGGTCGCCGCGCTGCTGCCGTATCGCGCGTTTCAACGCGACCTGCCCCGTTACGGGACGGAGGCGGGTTGGATCAAGGAGGCGCTCCAATCCTTTTCCACGATGCCGCCGCACTACAAGGCCACGGGGGTGCCGGCGCAACGGCTTGTCGCCGTTCTTCAAGGCTGGGACGTGACACCAGAGCAAGTCGCAGCGCAGATCGCCCAAGCAAAAGCCGCCGGGGCCGCTGGATATGTCGTGTCGCAGATGAAGCTCAATCAGGACTGGGAGCCGCGAATTGTAAAAGTCATGCCGGCGGGGAGCCGCTGATTCACCCCATTATCACGTCTTGCTGAGTAGGCCAGCATTGAAGCCGGGCATTCTCGTGGCCAGAAAATGGTCTAGGAACCGTTGATTGTTGCGGGGTGGAGACGGATTGATTAGGCCGCAGCCCCGGCAAGTGACACCATCTACCTCACCATTGCGTCACTACTGGCCCAAGGCCGAAACGCCCCCGGCCGGCGAAGGTACTTGGATTCCGCCGGGCGGAATCCAGCAGGTGAAGTAAGTGGCAATGAATATTTCGCGAATAACTGGCAACCGTCGCGGACGAGGCACCTAACGCGCGTCGGTCGGCATCGACCGACAGAGGAATGGAATTTGTCAAGCGTGTGACGCAATCATCCAGCGCGGGACGCGGCGACTCACAGAATGACGCAAAACTCCACGCACAACGCTGCAAATGACGAGAGTGACGCAACTCCCGGTTGGCCTCGTACGCGAACCACGCCACCCGAACGCGACGTGGGCCGAGGTAGGCATCGTGGGCGCGTTCCTTACTTGACACCAATGCCTCCTTTCGCGGCATTGACGAGCGCCAGGATTCCCGCCTTGATGATTGAGGGGAGGCTCGGCCACGCAGCGCCGACAACCGCCAGATCGGGAGGTAAGGTGAGAGGCAGACTAGCACCCGACGCCGATGGCACCATAGCGGGCACCTCGGCAACTGTGCGTTGCCCCAACTGGTTATCCCCGTTGGGGCTTACGTCAAGCGGATTCCGGACTGTCGATCCGGTGGTTGCGGGTTCGAGCCCCGTCGGCCTCGCTGGAATTGAAAGCCGCAAGTTGCTTGATTACAGGCACTTGCGGCTTTTTTCGTGAAGTCCCAGCGAAATTCGGCTGAGTGCCGCGCCGACGCAGGGACAGCTAGCTGGAGCAGTCCGTTAGCATCGCATCCAAAAATCGGCAGCCGGCGATGTAGAGGCCGGGCCAAACCTGGCAGCACCAGCAGACTTCCACCGTGCAGCCTCCCTGGCTCAATTGCAAGAGAACTTGCTGGCCCGGGCACAGTTCCTGTTGATAGAGCAGGCTCAACCCGCCGCGCGAAATGTCCGTCGTGAGGACCTCGCTTTCCAGGGGCTCGGAATAGGGCGAGCAAGGGAGCGGGAATATGATCGCGGCTGCGCGCCCGTGGAATGGAATGCGGGAGAATTCTCGATTCGAGGCATCCTTAGCCGTCACAACCGGCTTGTCCGCCGGCTGCGCCTCGAACAGCCCATCAATCACGGCATCGACCATTTGCGGCATAAAACCCATGCACAAACTCTACTACGCGATGCACGGAGAAAGCTCGGGCATCTTGCCGAGACGCGACACTGAGTCCGCGGGCTTCTCGGCGCAATTGACATAACCGATGCGGATGGAATCCGCGGTGTTCCAGCGCGGTGTGAACGCCGGCCATCAATGGCGTCCGTCGTAGGGCCCATTTCATTCCACAATCAACTCCCCATTCATGACCATCCAGTGGCCGGGGAAAGTGCAGAGGTAAGGATAGCGCCCTTTCTCCTGCGGCGCTTCGATGAAGATCGAGAACTCGTCCTGTGGCGAGACGATGTCGGTGTAGGCGAGCACATCCGCCGATTTGGGAACGTAGTGCCGCATGACCGCCGCGGGGTCGGCGATGAGCTTGTTGGCGAGATCGCCAACAAGCGCGAGGCTGCCCGGTTTGACGAGCACCCAGTTGTGCGGCACGACGTCAGGATTACTGAATGAGAGCTTGATCTTCTCGCCCGCTTTCACGCGCAGCGTGCGCGTGGAGAAAGTGAGGTTCTTTCCCGCGGAGATCAATAGCTTCGTTTGGAACGGCCGCTTTTCTCCCCAAGGATTTGCCATGCGTTTGCCAAGGCTGGCCAGATCCACCGCTTGCGGATGCGCGGCGATGATTTTGTCGCTCTTCTGATAGCCGGGAAAGCTGGTGAACGGTTTGTCGAGCCGATGGGCGGTGATGAACAGCTCCTGCGGCTTGCCGCCATCGACTTGCAGGACCAGATGCAACTGATTGACTGGCTGGAGGTCGGGAAGCTCGACGAACAGGGTCTTCTCGTCAATGACGTGAACGCCCGCAATGTCGAGTGCTTCGTGCCCGACGACGTTCGGATGGCTGGGGGCCATTTCCGGCGAGCCGTAGCCGGGACCATAGCGATAGTTCCAGGCCTGAGCGAATTGATTTTGAAGTTGGGCCGCCTGCTTGGGGTCGATGGACTGGGTGAACGAAACGAGGATGCCGTTTTCATGAATATGAAATGACCGTGGCAGTTGCACGGGCTCGCCCGTGTATCGAACGCGCTGGAAGCAGCCGTCGTCCGGCGTGTAGCTTCCCCAGCCGGCCATGCCGCTGACGTAAAGCTGGCCGTCCGTGGGATTGAACTTCCCCCGATGCACGCCCGAACGGAACTCGCCCGCCAGCGGCACGACCGCACCCTGCGGCTGGCCGGCGACTTCGTCGCGCAGGACCAGAAAGTGCGTCCCCTGGCCGAACGACAAATGTACGAGTTGTCCTTGCCAAGGCCCCCAGCGGTCATCGGGGACAGTCACTTGCCCGCCGCTGCTGTTGTCGAGGCCGCGAGGGAGATAGACCAGCGGCAGCGAGGGTGGCTGGCCGTTTTGCGGTCCCAGGTAGCCGAAATGGGGCGGCGGGTTCTGGGGCGAGCAGACCGCCTCCATGTTCACAAGGCAGATCATCGACGAGGGGGTCCACTCCCCTTCGCTGCACGGCACCGTAATTGCGCCGTCGTTACACAGAGACAATCCATCCGGATTGCGAAAGCCCGTCGCCAGCACGTCCACCCTTTTTCCATCGGCAGAAATTCGAATCAGCCCCTGTTTGCCGGAGGCGGTGTAAAACTGCCCGGCCTTGTCGCGCACCAGGCCGCACGTGAAATCATGGCCCGCGGGAGACGTAATCATCGCATTGGAAACGCATTCATAGAAATCTGCCTCGCCGTCGTTGTTCAAATCCTTGAGCCGCGTGATTTGATCCCGGCCGAGCGCGTAGATATTGCCGTCGTGAACCACCATCCCCAGTGGCTGATGGAGCCCGGAGGCGAACCGCCGCCAGCGAACGTTCTTCAAATCCGCATCCAGGCCGCTGACCCGCCAGACGTCCCCATGCATGGTGCAGAGAAGCGCCGAGCCATCGGGCAGGAAATCATGGTCGCCGACGAAGAAGAGGGACTTCCAGGGATTTTCCGCAGGGAATGGAATCGTATCGACCGCGTAGGGCTTGCCGCTGCCGAGCTGGCCGGTGACTTCTAGTTCTTGCGGCCACTGGGCCGGCGATCCTTCCAGCGATTTCCGAAGCGGATGCGTTTCCGCCGGCCCAACCAGCCGCTCAAACTTTCCATCCTTCACCCACGGCGAGTCCAGTATCTCGACATCGCCGAGTCGATAGGCGAAAACCACGCGCGGTCCCGCTCGATAAAAGCCGTGATAAACGAAAGGCTCTTTGGGTGGCACGGCTTTTGGCAGCGGAATGAATTCACCCGCATGAACCAGGCCATCCATAAAGCCGTGCCGCACGGCGGAGAACTTGAGGAATTTGCCGCGCCACATCGCTTCGTAGCTGAGCGTCTCAGGGTTAAAACAGACACCCATTTCTCCCTTCTCACCAATGCGAACGCAGACTCCTTTCGGCACGACAAAGTCGTTAAACCCATGGAACGCGCCGCACAGCACGCTACCGAGGTCCACATCATTCCAGCGGCCATCCTTCCAGACCTCCTCGTTCTGATTCCCCCAGTGCCCTTGCTTGCCGCCATCCAGTCCCGGAAACGCCGGCAGCAAATGGGGCCGGTGAGACTGCTGGCGGAAGAAGAGGGCCTCCTTGAGATAGAAGTCATACAGCCGATCGCGATTGACTGGGTGTTGCCACAGGGGCCAGGCGGCCGGATTGAGCGGCTCGCGGGTATAGACGAATTCCGCCGGTGCGTCCTCGGGGCGGACCTCGTTTTCCAGGCCGGGGGTGACGCCGAGTTCCATCATAAACCGCAGCAAGTCTCGCCGCTGGCTGGCGTTCATCGCTGCGGCCAGGCCGTCGGGCATCAGCGTACCGATTTCCTTCTGGGCGGAAATCTCGTCCTTCGCGATGACGTACGTCATTTGCGCCGCCGGATCGAACAGCGTCAGCTCGGTGGGGGTTTCCTTTTTTTTGTAGCCTTGCAGCGAGCGGCCGTCATCGAGCTGCACCAGCCAGGTAATAAATTCCGGCTTGACCAGCCGCTTCGGCCAGAGGACGGCTTCGGCAATCTCTTCCGGCTTAAGCCGTTTTCCCGCATCGGTCAAAGCCGGGCCGACCGCGCCGCCGAATTTGCCCGCCTGGTGGCAGGAGAGGCAGGCAAATTTGGCGGCGCGGAAGACCGCTAGCCCGCGGCGGGCGTTGCCCTCTTTTTTCGCGCTCGCGACAAGTTCGGCCACAACTTTGGCGTCATATTCCACGGGCAATGAAGAGAGCAGGGGAGGGGAGACGTCGGTGGGTCCCCCGTGATGGGTGTGGCCAGTTGCCGTGCTGCCGGGGCCGGGTTTGTCCGCCAGGAATTCGGTTGGAAGGCCGAGTGGGGTAAAGCTGACCCCGCCTGCCGCCGTTGGTTTGGCAGGGTTTTTTCCCTTTGAACCATCCGGAGCTTCTTTGGCGGCATCCTTGAGAATCCACAGGCCGGTCGTCTTCTCTTCCGAGACCGGCGGTTTGCCGTCGGGTTGGCGGACTTTGCCGATGCCCGATGTCAGTCGCACCCAGGCGATTTCCCCTTCGCTGCCGATTCCTCCTTCGACAACTCGGCCGATGGCCAGGTTGCCATCCACGCCGGCCGCTTCGCGGGCTTTCACGGCCTGGTTTGCAACCTCTTTGCCGTCGACGAACAGCTTGACGCGGTCCGCCGCAAGTTGCATCGCCACTTCATGCCACTGGCCGTCGGCGATGATCGCCGTGGAAGTGACATGGTCGGGCTGATAGCCCGGCAGGTAAGCGGTGAAGGTTCCGCTGCCGGCCATCGAGAAGATTTCCCAGTGGCGTCCGGATGGTTTCGTGTCGGAGGCCACGAGGATGTTGTAGGTTCCCTTTTGCGTGAACTTTGCCAGGCACTCGACCGTCAGCGGCGGCTCGCGATATTCCTTGCGGCCGGCGATGAGCCAGCCAGGGGTTTCCGCAGGTGCGGCATCGGTCGTCTTTGTGGGTGTGGCTGCCGGCACCGGCGTCCGCGGCTTGGGGAGCGGGCCGGGGTCCTTGCCATCGAGTTGCTTCACGAGCCAGGCGAGGCCATCGAGATTATCCTGCAGACGCTGCTCGGCGTCGTCCTGCGTATGGCCGAGAATTCCAATCGGTCCCTGATAGCCGCTCTCGGCGATGATCCTCAGCAGCTTGAGGTCCAGGTCTCCCTGCCCTAGCGGCAAGATCTTCTGTCCGCGCCGCTCGCCATCGGGCATCATGCCGTTCAGGTTGAGCACATACAAATGCGGCAACATCTTGTTGAGCAGTTCGGGAAAACGATCCAAGTGGTCGTGGCCGTGATGCTGGTTGTAGACGATGCCAACGTTGGGGAGTTTCAATTCCTCGATGATCGCGAGTTGATTCTCCGGCTCTCCGAACCAGCCGCCGTGGTTATAGAGCCCGACCGAGCAGCCAATCTTCGCGGCTTCCTCGGCGATCGGGCGGATCCGTGCGGCCTCGGCTTTGACGCGAGCGACCCGTTCCTCTTCCGTCTTCGTCGGCCCCCCTCCGCCAGTCACCCACAGTTGAGCCTTCACTTTGTGCCGCTTCAAAACGTCGAGAATCCCGCGGGCCTCGGCATTGAGATCCCCCGGAAACCACCAGGCGGAAAGCTCGACTTTGTGCTTTGTCAGGGCGGCCACTTCCGCGTCGAACGTCGGGACATGCTCCGCCCGGTAGTCATAGGCGAATTTGGAAAAGCCCAGCTTCTCCAGCATGGCCGCCCGCTCCTCCGGCCTCCGTTTTTTCGAGTCGAAGGGGACGATGCACCAGGCCATCAGGTTTTTCTGCTCGAAAAGCTGCGTTCCCTTTTTGGACGCCGGGGCCTTCGCCGGCTCCTCCGCGACGGCCACCTGGGCTGCGAAAGCGGAAATGACAATGGCGACGGTGCACGGGAAGTTCAAATATGCCGAATTCAAACGCATGGAGAGTCCTCAAGTGGCTGCTGGCGACGAGTTGTGTGCTCCTACGTGGCTCATACGTTATAACCCACTTCACCCTTCATTTTGAGTTGCCCTATGTTCGCCCCCCAGACCGTTGACCTGAACGAACTGAAGCTGAATGTTGCAGTGGGCCCCGCCGCCGGCGATCCGCTGATTCTGCTGCACGGCGTTTCCCGTAGCAGCCGCGATTTTGCCCCGCTCTTTCCGGCTCTGATGGCCCGGTGGCAGGTCTTTGCAGTTGACCAGCGCGGGCATGGCCAAAGCGGCCGGGCGACCAGCTATCTCGTCCGGGACTATGCGACAGACATTACGAAGATGCTTCACGCTCGCAAGGAATCCCAGCCGGCAGTGATTTACGGCCATTCCCTCGGCGCGCTCGTGGCCGTTTGCGTCGCCGCCCGCTGCCCCGAATCTGTGCGCGCCATCATTCTGGAAGACCCGCCGACTCCCAGTATGATTGCGTTGATCAAACAGACGCCGTTTTTTGCCACCTTTGCGGCGATGCAGAAGGTCGCCGGCTCCCAATTGCCTGTGAGCGAGATCGCCCGCCAATTGGCCGACGTGAGATTGCCAACTGCTACGGGAGAAGTTCGGCTGGGGGATCTCCGCGACGGCGTCTCCCTGCGGCTGGTGGCGCGATGTTTGAAAGACGTTGACCCGGCTGTCTACGACTCGCTGCTGGCGGGACGCTGGCTGGAGGGGGTGGAGTGGGTTGAAATGCTTCGCGCTGTCCGCTGTCCGGTGCTACTTCTAGCTGCCGACGAGAAAGCGGGGGGCATGCTCAATCGGGCGGCTGTGGAAGAGATGCAGCAGCATGTAGCGGATATAATCACGTTGCCCCATCCGGGCATCGGGCACCTCATCCACTGGCAGGCGACCGAAACCTGCCTCCGGCACGTGCTCGGCTTTTTGGAATCGCTCTAGGAACATCGACGTGAAAACGCACCAAGGCCATATCGTCATCTCCGGCGGCAAGCTCATCGACGGCACCGGCCGTCAACCGGTCAGCCAGGGAACAGTCCACATCACCGACGGTCGCATCACCTACGCCGGTCCCGCCGACCGCGCACCGGCCGCTCCACCCACGGCGCAGAAGATTGACGCTCGCGGCGGCACGATCATGCCCGGCCTCGTCGAAGCCCACTTCCATCCGACCTACTTCAACGTCGCTGCTCTGGAAGACCTCGATATCAAGTATCCGGTGGAGTACGTCACGCTCCTGGCCGCCAGCAACGCAAAGTTAGCGCTCGAATGTGGCTACACTTCAGCCCGTAGCGGCGGCAGTCTCTTCAATATCGATGTTTGGCTCAAAAAGGCGATTGAAGAGGGCATCGCCGAGGGCCCCCGCCTCTCCGCCAGCGGCCGCGAGATTTGCGGTGTCGGCGGACTGATGGATTGGAACCCCGATTTTCGCAAGCTCGGCATGGAAGGGCTGGTGCTCCTCGTCAACGGCCCGGACGAAGCCCGAGCCGCCGTCCGCAAGCTGGTGAAGGACGGCGTGGAGTGGGTGAAGACCTATCCCACCGGCGACGCCGCAGCCCCCGACACCAACGACCATCATACCCTCTGCATGACCTTCGAGGAGATGCACGCGGTCGTCGCCACCGCCCACAACCACGGCCTGAAAGTCACCGGCCACTGCCGGGCCAACGCCGGCATCAAAAACGCCCTCCGGGCCGGGTACGACACGCTGGAGCACGGCACTTTCATGGATGACGAAGCGTTGGAGCTGCTCCTGTCCCGCAACGTGCCGGTCGTTCCGGCTTTGCAGTTCGAATACGCCAGCATCGTTTACGGACCCGAGTTCGGCATGGGTCAGCGGGTCATCGACGGCCACAAGGAAACGCTCGAAGGAGGAGCCGAGAGCGCTCGCCGCATCCTCCGTGCCGGTGGCCGGCTGGGGATGGGAGGGGACTATGGCTTTGCCTGGACGCCGCACGGGACCTATGCCAAAGAGTTGACGTTTTTTGTGAAGCACGTCGGCCTGACGCCGCTCGAGGTTCTGACCTGCGCCACCAAGACCGGCGCGGAAATCATGGGGCGAAGTGGCGAATTCGGAACCCTCGAAGCGGGCAAACTGGCGGATGTTCTTGTTGTGGACGGGGACGTGCTGGCGGATATTGAGATTTTGGAGGATCGAACGAAGCTTTTGGCGGTGATGCAGGGAGGTATCGTCAAGGCAGGATCGCTATGCGGAAGCTTTTGACAGAATAATGGGGGACAGAATAATGAGAAAAAGACAAAGGCAAATTTCTCCCCTCTTATTATTCTGTCCCCCATTATTCTGTCTCTCCGGTCTGATCATTTCGCCAGCAGGAACGCCATGTCGAGAGTCCAATCAATTCGTCAATTCGTTGTCATCGCATTTTTCCTTATTCTTGCAACTCCATGTCCGGGTGCCGAGCCTCAGTACGAATGGCAGCAAATCGCCACTAAAGCCGCCTTCGCACCGCGCGACGGAGCCGGTGCCCTCGCCTACCAGGGCAAGATGTGGTTCCTCGGCGGCTGGAATCCGGGGGACAAAAAGTTTTTCCCGCGGATTTGCAACAACGAAGTTTGGAACAGCGCGGACGGCAAGGACTGGACCCTCATCAAGCCGAACACGTTTCTGGACCGCACGTTTGACAAGACCAAGGACTGGGAAGGCCGCCACACCGCCGGCTATGTGGTCTACAAGGACAAGATGTGGATAGTCGGCGGAGACGCCAACCAGGGGACGTATCAGAACGACGTTTGGAACTCCGCCGACGGCAAAACTTGGACCTTCGTCAATAAGGACAAGCCGGTGCCGTGGGGACCGCGGGTGCTGCATTACACGGTGGCGTTTGCTGACAAAATCTGGGTCATCGGCGGTCAGACGATTCCCCCCATCGGAGCCGCGGAGGAAGTCTTCTATCGCGACATCTGGACGACGACCGACGGCATCACCTGGGAGCAGGTCAAACCGGTCGAGCCCTTCTGGCCGCAGCGGGGGATGATCGGCGGCAGTGCGGTGAAGGATGGGCGGATCTGGATTCTGGGTGGCGGCACTTACGACACCCCGAAGATTCCGCAGCGGAAGTATTTCAACGACGTTTGGAGCAGTGCCGACGGCATCCACTGGAAAGAACACACCAAAGCCGCTCCCTGGGCAGCCCGCCAGTATCACGATGTCGCCGTCTGGGATGGGCGGCTCTGGGTGATGGAAGGCTACGCCAAGGCTAATCGCAACGACGTCTGGCACTCCGCCGACGGCGAGCACTGGGCCGAAGTTCCCAAAACACCCTGGGCCGTGCGGCACGCCGCCAGTCTCTACGTCCACGATGATGCCCTGTGGATGGTGGCGGGGAATAATATGCAGAGCGATGTTTGGAAGCTAAAGCGGAAGTAGTCGCGATGAATTCCAGCGGCCATGACGCCATCATCGTCGGCTCCGGACCCAACGGCCTCGCCGCGGCCATCACGCTTGCGCGGAAAGGGCTGAAGGTTCTCGTCCTCGAAGCAAACCAGCAGCTGGGAGGCGGTGCGCGGACGAGTGAGTTGACATTGACGGGATTTCACCACGATGTTTGTTCCGCCATCCATCCGATGGGGCTAGCCTCGTCGTTCTTCCAATCGGTTCCGCTGGAAGAGCATGGCTTGGAGTGGATCCATCCACCGGCTCCGCTGGCGCATCCGCTGGATGACGGCACGGCAGTCATGCTCGAACGGTCGGTGGATGAGACCGCGGAAAAACTCGGCCCTGATGCCGCTACCTATCGCCGCCTCTTCCAGCCGCTGGTAGACGGCGCGGACAAGCTCTACGCTGATCTCCTCGGCCCCTTTCGCATTCCACGCAGTCCGCTGCTCGGCCTCCGCTTCGGCCTTTCGGCTCTTCGCTCCGCGAGCGGCCTGGCCCGCAGCCGTTTCCGCACCGAGCAGGCCCGCGCTCTCTTCGCAGGCATCGCCGGCCACAGCGTTTTGCCGCTCGATCAAGCGCCGAGCGCCGCCGTCGGCTTGATGCTCGGCATTGCGGGGCACAGCGTCGGTTGGCCGCTGCCGAAGGGAGGCTCGCAAAAGATCACAGATGCTCTCATTGCGTACTTCAAGACGCTCGGCGGCGAAGTGGTCACCGGGCAGCGGGTGAAGAACATCGACGAACTCCCCGCCGCAAAAGCGGTGCTGCTGGATGTCACTCCCCGGCAGATGCTCGATCTCGCCGGTCATCGTCTCCCCGGCGGCTACAAACGCCAACTGGAGCGTTATCGCTACGGAGCCGGCGTCTTCAAGCTCGATTGGGCCCTCAGCCAGCCGATTCCCTGGAAAGCCAAGGAGTGCTCCCGCGCCGCCACGATTCATCTCGGCGGCACGCTCGAAGAAATCGTCACTTCGGAACGCGCTCCCAGCCGCGGCGAAATCTGCGAGCGCCCGTACGTCCTCGTCGCCCAGCAGAGTCTGTTTGATCCGACGCGAGCGCCAAACGGCAAGCACACCGGCTGGGCGTATTGCCATGTGCCGCATGGCTCGCAGGTGGACATGACGGAGATCATCGAGAACCAGATGGAGCGGTTCGCCCCCGGTTTTCGGGACTGCATCCTGGCTCGGCACGCCATGTCAACGGCCTTCTTCCAGGAGCACAACGCCAATTACATCGGCGGCGACATCGGCGGCGGCATCCAGGACTTCCGCCAGCTTTTTACTCGCCCAGCAATCCGCATTTCGCCGTACACAACGCCGCTGAAGCAACTCTATATCTGCTCAAGTTCCACACCGCCCGGCGGCGGAGTCCACGGCATGTGCGGCTATCATGCGGCTAAGGCAGCTCTATGGCGGAGCTTTAGTTGACTCCTACGGCTACAATCGGCTAGTGCAATACGCGAAAGTGCCGACTCCTTCATCGCGAGCGGCTTGGCAATGAAACCTCGCATCTTCATTTCGGCGGTCACCAAGGAACTGCGGTCCGCTCGTCAGATCGTTGCCAATACGCTGATGGCTCTGGGTTACGAACCGGTCTGGCAAGACATCTTTGTCATGGGGGGTGAAGATATTCGGCCCATGCTGCGCAAGAAGATCGATAGCTGCGCTGCCCTCCTCCAGATTGTGGGGAATGCCTATGGGGGGGAGCCTCCGATTCCCGATGAAGCGTTCGGCCGTGTGTCCTATACCCAGTACGAGGCGATTTACGCCCGTTCCACGGGCAAGAAGGTCTATTACTTGCTCGCCCAGCCTGACTTGCTGCGCGATGCAGAGCAGGCAGTGATCGACGCCCCCCGCGACGATAGTGACGCGGCAAAGGCCGATGCCGTGCAGCGAAGGGACCTTCAAGAGGCCTATTTCGCATCGATTCAATCCACCGAACATATTTATTACGCCGTTCACAACCATCCCGAGACCGAGCTGACCGTGCGTCGTCTCAAGGATGATCTCGATCGGCTTCGCCGCGGATTTCGGTCCTGGATGATTGGGGTAACCGCGGCGTTATTCCTCATTATCGGCGGTGTCGCCTGGCTCATGCGGGGACAGCCGGAAATTGCGAAGTCCATCATAGAGGCTGAAAAGAACACAGCCAAACAGATTGAGGATGCCGGCGAAAAGACCAAGAAAGAGATTGAGAAGTCGACGAAGGAATTGACGAACCCTTCCGCGCTGGCGGAGAGAATTCGCTTGGAAATCTACGCGACCGCGGAGAAGAAGATTAAGGCCTTATCCGGCGAGCAAGGACAAGGGCGGAAAATTGCCCAGATCGAAAGGGAACGCGACCTTGCGGCTGGTCGCATCGATGACCTGATCAGACTCATTCAAGAGGGACTGGACGAGGGAGCCAGCCCCGTCTTCCAGCGCGCAGCCGATCTCTTGCAAATAGAGGGGACGGAAGAAGCGCTGACGTACTTGGAGAGTCGCCGCGAAGCGGAGCTGGATTCCGCGAGACGCCATGCCAATCAGGTGAAGAGTGCCCAGGCGCGAGCAGAAGCAGAAAGGGAACTGCGAAACAGGAGTTTGAAAGCGATAGTTCTCGAAGCGGAGCTTTTGGAATCGAAACTGAAATGGGAGGATGCTCTGAACCGGCGCGAGCAGGTTGCTGAGCTTGCTCCCGACTGGATTAACGCGCGCAACCGGCTGGGCGTTCTGCAGTATCAACTAGCGCGCTTTCAAGACGCCGAGCCGAATATGCGCGAGGCCGTGAAACTCGCTAGTTCACCCGAGCAGGAAGCTGGGATGCTCAACGACCTGTCGAATTTACTCATGGACACCAACCGGCTGTTGCCCGCCGAACTGCTGTTGCGGCGAGCCCTGGCGATCGACGAGCGGGCCTATGGCACTCAGAACGCCAACGTCGCAATCCGCCTCAATAATCTCATGGTGGTGTTACGAAACAAGGGGCGCTGGGCGGACGCGGAGCCCTTGTCACGCCGCTCGCTGGCGATCAATGAGCAGACCTTTGGCGGGGGGCACTCTCGAGTCGCGATCGACCTCAACAACCTGG
Source organism: Pirellulaceae bacterium (assembly GCA_046153945.1). GTDB lineage: Bacteria > Planctomycetota > Planctomycetia > Pirellulales > Pirellulaceae > SXOA01. Next base: position 14,393 of record JBJXFF010000197.1, read on the forward strand.
CTCTGTTGCTGCAGGCCACCAACAACAAATCCGTAGCGGAATTTTTACAGCTTAGAGCGCTGGCAATCGACGAGAAACGCTTCGGCCCCGAACATCCCGACGTCGCCCGCGACCTTGGCAATCTGGCGACGCTTTACCAGGAAACAAACCGTTTGGCGGAGGCGGAGCCGCTCATGCGCCGATCATTGGCGATTTTCGAGCGGGCCTATGGGGCCGAGCATCCCCATGTTGGAATCGTCCTGAATAACCTGGGATTTTTGTATCGGGACATGACTCGTCCAGCGGATGCCGAACCCTTGCTGCGCCGCTCGCTTGCCATCCGTGAGCGGTCCTACGGGGCCGAGCATACGGAGTTGGTCGGTCCTCTGGAGGGCCTTGCCACGGTCCTTCAGGCCACCAAGCGTCTGGGGGAGGCTGAACCGCTGTTGCGGCGACGTGTGGTGCTGATGCGCCTCTTTGAGGTCAAGTCGGGTCTCAGCCATAACAGGCTCCAAAGTGCAACCGAAGACTACCGCAGCCTGCTCGGATTACTGAAGCATTCACCGGAGGAGATTGATCAACTGGTCAAGAGCGCGATGGAGACCACCGGCCCTCTGCAGCCGATTACCCCCGAAGCGGAGCGCCTTCTCGGCCCGGCGCGGCCGGTAGCCGAGGTGTTGGCGGAAGTGGATCGCCAATACCAGGCACAGGGGATGCCTGCCATTTATTTTCTCAAACCCGATGAACCGATTGTGCCGCATCTTGGCAAGCCTCTGATCTATAACCCGGATTATTTGAAGAATGCCGGCGAAAGGTCTCTGCGAAACGGCGCGAGCGATGATGCGGTAGTTCTTTACGAGGCGGTGATCCGGCTGCAAGAGGAACTGCCCGATCATGCCCAGCTCATTTTTTCCAGCCGCCTCAACAGGGCTGCCGCGCTGCGCGAGCTCGGGGAAGTGGAGCCGGCGCGCGATGAACTGCGGCTGCTGCTCACGGAAATCGAGAAAGATGCCGCGACCCCCGCCAAGACGAAGAGCCTGACGCACTATCATTTAGCTCTCTGCGAATGGCGGCTGGGTGATAACGCGGCAGCCGCGCGCGAGGCGGAGAAATCGCTGCACGTGCTGGGAGGCGAAGGGGATCCGGCCGCTGCCAGAATGCAATCGGAGCAGCTCGTTGCGGATCTGAAAGCCGGCAAATCCCCTCCCTCGCCACCGACTTTCGATCCCAAAGCTAAACTAGAATCCGCGAGGAAGCGCTTGAGTGCCCGGTATTCGCTGTTTTCGCTTCCCCTGACAGAGTCCGCTTCATCGCTGATCGACCAGATTCTCGGTCCGGCGAAATCCACCCAGGAAGTCTTTGATGCTCTCGACCGGCAATACCGCGAGGCTGGCAAATCCAAGGTGTGGTTTCTTCCACTCGACAAACCGATCGCGCCCTACCTGGACGAGCTTCTTGGTCCATTGCCGTCGGTGAATGTGCGGGAAAAGAAGTGACTAAATGTTACTCGCCGCGACTGGTGCCGCTTGGCACTGGGCCCGGTTATCAGCTTAGAATGAGCGTATCGCGGTGCCCGCCGCGATGGGGGCAGTATCTGTCAGGCGGAGCGGAAAATGCAAAGAGTGATGTTGATGTTTGTTGTGGCCGCATTAGCCGCTGCGGGTTGCGGGGAAAAGGCCGCACCGAGTTCCAAGCCGGTCAAGACAACTACTTCCGGCAAACAGGCCAAGCTGGCACCGTCGCAGCACCCGGCCAAGCCGGTCGGCCAGACTTCCAAGCCACCAGAACAGCCGATTGCAGCCCCGCCACAGAACGAGCCGGAACCCAAAGCGACTCCGCGCATCCAGCGAACCGAGGGGACGCTCAAAGATCTAGTCAACCAAGCTGCGGCGAATGAGTTTCGCCTGCCTGAAATCAACGAGGCGAAAGTCGCCGCTGCCGGCATTCGCAAGCTTAGCGGCAAGCATCTCACCATTTATACGGACCTCACTGCCGACCCGGCCATCGACGAACTTCCCCAAGTCTTCGACCTTGCGCTGCCTCAGTGGACGAAGTATTTTGATCTCGACGAAAAGATAGCCGCCGATTGGAAAGTCGTTGGCTACTTGATGAAAGACAAGGAAAAATTCGCGGGGGTGGGGCTCTTGCCGGATAATCTGCCACCATTCCTGCACGGCTTTCAGCGCGGGAGCGAATTCTGGTGGTACGACCAGCCGGGCTCTTTTTACCGCCGAGAGCTGATGCTCCACGAGGGAACGCACGCCTTCATGATGCGGTTCCTCGGTGGCATGGGCCCGCCGTGGTACGCGGAGGGAATGGCGGAATATCTCGGCACCCATAAGTGGGAAGGGGGGGAGCTCACTCTCGCCTACAATCCGCGGACTAAGGAAGAGGCCCCGTTTTGGGGCCGCGTGAAACTCATCAAGGACGAGTACGCCAAAAGCCGCGGCATGCTCCTCACCGACATCATGCGGTACGACGCCCATGCCCACCTCAAAACTGAGCCCTACGGCTGGTGCTGGGGAGCAGTGCTGTTCCTTGAAAACCATCCGCTGACCCAAAAGGCTTTCCGTGACATGCGGGCCAAAGCCGGCGTCCGCTCCATCGACTTTTCAGATCAATTGCTCAGGGAGTTGGAGCCCAACTGGCAAGCCATCAACGAGGACTGGCAGCTTTTCATCGTGAACGTGGATTACGGCTACGACGTGCCGCGCGGGGCCGTCGTTCGCAAAACCGAGGTTGTCCCGCTCCCCGCCGGCGGAACTTCGGTGACTATCGCTGCCGACCGCGGCTGGCAGTCGAGCGGCTTTGTGGTTGAGGCTGGAAAAACCTACACGATTACCGCAACTGGCCGCTATCAAGTGGCCAAACTTCCCCAGCCCTGGGCGTGCGAGCCGGGCGGCATCACCATCCACTACCACCGTGGAAAGCCGTTGGGGATGTTGCTCGCGGCCATCGGAGATAAGAAGTTGGAAGCGGATGCGATTACCCCCCTGGCCAATCCAACGGGCGTGGGCACACTGGCGGAAATCACCCCCATGTTTGCCGGAACCCTGTATCTATCGATCAACGAAGGAGCTGCTGGACTGGCGGATAATGAGGGGAGCCTCATCGTCAAGATTGAACCTAAAGACAAATAGTCGATGCCCAAGACTTCTCCCACGCTCGACCTCGTCGATTGGCTCGCCAATTCCGGCGTCCTCAATCTGCGGGAGGCCCATGCGCTTCGCCGCCGGTGCGAAGAACTCGGCAGCGGCGTGGAATTCGAGCAGATCATCGCCGGACTCGCGTCGCAGAGGAAACTGACCAAGTACCAGGCCGCGGAGATTCGGGCCGGACGGCATGAAGAGTTGGTGCAAGGAAACTATCTGATCTTGGAATTGATCCGTTCCAGCCAGATGGGAGTCGTCTATCGAGCCCAACAGATGGCGCTGCACCATGAGGTTGCGCTGAAGGTTCTTCCGGAACATGTGGCCCGCGCGCCTGATGCGGAAGCCCGCTTTCGCCGCGAGGTGGAAGCTATCGCGCGACTGAAGCATCCGCGGATTGTTGCTGCCTGTGATGCGGGACGGATGGGACGGACGCTTTACCTGGCGATGGAGTTCATCCAGGGAGAAAACTTGGGAGACTACGTCCGCCGCCGGGGCAAACTGCCGCTCCGCGATGCGATCCGCTGCATCGAGCAGGCGGCGGAAGGTCTAGCGGCCGCTCATGCTGCCGGAATTGTCCATCGGGATGTCAAACCGAGCAATCTGATGCTCACGACGGAGGGCGAGGTCAAAGTTCTTGATCTGGGACTGGCCCGTTTCCTTTCCGAGGAGAAGCAAAACGACAATCTCACCGCCAGCGAGGATCTGACCGGCGGCGGACTCCTCGGCACGATCGATTTCATGGCCCCGGAACAGTCTCGCGACAGCAGCAAGGTGGACCACCGGGCCGATATTTATGGCCTGGGTTGCACGCTGTATTACTTGCTCGCGGCTGTTCCTCCGACGCCGCCGGGAGATTGGCAAGCCAAGTTCGCTTGGCACGAATCCGCGCCGATTCCCAGGTTGCGAAGCGTTTGTCCCGCTGCTCCCAAGGAGTTGCAGGAGGTCTTTGACCGGATGATGGCCCGCGACGTGCGGCAGCGATATGCCTCGTGCGACGAATTGCGGCAAGACTTGCAGAAGCTGCTTTCAGGCGGTGAATCCGAAGCTGCCGGAAGTCTTCGCCCGGGAGCAGCCATCACTAATCACGATCCGCTGCCGACGCCTCTCGCGGATGCAACCCGGACCGACATCGTTGACCAGGCCCAGGTGGAGACCAAGGGAGATTTTGTCTTCCCAGTCGTCGATTCCGCACCCTCGCAGAAGGTGTCGCACGCGGCTCCCAAAGCTCGCCCGAAACTGCCGCCGCTGGTCCTGGGAATTGTTGGCGGCGTGGGGGTTGGAGTTGTGCTACTGGTTGTCGTGCTGGTGGCCATGTCGCTCAATAATCGAGAGCCCAAGATCAAAAGCACAACAATCAATCCAAAAGCAGCGACAACGAAAAAGAAGCCGCGTGCCTCTGACTCCGTGGCCACGAATTTTCCCATTGGCACCGCGGTCAAGCGCCCGAGCAGCACCCCGCAAGGGATCAATTGGAATCGCGAATTGAAGGCGGAGATTGATCGCATTTTTCTTGGCGGCGTCGAGGGGGATGCCGGGCGGAGCGTGTACAGCGAGGCCGACAGCGCGATCGAGCGGTTCCTCGACGCCGATTGGTATATCGGCTCACAATTGATGTCCGGAGGACAAGCCATGCAATTGCAAGTCCGGCAAGGAAAGTTTTTTACCGCGCCGCTAGAGGAGGATCATATTGAGGGCAAGCCCTTGCCGCCGCAATCGATTCGCCGCACCGCGGACAATGGCCTGCGGCTTCGCGGCAGGCAACTGATGAAGATATCCGCTGCCGAGATTTCGCTCGTCTCCCAAGAAGACGGCTCGCAGCGCGTGCAAGGGCGAGTGAAAACCGACGTTCTGAACGACGCGCCGCTGGATAGCGTCTCCATCGTGCTCGAAATCGTTCACAACGCCGGTAATATCGAAGGGACGCAGCAGATTTATGTGCCGCTGGATTGGACCAAGACCGAGGGAGGCTGGCATACGATCGACCGCGAAGAAACTCGCCTACCCATCGACAGCCGTTTCAATTATCGGCTCTACATCATCGGCTGGAGTTGGAGTCCCAAGCCGGGCATCTTCCGGTTGACGCAGGAGTATCAGGGACGATTTGATACGGTCGGTAAGGACACGGAATAAAGGGTTGAATCATGCAGATAAAAAAGCTCTTCGCAATCGTTGTTCTAGCTGCTACCGGTACCCTGGTCCGAGCGGCAGAAAAGCCCGACGACGAGCCCCTGCTCATTGAGAAGAGCACGGAACTCGACCCCGCTAAGACCTGCGGCCGGATTGTCATTAAGGCCTCAAACGTCACTATCGACGGCAAAGGGGCCAGCATCATCGGAATGACGAAAGGCGATCCCAAATCGTTTCAAGGGATCGGCATTTCCGCGGAAGGCGTGTCCGGAGTCACGCTCAAAAACGTCAAGGTGAAGGGCTGGGAAACGGGCCTGTCCGTGAAGAACGGGGAGAAGTGGACCATTGAAAACTGCGACTTCTCCGGCAACTTTCATGATCCGAAATTCGGCTGGGGAGAGAACGGCCGGCGCGGCGGAATCGTGCTCACTGGCGTTAAGAAGAGCACGCTCCGCAAAAACCAGGCTCACAATGTGTGGGATGCGTGTGTGCTTGTGGACTGCGACGAGAACCTGCTGGAAGGGAACGACTTCTCCCACACTTCCAATACTTGCCTGAAAATGTGGAACTCCAGCGGCAACATCATCCAGGACAACATCCTCAGCCACGGCATTCGCAAAGACCCCGGCGAAGTCCACGCCCGCGATTCGACGAGCGTCCTCGTCGAAAGCGGCTCTAACCGCAATCGCTTTCTGAGGAACAACTGCACCCACGGCGGCGACGGCATCTTTATCCGGGTCCTCAACGGCTGGGTCAGCACCGACAACTACTTTGAGGAGAATGACTGCTCCTACGCCAACAATAACTGCGTCGAAGCCTGGTCGCCGCGCAATACCTGGGTTCGCAACAAAGCCAACCACGGGAGCTACGGCTTCTGGCTGGGAGCCTCAGATCAGAATGTGCTCATCGGCAACGAGGCCTCGTTCAATGGCCTCAAAGACGGCAATCACAATTCGCCACACTTGCCCGACAACGGTCACGCAGGCATTGTGTTCATGTTCGGACCATCCAGCCATACCGTGTTACGCCGCAACATGTGCGAGGGGAACAATGGGGCGGGAATCGCTGGGATCGGCGATCAGGAATCGAAGGGGAAGAAGTGGAAGGCATTTCACTGGATTATCGAGCAGAACATATTGAACAAGAACCGTTGGGGGATTTATCTCGAACACGCGGATTTCATCGACATCGCCAACAACGGCTTTGACGGAAATTCCAAGGAGGACGTTCACATTGGCGAAAACGTCACGCGGCTCGTGCAACACAAACGCGTGCGCATCTCCGTGCCGCCGACAGCAGTCCTGGAAGCACCGTCAACTGTTGTCGTCGGCAAGCAGGCTACATTCAGAGCCGCGAACAAGCCTAACGACTTGATTCGGCCAGCCGTCAAAGAGCAAGATCTAACCTATCGCTGGCAAATCGCTCCGCTGGCCCTCGAGAGTTCGGTCAGGCAATTTGAACACGTCTTCACCGAGCCCGGCTTTCAACGCGTGGCGTTAACAGTCACGAATGTTGATCTCTCCGACCTCGCTTGGCGGGACCTATACGTCGTCGAGAACATTCTCGAAATCGGCACCGACAAATCCGCCGACGGCTGGAGTTGGAATGACGCGGGTTCCAAAGTTAACTTTGAACTCGATTCCAAGAACAAATTGCTCGGCGAGTCATCGTTGCTGGCCAAAATTAGTCCCTACAGTGGCGGCAGAGTGACGCTCGTTCACAAGCTGCCGAAAGATGGTGTTTCCCTGGCGGAAAAGAAGCAACTGGTTTTCTGGCTCAAGACCCGCAACGAAAATGTCCCCGCCTGGCAGGATGTGAATCCGCCCCTCACACTCCGCGGCAGCGGTGACGAGAAAATGACGCTAACTCCCGTCAAAGACTTCCTCAGCCAGCCGCCGTACAACGAAGCCCGCGAAGGGTGGACCTACTTCACCGTGCCGCTCGCGGGCAGCGACGAGTGGAAGAAGGAAGGTGAGCTTCCGGCCACGCTTCGCGCCATCGAAATCGGCTTTGACTCCTGGGGCGCGCCGCCGCTACTCATTTGGATTGACGGGCTGGGAGTCAAATAAATGTGTCGCTGGCCAGCCGTTGTAAACAAAACGCAGGAAACGTTGAATGAACGAGCAAGCGAGGAGATCCAGCCGTGAGTGAAGCTGCCCCCCGATTCGCCTATTATGAGAAAGTTCGCGTGGATTCTCGAGTGAGCAAGAATGAGTGTGTGAACGGGGAAATTGGTGCGGTGTTGGGACGAGTTCAGATGGAAAATGAAACGTGGTACTATGCCGTTCACATCTACTCAACAGCCAACACGTGGTGCTTCTTTGAGCACGAACTATTGCCGACCGGCGAACAGGCTCTCAGGGAAGATTTCTATGATGGCTCGTTCGTTCATGTAAGGGTTGACGAGAAAGGCAGAGGATACATCGTCCCGGACGCCGAATAGATAGCTTCTCCCTTCCGATTGTCCGATAGCTATGTTTACCTTTGCTTGTTCCTCAGGCTCATGCTACTTCCACTTCGGCTCCCGCTTCTCCAAGAATGCCGTCAGCCCCTCGACCGCCGCTTCTGTCGTCCTCGCCGTGGCACTTGCCGCTGCACCAGCGGAAAGCTGCGTTCCCACGCTTTCGCCAATGGTCTCATTGAGCAGCCGCTTAGTGAGCTGAATGGCCTCGGGGGCGCTCTTGGCAATTTCCCCGGCCAGTTCCTGGCCACGAGCCCACAGGAGGTCCCCTTTCACAATCTCATGCACGAGTCCGATCCTCCGTCCCTCCTCGGCATCGATCGTCCGGGTCGTCAGCAGCAGGTTCGAAGCATGGGACGAGCCGATGCGAAACACCAAGAGCGGTGACACGATCCCCGCGACGATTCCCCGCCGCGGTTCTGGGAGAGCAAATTGGGCCTCCGGCGCGGCCAGCACCAGATCCGAGGCACAGACCAGCCCCATTCCCCCCGCCATGGCCGGGCCGTTCATCGCGGCGATGATCGGCTTGGGGAAGTGCCGCATTTTGTCGATCAGGTCGCGATAGGCGTTGGCGTCTTCATACCACTGCTCCCAGGCCTCGCGCTCCGGCAGCTTCGCGGTCTCCTGCATCTCGGCCAGGTCCATTCCGGCACAGAAGGCCGTTCCCGCGCCGGTCAGAATCACGGCCCGCACCTTCCGCTCTTGATGCAGATCGTCGAAGGCCTGCAGCAGGTCCGCCAGCATCTGCCGCGTCAGCGCGTTCCGCTTGTCCGGCCGGCTGAGGATGATGGTGGCGGAGGGGAGATTCTTTTTGATGACGATGGACATGGGGGAGGAGTGCAGAGGTTAGAGGGGAGAGGTCAGGAGTCCGAGTCAACCACCAGCACCAGATCGAGCAATGCCGTCCCCAACAGCTTCCCCTGCGTATCAATCCGCAAACTGCGGCTGGCACCGCCGGCGAGGGCGTCGTAAAGCAGGAAGTTGAGGGCTTGGACCTTGGGAAGCTCGAAGCGCTCGACGCGGGTGACGCCGAGTTCGCGGAAATAGTCCTGCACCCGCACGGCCGTGAGGCGGCTGACGAGGATGTCGTAGGCTTCCTCGCTCCGGGCGATGATGCCGATGTTGGCATGGTTCCCCTTGTCGCCGCTGCGGGCAGAGGCGAGTTCGCAGACGCGAATTGTCTTCTTGGCCGCACTCACGCTGTCCACTCCTTCGCCTTGCGCACTTCCACTTTCGCCGGAACCAGTTCCTTGGGGACCAGCGTCGGCCAATACGCAAACACCGGGCGTACCTGCGGGCGGCCGGAAGCGTAACCGGCAAGTCCCGCGGGGCCGCTGGTGATCAGCGGGGCGAATTCCTTGCTGAACCGCTCGACCGCTTCTCGCCGCGGGTCGTGAGCGGTCACGCGGAGCACCACTTCTCCTGGCGGCTGATATTTCCGCCAGAACCAGGCACCCGGAACGCCGGCTCCCGCGCCAAGCAGTTCGATGTTGGTACGGGCCAGTTTGAACCCGGCCTGCTCGACCTTCTTCAAAATAATCTCGCCACACGCTTTCGCCTTTTCGACGGAGTCCTGGCCATAGACCAGTAGTTGTCCACTCGCCATGTAACCGTCGCGGTAAGCCAGCGAGACTTTGTAGGTATCCGTCGCCGTTCGGCCGGTTGCGCCGTGGACTTGAACTCGGTCCTTCCCAACTTCTGCCACCTCCACCGTCGTGAAGTCACAGTCCACATCCGGCGTCAGATAATGCTGTGGGTCGCCGATTTCGTAAACGAGTTGTTCGATGACCGTGCGACGATTGACTGCTCCGCCGCTCTTCTCCGGCTTGGCGATGACCGTGTTGCCGTCGTCGGAAAGCTCCGCTATCGGATAGCCGACGTCGACTAGGTCATAGTTCTTCCAGTCCACGCTATAGCCGCCGGTGACCTGCGCTCCGCACTCAATCAAGTGTCCCGCCACACTCGCCGCCGCCAGCTTGTCCCAATCATCCCACCGCCAGCCGAATTTGTGCATCGCCGGACCAAGCGTCAGCGAAGCATCCGCCACGCGGCCGGTGATTACGAGGCGGGCGTTTTCTGACAACGCTTCAGCAATTGGACGGGCACCGAGGTAGGCGTTGGCGGAGACGACGGAGGAGGAAAGCGGAGAGCGGAAAGCGGAAAGCGGTTCGTCTGTATCGAGATTTTTGAATTCACACCGCGCCGCGACTAGTTCTTCCAGCCTCGGCAGCAGGTCGTCACCGCTAACGACGCCGATTGGCATCTCCCCCAGACCAGCAGCGGTGAGTAACTTGGCCGATGCTTTCGCACAGGAGATTGGGTTCATCCCCCCGGCGTTCGTAATGACTTTGAGCTGCGACTGCTGGCCTAGCGGCGAGGCTAGCGAACTTAAAATCTCCAGAAAATCGGCTGCGTATCCTTCCGCCGGGTTCTTCTCCCGCAGCCGGGCCAGGATGGAGAGGGTCAGCTCCGCCAGATGCTCGATGGTCAAATAATCGACCTCGGCGGACTCCACGAGCCGGCGCGGGGCATCCAGGTTATCCCCCAAAAAACCGGCAGCATTGGCGATGCGTAGCGTCACTTTCCCCCGATTCCCTTCTGCCGGCGGCCCGTGGTGGCGTTGATAGGTCGCTCCGGCCCCTTTATATTAGCGAATTCCCCATCGCCGACACATTCCGGTGCCAACAAGGCCCGCGGACATTCCTGGAGCCCAGACGAACATGCCCATCGACAAGACCCTGAAAGTAAAAGCCGGCGGTATCAAGAACCGGAACGTCCTCAAGCGAGCCGAACGAATTGAAAAGCTGCGCGAACTCGAGAAGTTCCAGCCGGGCACCAGCGTCCTCGGGCTTCCCAAAGTCCGCGTGACCAAGCTGGCCATGAAGAAGAAGAAAAAGGCCAAGGCCGAGGAAGGTGCCGAAGGCGCTGCTACTCCTGCCGCTGGCGGAGCGAAGCCTGCTGCTGGAGCGAAGCCTGCTGCTGGTGCCAAACCTGCTGCTGGAGCCAAGCCCGCCGCTGGTGCCAAGCCTGCTGGCGGTGCGAAGAAGTAGAGTTGGAGTCCCGCCTTTAGGCGGCTCCCCGCTTGTGTGCAACCCCAGCATTGCCGCCTGAAGGCGGGACTCCAACGATGCGCTTCAAGCTCGAATATGGCCGCACGGGACTGGAAGTTGACCTTCCCGCGGAGCGAATCGTTCGTACGCTGAAGTACAAAGACGCTCCGCCACTGCCGGACCCAGTCCGGTCGCTGGCGGAGATGCTGGCCCGGCCGATCGGCTCGCCGCCGCTGGCGGAAATCGCACGCGGCAAAAAGTCGGCCTGCATCGCCATCTGCGACATCACCCGCCCGGTCCCGAACGAGCTGATCCTGAAGCCCGTCCTCCGGACGCTCGAAGAAGCGGGCATTGCTCGCCAGAACATCACCATTCTCGTCGCCACCGGTCTTCACCGCCCCAATCTCGGCGACGAACTGGTCGAGATGGTCGGCTCTGAAATCGCGGCCAACTATCGGATCGAAAACCACTACGGTCAGGAATTAAGCCAGCACACCTACCTCGGCCAAAGCCCGCGCGGCGTTCCCATCTGGATCGACAGCCGATTTGTGCAGGCCGAGTTGAAAATCACCACTGGCCTGATTGAGCCCCACCTCATGGCCGGCTTCTCCGGCGGGCGGAAGCTCATCTGCCCCGGCATCGCGGCTCTGGAGACGGTCAAGGTTTGGCATGGTCCGCAGTTCATCGAGCATCCGAATGCCGACTGCGGCATTCTCGACGGCAACCCGGTCCATGAGGAAAACACCTGGATCGCCCGCCGCACCGGCTGCGACTTCATCGTCAATGTCGTCATCGACAGCGAGCGCAGGCCGCTCAAGTGGGTGGCCGGCGACATGGAAGCCGCCTTTCTGGAAGGGGTCCAGTTTGTCAAAGGGGTCGTCCGCGACACGGTCGAGCGGCCGGTGGACATCGTCGTCACCAGTTGTGCCGGCTATCCGCTCGACACCACGTTCTACCAGTCGGTGAAAGGGATGACCGGAGCCCTCCCCATCGTCAAGCAAGGCGGCACCATCATCGTCGCCGCCAGCCTGAGCGAAGGGATCGGCAGCCCGCAGTTCGAGCAGCTCTTCCGCGAGCACGCGAGCCTGGAGATCTTCGTCGAGCGAATCCTCGGCAAGGACTATTTTGTGATGGACCAGTGGCAACTCGAAGAGCTGGCCAAGGTCCGCCGCAAAGCCAAAGTCAAAATGGTCTCCGGCGGCATCTCGGCCCAAATCCTCTCCGGCCTCTTCGTCGAACCGGCCCCCACCATCGAAGCGGCCGTCGCCGCCTCGCTGGCCGAATACGGCCCGGACGCCACGATGGCGGTCATCCCCAAGGGACCGTACGTGCTGGCCCAGGTGGCGTGAGGTGCGCACACCTAAGGCAACGCTGCCGGTTCATTGCCGTACCGGGTCGATAGTGCGCGATAGGCAGTCATGTCAATTGACTGACTGACAAAATGCACGGACCCGTCGACCATCACGAACTGGGTGCCGCCAGGGTGCATACTCCGAAACGTCACCACGTTCCACCACTGATTCGGAGTGTTGGGAAAGTAGTTGATGCGGCCGTTGCAACTAGCGTAATCACCGTTGGCGGAATACGCGACCGACCAAATATTTTCGGTGGTCACGTCCTCGCCGATCAGAAAAGTGTTGCTCAGCCCATCCGAAACCTCGCCAAAACTGATCGGGCATTGATACGTATTCCGGTGGAACATGCCATTGCATCCCCCCATGCGATGGCAATCCGGCTGGGAACCGCCATGGACGCTTCGTGCATCGCCAATGCGGGTATCGCCAATCACCCCCTTATAACTGGTGAGTGTCACTTCGATCCCGTTAAAGTCATACTGCGAGTTCGACTTAAGACCCGAAGAGTCGGACGGACAATGTAACACTTCGAGATCGAGGGCCAGGGCCTGCCGGACATTCGGGTCCATGAGACCGCCGCCGGCGAAAAAATCGCCGTAGAATCCTGGGCTGATTTTTTCGTAAACGCTGCCGGCCTCCAGCATCGGCAGGATGCTTACGATCCAGCCTTTGCCGTTCCGTTGGGGTGCTGGATTGCTCCCCTCCCGCCACGGCGACACGCTAATGGGTACAACCCTCTGGGCATCGTGATAGCTCGCGACCGCCGTCCCGAATTGCTTCAAGTTATTCTGGCACGACAGTCGTCGAGCCGCCTCGCGGGCATACTGGATGGCGGGAAGGCAAATCGCCACAAGGATTCCCACGATGGCGATGGCCACCAGCAATTCCACCACTGTCATCCCGTTCTTGTCTTCTGCTCCGACACGTTGTTCGAATCCACCAATCTCTGAGCGAATGATGTTATGAGAAACCGCACGAAACCCCCGTTTTCCATCGACTTCGATCAATAAGCTCATGCCAGTCACCGTGAGAATGGATGAAAGAACCCCTCCAAAACACGGTCAAAATCCTGCCACCGTTCAAAGCCATTTATTCCGCCGTTACCACGGCGACGGCGGTTCTTTAGCGGAGGGCACAACTCGCTTACAGTCCTCCAGGTGGCTGAACGCTTTTGAGGACACATTTGCGCTCAGTTACAGCTGGCGCAACTCCGGTGACAGCGCCCCCAGTCTTCTCTATCGCGCCAGCCCCCACACACGCATCTTCGCAGTCCTTATGTATTCTCCGTACGACAGTTGCTATCGTCGCCTTGCACTCCATAGTTGCGTCGCCCGTAGCGACCCATCGCCCTGTTTCACAGGTGGGAACCGGGTAAAAAACGCCCGAATTAAAATAGCCGGTTCTATAGCATGGCTCGGCAACACCACCTGTTCCAAAATAGTCACAGTCCTTGCACTCCTGGTCGCAATCAACAGCCCATGCCGCCGGGATCAGCAAAAGCGCAAACGCTGCAACCCCGCCCGCGGCATTCAGGACGTAGTTCCGGCGGATTTTCAAGAAACAAGACATCGAAGATTTCCTCCCTACCTAAGTGAAAATGACCTGACAATTATCGAAAGTCGCTTTCGCATCGTAAACAGCACTAATGCGGCGATTACGACGAGCATCATGATCGCCCACATCGCAGGCTTTAACCATGTTCCTAGATTTGTGGACGGAACCTGGAATTCGACGCCTGTCGCACTGCGAATGGACTCGTTTCCTGCGACAAAAAATGACGAGCCAGCCGAAGTTACCTCGTGTACGATCATCCCGTCGGAAGGAGGCACTCGGAATTTGTCCGCCGTCACGGAGAAACCCTCCTGAAAATCCAAGACTTCGTAACTTTCTGCGGTTGTGAGTCCGCCAAGATCGTCGTAATAGTGAACTTGCCACCCCTTGAGACGAGGACTGCCCACCAAGCGGGTATACGAAATATCCACTACCAATGCGGGCTTCCCTTTGTAGTTCCGAACCCAACGGGTCGGAGCGTAATGTAAGCCGGATTGAAGCGTGTATTCGTAGTGCTGTCCCAAACGATCTGGAGACGATTGGATCACGACGGCACCCGAGCTATCGTTCGCCGATATGCCACTGACGCGCCACTTTTCGGGTGCAAACCCCGGAAGACAATCTCCCAGGGTAATCGGCTGATCGGATGCTGGCAGCGCGCCTTCGCGGAAAAAGACGGGATACAGATTCTCATCCCGAGTTACTTCGCCCAGGTTGGAAGGCTTGATACGTGTATATTCTACCGGGACAGTAGTGCCGGCGGGAATTGACCTGGCGTCCATTGTTTCTTTCGGTTCCAGCGAGGTCAACTCGACACCATCGAACGCCGCTTCTGAAATCAACTGGCAGTAGAACCCGTCATCAACTCCCTGCCGATTCTTATCAACGCGCAATTGACAATCGGTTCCTTTTGACCAATGCCTTTTATTTGGAAAGTCGAATACGTACTCTCGAACCGCCGATGCTGTGAGATCGCGGCTAGGAACATTCGGTCCCGCAGAACCGTCCTTCGATGGATAGGACGAGTTTAGAGATCCCTTTGTCAAACGCACCGTTTTGGCCAACTTGTAACGAACCACACCTGAGGTACGGCGTAATTGGGCAAGGCTACCGTCGATCTTGGCTAAAACTCCCTGATTCTGGTCTGCAGCGAAGAGTCCGGTCAAAAATGCCGAAGTAATTAGCGCCACGCTCAGATAAGCAGTAATGAGTCTTTTAGCCACAGTCTAATGCTCCCAATTTCGGTCAGTCTTTGCCGACGCCATGAAACCAAACGGGTATTTCCGCCGTCGATATTGCGCCGTCATTCGACTCATAGATTACGTGAACGGCGTTTTTTCCCGGACCTATTTTAGGAATGACAAGGCTGATTCCAATGCTGGTCGCCCCCCCTTCCATCTCTATTACAGAAACGTCAAGCCCCGGTCCTAAAGGGGATGCATCCACGATCCTTCCGCGAGTGCAGTCGACTTCGATTGTCTTGTGGCGTTTTGCACCAATGGGCACGGTGCCGAAGGTGAGCAGTCTCGGTTGGTAGTAAAATTCAGGTACTACCTCGCCTTTGACTTTCAGGAGTAGTTGCCCTCGCGACTTTCCGCTGTCGGACGCCAGGTTCAATTCTACCTTCGACTCAAACCATCCGACCGCACGATTGGCCGCCGGCCTGACAGTAATCGCAAGCTTGTCGCTGCCTGGAAGTCGTTTTACGACCACGGCGTCTCCCTCATGTTCGGGCTTCGCCGTGACGATGATGTCGCCGGTGCTGGTTGTCGCAAAGACGGTCTTTTCCTTGGCGCTCTGGCCCGCAACGATTTCATCAGCGCCGGAAAATACGACCGCATTGGAGTCGAGCAGACATGGGGTTTTTACAATGCCAGTCAATGTCCAAAAGGGCTGAGGGTCATTGCTTTCCGCGAGGACCGGCGCAACACGAATCTCGATAGGAGTCTCGAATCCGGAAGAGCCTGTGCTCTTTGTCACAGCGAGGTTCATGTGGAGTTCGACCTCGCGCACATCGCCCGCACCAAGTTTGAAACTCCGCGGAACAATTTCCGTGCAACCACAGGAAGCTCTCATATCGGTGATCTGGACCGCTCGCGCGGACCTATTGATGACTTTGAGCTTCCAGATAAAATCGTTCGTTGCGTCAACACTTCCAATATCAAGTGTTCCTTGAGCAACATCTAAGACAGGATTGGGGCGCTCCGTTGTTAAGTGTCGATTACTGAAATAGTAACCGACGATGGCGAGTGCGATGAGAGACATTCCGATCAGCAAATATTTGCGGGGCGAGGAACCCGATGCTGGAGGTTGCATTGTCGAAATTGCGATACTTTCGGCGGAAACATCGG
This sequence comes from Pirellulaceae bacterium, assembly GCA_046153945.1. Classification (GTDB taxonomy): domain Bacteria; phylum Planctomycetota; class Planctomycetia; order Pirellulales; family Pirellulaceae; genus SXOA01. The sequence goes on from JBJXFF010000197.1 coordinate 30,419, forward strand.
GCGGGCCGTCGCCCAGGAGTTCTGGAATGCCATTGCGAAGTGCATTCGAAAACAACGGTTCGTTTTCAATCTTGGTGAACATTCGACTCAATCCTTCGCCAGCCCAAACAGCCTAACGAAATGGGATTCTAGGCTTGTGAAATGACAACACAAGGTTGCCATAACCCCCTAGTCAAGAATTTGCTAGATTTCTTGATTCCCGCCAGAGGGCAAGGAGGACCTGGCTGGCCAGGGCGGGACGCCCGTCGATTAAGAGCTTGCTTTCGATCTCGGCGAGGTGGTTGCGGACCGTTTGGGGCTGGATTTGCAGGAGAAAAGCCAGTTTGTGGTCGTCCGGCTGGACCAAGAAGGCCCACAGGACTTCCCGCTCTCGCCGCGTTAACTCCGTGAAAATGCGAGCGAGCAGCCCTTCTCCCACACGGCTCCCCAAGATTTGCCCAATCAACCGCTCAACCTCTGCCTTCTGACCTCTGACCTCTGACCTCTGACCGGTGTGTTTTATTCCCATAATCCACGGTGAGCCTCCCAGGTTCAAAATGGTGCTGGCACCCGCCGCATGCGAGGTACCTATCTATTAAATCGCGATCCAGGGTCAAAACCGGGCCGGAAAAATGGAGAAGAGGCCGATTTTCTGAAAAATCAGCGGTTAAGTGCCAGGCAAGTCCAAACGCTCACTCCGAGTTCCGCAGGAGGAGCTTGCAAAGCTTAGCCGCCGCGTTCAGGCGGCGAATCCCCGCGTGGTCGCGGGGGCTAAGCTTCCATCTAGACCGTGCTACGTCTCATCCCAGGGGTTCTTCTTTTTCCTGAGGGCGGTCGGCTGCAGGGCGGCGTCGTCTTGCTGGACGCGGGTGGGGGCGAGGGTGCGGACTTGTTCGGCTTCGTGGGCGGCGTCGTAGAGGTTGAGCAGGAAGATGAATGCACCGATGGCGAACACGGCGGGGGAGATGAACCAGGGAATGGAGGCGCGAGCGGGGGGCCAGGTCAGCTCGTACATGGTCCAGAACCAGTTGGGGAGTTGCAGTTCGGAATAGAACCAGCCGGACGGGTCGCCGATAGTTTGGATGGAAAGGAACAAGAACGGGAGCAGGGCTCCGAGCAGAACCACCACCAGTTGCAGCAGGAAGATGGAGAGCATATTTAGCGGGATATAGCGGCGGAGGAACGACGTGCAGAGGCGGACGGTCCCCAGGTAGCCGGCGACATAGCCCCAGGCGGCCAGGGAGGCCCAGAACCAGGCGTAGTCGCTGGGGAAGGGGCGGGCGATGGTTAGGGCGTTGACGGCATCGTGCAGCGGGCCCTCCAAGTTTTGAAAGGGAGCCGAGGAGAAAAAGGCGACGCTTCCAAAGACGGCGATCTCCGTTCCCACGATCATGGCGAGGTTGAGGACCGCGAACGTATAGCCGCTGGCGGAGCCGGGATTGAACCAGGTGAGGAGGATGCGGCCAGCGAGAGTTTGGGGGAGGTTTCGTTTGGCCCGGGGAGAGAGCTGGGCGTTTTCTCCCGAGAGGAATGCGCCGGCTACGGCCCAAAAGATGGCCCCGAAGAAAACCATGACCCAGAGCGCGGCCTCGCTATAGGACTCCGCACCCCACCGCCAGAGGAAAATCATCCAGGCGATCCACATGGTCTGGATGGCCAAGAGCATCCAGCGGATGGGGGTGGAGCGGTTCTCGCTGGCGAAGGTGATCTGGCCGGCAGCGATGATGAGAAACAGGGCTCCAAACGCCAGCCAGAAATTGAGGAGGGCCAGGTTGCCGACCCAGAATTCAGGCTGGTCGAACGGAATGCCAACCACCGCCAAAGCAATGAAGATGTAGTCGGCGATGAAGGCCGCGAAGAGCAGGGCGGCAATCAAGACGACGGATACCAGGACTTGCCAGTGACGAGCGCGGGTGATGGTGGCCGCCAGGAGACCGATAATTGCCAGGACCACGGAGACGACGAACGAGTGGAGCAGGAACAGGCCGATGCTGACGATGTCGACGCCCTTGAGCAGGTAAGTGAATGTGATGCTGGGGGCGATGGCGGAATAATAGACCATCATCTGCAGGATGGCGCTGCCGAGTTTTCCCAGCAGGATCTGGCGGGCGGAAAGGGAAGTGATGGAAAGGAGTTCAAAGGTGCCGTCCTCCGTTTCCGCCGCGAGCGAGCGGAACGCTGCGAAGGGGACGACGATGAAGAGCGGGATGGAGAGAATTACAATGTAGCCAATCAGCAGGAATTGCCCCCAGGATTCGTAGAAGACGTCGGGGACCGTGAAAGCTACGAATATGGCGGTCCAAACCCAGCTCAGGATGAGCAGCAGCGAGAAGGTGACGCTGAACTGCTTGCTCTTCATCGACTGGCGGGCTTCTTTCACCAGAATCGGGTTAACGTGGTCACCGATTTTGTCCAGCACCACTTCGGTGCGAAGCCCCCAGCGAATCAGCTTTTCGCGCCACGTCTCCGCGGCTGGGGGTGGCGGAGAAATGGCCCCGGGTTCGCCGGGGGAGGGGAGGGGATGGGAGGTCGCGCCGGCTGCCGGGCCGGTGGACGTGCCGCTAGGCTGGGCCATCGTCATTGCACGACACCTCGCGTAACGGACATGAAGACGTCTTCCAGCGACTGGCTGTGGCTGGCGAATTCGGCTACCCGAAAGTCGGCCAGGACCATGTCTTTGAGGAGCAGGACTTCGCTATCGCGATCCCCCGGGTGGGAGAATTTGAGTTCTTCGCCCGTGACCATCACATCGTTCACATCGCTGCGGGCGGCCAGCCATTGCCGGGCACCCTCCGCCCCGCCGAGCACCCGCACCTTCACCTCGCGATGCGGCTGCTGCTCGCGCTGGATTTCTTCCACGGTGCCGACGGCCAGGAGCTGTCCCCGCTCGATGATCCCGACGCGGTCGCACATTTCGGCGAGCTCGGTAAGGATGTGCGAACTGACCAGGACGGTTTTTCCGTCCGCGGCGAGGGCGCGAATCATTTCCCGCAGCTCAATACGGGCACGGGGATCGAGGCCGTTCGCCGGCTCGTCGAGAATCAACACCGCCGGATCGTGAATCATGGCCCGGCCCAGGCAGAGCCGCTGCTTCATCCCCTTGGAGAGGCCGCGAATGGGTTTGTGAGCGAGCTCGTCGAGCTTCGTAAAGCCCATGGTGTGCTGGAGAGCCTGGTGCCGCTGACGGCCCATCAAGCCGTAGGAGCGAGCGAAGAAATCGAGGTACTCGTAACAGTTAACGTCGGCATAAGTGCCGAAGTAGTCGGGCATGAAGCCGAGGCGGCGGCGGACGCGGTCGGGATCGTTGATGCACGAGAAGCCGTCGATGTAGGCGTCGCCGTACGTGGGGAGTTCCAGCGTGGCCAGGATTCGCATGCTGGTCGTCTTCCCCGCGCCGTTGGGGCCGATGAAGCCGAACACTTCTCCCTTCGGCACTTCAAAAGAGACATCGTTCACGGCCCGCGTGATTCCGAAGAATCGGTGCAGCCGGCGAAGCTCGATCATGGGATGAGACATAGGGGAATGCAAAAATCGAAATTCGAAGCACGAAAGTCGAAAAGGGGGATCGTGGGAATTGGGTTAGGTAATGGGTGTTCAGTTTTCAGTTTTCGGATTTGCCTTCCCTCACCATCTTCCTCGAATCACTTGCAGGCTGTCCTTTTGCTTGGAATTAGGAACTCCCATTGGGACGTCGGGGGTAATATCCACGATGGCCAGGTAAGTGCCAGGTTCTAGGAGTTCCCCTTTGGAAGAGGTGATTTCCCGGATGCTGCGCTCCATCAAGCTGGCGGACGTGTTGACGGCGCTGTATCCGCCTCCCGGGGGAAATGCGCCGCGGAACATTCGGTGCAAGGCATTGCCGGAAATCGTGGGGGAGTATCCGTCGGGATAATTCGGCTCTTGCTTATTAATGAGCTTGGTCAATGCGTCTCGAGCGTCGTCTTCCTTGGCCGCTGCGGGCTCGGCAGTGGCATCCAGGGGGAGATTCTCCGCCGCGTAATAGTTCCCCAGGTTGCCACGCAGGACGAGGAACTGGACCTTGGTCCCGAGCGTGTTGCGAACCTGGATGTGAGGAGCGGATTTTTGCTCGGTCACTTCGAGATGCGTGTCGCTCTTGGCAGAGCGCACCACCATGAACTGTCCGAGTGAGCGGGACGCCAGGAATCCGTACCTCAGCCGTTGGCCGTCAGGTTCCCAGTCGAGGGCCCGGTAGGTGCTCCCCGCTTCGTTTTGTTTGATGAGCATGGGGAAAACGAGCGTGTCAGCCGGATATTTCAGTCCCTTCGAGGGAGCGATAGAGGCAAAGTAAGTTTGCCGCGACCAGGAAACCATTTGTCCCGAACGCTGATCAAGCAAGGTATAGCCGCGGACCCGCGAGCGAACCCCCAAGCCGTCGGTGGCGATCGCGTAGAGGAAGAGAGCGATCGTCACGACGAGAGCCCCCGCCGGAACCGTGAACAGCAACATGGAGAGTCGCTGAATCTTTCCCAGAAACAGGTAGTTGAGCGGACCGATGGCGATGGCGAACAGCGTCGCCAGCAGGATGAAAGAAAACACGGGGGCAGCCCCGACCCCGGCAATGTGCCAGTTCCAAAAGTCGTCGTTGCGGCCACGCAGGGTCATTCCATGACGATAGGACCAGCTTTCACGCTGATCGGGAATGGAAGCGAGAAGTTGCTCCCATTCGCTGACCTCACCGGGAAATGGATTCTTTTCTCCGATGGCGATCAGCCACCCCAAATGTGCGGGCCGTGAAACAAAGGGCGGGACCAGCGACGTTTTTTTCGAAGGATCCTTGGAGGCCAATTTAGTCGTCTCCTTGGTCGTTCCTGCGGGGCCGGTTGGCATTACCGGCATCGCCATACCAGAAAAAGCCTGGTTGCTCTGCGGTGAATTGCCATACTTCTTATTGTTCACCTGGCCGGAATCCTTGGCCGGCGACCAATCGCGGAAGGGAACTCCCTTTTTTCCCGCTTCGGGGAGTGGGGGAAGTTCCAAGAGCTTCTCAATTTCCGTCAGATGCTCGTATCCTTCGCCGGCGTCGAAGACGACGAGGACCGTCCCCTGGGCCAGCCATTGCTCGATGGCCAGTTTTCGCTGCGGGAATTTCGTGGCCAGCAACTGGAGATCCTCTCGGGAGATGAAGAGGATTCCGTAAGTGCTGAGATCAATCCAGCGATCAGGAAGCTCCGTGGGGGGCAGAAGTTCGGTGCTGGGATAGTTTTCGACGAGTGTCAGCAAGGAGCGGTCCGTGATTTGTCCATAAGAGCGGTTGGCGTTGCGGTCGTGGGTGCTGGCGGCGAGGTTGCGGATATCGGGAATGAGATTGGTCGGCGCAGTCTCCGGAATTTGACCCAAATTCTCGGCGAACAGTTGATCGCGTTTTGCCCGATCCGGAATGGTGGAACTGACGAAGAGGACCGAAGGGAATGCCTCGTCTCCGACTCCCCACCCACCGCGGGCGTTAAACGGCAAATACGTACTGCTGAGTTCCTCGAGCTTTTGGCCGCCTTCCCGCACCTCGAGACTCATGTAGTACCCCTGACCGTCGCTCGGCATGGAAATGACGGCTTCGCCGGTGGTGGACCCTTCGGGAATCTCCACGACTTGGGAAACGGCCAGTTGCCCGTAGACGGACTGGCCATACATCATTTTTAGCGTGACGCGAACCTGGCGATCGAACGTGTTGGCAGTGGCGGGAAGATTGCTGAGTTTGACACGAATAGGACGATAGCCGTTGGACTCCGAACCGCGGGCATCGAGATCCATAGTCAGACCGCAGCGATTTTTCACGCCTGGATTCGGCAGATGGATCTTTTGCTGATTTTGCGCCAGACATGCGTTCGCCAGGACAAGCGACGCGGCAAGCGCCACCAAAGTCAGGCCGAACCTCTTAAGCCGCTTTACGATTTGGTGGACCATGCACCGACCCCGGCAAAAGTGGAAGGAAGCAGACGGCTACTCGGGCTGACGCGGGGGAATGAGCTGCGCCGGCGGGCCGGCACTGGCAAATGGAGAAGAGGCCTGCGGCCGGCCGGCGATGCTCCGGCGAACGAGGGCCAAAACCCAGGCCATCGCAAAAAACCAGGCATAGGTGCCAAACACCAGCACCAAACTCCCCAGGGCGATCACGACACCGATTGCCCACGGCTGGCCATTAGCGGCCTGTGCCAGCACGAGCGAAAACAGTGCCGCCACCGCCGTGAAACCGAGCATCCACTTCAGGCTGAAGCGGGGAATCAATGTCGATTTGGCCGGCTGTTCGTGTTGCACATTCTCCCCCAATTGCGGTCGGCGAGCCCCATCAAAGACGCTCGCGGACTGGTCATTTCCCGCGAAGTTACTTGATTTCTTCCATCTGGCTGCTCAGGGTCAAATCGAGATCGCCGGGAAGGTCCATGTTGTTCACGGACAGGGCAATCTTGCCGCTGACTCGCAGCACGGAGTTCGATTCAATGGTCCGTCCAATGGCGGGATCAAACAGAGTGACGTTCTTCGATTCGTCCACTTTCAATTCGCTCTTGCTCACTTTGAAGGGAGCGCCCCCTTCCTTCACAGAAAACGTAACAGCCGAATCGACCGACGTAATCTTCAGCACCTTCCGCGTGGAATCCACAGTGGACTTGGTGGTCTCACCTTCAAACGTGAACTTCCGCTTGAGGGTGAAAATCTGCCCCGAGCCCAGATTCACCTTCACTTCAGCCTCCCAAGTGTCCCCCTTCTTCAGCGGCTTGCTGGGGAGCATCTTCAGTTGCTGTGCGAACTCCTCCTTGATGTCGTCCGCGCTGACTCCACTGTCGGCTTTGATGCCTTGCACATCGGCGACGGTGTTATCCTTGGCCATGATGACGGTGGTCGTCATCTTGGCATTGCCCTTTAGCTTTTCCAGCACGAGTTCCGCGATGGGATTTCCCCCGGTTTCGACTTTGGCGTCCGGATTCTTCCCGTCAAACTTGATGTTGATCCCGCCCGGCAAGCTAATTTCCGCGGAAAGAACGCTCGTGTCCACGGTAATGGGGAGCTTTCCGTCGGCATCTTTCTTGCCATTGGTCGTCTTTTGCTCAATGACAGTGTTGGACGTCGTTCCGCCATCCTGGCCGGCAATCGTCAGCTTTTGGGTGGTCTTGGAGGATGTCTTGGACTTGTAACTTTCACCTTCATTGAATTTTCGGGTGATGGTCACCTGGCCGAATGCCACGGAACCGGTGAGCAGGAGCGGGAGTGAGAATAAGCAAATACGCTTGAACATGGGGATACTCCGGGAAAGGATGCAGATTTCAGCCGGTGGGAATTCGCCGCGGGCGGGCAAATCTTGGGGCCGCAGAAGTCAGAATGAGATACCCTTTGGTATAGTAGAGAAGCGGAAGCCATGGGTTGCCCAGCCGAACGAACGGCGGCCCCGGCAGCCCGCGAAACATCATACCCTGCCGTGACGACCCCCTCCATTACCCCCGACCTGGCGGAAATTCCCCCGGATCGCCGCCCCCGGCACATTGCCATCATCATGGATGGGAATGGCCGCTGGGCCCAGCGCCGCAATCTGCCCCGGATCGAAGGACATCGCCGAGGGGTCGCCAGCGTCCGCAGGACCGTGGAGGAAGCGGCCCGTCTGGGGCTGGAGCAACTGACCCTGTACTGCCTGTCGAGCGAAAACTGGAAGCGCCCCCAGCAAGAGCTCGATTTCCTGATGCACCTGTTGGAACAGTACATGATCGAGGAGCGGACTACGATCATGAAACAAAACGTCCGGGTCAGCGTCATCGGCCGGCGGGAGGGTATCCCAGACTCCACGCTCGCAGAGATGGACAAGACGGTGCGGATGAGCAGCACCAACTCCGGCACGCGGCTTTGCCTAGCGATTAACTATGGTGCCCGCGGGGAAATTATTGACGCGGTGAAAAGCCTGGCAGCGGACGTGAAGGCGGGCGAACTTGAGCCGGCGGAAATTGATGAGACCGAACTAGAGTCCCGGTTATATACAGCCGGGATGGTCGATCCGGACCTATTGATACGGACCGCGGGGGAAATGCGGATCAGCAACTTTTTGCTCTGGCAAATCAGCTATGCGGAATTGTGGGTGACCCAGCGTTGCTGGCCGGAGTTTGAGATTGAGAATTTGCATCAGGCGATCAAGGACTTTGCAGCCAGAGACCGGAAGTTTGGCGGGCTGCTGATTGAGGGTTAGTTTTCAGTTTTCAGTGTTCAGTTTTCAGTTTTCGGGAGAAGACATACGTGTTGCTTGCGGAGCCGGGACAGACGCCGTACGACTTGCACTTTAAGGTGCTGGGCTTTCCCGTGCGCGTCCATCCGCTGTTCTGGTTGCTGGGGCTCATTTTGGGATTCAACGTGCATCAGCCGATGTTCGTGGTGATTGCCATTTGCGTGGCCTTTGTTTCCATCCTTGTTCATGAACTCGGTCACTCCCTGATGATGCGGCGGTTCGGCCGCGAGTCCCATATTGTGCTGTACATCATGGGGGGACTGGCAATCGAAGGGAGCGGCTCGTCGTTTGGCGGCTTTCGCTCGCGCGGCAGTCGATCCACTTACGAACAAGTGCTGATTTCAGCGGCTGGGCCGGGAGCGGGGTTTGTCTTGGCGGGCATCGTCGTCGCCATTCTCTATGCGATACGGGGACAGATCGAATGGTCAGAGGGCCTGATTCCCATGCCGATGGCCGTTTTTGGCGATAACCCTCGGGAGGCTTCCGACAAGTTGAATCTGATCGTGATGTTCAATCTGCTGCTTCAATTCAACATCATGTGGGGGCTTCTCAATTTGTTGCCCGTGTTTCCGCTCGACGGCGGGCAGATTGCCCAAGCCGTGATGGTGGCCAAGGACCCCTGGGGGGGGCTGTCTCGATCCCTTTGGCTGAGTGTGTTTACAGGAGCTGTGGTGGCCGTCGTCGGATTCCTCTCGGGAAACATGATGATGGGAATGCTCTTCGGCTCAATGGCCTACAGCAGCTATCTCGCCCTGCAACAAATCGGCGGCGGCGGCCGAGGAAGACCGTGGTAAAAAACAGGCAAATGGGAATCTGAAATCTAGTTCCTGAAAACTGAAAACTGAAAACTGAAAACTGAAAACATTCCCCTCCCCCATGCCCACCCGTCCCCATCGCCTGACCGTGCCGGAGTTTGTCGCCTTCAAAAAGGCCGGCAAAAAAATCTCCATGCTCACCGCCTATGACTATGGCATGGCGGCTCTTCTCGACGGGGCGGGGGTGGACTGCATTCTGGTCGGGGACAGCATGAGCATGGTGGTGCAGGGGCACGAAACCACACTCCCGGTCACGCTCGATGAAATGGTCTACCACGCGGAGATGGTCGGCCGGGCGGTGCAGCAGGCCCTCGTCATCGTCGATATGCCGTTCCCCACCAACCACCTCGGCGTCCCCAGCGCCATCGCAAGCGCCGGCCGCATCCTGAAACAAACCCGCTGCCAGGCGGTGAAGCTGGAAGGGGGAGCCGACCAGGCGGACGTGATCTCCGGCCTCGTCGCCGCGGGAATCCCCGTGATGGCCCACGCCGGCCTCCGCCCGCAGAGCGTCCACACGATGGGGGGCTACAAAGTCCAGCGGGATGCCGAAAAACTCCTCAACGACGCCCGCGCCGCTCAAAATGCCGGTGCCTTCGGCATCGTGCTGGAATGTATTCCCTCCCCGCTCGCCGCCCAGATCACCCAGGAACTCGCCATTCCCACCATCGGCATCGGGGCAGGGGGGGGGTGCGACGGCCAGGTCCTCGTCGTCAACGACCTCCTCGGCCTCACCAGCGGCTACGTCCCCCGCTTCGTCAAACAATACGCCGACCTCCGGACCATCATCTCGGATGCCGCGAAGAACTACATCAGCGACGTGCAGAGCGGGAAGTTTCCGGGAACGGAGCAGGAGTTTAAGTAGCCAAAAAGGCTATCGCGACTCCGTATGAGGCATTGGTTTCGGAGCGTGTTATTGAAGATGAAAAGGCTCCGATATCGCTCGACTCGATTCTGTGTTACTGACCAAATTGCTGCGTATTCCGCACGGTCATTTCGGTAACATACGTGCCGTTATCCAATTTCACGGCAGTAAGGGACCCGCTTACAGAGACCGTTTTTCCGATGGCGCCGTTCATCATCTTATCGTCGGCAAAACGCAAATAGATTGGGCCGTTGATTGTTGCGGGACCATCGAGATGAATTGCGTTGTTAAGGTACATGTCTTGGTGTGACGCTGTGTCAAGCACGGCCAGTCCGTTCAGCGTGATCTGCGGCTCAGGATTTGACGACGAGAAATAGAGTACGGTGAGGAGAGATCCAAGCAGCGCGCCAATCAGGAACGACATAATAATTCCAATTGTGGTGCTGTTCTTTGGCATGTGAGATTGCGATCTAACTAGCGACATCCCCATTGTTTATCCAGAATATCCAACCATGGTCTCACTGAGTCCGGGACTCCTTCGATCGGTTTTGAGGCGAGGTCGCGAACATCCCTGATTGGTCGAGACGCTCGCTCATTCGATCCCTTCTCCGCCGGCGAACTAGTTGTTATCGCGCGCCACGGCGTGACAACCTAGCCATTCGTATCCGAGAAGTCAATGTTGTCCTTGTTCCCACGCTCTGCGTGGAAACACACGGCTTTGACGCTCCGCGTCGTGCGGCGATGAGGAGTGTAACGTCTGGGATGCGAGGACGCGGAGCGTCGAAAAAGGGCGTTCCCACGGAGACCGTGGGAACGAGGATTTGCTGCGGGTAGCCGTGTCGCAGCCGCGGTAGCGGCGACTGGAACCGAGCCCACGGCGCAGCCGTGGGTAAAACGGCGACAGGGAAACAGAGCCGCGGCAGCGGCGAAAGAATGGGCGTAGCCTGGGAAAGCATCCATTAGGTGGATTCCCCCGCGGCGACGTTCGTCTCGCGCTCGCGAGGGGGCGCGCCAAAAACCATCCTTCTTTCACCCCTGCCGGGGTTTTGTAATTGTCATTCCCGTTTACCCACAGCATCGCTGTGGGCTGGGTTCTATCGCCGCTTCCGCGGCTGAATTGCCGCAGAATCTCCCTTGTTTTCGCAGGGAACGTGAGAAGAAAAACCCATAGCGTCCGCGAGGGAGAGTCTATCCCTTCCTCGCTGGCGCTGCGGGTTACGATAATCCCCCGCTGCCAACGTGTGCCACTGGCAATCAAGCGACTGCACTATCCCCCCAAGCCGGCACCGCCACCTAGGCCCACGTCTTCGCCGGTGAAGCGGCCGTGGGCGGCTACGAAGAGGGCCAGTTCGGCGACTTCGGCGGGGTTGTTCATTCGCTGGTCGAGCGTGATTTCGCGGACTGAGGCATGCACCGCCGCCGGCTGGATGTCCATCATGGTGGTGACCGTCGGACCGGGGGAGATGCAGTTGATCCGGACCCCGTGGGAGCGAAGCTGCATTGCCGTGGCATTCACGAATGCCGCCAGGCCGGCTTTGGTGGTGTTGTAAACCGGATTCACCCGCGAGCCGGAGCGAGCCTTGGTGCCCGCGATGGAGCCCAAGAGGAGAATGCTTCCGCGCTTTTGCGGCACCATCAATTCGGCCAGCGCTTTCGTGCAGTAGAAGGCCCCATTGAGATTGATGGCGACGGCACGATCCCAGTCCGCGGTAGTGGTCGCCAGAAAGGGCTCGATGGTCAGAATGCCAACGGCATAAAACAGGAACTGCGGCGGCCCCACCATAGTAACAACGAAGTTCGCGAAGTCATTGACAGCGTTGCTATCGGAGACATCAAGCTTTCTCGTCGTCAGTAGCGCTGATGGATGTGCGTCCTCAAGTCCGGCCAGAAGCGCCTCGTTGAAATCGGCAACGACCAACTTCCCTACGCTCGGCGCGAGTAGCCGGATGATCTCGCCGCCGATTCCACCCGCGCCAATGACAACGGCGGTGCTTCCTTGATACTGCTGGGCAATACGACTGAACATTTTTAGGGCCGCGCTGACTATTTGATCTTGGGAACGTCGAAGCTGTTGCCGTTTTGCGTGTGCGTCCCCTTGATCACTTTCCCGTCCTTGTCTTTGTCGAATTTCACCTTGGCTTCGACGACCCGCCATTCAAACTCCGTCTCCGACGTCGGAAAGATGGGGTTTTTCGGCTGGCCGGTCAGTTGGGCAAAGAGCTGCGATTCGTCGCGAGTAACGGTCATCACGACGAACAGTCCGTAGCGATATTGGCCGACGAACGACTCCGCCTGCTCGGGCGTCAGTTCAATGGCGTCCTTGGCGAATTTCGCCGCCCGGAAGGAATTGCCGTTTTGGGTATGTCGAGCGGCAGTCACCTGGCCTTTGTCGTCCCGCAGAAAAACGACTTCCGCGTCGGCGACTTTCCAGAAGAACGTGTCCTTCGTCTTGGGGTAGATGCGATGCTTCGGTTGGCCGGTGATCTGCGAATAGATGGCGTCTCCTTCCACGGAAATCTTCATAATCGCGTCTTTGTAATCGTACCGGCCGACGAAGTCGGCGAAGGTTTTCGGATCGATCGTTTTGTCCTCGGCAATTTCCGGCAATTTGGCGATCTCGTCCGCGAGCAGTTTTTCCGCCAACGTGTGGGCTATCGTGCTGGGCGAATGCTTGGGGGAACCCGGCATGGCGTTCGTGAGCACGACCACGGTGCAGTGCTGTTCGGGCAGTCGCAGCAGATAGGTCGACCAACCGTGGAGGCCGCCGCCGTGCGCAACCGCCGGCAGCCGCCTAATTTTCAGCATCGTCAACCCATAGCCGTAGCTCATTCCCTCGACATTCGCCGGCAATTCAACCGGCGTGGTCGCCGCCTTGAGAGTCTCCTCCTTCAGAACTTTGCCGCCGAAGAGAGCTTCATTCCAGCGAAAGAGGTCGCCGACCGTGGAGTACAGAGCCCCCGCGCCCCCAGCCCAAGTCATATCCCAATCGAGAGCCGGTTCGAGTTTTTCATTGATGAGCGAATATCCCTTGGCGATGCCCGTGGGCGGGGCGGAGTTCACAAAGACTCCCGTATCTTTCATTTCCAGCGGCTCGAAGAAGGTCTCGCGGAGGTAGGTTCCAAACGGCTTGCCCGACACCTTGGCGACGATTTCTCCAGCCAGGAAATAAGCCGAGTTGTTGTAGAGAAATCCTTTGCCGGGGGCGAAATCGGGCTTGTCGTCCCGGAACCAGGCAATGAGCTTCTCCGGCTCAATGGGGTCCTTCACGCGGCCCAGAAATTCGGGCTTGGCGGTGTAGCTGTGAATTCCGGAAGTGTGCGTCAGGAGTTGACGCACCTTGATTTCCTCGCCGTTCGGAAAATCAGGAAAGAACTTAGCCAGCGAATCGTCCAGGCTGAGCTTTTTCTCCTCCGCCAGTCTCAAAATCGCCGCGGCAGTAAATTGTTTGCTGACGGACCCGATGCGGAATTTGGTCTCCGGCGTGACCTGCTCCTTTGTGGCGATGTCCGCGAAACCGAAGCCCCCTTGGAAAACGATTTTCCCATCCCGAGAAACCAGGACCGCGATGCCCGACGATTCGCCGGTTGTTACTTCGCGGAATTTTTCCGTGGCTTTTTCGGCATAGGTTGGCTCCGCGGAGACGCCCTGAAATGGGAACCCGTGGACGAAGAGAAGCAGCGTGCTGAGGATGAGGACGTTTTTCATGGATTGCAAATGTCCCAAACAAGGAAGTGGATTCTTTATGAACGTACAGCCGGCCGATGGCCGCGGCAAGTAAAGGTGTAATCGTTGTGCGGCCCAAAAGATTGGGCAGGTTGTTTCCCAATTCAGCTTCGCCTTGCCCGTTTTCAGCCCCTCCCCTAAACTAGACCTATCTCTTGCAACAACCCCTTTGCCCATAAGACTTTCCAGCCGTGCCCCTTTCCGATTTTGCCTTCCAGCGCTGCATCAGCCCGACCTGCGGCTATACGTGCGGCGTGGAGGAAGTGCGGGTGACGTGCCCGAAGTGCGGGGACCTGCTGGACGTGCAATACGACTGGAACCGGGGGGCGGTCCCCAAGTCGCTCCGCTGGTTCGAGGAAACTTGGTCTCGCCGCTATGAGCCGCTTCGCTTCAGCGGCGTCTGGCGGTTCCACGAGCTGCTCCCCTTCGCCAAGCCGGAGAGCGTAGTCACCGTCGGCGAAGGGCAAACGCTCCTTTACCAGTCCGACTCCGTCGGCTCGTTCGTTGGCATGAAGCCGGGCCGGCTGTACCTACAGCACGAGGGGATGAACCCCTCCGGCAGCTTCAAAGACAACGGCATGTCCGCCGCTTTTACGCATGCGAAGGCGACTGGAGCAAAACGAGCTGCCTGTGCCTCCACAGGGAACACTAGCGCTTCGCTTGCCATGTACTGCGCATCGGTGCGGACCATCAAGGGGGTCATCTTCATCGGCTCGGGGAAAATCTCCTACGGCAAGCTTTCGCAGGCGCTCGACTACGGGGCCCTCACGATTCAAATCGCTGGCGACTTCGACGACGCAATGGTCCGGGTGCAGGAAGTTTCGCGCGACCTGGGGATCTACCTCGTCAACAGCGTGAATCCCTTCCGGCTGGAGGGGCAGAAGACGATTATGTTCCGCGTGCTGGAGGCTCTTCGCTGGGAAGTGCCGGACTGGATCGTGGTTCCGGGCGGCAACCTGGGGAACAGCAGCGCCTTCGGCAAGGCGTTCGCGGAACTGAAGGCCCTGGGCCTCATCGACCGGACGCCGAGGCTGGCGGTGATCAATGCTTCCGGTGCTGATACGCTCTATGAGCTGTATGAGCGCCGCGGTTTGCGTTGGAACGGCGGTGAGGCAAACATGAGCATTGCCGATCACTATTTCAAAGAGCTTGATCAGCTTGGACGCAAGGCAAACACAATTGCCAGCGCAATTGAAATCAATCGCCCCGTCAATCTGCGAAAGTGCCTGCGAGCGCTCGACGACCTGCAAGGAGTCGTGCGGCAGGTGAGCGATCAGGAAATTCTCGACGCCAAGGCCAAGGTCGGTTCCGGCGGCATCGGCTGTGAACCGGCGAGCGCGGCGAGCGTGGCGGGGGCGAGACTGCTGCGGGATCAAGGAGTGATTGGCGCGGATGACCGGGTGGTCTGCATCCTCACCGGCCATCAGCTCAAGGACCCCACTGCCACAGTCGCATACCACACCACCGACCAGGAACAGTTCAACAAAGTCCTTGGCAGCCGCGGCGTGCGGCGGGCTTCGTTCGCAAATCGGGCGGTAGCTGTGCCGAATGATCTGGGAGAGATTGTGAAGGCGATTAATCTTTACAGCTAATCCGCCGTGTGCCGTCGCTAAAACGGCGCTGCTTCTGACGACGGTGCTTCCGCCAGTGCCTTGAGCGCCTCCAACGTGCGCAGCACATCGCTCAGTGCGATCTGCCGCCAGCCGTCTGTCTTGTGATGCAGCACGGCGAGTTTGAAGCACTCGAAGGCGTCGGCCAGATCATCGGGCAGCTCGGGCAAATTCTCGAACGGGCGGACCAGATCGACCGGTGCTGGTGCGGATGCTTCCCACTCTGACCCAGAAATGCTAGTCCGATCCAATCCGGGTTCGTCGTCTCCAAAATCCGGACCTTCCAAGCGAGGGCCTTGAACTTCTCCGTAAGTCCCGGTGATTTCGCTGGGGGGTTCCTTGCTGCGGGCGGTTTCATTGCTCGCGACGAAGTCTTCGTCGAGTTCGCTGGCTTTGACATCCTCTTCGCGGGGACGATCCGCTTCCACGCGTCCAAGCGTCTCCCATCGCTGTTGCCGCATGCGAGCCACGGACCAGCCACTTTGCACTGCGCCTTCGAGCCACATTTCGGCATCGTTCCAGTCGAGAGCCGATTGGAAATGGCTCCAGTGGAGTCCCTTGAATTGCTCCTGCGTTTGCCCGAACCGCTGATAAACCCTCCGCAGACGGCCGACATGCTGTCCCGTTACTCCGCCGACAAGATTGCCCCAGGCTTCGTCCGAATATTCCGCCGACAGCGAACCGCCGGCCACCAGCTCATCCCGCCATTGGCAAATGATACGGCCTTTTTCCCAGTTCGACGTGCTGATCAGCCGGTTCCAACGACCGACGAAAGGCTGCGACGCCGACAGCAGTCCTTCGGAGAGCGGCAGAGAAGGGGGCGCTTCGGCAGGATTCAATTGCAGAGAGACAGTGCTTCCGGTCACAGAGACTTCCTTGAGGCAAGATTCCAGCGGGACAAACCGTCGGGTTTGATTTCCTAGAAGGAGCAAAATAGCAGGCCCACTCGCCAGCAAAAGGGGGGCAGTTCAGACGAAGCGGTTCGTCCCCGATTTAGTGCAGGAAGGTTATGCCGGTTCCTCCAAAGGGGTCGGGGATAACGTGTCAATTGGCGGCCAATGCAGGCTGGATAGCGGATACGCAGCATCGATAAGCTTGGTGCAACCGCTTATTCAGCAAGTACTTACGGACAGGCGAATGGCGGAGCCAACTTACAATCGCGATTTCCACGCGAATTCTCGGAACTTTTCTCCCGGCCGCCCGTCTAACGGCAGGAACGCGGCGCTGTCTGCGTTGACTTTACCGTTAATTCCTTGCTCTCCACTGCGCAAGCAATTAAGATGTAAAGATAGTTTGACAGCCGCGATTCTCGAAGGACAGGGATTGCCTTTCGACAGGGTGGCTCGAATGATTGTGGCTTATCGCGGACCGGAACCCACGATAAGCCCGCACAAGAGGTAACTCGTCAGGCCCATGAAGCAGCTATTCTTCGGCCGCAAAAGTCCCGCGCGTAGGCGACCGGACTCTCGAACTTTGCAAATGCGTGAACGCACTCGGCGGAGCTTCGTCGAGCGGCTGGAAGATCGCAATCTCCTCACCGGCATGCCTTTTGGTGCGCTCCCCGACGATACCGCGGAGTACATGCTCGGCGATGTTTACGTCAATGTCGTGCTGATGGAATCCGATTCCAGCGTGGCTCCGTTCGACGTCAGCACCGAAAACTGGACGGCTGCCGAGAAAGCGAGCGTTAAGTCCCGGATCACGGATGGCCTCAAGTGGTGGGAAGATACGCTGGACAGGATTCAGGATCAGGTCCCCAATAACCAGGGACGTCATGGACTGCTCAATTTCACCGAAGATTGGACTTATCTAAACTCGCCGGTTCGCACAGGCTATGAGCCGATCACCAGGACCAGCCAGGAATTCGCCAATTGGGTCTATGACTTTCTTGGCACTGTCGGCTTCAATCAGACGGGAAATTTCCTGACGGACTTGCGGGCCTATAACAATGCCCAGCGAATTGCCCATAACTCCAATTGGGCCTTTACGATTTTTGTTGTCGACGATTCCTACGATCTCGCCACCGATTTCAACGATAACCCGGGCGACAGTATTCCGGATTACGACGGCGCCGGCAGATTTGCCCCCGGAAGTGCGTTCTCCCGCTCCTTTGCCTATGCTGGCGGCAACGCGTTTGTGATGCCGGGGGATCGTCCCGCCTCTATCGTGGCCCATGAGACGGGGCACATGTTCTGGGCTCTGGACGAATACAACACGGGAAGCACGGCTTACCAGCAAACGCGAGGCTATTACAACACGCAGAATACGAATAGCACGTCCAATCCTGGGTCAACTCACGTCGACAGCATCATGTCCAGCGGGGCCAGGGTGGATGCTGCGTATGACACCCACACCAGTTCCACCCCTTCGCTGGAAATGATTGGCTGGAAGGACAGCGACGGGGACGGCATTTTTGACGTGCTGGATGTCAAATTCAGTCTTACTGGCACCGGAAAATACAATAGCAGCGACTCGACATTCACGTTTGTTGGAAAGTCGAAGGTTCGCACTTTGTTGAACGAAAATACCAGCGGCCTGCGAGACGATATCACCATCAATCAGATTGACCGGGCCGAGTATTCGATCGATGGCGGTACCTGGACGACCATCGGTCCCTACTATCATAAGTACGCAACCGACCTGAATTTGGAAATCCCTGTCATTGCCGGCACGAGTCAGATCAAGATTCGCACCGTGGATGACCGAACTGGGGTGACGTCGGTGGAATACGTCGCCAGCCTCTCCCAGAGCAAGCCGCAAAACTCTCTCCAGTCCGGCATCAGCGGATATGTCTTCAATGACAACGACGGCAGCGGGATTTGGGACGGCACGGAGAACGGTCTGGCAGGTTGGACAGTGCAATTGCTCAATCCTTCTGGTCAACCACTAGACCTTCACAAGAAAATTGATCCCGATTCCTTTCCTTATGGAGCTTTGCTGAACTACGCTGCTGCTCCTGAAGCAACGTTGAGCGCCCAGGGGGGCGACGTGGCCGATGACAAGGTCAATTCTCGCAACAGCTATTCGGCATCCAGCGCAGGCAGGGTTTTCTTTAATAACAGCATTACGGACTCCCAGCCAGTCGACACCTGGAATGGTTCACGCCAGTTGAGAATTGACTTCACTTCGGGAGTGTCGGAAGTCAACATCAAGGCGATCAGCAGCGGCAGCGCAAGCGTTGGCCGGCTGGAGATTTACAATGCTTCCGGCGTCCTCCTGGATCGCTATACCACCGGTGTCTTGAACTCCGGCAAGAGCGATGTGATGAAATTGGTTCGCCCCCAGGGTGACATTGCCTACGCAGTCGCCTCGGGACATGCGGGCACGAAGGTTGTGCTGGACAATCTGGAGTGGGGAGCCACCTCTTCCACCACGACCGATTCATTTGGCTACTACAACCTTGGCGAACTCGGGGCGGGGCAGTATCGCGTGGCCGTGGTTCCCAAGCTGTATCACAACCAGACCTTTCCTAGCACCCCGTATCATCTGGTCGACGTTCCAGACGCACTGAGCGGCATCTCCCAGATGAATTTCGGGTTTTTCCAGATCTCCGGGCCCTGGCACAATCCCGTCAACGCCTTGGACGTAACCAACGACGGATCCGTTTCGGCGGTTGATGCTCTCGCCGGCATCAACTACATCAATACGCACGATACCACCATTCCGCTGCCTCCGATTCGTCCGCCCGGCGAGAAGTATTATGACGTGAACAATGACGGCTACGTCAGCGCGGTGGACATCTTGCTGGTCATCAATCAGCTCAACAAGCCGCTCTTTCCTCCACCGACTGGTGAGGGGGGCGGAAGTGGCGGCAGTATTGGTGGTGGAGGTTTGGGCGGATCGGCTGGCGGCGAACTGGACAACAGTACGAAGCCGCTGTCCCCCGGGGCCACCCTGGCAACCCAGTATTACAGCCAGAATCCACTGCAAGTGCTGAAGGTTCCCGGTGCCGCCGGCTGCGGGTGTGACCAGTGTACCACCATTACCGAGGTGGCAGCCGGCCGGGTCAGTGCCGCTAGCAGTGCGAAGTCGAACGTCGCAGCTCCCGTGGCCGCCAAGCCGCTTGAGCTGCAATCGTTTGCCGCGGCGAAGAAGGGAACCAACCTGCAGGCGGTTGGCAAAGTTGCCGTGCCGCATATCGACGGCAGCCTGCTCCATACCATTGCCGCAGCGGCTCCCGTGAAACCGACTGTCGCGGTGCGACGCGGCCGCCGATAGTCGGTTGCCGAAAATGAGCTGGGCACTGGACTTGAGTCTATTTACCATCGCTTTGGCGATTTCTTGTGAGCTGGACTTCCCTGGCTTACCCGGTTTTGGTATTTCCCCGCTGATTAGGTCGCTTTGTGCGGCCAGGATCAATCCCGCGGAAGCGGATTGACTTCCGCGGTCGGAAGGAATTTCCACAACGCCAGGTGTCTCATGTCGAAAATCTGGGATGTTCTCAAACGGACGCAGGCCATTGCAGGGCAAGTCAATCTGCGGCTGGCGATTGTCGCCGTCGTCCTCGGTGTGGGCGGCTTTGCCGTCTACAAAGGGGTCCAGCAGATGAAGCCGGGCACTCCGACGCCGAAAAAGGTCGCGAAGGCCGGCGAAGAGGGGACGCCTGGAACAACAGAACCTGGAGCCGCCGCGGAAGGAGGAGTCGCTGGCGAAGCCGGTGGAACTACCGGAGCCGAGCCGCTGTACGGAGCGGGCGCTGCGACCCAAGACAACGAACAGACCACCTATGGAACCGGTCGAGAAGTCGTCCCTGTCGGCGGAGTCGCCGGTCAGCCGGAAGAGGCTCCCGCATATGGCACCGGCGGCGATGCCAACAATCAATACGTGCAAGAAGCTCCCACTGAGGAGAAACCGGGCGCGCCCAATCGGCTTCGTCCGCCAACGCGTCCCGCAGGCGGCGGAGGAGCCTATTCTCTGAATGACGATAACCAGGGGGCCGAAGAGCCCACAACAGGCGAAAACGCTTCTCCCGCAGCCGAAGGAGCGCTAGTTACCGAAGTCCCAGAAGCCGAAACTCCCGAAGCCGAACAGCCGGCTGGGCCTGCATCTCTGCCAACCACTCGCCCGCCTTCAAAAATCGGAACCGTTCGGGCGAATCCCATTCCCTCGAAATCCGCATTCTCCGGTGCTGGTGCAAATTCCGAAGTCACGGAGCCGGAAGCTGGTGCCGAAACTCGCCCACTCCGCCCCAATCCTTACGGCCCCAAGGCCGGCATCTCCGCCACGTCCCTCAAAGACCCCGCAAGTCGGCATGTTGCCGCGCCGGTCGCGCATGCGTTGGCCGCCACGCAAGGTGTTCCTGGCGAGCGGAATCTCGAAGGGATGCAGGCCCCGTCGGTCGCCCTGGAAAAGCTCGCTCCGGCTGAAGTGCAGGTCGGCAAGCTCGCCAATTTTGAAACCCGCGTTCGCAACGTCGGCCAGATCGCCGCTCACGATGTGATTGTCACCGACCACGTTCCCAAGGGGACACGGCTGGAAGCGACGACGCCGCAGGCGACTGAAGCGGCGGACGGCACGCTCACCTGGAACCTGGGAACCATGCAGCCCGGCGACGAAATCGCCATCTCGATGCAAATCACGCCCGAAGAGGAAGGGGAAATCGGCAGCGTCGCCCAGGTCGGCTTCGCCGGCAAGGCGACGGCTCGCACCATCTCCACCCGGCCCCTCCTCAAGATCGAACACACCGCCCCCAAGCAAGTCATGATTGGCCAGGAAGTGAAGCTGGGAGTGACCATCACCAACCCCGGCAGCGGAGCGGCCACCGGCGTGATTGTGGAAGAGGATGTGCCGGAAG
>JBJXFF010000200.1:0-2931 GCA_046153945.1 Pirellulaceae bacterium
CATCCGCCAGCGAGCCGGGGCGATGCGGAATTTGCAGCAAGAGTGCGGTGCGATCTTTCCCTGTCGCTTCCGGCGTCTGATCCCCGATGACGGCAAAACGAGTGACGTTATTCTTGTTGTCCTGAATTGCTTCGGCGATCAATTGCAGTCCGTATTCAGCGGCTGCTCGTGAGCTCGCAATGGCGGCGGCACCCGGCTTATCTCTGGCCAATTGGGCGGCGGTCGAAGTGCTCGTGACGTCGTGCAACCGCACTTGCGGCATATGGCGATTGATCCAGTTTCGGCACTGCGAGAACGCTTGAGGCTTGCTGTAAATCTCCAGAATCTCACTGCGTTGGCACTTGGCCAAGAGGTTGTGCTGAATGCTGACCTGCACTTCGCCGCAAATCCTCAATGGCAGCCGAGTAAACATATCGAGCGTATCGACGATCCGGCCGTCCGTGCTGTTCTCGATAGGGACAATCCCAAACTCGGTATGCCCGCGATTCACTTCTTCGAACACTGAAGCGATCGTGTTGACTGGGATGAGGTCCGCTGACTCGCCAAAACGCTCCAAAGCCGCTTGATGCGAGTAGCTGTAAGCGGGGCCGAGATAGGCCACTCGCTGAGTTCGCACTTGCCGCCGGGCGCTACTGAGGAGTTGGCGATAGATGCTGCGGACGGCATCCGGATGCATCGGGCCCTCATTTTTCTCGAGGACTGCAGCAACCATTTGGTCGTCGATCTGGGGCGAGAACAAAGCGGACTTCAGATTTTCTTGGGACTGAATCCACTCCGTCGCGAGCTTCGTCCGGTCATTCACCAGCTTCAGGATGTCCTGATCGAGTTTCTGCACAGAAGCCAGGATTTGTTCCGAAGTCCGTTTTTTGTTGGCCGGTGGAGCACTCGCCTTGGCGCGCTCAGGAGCGACGCGGACCTCGGATTTTTTGACCGCAGCCTTCTTCTTTGCCATGAGACGCTTTCCGGCTCTGCATCTGGCCCAGCAGCGGCTCGTATCGGCAATGGCGGATTGGGGATTCGCCGCAGATTGAGTCGTTACTGGATGTTGTAAGTTCTATGGGACACCGCTGTTAGGAAGTGGTGATACCGATCAAGTCGGTAAGACTTACCCCGCTCGCAGGGCCAATTCTTTTAATGGGCAGGATCCTAAGTGTCAAGCAGCGTCAGTTCTGCGGCAAATTGCTACGGCCCGCACGATGTGCCGTATTTCGTGCCTTCAAAAAGGCAAAACTAAGGCCAATTTGAGCAGGCACAAGTTAGCAGCACGGCTGCTAGGAGTTTGTCCGAGAATTGTGCTGTGTCCCCCGATTGGGGTTGCTGGGGTGCTCGCCAGAGGTCTTTGCCGACCTCGGCGCGCACCGGTCCTGTCGATTCTCAACGAACACGCATTTGATGTCTCCAAATCTTCAGAACATTGTGCGTCAGGCAGATCAATTGCCATTCGGCAGACACCGGCTCCAGGCCTCGGACCAGATACTGCCGGAAGCCACGCACGGATTTGATCTGCCCAAATACGGGCTCCACGATTTGCTTCCGAGCCGCATACAGCTTCCGCCCTGTCTCCGTGCGCAGCTTCGCCGCCATTGCCTCTTTCGGGCTTTGTGACTTGCTCGCAAATGACTGGCTTGCAGATGAGGAGCCCGCTGCCTCAGACGGTTCGCCCACTAACACTTCGGGGGCCGGGTGATGCTTCTGCCGACCGGTCGCGTAATAGGGATCAAATCCCATGGCCGCCGCCTCGGTCACATTGGCTTCACTGTAATAACCCGTGTCAGCGGTGTGAGGAATCGGTTGCGGCTGGCCCTGCTCGTCGCGCGGAAGCGCGATGCCCGCTGCCGCCAGATTTTCCAGAGTCGCTTTCGCTTGAGGCACGGCTTGCTGCTTGTCGTTGGCGGCGTTCGTCACTTCGGCGGCCACGATGATTTGATGCGCCGAGTCCACCGTCGCCTGACTGTTATACGAGTAGTCATAGCCCTTGTTGCTCTGCTTCATGACCTTCGCTTCGGGGTCGGTGAAGCTCGTCTGAGCCTTGTCTTCCGGAGTGGGATCGATCGGTGCTGGCAGCTTGCCGCGACGCTTTCTGCCTTCGGCCTCGCGCTGGGCCTGAGCAGCATCACGCTCCTGTTGTTTGGCGTCCGTACGGACTTTCGCCTCGGCCTCCAAGCGGGCCTTCGCCTCTTGGATCTTCGCGATCCGGTCCTCGCGCCGCTGTAACTCCGCAGGCAGTTCATCGCCACGACGGCTCCCATGCACGGCGTCTTGTTCCGCATCGGTGCGGTCGGCGTTCTCCAACAGTTGGTCGATCTCCGTCTGGAGCCGAGTCAACTCTTTCTCCATATATCCGTAGCTCATGGCCTTATGACGCGATGCGTTGGCATGAATCTTTGTGCCGTCGGTCGAGAGGTTCCCGAGCTTGACCATCTGCAACTCTCCGGCGACGCGCAGGACTTCCAAGAACAGCGGCTTCATCGCGGGCTTGTGGTCCTTGCGGAAGTCGCTGATGGTGCGAAAGTTGGGACGGTCGTTGCCGACGATGGCCAGAAAGGCGAGGTTGCGTTCACAGGCCAGCATGATCTTGCGACTGGAAAACACGCCGACGGCATACGAGTAGACGAGCAACGTGACCATCATCTGGACGTTGAACGGCGGCTGTCCGCGCCCGTCGGTGGAATAGAATTTGTGAAACGCGGAGAGGTCCAGTTGCGGAATGAGGTCCAGCAAGAAGAACACGAGATCGTGTTGGAGAAGCGTCTCCTCGGGACAGTAAATCTCGCGGCGTCCTTCCATCACATCCCACGCCCGAAACTGCTTGGCGCTATCATCCATGATTCGCATCCTTATTTTGCAGAGACCTCAACCATTCCCACCAGACAACGACACGATCCCATTTTTCCCGCTTCGTGAGCAGATCAATCTCGGACAAACTCCTAG
>JBJXFF010000201.1:0-73371 GCA_046153945.1 Pirellulaceae bacterium
AATCCGATCCAGCGCAGCCTTCAGCTGCCCCTCCAGTTCCCCGATCCGCGCCACAGCCTCTTCTAACGTCATACGCCAATCATTCGTGCTATCATCCCCAAAAAGCAAGCAGGCTAAACACGTACAATCAGGAATTGATCGGTTTGGCGGAAAACATTTTCGCAACTCGTTAAACGTCAGTGCTTTATGGAATTTTGAATCGCATTTTTAAATCAAGAATCACGTGAATCACACCTCCTTTTCACCCCTTATCACCCCATAATCACCAGTCATGCCCTCGAATTTCTCTAACCCCGTCGCACTTGTCACCGGTGCCTCCCGCGGCATTGGGGATGGGATTGCTCTGCGTCTGGCCCAAGAGGGGTATGACGTTGTGGTGAATTACGTCCGCAGTCACGACAAGGCGGAAGAGGTCGTTGCCAAAATCGCGGGGGTCGGCGGAAAGGGCGTGGCCATTCAGGCGGATGTCGGAATTCAGGCGGATCGGCAGCGGCTGGTGAAGGAGACGCTTGCCGGTTTCGGGCGGCTCGATGTGCTGGTGAATAATGCGGGGATCACTTCACCCGGCCGGCGGGACATTCTGGAGGCGACCGAGGAAGGTTGGGACGAAGTCTTTGCCACAAATCTGAAAGGTCCGTTCTTTCTGGCCCAGGCAGCTGCCAACGAGATGCTACGGCTGATCGAGGCGCAGACGATTCAGCGCGGGACGATTGTGAATATCTCGTCGATCTCGGCGCTGGCCGTTTCCGCCAATCGGGCCGATTACTGCATCGCCAAATCGGCCATGCAGATGATGACCTGGCTGTTTGCCGACCGCCTGGCGCAGCACAACATCAACGTATTTGAAGTTTGCCCCGGCATTATCGCCAGTGACATGACCGAGCCGGTCAAGCAGAAGTACGATGACTTGATTGCCGGTGGCCTGACTCCCATTCGCCGTTGGGGGCAGCCCGAAGACGTTGCCGCAACTGTGGCGGCACTGGTGCGCGGGGATATTCCTTTCTGCACCGGCGAGCGGATTCATGTCGATGGCGGCTTTCACATCAGGAGGCTGTGAGCAATGAAACTGGCACTCCTGGGTTGCGACGACGAAACGCTGGCCTTGATCCGCGGGGCCATTGCCGCGGGGGACCATGCGCTGGTTGCCGCCTTCGACACGGCGGAGCATCGGCAACAAGTGCAATCCCTCTCCCCTCACGCTCGATTAAACGAAGACTGGGAGGCGCTCCTGCTTGGCACACTGGCCGATGTGGTCATCGTCGCCCGCGGCCGGCTCGATCCTTCTCGCAGCACCGGCTTTGCGGCTGACGAGCGGCGGAATGATCAGCTTCGCAAACTGGTGCAAGCCGCGGTGCCGCTGATCGTGATTCATCCCGGTTGTGAAGCGATTGTCGGGTTTGAGCTCGACATGATTCGCGGCGACAGCGGCGGGATCATTTTGCCCTTTGTTCCAGGGCAGAATCATGCCGCTATCCATGCGTTGAAGGGCACCGCTTCGGTTGGTCCCGTCGAGCAGATTCTCATGGAGCGGCAAATGACCAGCCGCACTCGGCCCAAGGTGCTGGCGCAGCTCGCTCGCGATGTCGGCATCGTTCGTGACTTGCTCGGTGCCATTCGCAAGATGAATGCCACTGGCGCGGCTGCGGGAGAGACTGCCGATCCGTTGGGACCAAGATCCAAGGCACTTCCTCCGCT
The DNA here is from genome assembly GCA_046153945.1 of Pirellulaceae bacterium. Lineage (GTDB taxonomy): Bacteria > Planctomycetota > Planctomycetia > Pirellulales > Pirellulaceae > SXOA01. Next base: position 1,696 of record JBJXFF010000201.1, read on the forward strand.
GGAGAATTTGTCGGTCCATTTGTCGGGAGAGCAGCCCTTCCCCGCTCGCTGGACGGTCATGCCGGCGGAGCAGGCCGGCGAGATCCGAATTTCCGTGATTGGTGCTCGCGGCCGGATGGTTCTGTCGCAATCTGCCGAACTGGCACCTGCGGCTGTGCTGAAGGTTCATGGCGGCGTTGATGCTGCAGCATCTCCTTCAGAATTTCCGTCCCAAAATGAATTCGAGCATGCCCTAACTGCAGTCAGTCAGCTACTCGCCGGTGAAGACCCAGAGTGGACAATCTGGCTGGCCGCTTGCCGCGACGTGGAAGTCGCCAGCAGCGTGGACCGCAGTCTGGATCGCGGGCGAGCAGTCGAATTCTTCGGCGAGGAACATTCCGAGGAACAGTCCTTCAAGGGCGTCATGGCAGTCGGCGGCTGTTTGATGCTCTCGCTGACCGTCGTCGCGCTGCTCATTGCCGCCACTGTCGAAGGGTTGCAGCTTCCATTGCGGGAATCCCCGCTGTGGCGAGCATGGCCGTTCTATGTACTTGTCCCCATTGTCCTGTTCCTCCTGTTGCAGCTTCTGCAAGGAGTTGCCAAGAGACCGCAAAGACAAAAACAACTTGCAGATCCAAGGCAGAATTTGCCGGTTGCGTAAAGTATGCCGATGGAGGGGACGATAATGAGGACGACACATCCTTGGAACGTCATTGATGCCATCCTCTCGGCTTATCTCGTCGCTAGCAGTCCCCTTTTGCGGCGGCATTCTGCTCTTTGCGCTCGCGGGCTGCTGTTGCGATCCAATTTGCCAGCAGGGAGGCGGTTGTGTTACCGGCAACTGCGGGCTCGCCAGTCACCACCGGCCGCTGCGCCATGGAACCTTGCCTCCGCCAGTGCCGAGCCCAGCAGTAGCATCCCCCATTCCTCGCTTTCATCCGTTGCCTACGCATCCGGTCTTCGAATCGCAGGCATCCTACCTGCCGCTGGCTCCACTCTCTCACGACGGGGAACTGCTAGCTCCGCACATGCTGCCGGAATCAAACGGCGAGCCGACACCTGCGATGCTCCCTCGCGAGTCCGTCAAGTAAGCCGCAGCCGAGCCCGGTGCCATCTGCCGCAAATCCCGCCGCCGGAAAACTTTCAGGCTTTCAGCCCGCAAAGTTTGCCACCCCCTGTCAAGGTAGGGCGAGTCTGCGGGCGCTCCCCCCTCTCGTCAAGCGGTCAATTCGGCAGGACCGATGAGCCTTGTGGATTCCTCGCCCTCGCCATTCCTCCGCGCGGCCTGCTGCCAAAAAAGCAGCGCCACCACCCGCGGCAAAGGTTGGCGGTCCGCAGGCTTGACTGCCCCAGCCTTGACGAGCCCCTCATGCCCGATCATCGCCTCCGTTCCGCCTCCCGCCGCTGGATCTCCGGCCTTTCACTCGCGTGCGCGGCGGTAGCTGCGTCGCCGCTGATGCCGCTGATCCCCACTCGAACCGCCCAGGCCACCGAGCTCCGCCGCGACTCCGTCGTGCGGGCGGTCGCCGAAGCCAAGGTTTCCATCGTTAATATCCACGGCCGCAAAACCGTGCGGGGCGAAGCCCACGATGCTAAGCAGGTCAACGGCATGGGGACGGGGATCATCATCGATCCCCGCGGCTACATCGTGACCAACTACCATGTTGTGGAAGGGGTCAGCCAGATTCAGGTCTCGCTCCACGACGAGCGGGACGTGGTCGCCAAGCTCATCGCCCATGATCCTAAGACCGACCTCGCGGTAATCAAGGTCGACCTCAAGGAAGAACTCCGTCCCATCAAGTTCGGCACTTCGTGCGACCTGATGGAGGCCGAAGGAGTCATCGCCATTGGCAACGCTTATGGCTATCCGCATACGACAACGACTGGCCGGATCAGCGCCCTCAATCGCACTGTGCAAGTCAGCGACGATCAGAAGTATTTCAACCTGATTCAGACCGACGCGGCAATTAACCCCGGCAATTCCGGCGGCCCGCTGATCAATATCGACGGCGAGACCATCGGCATCAACGTCGCGGTTCGGGTTGGTGCCCAGGGGATTGGCTTTGCCATTCCCATCGATGACGCCTTGGACGTGACTGCCCGGCTCATGAACGTGGAGAAGCTGGAGCAGTCGTCGCACGGAATTGTCGGCAAGACGATCATCACGCCCGAGCGGCGGACTTTCTCGATTACCAGCGTCAAGAAGGATAGCCCCGCCGAGAAGGCCGGCCTGCAGGCGGGTGATATTGTCTCCACCATCAATGGCCGCAAGATTGAACGGGCCCTGGACATTGAGTTGGCCTTCCTTGGCCAGCACACCGGCGAAGAACTGGCGATCACCGCGGTTCGAAAGGACTCTCCCGTGACCAGCAAGCTGGCGATGATCGCTGTCGCTCGCCCCGGGCGGCCTGGATTGAGCGAACGAGTTTGGGGGACGCTTGGAATCAAGCTTTCGCCGATGAACGACGTCGATTTCAAGCAGCTTAATTCCCGTTACCAAGGGGGTCTGCGAGTCCACGACGTCCGCAAGAGCAGCCCCGCCTGGCAGCAAGGAATTCGCACCGGCGACGTGCTGGTCGGCATGCACATTTGGGAAACGACTTCGCTGGAAAACATCGCCTACATCCTGGAACGCGAAGAAGTGACCAAGAACGAACCGGTCATCTTCTACATCATTCGCGGGACGGAGACCCTGCAAGGACAGATTCGCCTGGCGGAACGGACGCGGCCGTAGGTGGTAGAATGAGCGCATGGCTTCCACTCCTCCCATGCGACTCGGCATCTACGGCGGCTCGTTTGACCCCGTCCACTACGGGCATTTACTGTTGGCCGAGTGTTGCCGCGAAGAGCGATCGCTCGACGAAGTTTGGTTCGTTCCCGCTGCCGCTCCGCCTCACAAACTGGGGGCAGTGCTCGCTCCCGCCAAAGCTCGCATGGAGATGCTGGAGCTGGCGACATCGGGGAACGAGGCCTTTCGCGTCTCCTCCTTGGAAATTGACCGGGGCGGAGTGAGCTTTACGGTGGAGACTCTTCGAGCCATTTCCGCGGAGCAGCCGCAGGCGGAGCTTTTCTTGCTGATGGGAGCGGACTCGCTGCGGGACCTGCCGACGTGGCGAGAGCCGGCGGAGATTCTGTCGCTTGCGACGCCCGTCGTCGTGCGGCGAGCCGGTTCCGTGGAACCGGACTTCACTCCACTGACGAGCCTCGTCCCAGCCGCCAGATTGGAAGCCATCCGGGCGAGCCAGGTGATGATGCCGCTGATTGAACTGAGCAGTACAGACCTGCGGCAGCGGGCGAGTGATGGCCGCAGCCTGCGCTATCGCACTCCTCGAGCCGTCGAGAAGTATATTGAATCGCAGGGGCTGTATTGCAGTTCCGAGGAATGACCAAGATGATTCGCCATCAAGATTTTGTGCCCGAAATGACCTCGCAGGGTTCGCTCTTCATGCCGGCGGAATTTGAGTCGTTCGAGGAGGCGCTGGTGGAAGCGAATCAGTGGATCAAGGAGAACGAAATCAACGTGGTCAACGTCGAAACAGTCGTGCTCCCTAACATTTGGAATCGGTGGGAAGAAGGGACGAAGGATCCCGCCTTGGGAACCGGCGAGTCGCCGGTCCACTGGCATCAGTTTATCCGCGTTTGGTATCGAGTCGGCGAGTGAACCACGGCTGAAGAGCGAGATTCTAGGCGAAAACAATGACGGAACGGCAGGACAAACCCGACGGACCTGGCAGTGCCGACGAGTTCGGCACGCTCGCTCCGGCGGTCCAGCCGCGTCCAGGTCCGGTCAATCCCCAAGCTCAAGAGACCATCGTTCAAGCTTCCGGTACCGGTGCGGCTGCTGGGAACACTACGCCGGCTGATATGTACGCCACGATGGCCCGAGAGATTCCGGCCGGGGCATCGGATGCCAGTTTGCCACCGAGCGGAGCCGCGATTGCCGGTCTGCCGTTTGATCGAGTCGGAGAGTACGACATCCTCGACAAGATTGGCCACGGCGGGATGGGGCTGGTGCTCAAGGCCCGGCAGCGGCGGCTGAAACGGATTGTGGCCCTGAAGTTGATCAAGGTGGGGCAACTCGCGGAAGAGCAAGAGGTGGCCCGCTTCATGGTGGAGGCCCGGGCCGCCGCCCATCTCAAGCATCCCAACATCGTCGCCGTCTACGACGTGGGTGAGCATGCCGGCTCGCCGTTCTTCACGATGGAGTTCGTCGAGGGGCAAAGCCTGCACAAGCTCATCAGCGAGCGGCCGCTTCAACCGCAGCGGGCGGCCATCATCATTCGCAAACTGGCCCTCGCCGTCGCCTACGCCCACGAAGCGGGCATTCTCCATCGCGACCTCAAGCCGCAGAACATCCTTCTGGACAAGTACGAAGAGCCGAAAATCACCGACTTTGGCCTGGCGACCAACGCTCAGGAAAACTCGCAGCTCACCGCGACGGGAACCGTGCTCGGCACGCCAAGCTACATGCCGCCCGAGCAGGCCCGCGGCAAGCACGAAGAAATGGGAAAATGGAGCGACGTCTATTCCCTCGGAGCCACGTTCTACGAAACGCTCGTCGGCCGACCTCCCTTCACAGCCGCCACGCTGGGCGAGACGCTGCAACAGGTGATGACCGTCGAGCCAGTCTCGCCGCGGCGGCTTAACCCGGCGATCCCGCGCGACCTCGAAACCATCTGCCTCAAGTGCCTGGAAAAGAACCCCGCTCGCCGCTATCAAACCGGCCAGGAACTCGCCGACGAGCTGCAACGGTTCCTCGACGACAGACCCATCCTCGCCCGCCCCACCTCGCGAACCGAAAAGTTTGTGCGTTGGTGCCGGAGAAATCCGGTCATTGCTGGAGCGATTGCGGCTGTGAGCGTGGCGGCAGTATTCGCAATTGTCAGCTTGTGGGTTGGGCTAAGCCAGGCTTTGGCCGCCAAGAAGGAATCGGATGAGACGACAACGGTTGCTATGGAAATGTTAGACAAGTTGCTACTGCGAATTAGCGGCGAGACGTTATTCAACCAACCTGGGATGCTCGAAGTCCGAGCGGGAATTCAGAAGGATGCCATCGCGTCCTATGAGGTACTGTTGACCAAATTGGAACAGAGCCAGAGGATGCCGGAAAAAATTGCCGTCGTAAAATCATCGATGGGAGTCATGAAATTGCAATTGGGGGAACAGAAGGAGGGAATCGACCTGGTGAACGAAGCGACGAGCATCTTGGAGAAGATGCACCGGGAAAGTCCCCAGAACCCCAAACTCCTCACCTATCTGTCAAGCGTCAAGACCGAGCTCGGCAAGTTCTACTTTGACCAGCGCAACTACAAATTGGCTGCGGAGCCGCTCAAACAGGCGCTCGAACTGCGGAAAGAACGGGTGTTGCTTGAGCCCAACGACATCGAAGCCAGCCAGCTACTTGCCAACGCAGAAATGAACTTGGGTACGCTGCACGACACTTTGCACGAGATTCCAGCGGCTTTGGCACTGCTAGAATCTGCTGACAAACGGCGGAGCAAACTTCTCGAAAAAAGCCCCCAGAACAGCGGGGTCCTTCGCGACCGCGCCAAAGGACTTTCGAACATCGGACTACTTCAGGCTCAGCAAGGAAAGCTGAATGAAGCGGAACAATACTACGAACAAGCGCGAAAAGCGTTTGAAACGCTGGATGCGAGCAAGGATCGACAACTGGATGATTTTTTGAACTTGGGCATTTGCTGGAAGTATCTCGGCGACTTTGCCGCCATCCGAAATGGCAAGGATGATTTGTCGCTTGCGATTAGGCGGTATATCGAGAGCATCAAGGTCCTGGAGCAACTGGTTAACTCCAACTCTTCGATGCGCATCTATCGTGGAACACTTGGCCGTACTCGTTTGAACCTGGCTCAACTGGAATTGCGCAAGATGAATTATCACGAGTCGTTCGCGATTCTGACGGTTGCATTTGACGAATTGCAGAAGTTGCGCATTGAAGATCCAGCTTACGAGAAATTCTCCGCCAAGGCCGTGTTTGAAATGCTTCGCTTGAAGAAGTGGAACAAGCTCAATAACGATGACCAGCAAGAACTCGCCAATTGGAGCGAATTTGCCGCCACGGAGAATGGAAAGCCGTGGATGCAGGAATTGGAACGGCAGGTGGAATCGGCTCCGGAGTATCCTCCCGCTTTACAGTTGGAAGAGAGCGAGCTGTTCTCTCCCTCGTCTGGCGCACCTCGTTAGGGCGGCTTTCGATCATCCGCTAGCGGCGACAAGCGGAAAAACCGGTCCGCTAGCAAGATTCGGCTTAAATGCGAAACTCTGCCTGACCGATAGTCTGCGATAGGGGGATTTCTCTATGCGCAAATTGTCTTTGCGGACGGCGTGGCTCGCGACCTTGTTTGCATTCTTTCTAGGGAACCTGCAGAGCAGCTTCGCGCAAGAAGAGAGCCTGGAGGTTGAAAACCAAAGCGACCTTGCTTCGGCTTATCTCTCGGACGAAATCGACAGCTATGTCGAGGACAACGACGTCGACCTCGTCAATTTTCAACAACCGGGAACGGCACGTCCCCCCACGACAGTTCGCCGCCCAACTCGTCGCCCTGTTACAGGCCAGGAGATCGCCCCGCCATCATCAGCCGACACAGGCGATTACCTCGCCAGCGCCCCGCGCATGTTCGGGCATTACTACGGGGCGATTGGGCAGTTGCAACAGAGATCGCAAGTCAATAACGTGCCGCCGCAGACGAAGCTGGATTTGAGGACTGATTTGCCGATTGCCGGCGGGGCGAGTCCGCTGCAGATTACGGACAACAACACGCCGCTGCCCCAAAGCCGGTACTTTGTCAATTACAACCACTTTGAGAACGCCATCCGGACACAGAGCGGTGGTCGCCAGATCTTTGCACCGGTCGATCAAACCACGTTCGGCATGGAGCAGACCTTCCTGGAAGGCATCTCGTCGTGGCAGTTGCAATTGCCGATGACGGGCGGTTTTTCGGTGCCTGGAGATCCCGGCGTACAGACCGGTCAGTTTGGCAATCTGGGCTTCATCTCCAAGACGGCCATTTGGCGGAGCGACTATGCCATTCTCTCCGGCGGGCTGGGGTTGGATTTGCCAACCGGTTCCAGCGTGCAAGGACGCGGGTATCAGCTTCGAAACACGGCGACCGGGGTGCTGCCTTTTATCGGGCTCATGGCGCTGCCGACAGACACCACCTTCTTTTCAGGTTTCCTTACCGCCAGCGTGCCCGCGGGTGGCAATCAGTTTGTCGTCATTCCGCCGTTTGGAGCGCCGCCGCAAAACGTGGGCTTGTTCAATGCACAGACCCGCCTGCACTTAGACCTTGCCGGGGGAATCTGGCTCAATCAAAATCCCGGCGGCGGCGGCCTGACCGGTTTGGCGGTGATTGGTGAGTTCCACTATGTGGCGGCAACGCAGCGCGGCGATGTGGTTAACTTTGCCTCTCCGGGCCCGACCTCGACTCGCTTCTACCAACTCGCCAACCTCTCCAACCAGCAAACGGTGACCAACCTCACTCTCGGCATCCATACGGTTTGGAACGACCGGTTTCAATTCCGCATCGGCGGCGCGTTCCCGGTCACTCAATTCCCCAACCGTGGATTTGATGGTGAAGTTATCGCCCAGATGAACTTCATCCCCTAGTTGCCCGCTTCTTTGCGATGGCGATCTCCAAACGATCCAGCCAGCAATTGGTCGGCAGTGGGCTGGTGGCGAGGATGCCGACCAAAGCGCCGATTGACGCTCCGGCCAGGACATCGCTCAAGTAATGGTTGTGGGAGTGCATTCGCTGTAGTCCACCCAGTGCGGCGAGGATTGCAAAGAGCCACCATCCGCGGGGATAAAAGAACGCCAGTCCACTGGCAAGTCCCACAGCGGTCGCCGTATGTGCTGACGGAAATGACTGGGTCAGGTGAGTGTGCTGATGGTTGGCCCAGGTGGTGAACGACTCAATTGCCGTGGCAGCAACGTGGTCCATGTCTTTGGGGCGATGACGACCAACGAAGAGCTTTACTGCATCCGCCGCCAGTCCCGCGCCGTAGGTCGCAAGCGCCAAACGGGGGAGCACTCGCCAGCCGCGCGGATCCAGCGCGGCCGCCGCCAGCAAGATGAAAGCCGCTGTCAGTCCGTAACCAAAGGCTTCGCAGAGTCGAACCGTGGTGTTCAAGTCCCCTCGCCAGGGTTCTTTTGCAAAGTACCTCGCGATGGGGAGATCAAGCCAGAGCGCTCCCACCGCCAAGATCGCCAGGGCAATCGGCAGGATCAGGCGCTTCCAAACGGAGCGCTGGGCGGGAAAGGAGGGATCAGCATGCTCGACCATGCCAGCGATGCTATCGCGCCAGGGCGAACTGACATAGGCCGAAGGGATGCACCTAGATAATATCCGCAACGGAATCTGGGGAATGCTTCAGGAGGCCAGCGATGGAAAACAAGAGCCGCTTTCTCGCCCGCATTGCCGGCTGGCTGGTGGCCCAGTTGGTCCGCCTTTGGCTGTGTACCCTGCGAGTTCATGTCGACGATGCCCATGGAATCGCAAACCCTCGTGCTAGCGGCAGCCGAAGGCTGATCTACTGCTTCTGGCACGAGGATCTGCTTTCTTGGGCTTCCTTGTTTCGAGGATCAGGCGTCCAACTGCTCATCAGCCACAGTCGTGGCGGTGCTGTCTTCGGCTCGATGATCGACGGGCTTGGGCTTCACGCGTCCCGCAACGTCGGCACGGAACGAAATGGCGCGAATGTGGGCGTTGCTCCCGATGGCCCGCGGGGACCCAGGCAGGAGTTTCAGGCCGGGGCGCTGCTTCTCGCCTCGCGGACGGGAATGCCGCTGGTCGCCATGGCTCTGGCCTATGACCGCCCGTGGCGCTTGGCGCGGTGGGACAGATTCGTGATTCCTCGCCCCTTCTCCCGAGTCGTCCTCTGCATGAACAAGCCGCTGCCAGTCTCCGCGGGAGCCGGATCCAAGTCCTTGGAAGACCAGCGGCTCAGGGTCGCGGGGATGATGCAAGAATCGGCCAGTCGCGCCGAAGCGCTCCTCCGCCGCTGGCGCAAAGGAGAGCGGCTGCCGCTCGTGTCGCCGGAAGCGAAAGCACTGGATGCCCTTGCGTTTCGCAAGTCGGCATAGGCACCGGCGAATTACATCGCTTGCAAGCCGCGGATTACCAGCTCCAAGAATTCCCGCGCCCGCCGGGCATTCGCATCGATCTCGTCGGCCGTCGTTGCCTTCACCGCAGGTACGGAAATATTCTCACTGCAGAGCGGCATGGTCAGGCCGGTGAAAGCAACATTGTGCAGCAGGCGGTAGTGGTCGATCTCCCCGAGGCCCGGCCCACAATCTTGATTGACCGGAAACATCCGGTGGTCCTTGATGCAGAAGCTGCGGATGTTGGCCACACAAGTTTTGACGTCTTGGAGCGGATTAACCGTCCCCTTGGTGTAGTCCATCACGTTGCCGGCGTCGTAGTTCACCTGCACGTTCTTGTCGTCGACTTCGCGGACAATTTGGCCGGTCACCTCTCCGGTTTCGCCATGCTGCTTCACCACGAGCATGACACCATGGTCGCGGGCAATCGGGCCGAGTTCCTTGAAACGCTCCACCCACAACTTGCGGTTGGTTCCGCTCGTATGGCCGAATGTCAGTACTTGAGGCATTCCCGCGGCTTCTGCTTGCAAGATGCGGCTGTTGAAAACTTCCATTGCCTTGGGATCCTCGGGGTAAATGCCGCTGAACATCATGAGCGGTTCCAACCCGAGGTCACGGCACTTTTGCCCGAGTTCCTTGGCCTTCGCCGGATGGGCGTCGACCGGCATCACGGGGACCCCCTTCGAATCACCTTCCTCCTTGTGCGTCGTTCCCCAGGCCACAAACTTGTAACCCGCCCCTTGAATGCCGCTCAACGCACGCGCCAGCGGAAACTGGCTGTAGGGAAGCGTCATGCAGGCGATTTGGAAAGCCGTTGGTTTGCCAATCGCCTCTGCCTTCTCGTTGGCCGAGCATGAGTTCGGCGAATGAATCGCCAAACTTCCCATTCCAATGGCGGCGGCTTGCAGAAGCGTTCGGCGTGACACTTGGGAAGTCATGGTGCTGTATCCTCTGCGGGTTAAAGAGGGAGTAGTTCCGCTAAAGCAACGATGCCCAGCCCCGTGGCAATCAGCGGATCGTTCTCGCGCATCCGGTCGCTCTCGTTCAGATAGCTCCCATCGGCCCGTGGCAATTTGACGAGCATTTCCAGCAGCGCCGATTTGCGATGCACAATGTCCGATGTAGGAAGCACCTTCAGGACTTTGGCGAGCGAAGTGTAATAGTAAAACCGCAGGCCGCGCTGCCAGCCAAGTTCCGGCGGCAGTCCCTCGAAACCGGGGACCAACTCCAGGCTGGGATGCTCCGCCAGCCAGGCGGCCGCTTTGAGGATTCGTTTGTCGTCGGCCTTGACGCCGCACGCGAGCAGCGCCCGGATGCCGTCACAAGTAGCTGTGCCGTAGGGGCGAGCTTCGCCGCGGGCTTGGTCCTTGAAGTCCGCCTTGTTATTGAGCGACATCGGCTCCGGAGTGAAGCAGAAGCCGCCGTCCTTTTGCTGGCAATGGCCGGTCCATGGGGCGGCGCGACCGAGGGCGGCTTGAATCTCGCGGGCCTGCTTGCCGTCGGGTACTCGGCGAAGCTCTTCGGCCAGCGCCTCCAACACCAGGCAGGTGACGGAGACATTCGTTCCCGTTGTCACGCCGTGTGCATCCCCTTGTCCCAGCAGATCCCAACCGCCGTAGCTGGGGCTTTCCTTCTCGAAACCCCGCTCCTCCGCGCACTGAGCTCCGAGCAAGTAAACCAGAAGATCGCGGCGAATTCGCTCCTCTCCTGCCAGTTCCAGCCGTCGCCGCGACAGCAGCCAGAGTGCCGCGCCATAGGTGGGATGGTCGAGCGAGCCGTCCGGACAGGCGATGGTCCCGCGCTTGGCAAATCCCGCCTTAAGGAACTCGTACCCGCGAGCGATGGCTTCCGTCTGTTTCTTTCGCCACTCCGCCGGCGCGTGGCTGAGAGCATCGAGCACAAATGTCGTTAATGCCGCGCCCCCCTTAAGCTGGCCGTAAGTCTGCGAATGCCAGCCGCCGTCTTTGGCCTGCGCCTTGGCCAGATACGTCAGCCCCTTGTCCAAGGAAGCTGCGGCCTTGACGCCGAGCTCACGATTCTTGTCTTCATTGGGAGCCACGAGCATGAGATGCCCTCCAGCGGTCTATCCTACCGAGCGAAAGCGGCGGACGGGAGAGATGGAGAGACGGCTGCCGGGTTGGAACAGCTATTTACTCTCGACCAAGCGGATGGCGTAGCCGCGCCAGAGCACTTTAAGCATGTCGTCGTCCCACTGCTCACGAGACAGTTCCTGCGTGGGATCGGCAATCGTGGCACTGCCATAGCTCGTGAAACCGGTCAGGACGACCGAGTGGTTCACGCCGGGAACCCAGCCGAATTCGCGAGTGAAATCGGTATCCCCCGAGGCGCTGGATTCCAGGCCGACGCTGATGATCATCGGACCCTTGAGTCTGGGGAGTTCTTGCCGAGAGCAGGCCACGACCTCCACGTCCCATTTCGTCCCCGCGGTTTTGAGCTTGAGCCCGCGATAAAGTCCTTGCCAACTGGTGCCGTGGCGGGTGAGGCAGAGATCCGCCATTTCCTGCTCGCTGGCCGAAATGCCGTGGGACTTGAGGAGCGTGGCGGCACTGGCGGCGGAGCAGGTGTAGTCCGTGGTTTGCAAGCAAGTTCCCATCCAGTCCCAGCGACTTTCGCATCGCGGCGCGGTGCCGAGGACCGGACTAAGCAGGGCATACACGGCCGTGCAAGCCAGCGCCCCGGCAGAGCCAATCCGTCGCCAGGAACAGTCGCGAGTCTTTTCCCAAGTGATCCCCGCCAGCACCGCGGCAAAGAGCGGCAGCCAGTTCGCCACGATAATCAGATTGGAAAACGGCAACCAGTTCGCCAGCCGAACGTCGTACCAGACGGAGCGGATGTAAAGAAGAAGCGCTCCAACCACAATGAAGGCGAGCGTACTAAGTGTTCCGGACGAGAGTCGCCGGGCAAAATTCGTGGTCACTAGAAACAACGCTACCGCCAGCGCCGAAATCAGCACAAATCCCCAAACCAGATCGAGCGCCATGCCGAGCCTCCCTTGCGTGTTGCAAGAGGACCGTTCCAGCCATAAAACCGCGCGATGTCAGTTTCTCGCTCTTTTCCTCGTTGGCCCTTAAGCCGATAGATATGAAGAAAATGTGAAGATAAAAAGAAAGTTTACTGACGCCAACAATAATACATCATCGGCCCACACACGTCCAATAGTAAACTCCGGAAAAAAAGAAAACGCCGGCAAGGTCGCCGGTCGTTCGAGAGATCGCGAGGGTTTCCACAGAACTCTACTGCGCGTGTGGCGGCTTGAGTTGCCATCGTTCGTCGAAGAAGTCAGCGTCGGCGATTTTGCCGGGCCAGACGGAGCCAGGGGGCGTGGTGAGGTCGACGACCGCCCAGTCGGGGAGCATCGGGACCTGGCGGGCGTTGTTGAGGTAGGCGAAGTCCCGGTAGGTGAAGCTGCTGTTGAGGACGACGTAGCGGTAAGGGAATAGCGGGTTGGGATAGATGGCAATCAGGGCATGCTTGTCCGCTGGGAATTTGCGGTCCTTCCCTACCGTGATGCTTTCTTTCGTCCACTGGATCGGCAGCTTGTCGGCGATTTTTGCGAGGACGCTGTTCGAGCCGGGGTCCCCCCAAAGGACGATGTTCGAGCCTTCCATATCCTGCTGCGTGACATCAACATCATTCTTCACCCGCGCATTCCCGCGGAACTGCCGCCGCCAATGTTCGATAGCCCGCGTCAATTCGGCCTCGCTCCACTTGCCAGCCATCTCGTTCCAGGGCTTGCCGGTGGGGCGGACGAAGATGAAGGAGTCAAGAAAAGCGTCGTCGATGGGGCCTTGAAGGCCATGCTTTTTGCGTAGGCCGCCGTCGGAAGGGCGGGGGCCGAGCTTCCATTTGCCGTCAGTCTTATGTACGGAGATTTTTAGTGAGCCATCGCTAGATTTTTTGACCTCGCCTATTGACCCTTTTTCCAAATCAGCTGTGCTCAGATTACGATCTGGTTTAAATGCTCCAGAGACAAAGGAGACCATTCCTGATCGGAGAACCGAATTTATGTGATCTGCGGGCAGAAAGTCCAAAGTGAGTGCAGAAACGCCGTCGGTGTCAAAAACAAGCCATTGGCCGATGGTGGTGAATTGAGTTCTGCCCACCAGCCAGTGCTCGTCGAGTTCGTCGATGACGAGCGACTGCGAGCGGTTGAATCGCAATGTGGGAGTGACGAATAGATTCGGGCGACCTGACACTCCTAGTTTCGAAAGGTCGCTCATCCGCCTCTCCACTTCTTCCTTACCCTCCGGATGAATCGAATGCCGCGTCCCTGGCCCAATGACATGCCTTAACTCAATCCCTTCCTTCCACATCGCCGGCTCCATGATGTAAGCGGCTTGCTTTTGGTTGTCGAGTTCGCCCGAGTAGGCGACGACGGGGCACTGCCGGAGATTGGCGGCCCAACCGGGGCAGTCGTACCATTGCCAAAGTTTCCGCTCCCACCAGGTCGGCTGGAGGTTCTCTTTCTGAAAGACCTTAAGAAAATCGGGGGTTTCGCTGAACCCCGCGCCGGGGTTGGCGGCGAACCAGCGGTCGGGATAGTGGACGGCGAAATGCCAGGCGGACGCCCCACCCATCGAGAAGCCTCGGACGCTGATCCGGTCCTCGTCCACGCGGTAGCGGCGTTTGACGGAGTCGAGAGCCTCCAGGGCGTCAATCTCTCCCGCGAACTTGGCCGCGTTGCAGTAGCGGCCGTAGGGATGCAGCACGATGGTGTCGTCGGGATTGATCGAGCCAATGTTGTTCATCCGGTCCTTGATAAAATTCAGCTCGCTGAGGACCTCTCCGCGGCCGTGAAACCAAAGATCCGTCCGATACCTTTGCGGCCCCTTGGGGTTGTAGCTTTCCGGAATGACCAGCCCATACGGTTGCACCGAGCCGTCGATTTTGGAGACATAGCCACGAACGACGAGGCCAGTGGCGGTGGTCCAGGGTGCTTCGCCTCTTTGCAGCAGCCGAGCCCGTTCGAGTCCGATCCCCAGTTGATAGCCGGCAACGCCAAGCTCTTGTGGGTCGAATATCTCTTGATAGACGAGCGCATCGTGGACGCTCTTGTAGAAAATCTCTACGTCCGGCCAAAGCTCGCGGCTCTTGTGATCGCTGTTTTTCTTGATTTGATCGATCTGGGTGCGGAGCTTGGCCAGGAGATCCTCGAGCTCTTTGCGCTGCTCCGCCGGCACTTCGATTCCCAGTTTCGGAACGCGACGAACATTTGTAGGAATATTGTCGGAGGGGCCGTCGGCGAGGGAAATGGAGAAGGGGAAGAAGAAAACTAACACGGCAAAGAAGATGCGCGGCATGGGAGGACCACCAAACTCAAAGACACGAAGAGAGGCAAAGACGCTGGGGCGATTATACGCGTTTGTGCGAAGCGAGTAGTATCAGGGGGCTGACACCCCCCGCTCACCTATTTGGCACCCATGCGGATGGCACCATCCAGCCGTAGGATCGCGCCGTTGAACATAACGTTCTCCACGATGTGCCGGGCGAAGGCAGCGAATTCAGCGGGTCGGCCGAGACGAGGTGGGAAGGGGCACTGTTCTTCCAGCGACTGCTTCACAGCGGGGGGAGCACCCTGCATCATCGCGGTTTCGAAGACACCAGGAGCAATGGCGACGACACGGATGCCAAACTTGGCCAGTTCGCGAGCGGCGGGGAGGGTCATCGAGGCGACGCCCCCTTTGGATGCGGAATAGGCAGCCTGGCCGATCTGTCCTTCGAAAACCGACACCGAAGCGGTGTTGATGATGACACCCCGCTCCCCTTCTTCATTCGGCTCATTGGAGGTCATCGCAGCCGCGGCCAGGCGGAGCATGTTAAACGAGCCGATGAGGTTGATCTGAATGACCTTGGTGAACAGTGCCAGATCATGCGGCCCTTCCCGCCCTACAATTCGGCTGCCGGCGAGGATGCCCGCGCAGTTGACGAGGCCATGCAAGCCGCCGAAATGACTCTTGGCGACATCCACTGCCGCCTGAGCGCTTTCTGGCGAAGTTACATCCGTCTTTTGATAGTAGGTCGTCGCTCCGAGTTCCGCCGCCAAGGCTTCTCCCCGAGCCTCACTTAAATCGGCAATGACGACGTTGCCACCTGCTGCCGCGAAATTTCGTACTGTGGCTTCGCCAAGGCCGGAAGCACCACCGGTGACGAGAAATGTATTGCCGCTAAGTTTCATGCCCGGATACTAACCCGAAGCGTCAGCGAGGGAAATAAGCCCTCTCATTCCGCAAGGGATGGTACACTCTTCGAATGCGAGAGGCCGGAAATTCTTCTGCGCGGGCCTGGGCCATCACTCTTGTGCTGCTGGTCATGCTGGCAATTATCTACCCGCTGTCGATGGGGCCGATGTTCTGGATCTGCAAAGACTCAGACGGATCGTTGGAAGACAATCTCAGGGCGAAGACATTTCGCGTGGTTTATCAACCCACAATCTGGATTTGGCGAGAAGGACCACCACCGATAAGAGATGCGTATCGGCGTTACATTTCAATTTGGATGGATTAAGAGGCACTTCGATTGTTTAACCATCAAGCCTCTTAAACTCCGCCCGAAAGACCGGCAGTTCGTGCAGCCGCGTTCGCCGCTCAAAGTGTGTGCGATAGTCGAGATCATGCTCGGGAAGCCGTTCGGCAACGTCGAGAGGGCCAGTGAGAGTGGTTGCCTGAGGAATCAATTCCAGCGTGGATTGAAAATACTCCTCGACGTCGGTCCAAAAGTGAAGCGAACCTCCGGGCGCGAGTGTCCGCAGGACATCTTTCAAGAATGGCTCGTTCAGAACACGCCGCCGCCGGTGCCGCTTTTTCCACCAGGGATCGGGGAAATAAACATGGACAGCAGCAAGTGACGAATCGGGAATCCATTTGTTAAAGAGTGCCAGTCCATCGCCGCAAACTGCCTTGGCATTGGGCACAGCCAGCTTCGCCAGCCGTGCAGCAGCAAACCGAGCGTATTTGAAGGAGATTTCAATGCCGAGGTAGTCTCGCTCGGGATGTGCCTGTGAAGCAGCGGCAAGGAAGAGTCCCTTTCCGCTGCCGACTTCAACTTCCAGCGGCGCTACACGGCCAAAAAGGGCTGACTGATCGAAAGGAACCGGCAGCGCTTCCGCTTCACGAAAGTGCTGGGAAAGGTCAAGCGCAGGATCAATTTTCGGAAGAGCGCGGCGACCCATAGCGCTTATGCCTGCTGCCGCTTGGCCGTGAATTCTCGCACAGCGTCGACGGGAATTGGAACTCCCTTAAGAATACCTTCGGCGACGATTTTGTCCTTCACCACGCCCTGAAAGTCGCAAACGATCATGCGTCCACGACGGACCTTGCTCATACGGCACATCACAATCAGCCGGTCGCCAGGGAGGACGCTATCGCGAAAGCGAACCCCCTCCAAACCCCCAAAGCCGACAATATCCGCTCCGAGCATGTCATACTTCTGGGTCACAAAGCTGCAAAGCTGGGCAATGGACTCCAGAATGACCACCCCTGGCATCAGGGGGAGGCCAGGCATATGCCCCCGGACCCAGAACTCCTTGTCCGTGACATCTTTATAACCGACGCAAGAGACATCCTCCTGATTGGCATAAACCACGGCCGTCAGCTGCTCCATTTCGAAGCGCTGCGGATTGTATTTGCGGATTTCCTCCAGGTCAGCAATGGGCCGGCTGAAGTCGATCTGCGAGAGGTCCACCAGGAACTCTTTGTCAGACACAACACAATTCCTCTGCGAGGGGCCACATTAGGTGCGGACGAGCTTCCGTTTGGCCCGGCGGGCCTTGGCATTGGCGGGGCGTTTTCCGCGGTTGGCTTTCTTCAGGACACGATGCGGCTTGGCCATGACTTTCTCCAGGATTGCGGGGAGCCTCGGCACCGCCGCGGGTTGGTGGGAATCTCCTAAGCTACCAATATTGCCCCGGTTTGAGAAGCCTGACCCCACCGAACGAAGTGCCTGCCGAGTCGGTCTGTCGTGAATTTCGCGGCGAAACTACAATAGAGGGATGACTTTACGTTACTGGACCGCCGGCGAATCGCACGGCAAGACGCTTGTGGCCATGCTCGACGGCTTTCCAGCCGGTGTCGAGCTTGATATCGCGCCCATCAATGCCGAACTTCGCCGCCGCCAGGGGGGCTACGGCCGAGGGGGCCGCCAGCGGATTGAAACCGACTCGGTCGAACTTTTGACCGGCATCTGGCGAAACGTGACTTTGGGGAGTCCCATCGCCCTGCAGGTCGTTAACAAGGATTACAAGCTCGAGCGTCTGGAAGACCTCTCCAGGCCGCGACCGGGGCATGGCGATTTGACGGGGGCAATGAAATATCTCGGTCCGATCCGCGGCGTGCTGGAACGGGCCAGCGCCCGCGAAACGACGGTCCGGGTCGCTGTCGGCGCGGTGGCGAGACAGTTGCTTTCCAAGTTTGGCATCGATGTAATTGGCTATGTTGTGGAGTTAGGTGGTATCAAACTCGAGCCGCAAGCCGGAACATTGGCGGAACGTTTGCAGGTTCGCGATTCCAGCGAAGTCTATTCCCTCGATCCGTCGAGAGACGGTGAGGTCAAGGCGCTCATTGATGAATGTGGCAAGGAAGGGGACACGCTGGGAGGGATTGTGGAAGTCCGCGTCGAGGGACTTCCGTTCGGGCTGGGAACGCACGCCCAGTGGGATCTCAAACTGGATGGACGCATTGCCCAGGCCGTGATGGCGGTGCAAGCCATCAAAGGCGTGGAAATCGGCCTTGGATTTGAAGCGGCTCGCCGAAGGGGTTCGCAGGTTCACGATCCGATTGTGTATGACGAATCCAAGAAACAAACCAACACGCTCGGTTTCGAACGGCCGACAAATAACGCCGGCGGGCTGGAAGCAGGCATGACCAACGGCCAGCCGCTGGTCGTGCGGGCGGCCAAGAAGCCGATCAGCACGCTGGCCAAGAAGCTTCAGTCGGTGAATCTCGATACAAAAGCAGCGGAGCCGGCGGATTACGAGCGGAGCGACGTTTGCGCTGTCCCCGCCGCCAGCGTGATTGTCGAAAACGTGGTCGCTTTTGAAGTCGCCCGGGCGCTGGTTGAGAAGTTTGGGAATGATAGCCTGGCGGAGATGTTGGCGCGGTTTGACTTGTTTCAGAAGATGGCGAGGGAACGGTAAACCCTCACCCCGGCCCTCTCCCACGGGGAGAGGGTGTGAATGACACGGATGTAGGCCATGCGTCGATTATCACGGAAGAGCTGGTATCAGGGGGCGTTTCTAGCGTTCTGCGCTGCCCCTATGCTTCTCGTGGTGGTCTGGATCGCTTCGCGCGCGATAGTTGGAGATGCCAATCTGAGTAAGGAAGATTGGGAACGGGAACTCTCGTCGCGGCTGGGGGTGACATTCAAGATTGATCGTGTGACGTATCCCCAACTCGGACTCGCGGTACTCAATCAAGTTGAATTGATTGATGCCGAAACTGGCGAGCCGGTTGCCCGCGCTGCGGCCATCGAGGTGACAAAGACGGCTGACGGGTATGCGATTGAAGCGATCTCGCCGGAGATTGAAGCAGCACAGCTTGGCAGATTCTCGCAAGTGCTGCATGAACGGCTGCTCTGCCAAGGCATCGGCGGCATCAGCCGGTGCGAATTCGGGGCAAGCGAACTGACACTTCAAGATAAATCTTTTTCGCGGACTATCGTCAATCTGAATGGGGCGATGGAACCGACTGATTCAGGTCCTTCGTTATCGGCGTCCTTTCAATGGCCAGATGGTGTCAACGCCGATCACGTCATGGAATGGAAGTTGTCGCGGAATCTGGACCTTTCACCTCCGGTGACGAGCATCTCCGTGAATACGGGGAAAGCTCGTCTCCCCTGCCATCTCGCTGCCCGTATCTGGCCGCCGCTGGAGCGGCTCGGGGAGGAAGCGGAGTTTGCCGGCGAAGTTAACTGGCTGCTCTCGGCGAAGGGTTCCGCAGAGCTACGAGGAACATTTTTCGGCGTGAACCTCGATACTCTGGTCAGCGAGCAGTTTCCTCAAGTTCTCAGCGGCAAAGCGGTGGTCCGAATCGAATCTATGAAGATTGACGACGGCCGGCTGCTGAATGCAATGGGAATCGTGGAAGTCCCAAATGGCGGCCGAGTCAGCCGCTCGCTGCTCATGGCGGCAGCGGAGTATTTGAAGCTGCAAAATGAGGCCGGCAACAACGGCAGCGAAGTGCTGCCCTATCGGCGGCTGGCAGTTGGCTTTCGGATCGATGGCTCGCAGTTGCAGCTCAAGGGATCGGCAGATGCCGTGACTCCCGGCGTGCTGATTGCCAATCCCACTGCTCCTGTCCTGAAGGCACTGCCCAATCACTCTGCATCCGCAGCAAACCTGGCCCGCGTGCTGCTCCCCGACAGCCGTGTTCAAGTTCCGCTAGCATCGCAAACGTCGGGGTTAGTACAACTCTTGCCGGTGCCGGATTCGCAGCCAGCTTCTGCTGGAAACGTGCAGACTGCTCGTGGCTCGCACATTCCCACCCGTCTCTCGCCAGGTGGATCCTCAAAAAGCGTCATTCGCGAGCGTTAGCACTCGTTGGAGTTCCGGCTTCAGCCGGTCTGCTGCCTTTTTTAGGACTGGCTGAAGCCAGGACTCCAGCGATTTTTCGTCTTGACCCCTGCGCCCAAATACTGACAATTCTGGTTCGTTAATCGCCCGGTAATAGGTTTGCAGGCGGCCTTGGTCGCCGGCAGACATGCGGCATCCAGCCCATCGCATGGATTGTGATGGGGCCGCCAGCCGGGCTATCCCGCCCGCATCACCCGAAGGCAAGGAGGCCTGTAGGATGAAGCCGAATCTCGATCGCGCCGGTATTTCTCTCCGGGACGTGCTGACCAGTGCCCGTTTCGTGCAAACCCCGGACGTCCGGGTCACTGCTTGTTGCACCAGTCCCGAGGAATGCAGCCCCGGGGATTTGTTCGTCGCGGTCACCGCGGCGAATTCCGACGGCCATGATTGGGCCGATGAAGCAGTCCGCTGCGGAGCGTCCGCGGTATTGGCCGAAAGGCTGCTGCCGGTAAGTGGACCGCAGGTTGTCGTGGAGGACTCGCGCGAGGCCCTGGGGGAAATCTGTCAGGCCCTGGTTGGCCGGCCGAGCGATTCGCTCCGAACCATTGGCGTCACGGGGACCAGCGGCAAGACGGTCACGTCGATGCTCATCGCATCGGTGCTGGAAGCCGCGGGCCAGGCTGTGGGAGTCACCAGCAGCATTGGTTATAGCGACTCCGTAGATCAAGTTTCCGCCAAAGCGACGACGCCGAATGCCCCGCTCCTCGCCAAATGGCTTTCCCGCATGACAGAAGCGGGTTGCAGCAGTGCGGTACTGGAACTCTCCAGCCGGGCTTTGGCCGAACGGCGGGCCGCAGGGGTTGATTTTGATGCAGCCGTGCTAACGAATCTGCGGGAGGCTCATCTCTCGCTCCACGGGTCCAAGGAGAATTACCGCCGGGCGAAAGAGCGGCTGCTGTCGATGCTCAAGCCGGGTGGCTTTGCCGTGCTCAATGCGGACGACGAAGGAAGCACGGAATTGCTGACGCGGCTCGATGCACCTGTCCTCACCTTCGGCCTGCAAAGCGATGCCGACGTTACCGGCGAAATCATCCAGCGGCAGCGGAGCGAACAGACTTTCCTGATGACGGCCGGCAACGAAACCGTGCCGGTGCGGACCCAGATGATTGGGGACTATCACGTTGCCAATTGCCTGGCGGCGGCAGCGGTGGGACTGACTCTGGGAATCGACGCGCCGACAATTGCCCGCGGGCTGGAAGCGGTGGAACGAGTTCCGGGCCGGCTGGAGCGACTGGAATGTGGCCAGAAGTTTGGCGTTTTCGTCGATTCGGCTCGCACACCGGAGCAACTCGCTTGCACACTGCGGACCCTGCGAAAGAACTCAGCGGGCCGGCTGATTTGCGTCTTTGGCGCTCCCGGCGGGCGGAACAAAAAAGATCGGGCCGAATTGGGCCGCGTCGCTGAGCGAAGCTGCGACCTCCCCATCATCACCAGCAACGACCCACGCCACGAAGAGCCGCTGCAAATCGCCCACGACATCCTGGACGGCTTTCAGCGACCAGCCAAGGGACATGTGCTGCCGGGGCGGACGGAGGCAATTCGATTCGCTCTCCTCACGGCCATGCCGGGAGATTGCGTCGTCATCACCGGCAAAGGTGAACGCGAAGAGCAGATTGTCGGCAAGCGGCGGCTCATGCACGACGATCGGGCCATCGCTCGTGCCTGGCTCTATCGGCAGGGTGGGGAAGAACTCCGCAGGCCGATGTTTCGAGTGGTAGGATGACGCAGAGACTCGGAAAACGGGTCAGGATTCGGAAAAAGTGACGCGCCCTCGCTGGCGCGCCCGGTCAGTATCGGTAAAATTGAAGGGTCAATCAACGCGACTCTTACTGCGACTTTGTTATGGCCATCCCCATCGGTTTTGAGCACATCACGCGCGAGCAGGAGCTGTTGGCGCCATTCACCTGGTTCCGCCTTGGTGGGAAAGCCCAGTATTTCGCCGAGCCGACGTCGGTGGCGGAGCTGCAAGGGCTGGTGCGACAGGCGGCCAAGGATGGCCTGGCGGTTCGCATTCTCGGCGGCGGCTCGAATCTGTTGGTGCGAGATGAAGGGGTGAGCGGGCTCGTCATCCATCTCTCGGCAGCGGCGTTCGGGACTATTGCCATCCAAGGGAAAAAGGTCGTCGCTGGCGGCGGTGCCAAGCTGGGGCATGTGATTTCCACGGCCGTGAGGGAAGGGCTTGCGGGGCTGGAACAACTTGTCGGCATCCCAGGAACACTCGGCGGCGCGCTGCATACCAACGCCGGATCACATAGCGCTGACATCGGCCAGTGGACGCAGTCCGCCACGGTGATGACGCGCAAGGGAGACATCGTCACTCGCAAACGGGAAGAGTTGCGCTTTGGCTACCGCGACAGCAGCCTGGACGAATTGGTCGTGCTGGAAGCGACTCTCGAACTGGAAAAGGGAGACGCCGCGAAGTTGACCAAGCACATGCAACAGCTCTGGATTCTGAAGCGAGCGAGCCAGCCGCTGGGAGCGGAAGGAGCGGGCTGCATCTTCAAGAATTTCGGGGGCGTGAGTGCGGCCAGCCTGATCGAAGAAGCAGGACTAAAAGGTGCGCGTATCGGCGATGCCGAGATTTGCGACCGGAGCCCGAATTTTGTTCTGGCTGGGCCCCGAGCCAAGAGCCGCGACGTGCTGGAATTGGTCGAGCATGTCCGCAAAGTCGTGGCCGAGAAGACGGGTACGGAATTGGAAATTGCAATTGAGGTCTGGTAGTTCGCAAATACCCGCCTTGGCGGGCTAGCTGACAAGGAGGTCAGCACTATGGGAAACCCGAAACCAGTTCGCAATTGGACCCCATCGTTGTTTCGCAAGTTCGCGGGAGGCGGCCTCTTTGGTGTACTCCTACGGCGGCTGATCGCGGCTGCCGTCGTCAGCGGACTCATCCTGGCCGGCTGGACTTATGCCTGGCGCACTTGGGGGGAGCCGGGGACGGCAGGCAAGCCCTTTGTTGTCACGGCCGAAAGCATCAGCGTCACTCCCCCCCCGACTTGGATACACGCCGATGTGAAAGCCGAGGTGGTGAAGAACGGCAATCTCGCCTCGCTGCGTCTGCGAGACCCACAACTGGTGGACCGAGTTTCGCGGGCCTTTGCCGCCCATAGCTGGGTGGCCAGCGTGAAGAAAGTCAGCAAGCATTATCCGGCCAGCGTGGAAGTGGAACTAGAATACCGCCGCCCTGTGGCGATGGTGGAAGTCACCTGGCAAGGCCAGCCGAAGCTTTATTTCATTGACGCCGCCAGCGTCCTGCTGCCGTCGGAGGATTTTGAAAAGGAAGTCGAGCAGAAGGCTCCGCATTACCTCCGGATCTATGCCGGCGATGTCTCCCCAGCCGGCCGCGCCTTTGGCACGCCTTGGGGAAGCGAGAGAATTGCCGGCGCGGCTCTACTTGCCCAGGCGTGGAAGGATCGCTGGCAAAAGTTGGGGCTGTACCGACTGCTGCTCGCCAAGGACGACCCCAACGGCAAGCAGATGTACTTCTTGGAAACAAAGGCGGGGACCCGCGTCCTGTGGGGACACGCGCCCGGCAGCGAAATCAAAGGGGAGCAGACGCCACGCGAGAAAATCGCCTGGCTGGAACAGTACGTCATCAAGCACGGCCCGCTCGACAAATCCGCTGCCGACCCCAATGAGGGATTGGACTTGCAAACACCCACGGGCAAAGCACCAAAGCAAACGGCCAGGAAGGGGAACGGGACCAAGCGGTAAATCACTGCCGTTCCGGCCGCAATCCGCGTGCTACACTTGCGAAGCTGCCCACTCTCTTGGAGCCTTCGCATGATCCTTCGCTTACTCCTCGCGTTTTGCCTGGTCCTCGCGACCGTCACCACCGCCCTCGGGCGGGACATCTTTGTCGACAACCTGGGGGGAGACGACCGCAATAACGGCGAAACTCTCACCCCGCAAGGTAAATCGAATGGGCCGTGCAAATCGATCACGAAAGCTTTGCGGCTAGTGAAGTCGGGAGACCGGATCATTATCATCGCTCATCCGGGCGAACCCTACCGCGAGAGCATTGCCGTGCAAAGCGGCTTCAGCAGCGGTCGGGCTGGGGCCCCTGCGGAGATTGTCGGCAACGGGGCTGTGCTGGACGGGACCATGTCCCTCATTGCTTCGGAGTGGGACTACGAAGGAAGCGATCTTTTCTCCATCCGCCCACGGCTGATGGCCCATCAACAGTTATTTCTCGGAGACAAGCCTGCCAAACGAGTGCAGGTGAAGGACGGAATTCGGCCGAAACTCGAGCCGTGGGAATGGTGTCTGTTTGAAGGAAAAATCTATCTCCGCTGCGAGCCGGGGCGCATCCCTGCTTCCTACAATCCCGCCTGCTGCGGGCTGCAAACGGGGATCACGCTCTATGAAGTCCACGATTTGGTTATATCCAATCTGACCGTCCGCGGCTTTCAACTGGATGGCGTGAATGCCCATGACACGGCCCGTCGGATCGACATTGTGAATGTCACCTCGGTGGACAACGGCCGCAGCGGCTTCTCCATCGGTGGGGCTTCTCGTGTGCGTCTTGACGATTGCCAAGCTGCCGGCAATGGCAAGTCCCAGGTCCGGACCGAAGGCTATTCGATCACGCAGATTCTCGGCGGCAAGCTTGATGAGACCACGGCCCCAGCAGTAGTCAGCGACGGGGGAAAGGTCATTCGCGAATAGCGCAAAAAAGAACGGCCCAGTTACAGGAGACTGCAACTGGGCCGCAAATGAGCCCGGCGACGAGACTTAACGAGCCTTGGGGCACTTACTTCCAAGACCGCCAAAGTTCCGTCGGGACAATTCGTTCTGGTCACAGTTTGATTACTCGGGTTTTGCCGGTCAAGTCTTTTCCACGGCCACTCTCGTAATTGACATTTTCGCGCACAACTCGTTGCGCCAAGTTGCGGAGGGCGGTTTCTATTCCCGAACCTGTTGCACAAGTTTTTTAACAGTCGCGGCAATTCTGTCCTCGACATCACCCCCCCAGCGGAACGCTGGCCGGCCGTATTCGTACAAGTTGGATCCCCCTTCATAGCCTCCTTCCTCCCAAACACGTCGGGAAGGAATATACGAGATCATGTCATCCGTATACCCGCAAACCCAGGTCCCCGGCCCAAACTCCTTCTTGAACCGCAGGGCATAGTCCACCACAGTCTCCGCCCCTTGGCCAATGACTAGCATTTCCTTTCCGAGTTGCCAGGCGTGGATTGGATATGGATAGGCGGCCGGGAATTTCTCCCCTCCATCGAGCTTTTGCAACATTCGCGCGGCCCAGCGGGCGCGGATGGCATTGGTATCTTGAAGCAACGGACTGAGATCGTCGCGGGTCACCGCTTTGAGATACGGCAAGTCGATCAGTTCGAACGCGGTGCGAATTCCTGGCGAGACGGGTTTGAGGGGTTGCTTCAGAGCCTCTTCGACTCCCACCGCCAGCATGTGCCCGTATTTCTGGCATAGTTCGACGCTGCGTCGCGGCAATGGGTTCTGGTCCCCGCCGCAAGTATTCACGAACATGGCCGTTGTGCCCAGATGGCTTTTTTCCAATTCCAATTGGGCAAAGCCGGGATAGTCGCCGCACCAGGTGAGGAAACTAAGTGTCGTCGGATGGCAGGCATAGCCAAAGAGAATCGCTTCGAGCTGTCCGCCGGGCCTGGTCACCGTCATAATGGGGACGGAATGATCGACCGGGCCGACGAGGGGCGTCCCTTTCGCCAGGAGCATGGGAATTTCCGCCTCCTTATTGTTGCGGCGGTTGACGGCAAAGGTCGCCTTTCCTTCGCCGATTTGCAGGCTGGCCGGGGCAAGTTTGGAAAGGGCCTCCCCCACCATCGCCACAACCTTCGTCACCATCAGCGCCGTGTATTCCTTGACCAACTCCACCTGCTCGACTTCGACCGGATAGTAATCCACCAGGTCGTCCCCGAGCCGCGGACCGCAGTGGTTGTGCGAAAAGGTCAGCATGACGTGCTGCCGCTCGAGTCTGAACTGCTTTTGAAGCTGTTCGAATACCAGATCGCTCATCCCTTTGGGGACCCCTTGAAAATCACTGGTAATCAGCACCACCTGTTTCCCAACGGTGTCCTCAAGAGCCAGCGCTTTCATCCAAAGATCATGCAGCTTTCCATCGGGAACTCGTTTTGAGCCGTAGCCAGCGAGCCAAACCGCCTTTTCCGGCGTAATGACAGCCTTCGCAACTCCGGCTTTCCAAACGTGTTTCTCTTCGGCGAAACCACAATTGGCAAGCAGGGACGGTACTCCCGCCGCAGCCGTCATGATTCCGGCCGACTGTTTCAAGAATTCTCTTCTCGCTGGTTGCAGGATCATGGACGGTCTCCCTCTGGTGCTCGGCGACAATGCACGCGGCTCTTCGCTGCGTTGCATCAACAAACTTTAATGAATAGACTGCCGAAGTGATAGCGAGCCACTGCTCTTTGCCGTGCGTTTTTGGGGCGCACCAAGTTATCTCATGAAAAATCGCCGTTCTCCGCTGGTTTTTTCGGTCCCTGCGATGCAGGCCTGCCTTCTCATTTTGGCCGCGCAGCAAGCCGTCGCTGCCGAGCCAAGCAAGGCTAAGTTGCCCCAACGTGCGCCGTGGGCCATTTCGCGCATCACCGGCTCGCCCGAAAAACCGCTGCCCTATGTCACGGAGCGGGCGTTTCCGGAACTCAAGTTCAAGGATTGCCTCGATATCACCAGCGCCCCAGGGAGCGACCGGCTCTTCATCGTTGAGCAATCGGGCAAGATCTTCTCGTTCAAGAACCAGCCCGACGTCAAATCAGCCGATCTGGTCATCGATATCGCCAAGCACATTCCCAAGGCGGGACAAACCTATGCCCTGGCCTTTCATCCCAAATTCCAGCAGAACCGCTACTGTTACGTCTGCTATATCCTCAATGGGGAACTGCCGGATGGCTCGCACATCGCCCGGTTCAAGGTTTCGGAGACCGACCCGCCGACGATTGACCCGGCCAGCGAGACGACGATCATCACCTGGCTCGCCGGCGGCCATAACGGCTGCTCGCTGAAGTTCGGGCTGGATGGGTGCCTCTATATCTCCACGGGGGACGGCTCGGGGCCGAACCCGCCGGACTCGCGGAAGGCTGGCCAGGACTTGAGCAACCTGCTTTCGTCCATCCTGCGGATTGATGTCGATCACGCCGAGGGCGGCAAGAACTATCGCATTCCCGCCGACAATCCGTTTGTCGATTTGAAAGGGGCCCGCGGCGAAATCTGGGCCTATGGATTTCGCAATCCCTGGCGGATCAGCATCGACCGCAAGACGGGGGATCTCTGGGCCGGCGATGTCGGCTGGGAACTCTGGGAACTACTCGACCGGGTTGAGCGCGGCGGTAACTACGGCTGGAGCGTCATGGAAGGGCGGCAGCCAACGAATCCGGAATGGCCGCGCGGCCCGACGCCCATTTTGCCACCCACCATCGATCATCCCCACTCGGAATCCTCCTCCATCACCGATGGCCTGACCTATTACGGGCCGCGGCTCAAAGAGTTGCAGGCTCATCATATCTACGGCGATTACGACACTGGCAAGATTTGGGGCTTCCGGTACGAGAACGGCAAAGTCGTCAAACATCGGGAACTCGCCGACACCACGCACCGGATCGTCGGCTTTGGCGAAGACAACGAAGGCGAGTGTTACCTGCTCGATCACACGGCCGGCACCATTCACCGCCTGATTCCCAACCCGCAGCATGACAATTCCGCAACTTTCCCGCGAAAACTGAGCGAGAGCGGCTTATTCTCTGCTGTCAAGGAACAGAAGCCGGCAGCGGGTGTCATCCCTTATTCCATTAACGCAGAGCCCTGGGCCGACCATGCCGTCGCTCAGCGGCTTGTCGCCGTCCCCGGTGAATTGTCCATCAAGGCCGAGGGGGCGGCTTGGACGTTTCCCAAAGACTCGGTCCTCGTCAAAACTCTCTCGCTCGACACAGAGGCCGGCAATCCCGCCAGCCGTCGCCGGATCGAAACGCAAATCCTGCACTTCGACGGCATTGAATGGATGCCTTACACCTATCAGTGGAACGAAGAGCAAACCGACGCAGTCTTGCTCAGTGCCGCGGGTGCCGACGCGACTTTCGACATTGCCGACCCCAAAGCGCCGGGTGGAAAACGGAAGCAGACTTGGCGTTTCTCCGGCAGGGCCGAGTGCCAGCGCTGCCACAACAAATGGTCCGGACCGGCAATTGGCTTCAATGCGCCGCAGCTCAATAAATCGCACGACTATGGCAGTTCGGCGGTCTCCCAGCTTGACGCCTTGGCCCAAATGAAGCTGCTGGAAAAACCGGTCGTGCTTGACCCGAAGCAGCCGAAACTTGCCAATCTCCATGATTCTTCGTCCAGCGAAAGCGACCGGGCTCGAGCTTATCTGCACACCAACTGCGCCCATTGCCACCGTCTGCATGCCGGCAGCGCGGTCCTCTCGAAAATGCCGTTTGATGTGCCGCTGGATAAGACGGATATGGTCGGCGTCCGCCCCACACAAGGAACCTTCGGTATCCATGCCGCCCAGGTCATCTCCCCCGGCGATCCCTTTCGCTCGGTCCTCCTCTATCGCATGACGAAACTCGGCGGCGGACGCATGCCCCACATCGGCTCGACGGAGGTCGACCGCGAAGGTATCGAACTGATTCACAATTGGATTCGCCAACTTCCCCCGGACTCCGCGACGGACAAAACAGGCAATGCAGCCGCTACCAGGCTCCGCGCCGCGGAAACTGCCGACGTCGAACTGCTACGGAAAGCCGATGCCGGAAAGCAGGGCGAAATCGTGGACCGCCTCCTCGCCTCCACCAGCGGTGCCTTGATGCTCCAGCGGGCCGTGGACCATCGCGACGTCCCACCCGATGTGGCGGGCATCGTGACCGAAAAAGCAGCTCTGCACACCGAGGTCAGCATCCGCGATCTCTTCGAACGTTACTTGCCACCGGAACGACGAATCAAACGCCTGGGGAGCGTTGTCCGGGCTGAGCAAATCCTATCTCTCCCTGGCGACGCAGACCGCGGCAAGCGGATTTTCTTTGAAACATCGGGGGTCTCCTGCAAGAACTGTCACCGCATCCAGAAAGTAGGGAAAGAACTCGGCCCGGAACTGACCACCATCGGCAAGAAGTACAGCCGATCTCAATTACTGGAGAGCATCCTCGAACCTTCAAAGCTCATCGATCCCAAATATGTCACCTACTTGGCCGAGATGGACGACGGCCGCCTGGTGACCGGTCTGCTCCTCAAAAAGGACGACAGTGAAGTCGTGCTTAAGGACGCCCAGGACAAGGAATTCCGCCTCCCCGCCAAAGAAATCGAACGCCTCGTCCCCGCCCAGCAGTCGCTGATGCCCGATTTGCTCCTGCGGGACATGACCGCCGAGCAGGTGGCCGATTTGCTGGCGTATTTGAGTTCGCTGAGATGAGGCCGGGTTTCCGCCAGCGGGATTCAGATCGAAACGGTGTATCGATTCGACTCGCGGCTGGCCTCGGCGTTGGCAGTTTTTGAAGAAGCGACCGAGACGTGCCGGTCGATGGACTTACTACTTCCGCGGAGATACTTGACCACTTGCTCCACGACCTCAGGCTGAATGAACGCCAGGTTGCCCATGATCATCGCCAGGCCAAAAGTTGGCATGCCGAGGAAGATGGCAATGCCGCCGTGGACTGCGACGGCCATGGCCAGGAAGATCGGGCGGGTGAGGCGGGGCCAAATGAGGACCGGGTAGAAGGTTTCCCAAAACACAGTGACGTGCGTGAGCAGGGCGATGAGCCAGGGCTGATGCACGAGCCAGGTGAGACTAAGCGATTGATATTCCAAATTCGCCGAAGCAAACCAGACGGCGCTGCCGTCCCACCAGAGTTCGCCGCGCATTTTGCCGATGCCGCCGAACAGATAGATGACGCACATCTGAATCTGAATCAGGCGGATGGCGATGGTGGTCATGACGTGACTATTGGCCGGCAAAGGCGCGCCGCGACGTTTCGCTAAATACCGGTCGAGCGAGAAAATGGCGCCGCAGGGGGCGATGGCCAGATAAGAGGCGATCATGACATTGACTTGATCGAGGCCGAACAGGGCTCCCGTCAAGCGATGGCAGTACGACAGCGTGATGACGCAGGCCAGCGGGGCGACGATGCGGGTGAACAGGCCGACCGTGAGGAAAGCAAAGACGACGAGAGCGCCCAGATGGAGCATCCAGAGCAAAGCCGGCGATTCCACGTAGCTGAGGTAGCTGAACGTGAAGTTGCGGCCGTCGATGCCCTGGCCGAGTTTGTCGGCAGCGGCTGGAATGACCCAGCTTTTGGCTCCCAGGAAGTCGTTCAGGCCGACTGTCCAAACCGCATGGGTATAGAACAGCATGCCGCCGCCGAGAATGCGGAGCAGGGCCAGCGTGTGAGGCTTGCTGGGAGTAAACCAGAACCGGTCCCAGGCCTGGGCGGCGGGGCGGAGCCAGGAGTTGTAAGTCAGGGTTCCAACGGCAGACAGGAGATTGCTCATGGCCGAATGACCTCCGACACATTGCTTTCGGGCAGATCGATGTACGTTTCCGGCAAATCGAGTCGCTGTCCTTTGCGGAAGAACTCATCGGGGCTAAGCAGCAAATGCTCGCGGCGGGTAATCGTCACTTGGCTGCCGCCATGCTTGGCCAGCAGATGGTTCTCAAAGGATTTGCGGAGGAGTTCGTATTGCTGGCGGCGGTGCTGCCAGGCGGCGGTTTGCAGGTCCAGGATTTTTTTCTGGTCGGCTTCCAGAGAGCGACGCTCGGACTGGGAAAGGTTGGTTGGCAATGGGGGAGCCCCCGGCGCTTCAGGTGGAACAAACGCGTTTTGCAGGGCTTCCGCAAGCATGAAATGCCGGTGATAGAGGAGCCGAGGCTGTTCTTCCCGCAGGTTCGGAAAGACTCCCTCGACGGGCTTGCGGCCGTCGGAAAAATCCACCTTGTAATGCACGAGGTGGCTGGGGCCCGGGTTGGGAGCAAAGAAAAAGTATCCGTGGTCCAAAAACATGATCGACACATACGGCCGGAACCAGCTCATCACGCCGTCCGCGAAGGGGCTTGATGACCCGTTCCCCGCACTGCTGGCGAAAGTGAAAGGAGGCCAGAAGATGGCCATCACCTGGAATGAGATGAGGGCACTGGCAGTCAAGCGCAGGGGGAGCGACCAGCGCTTTCCAGCGCCAGGCATCTCCCTGGAATTCTCAGAAGAGCAATCCTCGGCTTCATCCTCCGTGACAAGAGCCGCCTGGCGAGAGGGGGGGTGGCTTTTTGTCATGCAATTGGCATCGGCTCCTCGCGGGTACCGGGGCAAGGTATTCCGCCCAGGCAAGGTTTACCGGCAAGAAACGCAAAACCCCGCGATGCTGCATAAGCGGCACCGCGGGGCTGGATTGTTTAGATTCCCTCTCTTTTGAAGCGGGAGTGGACTATTTACCGAGCGTCGGCAACCTTCTCCGAATCGAAGTCGAAGCTCAGTTCCTTGCTCTCACCGGCTCCGAGAGAAATCTTCTCTTCGCGAGTGACGGTCTTGCCATCTTTTTCGATTTCCACCTTGATGGTGTAGTCGCTCCAGCTCTTTCCGTTGGTCAGGCTGGTGGTGCGGAAGACGCGGGTTTCGCCGGTGGCCTTGGTCGGGTTGCCGGCCAGGTAGACCTTGGCATTGGCGGGAACGCGGACCGTCAGCGAGGTTTCGACCTTGGCAGCGGGGGCCAGGTTAAAGGCAACCTTGGCGACTTCGCCAGCCTTGAGGTCGATCGTCTTGACTTCTTCCACGGTCTTGCCGTCCACAACCATTTCGGCCCGGACTTCATAGGTGTAGTTGTAGCCGGGCTGAAGATTCCGCGAGATGTACTGGCGGACTTCGCCGGTGCTCGAGGTTTCCTGGCCGTTCACAAAGATCTTGGCGTCCGCGGGGACTTCCACGGCGAGCATGCCGTCGATGTTGCGGAGCGAGGTTTCTTTGGCGGGGGCCTCGCCAGGAGCTGGCGGGGCGGGAGCCGGAGTGGAAGGATCAGCCGGTGCGTTAACGGCCGGCTTGGCGCTTTCTACCGGAGCGTAATACATGGTTCCGCCCGAAGAGCCTCCGCTCGATCCGCCGTGATAGTGACCGCTGGATCCGCCGCTGCTACCCCAGCTACCGGAAGAACCGCCGCTGGAACCATTGTTGCGGCGATGGTGGTGGAACAAGCCACCGCCACTCGAGCCGCCGCTGCTCCCCCAGCTACCCGAAGAGCCGCCGCTGGAACCATAGCTGCGGGAATATCCGCTGGATCCGCCGCTGCTTCCCCAGCTTCCCGAGGATCCGCCACTGCTCCCCCAGCTACCGGAAGAACCACCCGATGACCCGCCCGAGGATCCCCCGGAAGAACCATGGTGCCACCAGCCCGCGTTGGCGCTGGCGGTCATGCCCACAACCACGAGTCCGGCGACCGCGTGAAGGAACAACCTAGAAACCTTGAATCGAGCCATTTGCCGCTTCCCCTTGTACGAGTTCGAGTTATCCTTGATCCGCCAATGCGGAACTTTGCACGGTAATCCCTCAAAACATACCAATGTTAGCATGTAATTCAAGCAGTTTGGGAAGAATTTGCCGCTAGGATAAACTGAGCATGTTGCGGTGAATCGGAAAGTTTTGTACCGCAATGTCGATAGTCATTACCTAGCAGTTACAGCCCGACTTTCCGTCATAAAGCGTTGTCAATTCTCAACTTTCTGCCCCAACACCCTCCTTTCGGGTCGGTTCAATCGTCGATTTGTTTTGCCAATTTGGTTACATTCAGCACAGAGTTGCCTTTGCTCTTGCCGCCGCTGGAGTCCAAAAGAACAGTCCCCCCTCCGACCCATTTATCCCCAATGTCCCAACTCCTTCGCAATTTGGCCATTCTTGGGCTCGCCACACTGGCGACCAGTATCGCCGCAGCGCAGGAGGGGGGGGTGTCGGCTGAGCATCATCCCTGGGGACGTTTTCCCAAGGGTTCGTGGAAACTCACACGGGTGATCACTGAGATTCTGGACCCGCTGGGAAATGTCACTGCCACCACAATCACGGAAACCAGAACCACTTTGATTGACGCGAATGCCACGACCTATACCCTGCGTTATGAAGTGACGACGGAGTCGTTGGGCAAACGATTTGTCGGCGCGCCTCAGACCAAAGTTCTGGGCTACAGCGGCAATGCCGCGGGTGAGCCGGTGACGGCTAAGAAGATTGGCAATGCGGAGGTCGAGGTCAATGGCCGCAAAATCCCCTGTGAGGTGCGTCAGATTCAAATTGAGAGGATGGGAACGAAGCCCGAGGTAATCATGGTCAGCTTCAATCCCACGGTTTCCCCCTATGTCCTCCGCAAGGAAGGGACCGCCACTGCCGCGGCGGAAGGACCCAAGATTTCCACCACTGTGGAAGTCATGGCTCTCGCCCCTTGCAAGGTGCTCGCGGATCGTCGCAATGCAGCGTTCATCCGCACCATCGAAAAACGCGAGGACTTGACCATCACGACCATGGAGACGACCTGCGATGACATTCCCGGTGGCGAGGTCGCCCGTTCTTCCCAGGAACAGAATGCCGAGAACAAGCCGCTGCGCCGCACAACCCTGGAGTTACTGGACTTTCACGTCGGCAACGAGCGGCCCGACGAAGCTTGGGGAGGTCGCCGCCGGGTGCTGCACCGCTCCCGCCCTCGGCGCGGAGAGGAAATGCAGCCCTCCCCCCGCCGGTAGATGACGCACTCAAACGAGGCCCCAGGACGAAGCGGACATGAGATTCATCGAGATGACCGGCAAGACCTTGCAGGAGATCGTCAACGACGACGAGTTGCATGTGGACGACCTGGCTAGCGCGGGAGTTCACAGCGATACGTTCGTCCGAATCAATGAGCAAGGTGACATTGAAGCACGACGGGCCGACCGCTGGGATGTCATCGGCGGCTTGCTGGGGAACTATGTCCCGCGCATCCGCAAGAAAACGGGGCTGGATTACGCTTGATGCTGGGTTTTGTTGGAGTCGCTTCAGGGGTGGCGATTCTTGGCGGACGCCCACATTCCGCGTCCTGCTCTCTTCGCTTCCTTCTCGGCTTTGACGAAGTTCTTGTGCATCGTTTGGTTATCGCCCGGATAGAGATCGGCCTTAGCGAAGCCAGCGCGGATGACTTCCTCATTGAGCAGGCGACCATCGACGTAAACATACCCCAGAAAATGACCGTCGCTATCGAGCCGCCGTCGATCCAAGTCGAGTGACGGAGACCCCGAACTCAGAAACTCGCTGGTGAACTCCCCTCCCTCGTTAGATGGTGCCAGCGACTTGACCCCGATCAGTTGCAGGGGCGCTTCGAGCGGCCTAAGTGAATCCGTACCGAGCACTGGAACCTGTTGGCGAACAATCAGCAAATCGGTCCGCTCGACGCGCACGACTTCGAGTTCTCCGGCCACAGGTTGACCCGAAAGGGAACTTCCTTCGGCGGCATGACGAAAGGCGCTCTCGTCCCAGCCCCACCAATACCGGGCGGCGATACCTGCGCAAGCAATCGCGCATAGCCATACCGACCAGGATGGATAGCGACGAAACTGGCGCATAAGACAGTCCCAGCAATGACGGCCACTCAGCGACCTGTTGAGAGCCTAGTTCTTGCTAAAGCCGAGTGCCGGCTTGGCTTCGCGTCCCAGCGGGTTCCCCACGAACTTGCGATAGCACTGCGGGCAGAGGTCGAAGCGGCGGCGCTGATAGATGTCCTCGCCGATCTCGTCCTCGCACTCATCCGGCGTGCTGTCCAGAATATCCTCAATTTCTACAAGGTGGTCCCGATCTTCATCGGGCTCCTGCTCGCAGGCGGGATCCATCGCGGCCTGAATTTCGATTTTCACCACGTACCGCAGATCATCGGCGGCGAGTTTGCATCTACAGCGGTCGCAACTGTAATGAATCATAAAGAACCGGTGGTAGCGAGGAATGACGAGCGGAAGTTGGAACGCTTCCGCCAGAATGAGGCAACCCTTGCATCCTAATGCGCCGGCGCAAAAACTGGCAAGTCGAGCGCGAAAGAAAGATGAGGCGAGTTTCAAGATTTTTTGCGGACGCTATTGACTTGGGACGGCTAGCGAGACTTTGCGGCAGGGGTCTCGGCAGGAACTGCGGCAGGCGGATTCGATGGCAATTGTCTTTGCGGCTTGTGTCCTGCGGACGGCGAGCGGATAATGAGCAGTGGAGATTTCACTCATGTCGTTCGCTGCTGCCTCCCTTTCGGAGGCCGTTCCCCACGATCAAATGCTCAGGCGGCGAATTCCGGCCTGGCTGTTGTCGCTCACGCTGCACCTGACAGCAGTGCTGGTGGGAACTCTGCTGGTTCGCGGTACGCAGTTGCCCGCCACGGGGGAGGAATCCGCTCGGCCGGCGGCAATCGTGTTGGCCCAACGAACAGAGAGCACGACAACCAACTACTTTACGCCGGAAGATCTGCACAAGGGAGAAAGCGAAGCGGCTGCTGCGGCGACTTCACCGTTGAGTTCCTCCGAATTCTCAGACTCTTTGCCGACAGCGGCGGAATCTCCGCCGCCTTCAACGGTCGTCCGCTTGCCGGAATTGCCCGGTCGCCTGGCACCCAGCGGAGAGACGATTGTCCTCAAGCCACAATCATCTGGCACTAAGGGACGGTCGATTTCGCATCTGACGGAAGCAGACAAAGCAGCCATCCTGGCGGAAGATGCGGCCAGGCCGCGCGTCAAAGGTCCAACTGGACCGGCGGCAAAGGTTTCCTTGTTCGGCTCCCACGAGGCGGTGGGCCACTCGTTTGTGTTTCTCATCGACCGCTCCCAAAGCATGGGGGGTGACGGTCTGGGAGCCATCGAAGCTGCTGCCAAAGAACTTGCAACCTCAGTTGCGGCATTGGAAGAGACGCACAAGTTTCAAGTCATCGCCTACAATCAGAAGCCGCTCTACCTCACCGCGCGGGAAATGCTGCCGGCGACTACGGGAAACAAGCAGCAACTGATTGATTTCGTAAAGAATCTTCCGGCATTTGGTGCGACCGAGCACGAAGTCGGAATCTATGCCGCCCTCAAGCTCAAGCCGGATGCTATTTTTCTGCTGACCGATGGTGGCGACCCTATGTTAAATGCGGGACAAATTAAGAACATTCGCGCGGCGGCGAAAGGGACTGCCATTCACTCCCTCCATTTCGGCTCCGGAGCGAAAGGGGATGAGCGGAGCTTTTTGGAGACTCTCGCGGAATATACCGGCGGCAGCTACCTCTATATCGACATGGCGGACCGGCGATGAATCCGTTTCTCACCGTCCCTCCCCGGCCGCAGGAAGAGTTGCTGCTGGAACTGGCTCCGTCCACCGCCGGCAAACGGGTTCTCTGTAACACTGCCGGCCGCGGACAGTTCGCGCTGGCGGCAACCGCGCACGCTGCCCATGTCAGTTGCCATTTTCTCGACCTTTATCACTTGCACCAATGCCGCACGACTGCCGGTGAAGTTCCCGCTAACTTGAGTCTCGTCTGCGAAGCGGATTTTGCGACTGGGCCGTTCGATCTCGCAGCTCTCTCTTTCAGTAAGCAAGGGGACGGCGAGCTCGTCCGCGACTTATTGCAGCAAGGCCATGAGCGGCTCGAAATCGGCGGACGACTAGCCGTTACTACCGACAACCCCGAAGACTCGTTCCTGCACGACGAACTGCGAAAGCTATTCGCCAAGGTCACTCGCCGCCCGAGTTCCACGGGCGTACTGTACCTGGCGACAAAAACCGAGCCCCTCCGCAAGGTCAAAAACTTTGCCTGCGAGTTCCCATTCCGCGACGGCGAGCGGCTCATCGAGCTTCGCACCCGTCCCGGCGTTTTCAGCCATCGGCGGCTGGATGGAGGTGCGCGGGCGATTGTCAACGAAATGCAAATTAAGCCGGGGATGAGGATGCTGGACCTTGGTTGCGGCAGCGGGGCCGTCGCGGCAGCCGCGGCACTGCGGGCCGAAAACGTGCAGGTCAGTGCCGTCGATTCCAATCCGCGGGCGGTGGAAGCGACAGCCTGGTCGGCGACTAGGAACAATGTTGCCAATTTGCAAGTCGCCCTCGACTGCGATGGTTCCAGTGTGACGGACGAAGCGTTCGACCTAGTGCTGGCCAACGCCCCGTACTTTTCCAACTTCCGAATCGCGGAACATTTTGCCAGAACTGCCGCCCGCGCGCTTAAAACCGGAGGCCTCGCCCTCTTCGTCACTAAAACTCCCGGCTGGTATGTGGAGCGGCTTCCTAAATGGTTTTCGAGCGTGGAACCGAGGCCAGGGAAGAATTACACGATTGTGGCGGCCACAAAGTGATGCCATGTGGTGCGGATTGCTAATGCCGACTCAGCGCCGAAAGTTGCTGAGCCCAAAGTGAGTCTCTAATCGGTGAATGCACACTTCGACGGCGGGGCCAATATCGTTCGCGGCCAGCTTCCCTTCGTCGCAGAGAATTTGGGCCAGACCCTCCAGCATCAGTCGATCAAGCTGCGGGTCATACAGCAGCATCAGCCGCCGTTCCACAAGATCACCGAGCGTCGTCACCCATTCCTCCCGAATGATCCGGCGAACCGCCTCCTCCCATCTCCCCAACTCTCCGTCTCTCTGTCTCTCCTTCTCTAGCACGCCCCCCGCGATAACCCTCGCCCGCGAGTTCCGCACGTCACCCGCACTTTCCCCCAGCCGCCCCAACACTGCTGCGGCGGTCTCTTCCGCGAGCGAGCGGCAGGTGGTGAGCTTGCCGCCGACCAGGGAGAGGAGCGGAATGGGGGACTCCTCGTTCCAAACAAGCTGATGCCGCCGCGTGATGGCGGCCGTGGTTTTGGCATCGACGTGTGGCAGCGGGCGAACGCCGCTGTAATGCCAGGCGATGTCGCTGCGATCTAGGCTTGCGGCAGGAAAGATGTTGGCGACAACGTTCACGAGGTAGTCGAGCTCTTCGTCCGTGGCCACCGCCGTTGCCGGATCGCCGTTGAAAGGCAAATCGGTCGTGCCGACGAGCGTCCCTTCCGCCAGCGGCAGCAGAAAAACCGGTCGGCCATCGGCCGCTTCGGTGTAAATGCCGTTGCCGCCGAGCATCTCTTTGAGTTGTGGATGCCAGGTGAAGAAATGGCTCCCCTTGGTTCCCCCCATCAAACGGCGGGACGGCAGCGGCAGCTTTTGCAGCGTCTCATCCACCCAGGCCCCGGTGGCGTTGATGATGGCGGATGGCTGGAAGGAGAGGATCGGCTTGTCATCGGACTCGTGGTTCGCTTTCGTGATGTGGACGATGTCTTTCTCAAGTCGCGCGCGATGGTACGTCAACACTTGCAGCGTGCAGCCATTCTCGTCGGCGGCTTTCTGGGCATCGCGCAGCAAGGCGACAACGAATCGTTCGGGGAAAGCAATTTGAGCGTCCGAATAGGCGGCCAACCATGCTCCCGCGGAAGGTGAAACCGGCGGCACTCCGGGCTCTTTCAAACTGTGGATGCTCCGCAGCGGCAAAGTCTTGTCCTGGGCGTAAGTGTCGTACATCCAGAGGCCCGTCCGGACCAGCGCCAGGCCGCGAGGTTCGGGCTTGCCTCCGCCTCCCAGCCCCAAGAACTTCGTCGCCGATTGCCATAGCCCGCCCAACTGGCTCTGCACGGGAATGAACAGCCGCAGCGGGCGGACGAAGTCCGGCGCGAGTTGCAGCAGGCGAGTCCGCTCCGCCAGCGACTCCTTCACCAGACTGAACTCGCCGTATTCCAGATACCGGAGGCCGCCGTGAATGAGCCGCGAGGAATAGGCCGTCGCTCCAGACGCCAGGTCCGCCTGGTCTACCAGCAGCACGCTGTGGCCGTTAAGCGTCAATTCCCTCGCCGCCGCCGCCCCGTTGATACCGCCGCCGAGAATGAGAATGGGGCGGTCGAGGGAGAAGGGGGCCTCAGGCATGATTAGGGGCCTTATCGTCCGAGGGTGAACTCCCCCAGAAAAGCAAAGCTACACAGCCAACGAGAGGGACCATGCCCGCAAAGAAAAGGGCCGAACCATAACTGCCGGTCGCTTTGACGGTGTTCCCAACCCATTCTTGCATATAGGACGACGCAATCCAGGTAATGCAGCCAAGCGTTCCAGTCACTAGCCCTTGATGCTTTTTGGAAATCTCCTGCGTGAGGGAATAAAACGGCGGAAAGAGCCCCAGCGACCCGAAGCCAATCACGAGAAAGCTGGCGAGGAGCAGCCAGCCTTTCGGAAGTGAGCCGGCGAACATGCTCGCCATCGTGAGCACTGCGCAGACCACGAACGCCAGACTACGTGCGGCGTGGGGTGACCAGCCTCGCTTTTGTGCCAGGTGTTTGGAAAGCATTCCAGCCGCGATGCAGCCGACGTCCGCCACCAGAAAATATCCCGCTCGAAACCAAGGAATAAAGTCTTCCTCATAGCCGCGGCGATCGAGAATGAGCGGCATCCAGGCGCGGAAGAACTGCCAGGTCAGGTTGATCGGAATGACAATTGCCAGCAGCACCAGGAAGCGGCGAATCGTCGCCACTCCTACCGCGGAAGTCCAGTTGATGCGGGAATTCTGATCTGCCGTACCGGTCTCAAGCTGCAAAGACTCCGGCTCGCGCTGCAAGTCCGCTTTGCGGATGAGCAGTAGCCACGGAATAATCCAAAGCATCCCGATGAACCCAATGGCCTGAAAGGCGGATCGCCAACTGCCGGTTTGCGAAGACACGACAAAGTAGATGACGATGGGCGTGAGCACGGCTCCAACGGAAGCGCCACTTTGCAGCAGGCCGTTGCCAAAGGTCCGGTCACGGGCCGAGAGAATCCGCTGGGTAGTGATCAGTGCGCAGGGCCAATGCCCCGCTTCGAAGAAGCCGAGCACGATGCGGCAGGTGTACAGTCCCAGGAAAGCCGTGCGCGAGTTTACGTATTTCGTCTGCGTGGCCAGTTCCGGATCGAGCAGCCACGGAAAGTATCTGACCAGAATTTCGCCGATGGAGTCTCCATAGGCAGTCGCAATACCGGCGGCGGACCAACCAATGAGCACCGCCGGATAGAGCCAGCGAATGCTGACGCGGTCGGCAACCATCCCGAGGACGATCGCCCCGAGCGCGAAGGCGAGGCCGAAACCCTTTTCCATCTGGCCGTAGTGCGTCTCATCCAGGTCCAACTCGGTCAGGATGGGTTTAATGGACTCGGCCAGCGTTTGCCGGTCCATGTACATCAGCATGGTAGCCAGGAAGAGGAGGCCGCAGATGGTCCATTTCCAGGCGGGGGGACGAGTCGTGGTTTCCATTACCCGTGCCACGACTTCCCGTCCCAGGCCAGGACTTTTTCCAGCAGGTTGATGACGTCGGCGGAGAGGGTGCGGAAGATCACTTCTCCCTTTTCGGCGGTGGCGTGCCGCGGGTTTCCAATGTGGCCGGGTTCGGTCCGGTCCTTGGTAATCCAACCGCGATGAGCGGGCTCAAAGACCCCGCCGAATTCAATCGGCTGCAATTTGCTGAGGTCGCCGACGAGGTGCGGGTTGAGGCGGAGCATCATCGAAGTTTCCCATTCACAGGCGTGCCCCATTTGCTGCTGCTTGATGTTTTTGTCCTGCTCGTGCGGCTTGCCGCCGAGGGTCCAGTAGGTGGTGGTGATGAGACAGAGGTCGCTCCGATGACGGTACTTCTGCCGCAGCTCAAAGATGGCTTGCTGGGAGGGGACGATGTTGCCGCCGTGGCCGTTCACTAGCACAATTCGGGTGAAATTGTGGAACAAGAAGTTCTCCACCATGTCCCGCAGCACATCGAGGTAGACCCGCGGAGCGGCTGACATGCTGCCGGGAAAGTCGAGATGGTGCTCGGAATTCCCCAGCCACATCAGCGGCGTGAAGAGGACGCGGTCACCGATTATCTCGCTTACTCGGCGGATGATTTCGCCGCAGAGCATGCTATCCGTAAACAGCGGCATGTGCCGGCCATGCTGCTCCAGGGCGGCGATGGGAATAACGATGGGAGTAGTGCGCGGCAAGGCGGCCACATCGGGCCATTTAAGGTCGGTGAGGTTCATAATTCAGGAGTCAGGGGACAGGAGACTGGGGTCAGAGTTTAAAGACGTGTCACCAGCTTACGCGATAGAGCGCGCCCAGAAAACTAACCCACAGAAGCGACTTGTTTCACAACCGTTGGGCCACCCCCGGGTGCCATCGCCAGCCAAGTGCCAAGAAAGATTCCCAGCGGCATCAGCACGAGATTGGCTAGCTCAAACCACAAGGGATAGGGGAGCATCAGCAGGTTGGCAATTACGGCAAGAAGCAAGAGCAAGCCGATAGCCGCGCCGTGAGCATAATGGCGATAGGCTCCTAGACGTGTCGCCAACCAGGTGCTGATGAACGCCGTCAGTCCCCAAGAGACGGCAGCAATTGCGAGCAACCACTGCGGGTAGCTGGCAAAAAAATCCGTGCAGGCTTCCTTGTCGTGGAGATCCATGCCGGGTGGCATAGGATGAATAACGGCGCTGACCACTTCAATGGCAACGACAAACACAAACGCGGCGGCCATACTGACCGCCACTGCAAGTACGCTCCAAAAAATGGACTTTACCATGATCTCATCCCACTAAAGGTCTATCCCATCGCGACCGTCACCGTCTTCGTCTCGGTGTAAGCCCGCAGCCCTTCCTCGCCGAGCTCCCGTCCCATGCCGCTCATTTTGAAGCCGCCGAAGGGAGCGGCGGCGTCGAAGACGTCGTAGCAGTTGA
The DNA here is from genome assembly GCA_046153945.1 of Pirellulaceae bacterium. Lineage (GTDB taxonomy): Bacteria > Planctomycetota > Planctomycetia > Pirellulales > Pirellulaceae > SXOA01. The sequence goes on from JBJXFF010000201.1 coordinate 43,066, forward strand.
TCCAGACGGTGCCGGCTTTGATTTTCTTGGCCAGGTAGTGGGCTTTGCCGACGTCCTTGGTCCAGACAGCGGCAGCGAGGCCGAAGGAGGTGTTATTGGCGCGGGCCACGATGTCGTCGGTGTCCTTGAAGGTCAGGACCGACATCACCGGGCCAAAGATTTCTTCGCGGGCGATGGCCATGTCGTCCTTTACGCCGCTAAACAGCGTCGGCTGGACGAAAAAGCCCTTGTCGCCGTGCCGCGAACCGCCGGAGACCATGGTGGCCCCCTGCTCCTGGCCGATGCCGATGTACTTCATGACCTTGTCGTATTGGGCCTTGTCCACTTGCGGGCCTTGCTCGGTCGAGGGGTCGAGCTGATTGCCGAGCTTTCTGGTCTTATTCATCGCGGCAACTTTCTCGATGAACTTGTCGTGAACCTTCTCTTCCACATAAACACGGCTGCCGGCGCAGCAGCATTGGCCTTGATTGAAGTAGAGCCCAAAGTGAGCGCCCGCGGCAGCAGCGTCGAGGTCGCTGTCGGCATAGATGATGTTCGGGCTCTTGCCGCCCAGTTCGAAGGTGATTCGCTTGAGCGTCGGGGCCGCCTCCCGCATGATGATCTGGGCGGTCAACCCTTCACCGGTGAAGGCAATCTTATCGATGCCAGGATGCTTGACGACGGCCGCGCCCGCGGTCGGGCCGTAGCCGGGGACGATGTTAATGACGCCATCGGGAATGCCCGCCTTCTGAGCCAGCCGAGCCATCCGCAGGCAAGTCAGCGGCGTTTGCTCCGCCGGCTTCATGACGATCGTGTAGCCGGCGGCCAGGGCGGGTCCCCACTTCCAGGCGACCATTAGCATTGGGAAGTTCCAGGGGATGATTTGCCCGACGACCCCGACCGGCTCCTTGCGGGTGTAGCAGAAGTAGTTTCCGCGAACCGGAATCGTCTGGCCGTGGATCTTGTCCGCATAGCCGGCGTAGTAGCGAAGGGCGTCGATGGTGAGGGGCAAGTCGGCGGCCTTCGCGTCGCGGATTGGCTTGCCGTTGTCGAGCGATTCGAGCGCGGCGAGTTCGTCGGCCTCTTCCTCAATCAGGTCCGCCAGCTTGTTCATCAGCCGCCCTCGGTCGCGGGCATCCATCGTGCTCCAGGGACCGCTCTCAAACGCCTTGCGAGCCGCCTTCGCCGCCAAATCCACGTCTGCCGCGTCCCCTTCGGCCACGCTGGCGATGACTTCTTCCGTGGCCGGGTTCACTGTTTCAAAGGTCTTGCCGCTCTGGGAGGGGACCCATTGCCCTCCGATGAAGACCTGCGTCTGGCGAATCTCGGGTTGCTTGGGGGAAGCAGCAGCCGGGCGAGGAAGAGTGGCGGTGGCCATGAAAGATCTCCGTAGGGGGCCAAGAGAGGTGTGTAGCGACTGTATGAATTGTACCGGCCGGCGGAAGAGGGGGGCAAGTTCCTCTGTGTCACATTACGGTCCATCCAAGGAGAGTTGGCTATCCCCAGTCAGTGGCATGCCGACGTCACAATCCATACATCCGTCCTCCCTAAGGACAACCGAATGTCAAAAGCAAGCAAAGGCGAATCTTGCACCCCCCCGAGCGATGGTTTCAAGACAAACCAAGACCGATATCAACATTGACGGAAGTTGATGCGAGACTCACCTTCGCAAGCCAAGTCCGTCTTGAATTCGACCCACAAGCGGTTCTCTTTAGGCACCAAAGGACTACCTGCCCCCAGTCCTGTCTTAGAGAGAACCGCTTTATTATTTCTTGGCCGGCAAGCCCAAGGTTGGGTGGCACGCCCACGGCTTTGCGTGGGCGTGAAACAGCTATTTCCGGTACATCATCTCGATTTCCACGGCGAAATTCGCTTCGATCACTTTGCGGCGGAGACTGAGCTTGGCAGTCATCTCGCCTGCTTCGATGGTAAAACCTCGCGGAAGCAATGTGATCTTGCGAACCTGTTCAAAGGAAGAAACGCCGCTCAGCCGCTGATTGACGTGCTCCTGGACGAAAGCCAGAACCTGCGCGTGGGAATGGAAGCTTTCGTCTTGCACAACCGCGATTCCGTGGGAAGCAACCTCTGTTCTCAAGGCGTCAAGATTTGGCACCAGCAGGGCAGTGAGATAGTTGCGGTCGTCGCCGATGACCAGGGCTTGCACGATGAGCGGATCCTGGGTGAGGAGCGATTCCAGAAAGACCGGGGCGACGTTCTTGCCCCCGGAAGTGACGATGATCTCCTTTTTCCGGCCAGTGATATAAAGATAGCCGTCGTCGTCGATTCGGCCGTAGTCGCCAGTGTAGAGCCAGCCATCCTTAATAATCTCTGCGGTAGCTTTCTCATTCTTATAGTAGCCGGGCATCACATGCGGCCCGCGCGTGAGGATTTCGCCATCTTCGGCGATCTTCACTTCCACACCCGGAATCGGCTTCCCCGCTGAGCCACGACGAACGGTTTTCTGCGTGGAAATGGAGATGACGGGGGAGGACTCGGAGAGGCCGTAGCCCTGCAGCAATGGAACCCCTTGCGAGTAGTAATAGTCGAACAGATGCTCCGGCAATGCTGCTCCGCCGCTGCAACACTGCTCGATTCGCCCGCCGAGAAGTTGCCGGAGAATGCCGGGAGAATTGAGCAATCCTTTCTCTTCCAAACCTCGCCGCACGCGGTCATAGAAGTACGGCACACCGTTCATGAACATCGGCTTCACCGCGGCGGCATCGGCAATCACCGTTTCCCGCGATTCCGCAATGGCAAGCTGCGAACCTTCCACCAGCCAGATATAGAGGTCGCAGGTCCGGGCAAAAATATGCGACAGCGGCAAGAAATTCAGCCGCACTTTGTCGCTGTAGTCTGTTCTGGGAGGCTCTTCGTCGGCGCGGAACATTTCCACGGTGCTGACCGTGTTGCTGATGAGGTTCGCCTGCGTCAGCATGACTCCTTTGGGCTCGCCCGTAGTGCCGGAGGTGTAGAGAATGGTGGCGACGCTGGAAGGATCGAGGCCAGGATCGGCAACGGCCGGCAGCGAATTTCCCAGTGCATTGAGCCGCGAAAGGAAATTCTGAATGCCCTCCAGCAGCGACGGAAACACCCCTGGTGGCAGCGGCTGGGAAGGGTCCGTGTCGAATTCGACGAACATCAGGTCTTTGTTCGCCTGTTTCAGCGCCGTCAGCTTCGCGGATTGAGCAGGACCGGAAAGTAGAACCACTTTCGCCCCGCTATCCACGATCTGCCAGCTAATCTGCTCTCCGGTCAGTGGCGCGTGAATGGGAACACTAATCGCTCCCAGCGACTGGATGGCCAAATCCGCCAGCACCCACTCCAGTCGATTCTCGGAGAGTAGGGCCACTCGATCGCCAAGCTGTACGCCAAATTGCGACAGCATCACGGCGAGGCAGCTCACCCGCTGATCTACTTCTCGCCAGGTTAGAGTCACGAATTTGCCGTCACGTTTGAACCAGAGCGCGGTACGATCGGCGTCGCATTGCACTCGGGCGGCGAAGAGTTGTGGAATCGTTTTGCAGCCGGTAAGAATTGCCATGGCCTACCCAGTTGTGTTTTCTTTGGAGATGGGCATTATTCCACGGGTAGTGGGCCCGGGAATAGTAGGGCGTGGTTCCGGCGGATGTGCCCGTTGTGCCGGCGTTTGCCCACGCCGATGACTAAGCCTAGAATCCAGTAGACACCGGTCGACCTGAATTTCTCCGCACTATTGTACTTAGTACTAAGTACTCAGTACTGAGTACCGAGTTGACTCGCTTCTTCAATTTGCAATCTGACTTCTCCAATCCGCAATTCCCCCCATGTCCACCACCTCCCCTCCGCCCCGCGCCGGCGATCCCTCCTCCGACCCCTCTTTCGCCGAAACCGCCATGCGCCTCGGCGGCAAGAGCGACGAGGAAGCCACGCGAACCGGGGCCATCGACAAGGCCGATGACGAAGTTGAGCGGCTGTTTGAGAAGCGGCGGCAGACGACGGCGAGCCCAGTGCATCGGGCGGTTTGGGACCGGGGCTTTCCCGTGGAGCTGTTTGATTCGGCGAATAAGAAGACGCCAGCCGACGTGCAGCAGGTGATGGATGCTTCGATTGCCGTCGTCGAGCGACATCGCAAGGCTGCAACGCTGCTGGATGAAAACGGCAAGACGCGTGAGTCTGTTTTGAAAGAGCTCGCCGCGGCGGGATATTGGAGCCTGCTCGTCGACCGCGAGTATGGCGGCAAGGGAGTTCCCTTCCGTTGCTTCGCGCCGTTCCTCACGCGAATGGCCCTCATCGACCCCACCATCGCCGGCCTGGCCAGCGTTCACGGCTGCATCGGCGCGGTGGATCCTGTCCGGACGTTCGGCAATGAAGAGCAGAAACGCCGCTACCTCCCCAAGCTGGCCAGTGGCGAGCGGCTGTCGGCCTTCGCGTTGACAGAGCCAGGGGCGGGAAGCGATTTGACCGCGCTCAAAACGAAAGCCGTCCTTCGCGGCGACACTTACTATGTCACCGGCGAAAAGCTGTTCATCACCAACGTCGTCCCCGGCCGCACGATTGGCCTGGTCTGCCTCATCGACGACAAGCCGGCGGTCCTGATCGCCGATTTGCCCGACCAGGAGAACGAACAGTTCGAGCTGGTGAAATACGGCCTGTACGCCCTCAAGCACACGCACAACCGGGGCATAAAGTTCAAGGACTTTCCTGTTCCCGCCGCGAATCTACTCAAAGTAGAAAAGGGGAACGGCCTGACCATCGCCTACCACGGCCTCAATCTCGGCCGCATCGCCCTCTGTGCCAACGCCGCCGGCACGATGCGGCTGATGATGGGGAGCATGATTCCCTGGGGCAAGTTCCGCAAAACGTACGGCGAGGCGATTGAGAAGCGGGAACTGGTCCGCCGCCGCCTGGCCCGGCTGGCCGGCCTGATCGTCGGGTGCGACGCCCTGGTTGCCTGGTGCAGCACGCTCATCGACGAAGGCTACCGCGGCGAGATGGAGTGCGTCGTCGCCAAAATTTTCGGCAGCGAATCGCAAAAAGAAGCCGCCGTCGAGCTCTGCATGAAAACGCACGGCGGCCGCTCGTTCCTGCACGGCCACATCTTCGGCGACCACGTCCACGAGTACCTCGCCCCCTGCATCTACGAAGGGGAAGGGGAGATGCTCGGCATGGCCTTTTTCAAATCGCTCGTCAAGCAGCACGGCGTGCAATACTTCGAGCCGGTCGGCAAAGCACTGCAAGCCGCCGGCATCAAGCATCCGAGCTTCGTGAACCCGGCCCACCTCTGGGCCCTCCGCAAAGCCGCCCCGCCGTATGCCATGTGGCTCATGCGGGAGAAGTTCACCTTCAAGCCGAGCGTGCAACTCCCTTCCATGCCGCCGCGCCTCCACGACCACGCCCAGTTCGCCAGCCGCGGCCTGCAGCGCCTGCCGCGGGAAATCAGCGGCATGATGATGAAGCATCAACTCAAGCTCGCCGACCGCCAATGCCGCATGAGCGAGCTTTCATTGCGGGCCCAAAAACTCGTCGTCATGCTTTGCACTGCCCTCTACGCCGCCAAGCAAGACAACGAAGTGATCCGCTCAGCCGCCGATCTTCTCTGCCAGGATCTCACCCGCGAACTTACGGGTAGTCGTCCGAGTGATGGTTATTTCAAAGCGGCCAGCAAACTGGGGGAAACGATTGCGGATGGGGGTTTTCCGGGGATGGAGGGGGTGGAGGTGCCGGAGATTTTGATGAGGTATTAGCCTTATTTCAGTTCAGAATTCCGCCCGCGAACCTACCAGGAAAATCCAGATTCCATCCAACGGATTACCGTAGAATATAGAATCAGCGCTTCGAGCAACGCCGCTGCTCCCCACAACAAGAATCCCCACCGGCGACAATAGATCAGGGTCGCTGCGCCAATTGGCACAGGAAAGAGAGAGGCGAAAACAATTGCCCGCCAATTATCCGCTATCACTACAATGAAGAAGGCACCCAATACGATCGCGAGAAAGATCACTCCCGGAAAGTACTTCGAACTACGGCCAGCGGTATCCGTCTCCTCGGAGCCCACCTGCCTCGGTGATTCATAGGGGTTTGATTCCACATTGCTATTCTAGCGGTCTTCGAACCCCAACGGGGTTGCCGAGCGCAGCCCAGGGTCGCACGCTTCGTGCGCACCCTGGGTAGAATCAATGATCGCAAGCCGAACCCCGAAGGGGTTACCGAATCGGCGGCGTTGGGATTGGTAACCCCTTTGGGGTTCAGGATCAAACTGGTTGCCATGTTCCCAGGTTGCGCTCGCAAAGCCTCGCGAACCTGGGCTGTACTGGGCAACCCCGTTGGGGTTCAAAACGGCCTCCATACCATTGTCATCCAGGATTTCATCCGAATGTCCATCACTCACCGTTATCTTATTGGACGCGCTCGCAAAGGGTATCGCCGCATCGCGACTCCACCATGACACTTCCACTTTTATTGAACTGGACACTTAGTATTTACATGGCCTTTTGTATAATATCGGAAAGGGGCGGAACTCCGTAGGTCTGCTAGGGAGGGTGTGATCCTTGACAATCGGGTCGAAGTTTATGCGTCAAGGAACCGTTGCACAATTCGTGCGCCGGGAACGCCTGCAGGTGGGACTCCAGCGGCAGCTTATTGAAACTGAAATGGCCCCACCTAAAAGTGGGCCGTGTTGAAAAACCGGGGAGGTTTATCAACAGATGTTACGGGGACGTGCCGGGGGGGTGTGTTGCTAAACCCAGGGGGGATTTTCAACACAAAGGCAAAGGGTGGAGATTCTTGTTGAGACTGACGGGGAGATGTGTCGGCAGCGTAATTGCTTCAACGAATACCAACTATGCCCGCAGAAAACTGTTGGAGTCGATCGATTTCGCGCTGGAGGATTGAGTAGGCTTCGTCGGCGCCAGAAAGGTCGCCGGCTTTGCCCATGGCTTCCAGTCGTGATGCCGCCGCTACGGTCGAAGGAGCGGCAAAATAAGCTGCCGCGCCCTTGATCGTATGTGCCATTCGCCGCACCTCGAACATGTTTTGCTGCTGAAGGGCACTGCGCAGTGACAGCAGGTGCGCTCCAGATTCTTGGAAGAAGATTGCCAACAACTCTCGCAGCATCTCTTCGCTTCCTCCGACCAGATTCACGGCAGCCTTCCAGTCCATGGCCGGTTGGCTTGGCGGGGTCTCGAAGGAATCTTGGGGAGAATGTTTCCGACCTTCGATGACTTCGAATAGCAAGGCTGGTTGGATTGGTTTGGTCAAATAGTCATCCATACCAGCATTCAGACACCGCTCGCGATCTCCTTTGAGCGCGTGAGCCGTCATCGCGACAATCGGAATATGGCGGCCGGTCGATAATTCGTGCTGACGAATTGCCTGAGTCGCCTCAAAGCCGTCCATGTCCGGCATCTGGACGTCCATCAGCACGAGATCAAACGCATCTCGCAGTGCCGCCTCCACGGCGTCACGTCCGTTGCTGACAACCACAACTTCGTGCCCGCGCTTTTCCAGAAACTCCCGGGCAACCCGTTGGTTGACGAGCCCGTCTTCGGCCAGCAAGATTCGCAGTGATCGACGGGATTCCGCAACCGGCGGCGACGCCGCCACGGCTGGATCGATCGACTGTTCCCTTGTGCTGAGGACCCGGACGATCGCATTGCGCAAATCGGATTGCTTGACCGGTTTGATGAGGTATCGGGCAATTCCCAACTCCTGGCAGCGGGCCGAATTCTCCGTCATCCCGGCCGAAGAAAGCATGATCAACATGCAGTCTTGCAAATGTGGACGCTGACGAATCCGCTCCGCGAGCATAAAGCCGTCCATGTCCGGCATCATCACGTCTAAAAGCGCCAGGCGGAAAGGTTCTCCGCGAAGTGCCGCGTCGTCAAGCGCCGCGAGTGCTGCCGGCCCGCTCGCCGCCATGCTCGGCTGCATCCCCCAATTCGTGAGCAAATCCTCGAGGATCCGCCGATTGGTCCGATTGTCATCCACCACCAGCACCGGCATGCCCGCCAGGCTCTCGGGGCTAATCCACGAATGCGTGGGCGAGCCCTGGGCGATTTCAAAGCGGACGGTAAAGTGGAATGCGCTCCCTTTGCCGGGCTCGCTCTCGACCCAGATGTTTCCCCCCATGAGCCGGACTAGTTGTTTGGAAATCGTCAGACCCAGACCAGTGCCGCCGAAGCGGCGCGTCGTCGACGAGTCGGCCTGATTAAAGGCTTCAAAAATCTGCTGCTGCTTGTCTAGGGGAATGCCGATTCCGGTGTCGCTAACGACAAAGTGCAAATCGACGTGCGAATCTTCAAGCTCTTCGACCATGACGACGACGACGATTTCCCCCTGCTCGGTGAATTTAAGCGCGTTCCCCACCAGGTTGATGACGATTTGACGCAGTCGCCCCGGATCACCGATGAGAGTATCCGGCACATCGGGAGGCACGAGATAAGTCAATTCCACACCCTTTTCTGCAGCCCGCAACCCAAAGGTTTGCATGGCATCTCCCAAGCTGTCGCGGAGCGGGAAATCAATGGTTTCCAGTTCCAGCTTGCCGGCCTCGACCTTGGAGAAGTCGAGAATGTCGTTAAGCAGCCGCAAGAGCGAATCAGCCGACTGCATGACTATGTTCAGATAGTCGCGCTGCTGATTGGTGAGAGTCGTCTGTAGGGCCAACTCCGCCATTCCCATAACACCATTCATGGGAGTACGGATCTCGTGGCTCATGTTGGCCAGGAAATCGCTCTTGGCCCGATTGGCATTCTCAGCCACTTCTTTCGCCAGACGCAGTTCGTCCTCGCTGCGGCGCAGCTCGGCTGCTGTCCGTTCCAATTCGGCGTTGGAAACCGCCAGTTCCCGCGCGCGGGCTTCGGCGGCGGCGGTCCGTTCGGCAACTCGCTGTTCGAGTGTTTCATTCAATCGCTGAAGTTCGGCGAATCCTTCGGCATTTTCCAGGGCAGCGCCGGCAATTGTGGCAATGAACTCCGCCAGGCGCACGTCGTCGGCTTTGAATAGACCGCTGACATTGCGATGGTCGACGTAGAAGCATCCCGCTGGTTTGCCGCGAACGAACACCGGCGCACAAAGAGCCGAGCGAACGCCGGCGAGCAAGGCTCCGTCTTCGTCGAATTGACCTTCCGAATAAACAACGACTTTGCCCGTGGCTAGTGCGCGATCGGCCATGGCCCGACTGTATTCCGCCCGGTGGTCGCCGGCGACCATCGTTAGCTCTTCGGCGGCAGCGTCCCCCTGCAATTGAAGCAACAAGCAGCGTTCCCCTCGCAACAACCGGAGCGCCGCTTCTCGCACTTCTTTGAAGATGGTATCCCGCGACAATGCCGAGGCAATGCGGCGACCCGCATCGAGGACCGTATCAAAACGGTCGACTAAAGAGAGCGTGGCTGTCTTCGCTTGCGCAGCCGGCTCCGGTTCGGCGGCCTCTCCGAGCGCAAAGTCCGCACCCAGCGCGCGCAGTGCCTGGCGGGCCTTCGTCAAGTCCTTCTGAGCCTCCGGCCAGCCCACCTCCTTGCCGACGCGACCCCGAGCGAGCAACGTCTGAGCATGCTCGAATCGGGCACCCTGACGTTCCGCCACTGCCAGGCTTTCGTCCAGGTATTGTCTCGCCTTTCGAGTTGAACCCTGCATTGCCGCGACGAGGCCGGCCTCCCGCAGCGCATGTGGCAAGTCGTTTTGAAACGTCCGAGCGACCTTCAGGGCTTTTCCCACCACCTTGCTGGCTTGTTTCAACAGCGTCTTTCGACGCTCCGGCGCCCAGCCGGAGATCATCTCCGTCTGACGACGCAGGGCAGTAGCGATCCACGAGCGAATGGGCTGGACATAGGCGTTATTAACCCCCGCCTTTTCCACAAGCTGTTGCGCGCGCTGAAATGCATCAACCGCGTCTTCAACCTTGTCTCGCAGGAAAAGACACACGCCATCCGCCAACAACACTTGAGCGCTTACTTGAACATCCTTGCGAATACGTTGCAGCTCGATTTCGAGAATATCAGCCGGAATCTTGCCCCCCGTCGCCTGTGCCCATACATCCAAGCTGAACCCGGATGCTTGGGCGTCTCCCAGTTCGACGCCAGAGAAGTGAATCTGCCTGGCCAGATCCTGGCTGGCCTTCAAATCGCCCAGCCGAAACAGGCTGAGTTCCATATGGACACGCGCAACATTGACCTCCCATAGGTCACCCGCTCGCTCCAGAACTCTTACAGCTTCGCGGCATTTTTCGATGCACTCTTCAAAGTGGGAGGCTCCGTAAAGAACGACGCCATAGAAATTGAGAGCCTGACCCTGTCCCCACAAATCACCAAGCGACTTGTAGATTGCCAACGACTTCTGTGCATACACAATTCCCCGGCTGAAATAGGCGACCAAACCCATCACGGGGGCATGAATAGAATAGGCTTGAGCCAGTTCCAAAGTGGGAGGATAGCGCTCGGCCAGATTCATGCCGCGCAAGTGAGTCCAGAGACAAGGAATTTGACCTCGGCCGAACCAATAGGCATAGGCCAATCGATTGTGCAGACGAATGACGAGGAGTTGTCTGTCGGCGTCCACAAGTTTCTTGCGGCCCACGAAGAGACCTGGCAGCGCCGAGTGAAGTACCTGGACAAGTGCTTCCCAAAGGAGTAGAACCCAGAACACGACCGGCCATTTCGGCACCCGCTGGCCGAGCAATTCCAAGGCCCGCTCAATGGCCTCGATGGCCGTTTGCATGTCGCCTTGTTTGAAGGCTAGCTCCCCGCGCTTGCCCTCGATTTTCCCCTTGGCGACGTCTCCAACGGCTAGTTCTCTGGCCGTCTGGGCAATCTCCGCGGCTTCGTCATAACGGCCGCGAAGCATTAGCACGTCGCCGAGTCCTTCGGCAATCCGAAAACGGATAGTCTGGTCAGCGGAAGCGCTGCGCTCCGCGATGCGGTACTGCTCTTCAGCAAACTCAAGGGCATGATGAATTCGGGCATCCTCCGCGGCCGCCAGCGCATACGGCAACGCCCGTTGGCTTTCTCCGGCTGCGTCGAAGTGATAGGCCAGATCATAGACCCGATTGGGATCCTCGGCTTCGAGATCAACGGCGGCGCGCAGATGCAATTCTCGACGCTCGGCTTCCGGCAGCCGGGCGAGCAAGGTTTGGCGAAGCTTGTCGTGAATGAAGGCGCAGCGGTCTCCCGCTGATTTGGACCAGACAATGTGCCGTTGCTGCGCCTCGCGCAGAGCCGCCATCGCCTGCGCCGAAGTCTGCGCTGCCAGCTTCGACGCTGTGAACAGGTCAAACTCTTTGCCCAAAACCGCTCCGACCGAAAGCAGTTTGATGGTGGTTTCCGGTAACAGTTCAATTCGGCGGGCGAGGAACGCGGCGGCGTGACGCGAAGACTGCACATCGGCCAGGGCCATAGGCTCTACTTGCCAGCCCCTCTGTATTGGCACCAAAGCGCCGGACTCCACAAGTCCGCGCAAAGCAGCCGCCGCCATGAACGGGCTTCCCTCCGCCAGTCGCTCGATGACTCCGACCGCCTCATCCGGCAATGGCCCGGCCATCGACTCCACAAGTTTGCGGACACTGGAAGGGTGAAACGCGGGAAGCTTCAAATGCTCAGAGGAGGTCAGCTCTCGCAAGGGATGGCTGGAATGGACCTCTTCCGAACGAAAGGCAGCGATTAAGAGAATGGGACACTCCCCGGATCTGGAACGGCGCTGCCAATTACTGAGAACCTTGAGCGTTAATTGGTCCGCCCATTGGCAGTCATCCAGCAGCACGAGCGCGGGACGACCGGTGGAACCGAGCGCATCCAGCAGCGAGGTCAACGCTTGAACGCTTCGTGCTTCGGCAAAGGATTCGGGACCGAGCGGCGCATTCGCGCACGAGCCAAAAAGCGCTGCCAATTCCGGCAGCGCGGAACATGCTGCTTCCAGTTGATCAGCCAGTCCAATTCTAAGTTTCTCTTCCACGCCCGGCTCGAGTCGTGCCGTTGTGACCACTGCTTCTGCCACGCCGGTCAAAAGTTGAAACGGAAGTTGAGTGGCCTTGTCGAGGCCATGCCCGCGCAAGATCCAAGCCCCCTGCTGGGCCCCGCGCTGCGCAAATTCCGCGAGCAGCCGGCTCTTGCCGCCGCCAGACTCGGCTTCCAACAGGACCAGACCGGGCTGGCCGGATTGTGCGAGTTCTAACTGGGAGTGGAGCGCCTTCAATTCCTGCCCGCGACCGACGAACGCTGGTTCGGTCAGCGTGCGCCTGCGATCATTCAAGCCGACAACCAGGGCCGGCTCGGACTCACCTCGCTGCAAGGCCTCGGCGATCACCGCCAGATCGGTGATCACCGCCTCCGCGGATTGATAGCGGTCGCGCGGATCCTTGCGCAACAGTCGCTGAATGACTTCGTCCAGAACTCGCGGCACAGGCAAACCCAAGCCGCGCAATTCGGGCGGTGGCAACGTCATGTGCTGCCGCAGAATTTCTCCGACACTATTTCCTTGAAACGGAGGCCGGCCGGCGAGAGACTCAAAGAGCACAATGCCGACCGCATACAGATCGGAACATGCCGTGACCTCCTGGTCGAGCAGGCCTGCTCCTTCGGGAGACAGATATTGCGCGGCATCTGCCCAATTCTCTCGAATGTTCGCCTCCAGGTCCGCCGTGCGAGTCAGGCCAAAGTCAACAAGCGTGACTTCACGCACCGGGCCTTCGGCATTGACAATTACATTGGCTGGCTTGACGTTGCGGTGCAGCACGTCTTTGGCATGGGCTGCCCGCAGGGCGGTCAGCAGGGAGCGGCCAACCAGCAGCGAGTCCAATACGGAGAGAGGTTTTTGCCGCAATCGCTCCCGCAATGAGATACCGGGAGTGAAGCGCATGACTCGGTAGAATTGATCTGCTTCCGAGGCGAAGTCAAGCAACGGAGCCGATTCCCCAATCTTGATTTGCGAGAGAATCTGGGCTTCATGCTCCACCCGCATGCGCACCGAGGCGGAGAAAGAAGACATCGCCACCGACTTGATCACGACCGTTGCATCTCGGGTAAGATCCGACGCCAGCACCGTTTCCGCACCATCGGCCTCCTTCAGTTGGCGCAGAACCCGGTAGCGGCCGCCGATTAGTCGCCCGTCCGCGGACAAACTCGTGTGGGCATCGGTCATGCCCACCTCTTGGCGGTTTGCGTCTGTGTTTCCTGGAACATTGCAATACCTCGAACAACGAACTGTTGGTCCGACTCCGTGGACATCTACACAACAACCTGGCCCTCGGCAAATTGCTGGAAATGGATCGCGATACCCTGCAGAATAGCGGTGATCCGTTCGCGGTTGCGATTCAGGAACCAATGATCTCCGTCAAATTCAATGAGTTCGAAGCCGCCGTCCGTGTGCTGGGCCCACTCCTGGATTTCATCGCGGTAGACCATATCATCCTGCCTGGCGGCAAAGGCTGTAATGGGGCAATTCAATGGCGTGTTGGGGTGATACCGGTAGCCCCTCAGCAGCGGATAGTCTCGTCGCATCAGCGGCAAGATGGACTTGATGAATTCCGGATCGTCCACATAGCGCGAAAGCGAAATCAGATACTCTGGGCTATTATCGGCAATCATCGCCTTAAGCAGCGTGTCTCGCTTCTGTAGAAGGTGAACTAAATGAGGCGGCAGTGTCCCCGAGACTACATAGTGAGCAGGCTCTTTGTGGTGGCTCTCGCGCAAGCGGCGAATGACTTCACTCGCCACGATACCCCCGTAACTATGGCCCCAAATCACCACGGGGCGATCGAACAGCGGCAACAGTTGCGGAACGATGAGTTCGACCAATTGTTCCAGGCTTTCCACCACCGGCTCGCCCATTCGATTTTCGCGCCCGGGTGTTTGGATGGCGAGAATGTCGCAGTCCTCCGGCGGATTGAGCAGGAAACCCGTGAACAGGGAAGCACCGACTCCCATGGAATGAAAACAAATTAACCGATACGAGGAGTTCTCGGCTCCGCGCCCGCGAATCAGCCAAGGGTTCAGGATTTGAACTCCCTCCAAATCCGCGAGTGTAAATGTAGGTGAACCAACTGAAGTACGCTGGCGGGTAGCGATGTCGGAAGTTCCGCTGCTCTCTAGTTGCGAGAGAAGGTCCGCCGCCAAAGTGGAGATGCTTGGCCCCTTGAGCAGCTTGATAAGCGGCACGTTAATGTCCAGCAATCGTGTAATCCACACCTGCAGATCCGTAAGCATCAAAGAATCCAGACCGAGGTTGTCAATCGATGCGTCCGCGTCGAGCTTTTCCGGAAGTGTATCCAGAATTCTGGCCAGTTTTTCCGACAATTCCTGTTGCAATCGCTCTTGCTGTTGTCCAGGCTCCAATTCCAGGAGGGCACTGCGCAGGCTGGAATTTCGGGGACGGTTGCTTCGAGAAAGAGCCGCATCGCTCAAATGGTCAACAAACCGCGCATCTCGAAGCAGGTGAGGATACGCGGTGCGGAAGCGACCCCAGTCGAATCGCGACGTCATCCGCTGGGTGGCTTGCTGAATCAGGGCGGCTTCGATTTTTCCCAGCACGTCGGCCAGCGGCATGACGAGCATGCCCTGACTTGCGAGCAATCCGATAATGTCTTGAACGTCGTTCTCGGCTTTGGACATCCCCGCGTAGGACCCCAAAACGCCAAGATTGACGGAGGTTGCGGGGAGCCCTTGTTGGCGGCGAAATTCGGCCAGGGAATCTTGAAAGTAGTTGGCGGCGGCATAGTTCAACTGTCCAACCAGGCCAAGCACCGACGAAATGGAAGAGAGCATGAGGAAGAAGTCGAGGTCTACTCCAGCCGCAAGGGCCGCCGCGTGCAAATTCCAGGCACCTTGCGCCTTGGGGCCGAATACCCGCTGGAAACGGGCCATGTCCATCTTCGGTAGGGAAGCGTCGTCGAGTAGGGCTGCGCCATGGACGACGCCGGCCAAGGGGGGCAACTCGACCCGGATGCGCTCGATGAGTCGGTCAATCGCGCTGCGATCGGCAACGTCCCCATGCGCCAATAGAATTTGAACTCCTTGAGACTGCATGCTCTCCACGGCCACCCGATCTGCATCACTCTTCGGGCCGCTGCGGCTGAGCAACACCAAGTGGCGCGCTCCGCGGTCGGCCATCCACTTCGCGACCTCCAGACCAAAACCGCTCGCACCTCCGGAAATCAAATAGCAACGATCAGAACGAAAGGCGGCGCTCTGCGGTGGCAACGTCCGAACTCGCTCCTCTTCCATGTTCATCACGATCTTGCCGTGATAAGCCGCCCGGGTCATGAATTTCATGGCCTCGGGAAGTTTGGAAATCGGAAACTCGGTGATTTCATGCGGAGCAAGTTCGCCCCTTTCGAATAGGGCAACCACCTCCGTCATTACGCGCCGATGCAACTCCGGCCTTTGCATCGCTAGCCGGTCGACATCGACAACAAAGTAAGAAACGTTGTCCCCAAGCCGTTCCAGACTCAGTTTGCTATTGCGATAGATATCCGACTTGCCTAGCTCGACAAAACGGCCGAACGGTGCGAGGCACTTCAGGCTTTGGGTGATGAAGCGGCCCGTCAGGGAATTCAGAACAACGTCCACGCCGCATCCGCCCGTAACTTCCCTGACATGATTGTAAAAGTCGAGGGAACGTGAGTCGAACACATGCTCGACTCCACTTTGACGCAGGAAAGCCCGCTTTTCCTTGGTCCCCGCCGTGACAATCACCTTCGCGCCGGCCCGCTGCGCCAATTGAATCGCCGCGCCCCCAACCCCGCCAGCGGCAGAATGAATCAGAACCGTTTCCCCGCACTGCAGGCGCGCCAGATGGCATAGCGAATACCAGGCCGTGATGTAAACGACGGGAATTGCCGCCGCCTGTGACGGCGTTAACTGCTTTGGTTTGTGCGCCACACAATGGCCCGGAGTAGTAACCCGCCCGCTAAAGCCGTCGGCAACGCGGGCGATCACTTCATCGCCCACCTGAACATGCCGAACCAGTTGGCCCGTATTCAGGACACGGCCCGCGACTTCCAATCCCAGGCGGTCGCATGCCAGCCCGCCAGAGACGGCACTTGCCGGCAGCAGGCCCATCGCATTCATGACATCTTTGAAGTTCAAGGCGGCTGCCTGAACGGCTATTTCCACGTCGTTCACCCCCAGTTGTGCCAGTGGAGTCCGACGGAAGACGATTTGATCGAGGGCACCCGGCACACTCACATCGGCTCGATAAGCGCCGCCAACTCCCGCTTCCTCGGAGGTTGCCATCTCCTCGGCACTTTCCCGATCCACGGCAATCAACTGCCTGACAAACCGCTTTGCACCGCGAATCGCGATTTCCGATTCGTCTTGATCACGGCGGATGTAGAGCAACTCTCCCACCAGCGCGTCCAGCTCTTCCAGGGAGCTTGATGCGTTCAGGTCAATCACCGTGAGCGGAATATTAGGACATTCGTTGTTGATGACGCGTGCCATGCCGTGCAGAATCGCTTGTCCTAAGTCGAGTTGCCAGTCGCCCGAGACGCCGGCCGCACTGCTGGTGACGACACACAGGCGAGATACTCCTTCGCGCTTGTGCAATGTTTGAGCCAGATGCATGAGCGACGGGACATAGGGACAGTGGTCAAGTCCATTCCAGGCAGGATCGACCATGGTCAGCCCTGATGCGAAAACAATCAGCGTGCGCCGGTCGAGCGCCACGTCGGCAAGCAATTCGTCGAACGATCTTTGTGGACTGATCCGAAAAACTCGCGGTCGAATCCCTTCTGCAGTCAGCCTCATCACAAGTTCGTCCACCTGAGCCGACGGGTCGGCGATCAGCACAGCATTGGTATAGTCATTGATTCGGAGGTGCAACTCAGCATCGCGAGGTGCCGGCAACCAGCGGTATTCGTAACAACCTTCGTACAATGCGTCCGACTGATGCGAACCTGCTCCCATCAGCCGTTTACAGGTCAAACCGAGTACCTCGGCCACCAGTTCGCCGGCCTCATCAAAGAGTAAAGTATCCGAACAGAGATACTCTTTGTCGTTGCGGGTGGCACGAACGTAGCACCAGACACTTTGCGTGGGCCGGCGGTGGAACCTGACCCGCTCAATGCGGTACGGCAAGTAGATTCGATCCGGTTCGCCGTTGCGATGGACATCGGCGAACACAACATGCAAGCAGGCGTCGAGAAGCGCCGGGTGAACGGCCAAGGGCTGCGATTCAGGGACCAAATCATCTGATAGCCGCACTCGGGCGAGCATTTCATGCTCCTGGTGCCACAGTTCCTGAATGCAACGAAACTTCTCTCCATACCCCAGCCCCGCGGCTGCAATCGTCGCGTAAAACGGCTCGACGGGGAGCACATCAGCAGCCCGAAATTGCTGTCGAATCTCGTCGAGCGAAGCGGCTGATTTTTCAAAGCGGTCATGCACCGTGTTGATGCGGCCCGTGGAGTGCTTCGACCATGGCGATTCCGGCAGTGCGTCGGCAGGCCGGGTGCAGATGGCATAGTCCCCTTCCCCGGAAACAATTTCGAGCCTCACTTCGAGCGGGTGACGGCTGTTTGCGGGAAGAATCAACGGGGAATCGAAATGGAGGTTCTCCAGGAACACCGACTCATGGCGAAATTGCTCGCTGGCCACGGCCCAGGCCAATTCCAGGTGTCCGGTCGCTGGGAAGACAATCTCGCCGTCGACTTGATGATCGCGGAGATACGGGAACTTTTGCGGGTCGAGCGTCGCTTCCCAGACGGCCAAGCCATTTTCGGTGACCATTTGCGTTTGACGCTTCAGGAACGGATGCTCGAAGCGCCCCCGGCGCAGTTCCGCCGCCGCGGGGGCTTCAAACCAATGCCGGCTGTGCTGCCAGGCATAGGTGGGCAACCGGACATAGCGCCTGCCGGAACCAAACATCAACTCGGTGTTTGGCTGCAGCCCGCGCGCCGCAAGTTGCGCCAGGCTTTGGAGGAACACGGTCACTTCCTCTTCCCGCCGGGTCATGGAGGGAGCAATCATCGCATCGGCATCGAGTTTCTTGAACAGAGCCTCGGAGCCGCTGACCAGCACGGGATGAGGGCCGATTTCGACAAACGTATCAAAGTTGTGCTGCAACATCGTTCCCAGTGCGCTGGTAAACAGCACCGGCAGCCGTGCATTCCGATACCAATAATCAGGTCCCAGGTGCCTGCCGCTTTCGCATTGGCCGGTGACGGTCGAATACAGCGGCGTGAATGTCTCGACCCCCTGAATATCGTCGAGCGCCTCGCGCATCATCTCCTTGATCGGCTCCATGTGATGGCTGTGATACGCCACCTGAACCCGAACCGGTCGGTTGAAGACACCGCGACCTTCCAGCATCCTGGCAATCTGCTCCAGCGGCTCCGGGTCGCCGGACAAGGTGAGCATTTCTGGACCATTGACCGCGCCGATCGAAACCCGGCCTTCATAGCCCTTGATGAGTGCGCGAGCTTCTTCCAGTTCCAGGCCAACCGCCAGCATGGCCCCTTTGCCGGAAGCGAGATTCTGGGCCTGGGAACGATGGAAAATTACCTGGACCGCCTGCTCGAGCGTTAATGCTCCGGCAGCGTAGCCGGCGGCGACCTCGCCAATCGAGTGACCCACGAATCCATCGGGCCGGATTCCGTAATGCTCGTAGAGCTTTACGAGTGCGATTTGGATGGCCATGACCGCGGGCTGGACCACGACCGTGTCGTGAATCCTGGAGTCTTGCTCATCCTTCTGAAGTTCCACAAGCAGCGACCAGCCGGCGAGCCTTTGAAATGCCGCATCGATCTCTTCCATCCAGTGGCGGAAGACGGGTTCTTGCTGCATCAATTGCCGCCCCATTCCCGCCCACTGTCCTCCCTGGCCCGAAAAGACGAACGCCAGCTTCGGCCTTTTCTTCTTGGTGATCGTCCTCGTCAGGGTTGCGGAATCGACTTGCCCGTCGGAATACTTCCGCAGCCTTTCCTCGATGTCCTTAGAGGACTCACCAACAATCGCGAGCAGATGCGGATAGTGGCTGCGCCGAGTGAAGGCTGAAAAGGCGATGTCCTCAAGCCGCTGCTCAGTGCTGCTCAAGAAGTCCGCATGCCGCAGCGCAAGTGTCCTTAAGGAATCGCGATGAGCCGCACTGAGGACATAGAGCTTCTCGCTTTTGGAAACTTCCCCCTTGGTCGCTGCATGTCCACTTTCTCCAGAACTCGCCGAAGACAACGATTGCAACACCACATGGGCGTTTGTCCCTCCCGCTCCGAATGAATTCACACCTACGTTCCAAGGGCGGCCGGTCGAGGGAAGTGGCGTGGGGCTGGTGGGAACCTCCAGATGGCTGTTGTCCCAATCGATTTCTGGATTCGGTTCATGGAAGTGCAGGTTCGGCGGGACAATGCCGTGCTGAGCGGTCAAAGCGGCCTTAATGAAACTGGCAATCCCCGAGGCACCTTCCAAGTGCCCCAAGTTCGTCTTCACCGAGCCCATCAAGCACCGCTCACCCTCCGCGCGATTGCGGCCGAGGACGGCACCCAAAGAGAGGCTTTCGACGGGGTCCCCTACGCGGGTCCCCGTGCCGTGGGCTTCGACGAAATTCACAGTAAGTGGATCGATTTCCGCGTCGGCATAGACCGCTTCCAAAAGCTCAATCTGCGAAACGACGTTGGGGACTGTGAATCCCTCGGGCAGATAGCCATCCTGATTCACGGCCGAGCCGCGCACCACGGCGTAGATCGCGTCTCCATCGGCCAGCGCTTTGCTGAGCGGCTTGAGAATGACCACTCCCGCTCCTTCGCCGCGAACATAACCATTGGCGGAGGCGTCAAAAGCTTTGCAATACTGATCCGGATTCAAAAAGCCGGCCTTGGACAACATCATGGACGATTCCGGCCTGAGCATCACGCTGACGCCGCCGGCAATCGCCAGGTCCGCTTCCCCCCCCCACAGGCTGCGACAAGCCAGGTGGACCGCCACCAGCGAGCTGGAGCAAGCCGTATCGACCGTAATGCTGGGACCTTTCAGATTGAAGTCGTAGGAGATGCGGTTCGCCAGCGGCGAAACGGCGGTTCCCATGGCCACATACGGATTGATCTCGTCGCGCTGCTCGCTGGCGGTCTGCATGCAGAGATAGTCGTACATGAATGACCCGACGAAGACGGACGTCCGCGTGCCGTCGAGCTGGTCACGCCGCAAGCCGGCATCTTCCATCGCTTCATGAGTCACTTCCAGAAGCAAGCGCTGCTGCGGGTCGATCCGCTGGGCTTCGGTCGGAAAGTACCCAAAGAACTCGGCATCGAACATGTCGACGCCGTCGATGAAGCCGCCCTTGGCGTTCCGAATGTAGCCTGATTTTTCCGGGTTGGTGTCGTGAAATCGCGAGTGTTTCCAGCGATTCTCCGGCACGCTCCGGATGGCATTGATCCCGCGGAGCAAAGCGTCCCAGAAAACCGGGGGCGAATTGAGCCCGCCAGGAAGTCGGCAGCCGATGCCGATGACAGCCAGGGGTTCGCGCTGCGGGGAATTCAAGGGAGGATCTAAATTCCGCGGAGCAAGACTTGATGGCAAGGGAGACTCCTCGCGGATTTTTGGGACAACGAGTGAACCTCGTTCAATCGCCTTGGGCACGCAACCTCCCCACCGTCCGTGGCTCTACAAAATTATCAAGAATCAGCCGAAAGGAGGGGAGATAATCGGACTTCCCTGGGAGAAGTCTATCGTATCATCCCAAGTGCCGATTGCAATCGCAACTTGTTTTGCCATCTCGGTGCAAGGATGACACAGGCTACTGATGAAGTAGAAACAGGTTTGGAGGCCCAAAGAACCGAGTCGGAATAGACCGCCATACACCTATTTCTCGCAGCAGGTCGCATAGGAGCAGCAGACCATCTCGCAGCAGCCGTGGTCCTTGCCGAATGGCGAAGAGATGCAGCAGGGGCTGCTGTTAGGCGCGATGATGCCAATAACCGGGATCGCGGCTGGAATGCGCAAGTGCGGCGATCATAATCTTGTCGGGCAAGATACGGTATAAGATGCTATCGGGATATCGGCGCAAATTGTAGTAGCGGTGGCGTTTATCCCCGATGGGAAACGATTCGGGTGCTGCTTCGATCCTTTGCAATGCGACTTCCACGGCGGCTTCAAATCCGGCAGCCGCCTGCGGACTCCGCTGGAGATACCAATTCAAGGCATCCGTATAGTCTTCTTCGGCACCACCAAGAAACAATGCTTCAGCCACGGAGTTTGGCTCCCTGGCGCGCTCGCTCCTTCACTTCTTGCCAAGGTCGAGCCGAAGCGGCACCGGCATCGTATTCC
The DNA here is from genome assembly GCA_046153945.1 of Pirellulaceae bacterium. Taxonomy (GTDB): domain Bacteria; phylum Planctomycetota; class Planctomycetia; order Pirellulales; family Pirellulaceae; genus SXOA01. The sequence goes on from JBJXFF010000201.1 coordinate 64,266, forward strand.
ATGCTGCGGCGCTCCGCCTCAGCCAGCCAGGCGTCGTCAAACGGACGCACACGCCGTTCGTCGAGCACCGAAACAAGCGCGGCCGCGAATGCCAATTGTTCGTCTTCGGGAAGGGCAAGAGCAGTCTTCAAGAGTTCATCGGCAGCTTGTGACATGACGTTACTCCGTACTTCAAGTATAGCATTCGCCCTCGGTACGGCGATTCGGCTGGGTCCGATGGGAGTTTACTCAAGCCTTGTAATTCCACTCCCGAATATCGACAAAGTGCCCGGCGACCGCGGCTGCCGCGGCCATGGCGGGGGAGACGAGGTGGGTGCGGCCGTTTTTGCCTTGGCGGCCTTCGAAGTTGCGGTTGCTGGTGCTGGCGCAGCGCTCGCCGGGCTCCAGTTTGTCAGGATTCATTGCCAGGCACATGCTGCAGCCCGCCTCGCGCCATTCGAAGCCGGCTTCCTTGAAGATTTTATCGAGCCCCTCGGCTTCGGCTTCCTTCTTCACCTGTCCACTGCCGGGGACGACCATCGCGCTGACGTGACCGGAAACCTTGTGCCCCTTCACGACGGCGGCGGCGGCCCGCAGATCGGCAATTCGTCCATTCGTGCAAGAGCCGATGAAGACGCGGTTGACGTCCACGCTCGTCAGCGGAACTCCCGGAGTGAGCCCCATATATTCGAGCGCCCGCTCCGCCGTTTTGCGGTCGCTTTCGTCGGTGATTTCGCTCGGATTGGGGACCTTGGCGGTCACCGGCGCGACCTGGCCGGGATTGGTTCCCCAGGTGACCTGCGGCGAAATATCGGCAGCTTTGAAGACGAGGGACTTGTCGTACTTCGCGCCGGCGTCCGTCGGCAGTTCCTTCCAGCGAGCGACGGCTTTGTCGAAGTCGGCCCCCTTGGGGGCGAATTCTCGTCCCTTCACGTAGTCGTAAGTTGTTTGGTCGGGGGCAATCATGCCGGCCCGCGCGCCCGCTTCGATGGTCATGTTGCAGACGGTCATTCGCTCTTCCATCGTCAGGCCGCGAACCGCCTCACCCGTGTATTCAATGACATAGCCGGTGCCGCCGTCGGTGGTGATCTGGCCGATGAGGTACAGAATCAAGTCCTTGGCCGTGACGCCGCGGGGGAGCTTGCCTTCCACCCGCAGTTCCATCGTCTTGGGCAAATGCTGGAGCAAAGTTTGAGTGGCCAGCACATGTTCGACTTCGCTGGTGCCGATGCCGAAGGCGAGCGCGCCGAAGGCTCCGTGCGTGGCGGTGTGGCTGTCGCCGCAGACGATGGTCATCCCCGGCTGCGTAAGGCCGAGTTCCGGGCCGATGACGTGGACAATCCCCTGCTGGATGCTGTCCATGTCGTAGAGCTTGATGCCGAACTCCTTGCAGTTGTTCCGGAGCGTCTGCACCTGTTGCAGCGAGATCGGGTCGGTGATCGGCAGGCTCCGGTCGGTCGTCGGAATGTTGTGGTCCGGCGTCGCCACCGTCAGCCCCGGCCGCCGCACCTTTCGCCCCGCCAGCCGCAGCCCCTCAAAGGCCTGGGCACTCGTCACTTCGTGGACGAGCTGCAAATCGATATACAGCACCGTCGGCTTGCCGGCGGGAGCGTCAACAACATGGGCGTCCCAGATCTTCTGGAACATCGTGCGGGGGGAAGCAGGCATGAGAATAGCGTCGGTCAGAGGCGGGGAACGGCTCATTCGCCGAGATCAACTCGGCAGCCGCAATGGCTCCATTTTAACGCAAAGTCGCTAAGGCGCTAAGGCACAAAGAATGGGAGAAGTAAGCAGACAAGCTGGCAGCTTGTTGTTACGAGATGGCCATCTCGTTGTCTTTCGCCGTCGTGCTATCCTTTTTCAACCACCAACTCCGGGCGTGGTCGCGGCTCCAGGTGCCGTGGTGTTCGCAGTCTTCGAGGGCGTTGGCCAATTCGGCGGCGGATTGATAGCGGTCGTCGGGATTTTTGGCCAGGCACCGCATCACGATGGCTTCCAAGTCAAGCGGCACATCCTCCCGATATTGCGAGAGCGGTGGCACTGGGTCGTGGGCGTGGCTGATGAGGACCTTGATTGGCTTTTCATCTTCAAAGGGGGCATGGCCGGAGAGCAGGTAGTACAGGACTCCCCCGAGCGAATAAATGTCGCTTCGTGGGTCCGGCTCCTTGTCGCCGGCAGCTTGTTCCGGAGACATGTAGAGCGGCGAGCCGGTGATCGTGCCGTCAGCAGTTAGCTGAGCCGTGTCTAAATCCGAAAGCGGCTTGGCAAGGCCGAAGTCGAGAAGCTTGGCCACGTCGTAGAACCCGCCCCGCACCGCGGCGAACAGGTTCGCCGGCTTGAGGTCGCGGTGGAGCAGTCCCAGCTCGTGGGCTTCCTGCAAGGCATCGCAGGCCTGCCGCACCAGGTGGATAGCCCTGGCGGCTGGCATCGGGCCGAACCGTTTCACGATTTCGGCGAGGTTCATGCCGGGGAGATATTCCATCACGTAATAGAACGTCCCGTCCTCGGCCCGGCCGTAGTCGAAAATATCGATGCTGTTCCAGTGCGAAAGCTTGGCGGTGGCCTGCACCTCGCGCTCGAAGCGAGCGAGTACCTTGGGGTCCCCCGCCTTCTCCGGCCGGATCACCTTGATCGCGCAGGGCCGCTTCATCAATTGATGCTCGGCGAGATACACCTCCCCCATGCCGCCGGAGCCGATCAGCTTCTTGAGCCGATATTGGCCGAGCTGCTTGGCTTGATACGCCTGCGTCTGCAAACTGTTGATAGTGTAAACGCCAAAGACCGCGCCTACGGAGGCGACCCCCATCACCAGGATCATTTCCACCAGCGTTCCTGGGTTGATGCTCATGAACTCCAGCAGCCGGCCATTCACAATCATTCCCAGCAAGGTGACGAGAATCGGCAGCGAGCCAATCGTGCCAATGACAACCGCCGCTCGCTTCCAAGTATTCGGAATAAAGATGGCGTAGGTATAGATGCAGAGCAGCCAGGCGGGAGCGACGCCGGGGTGAAAGCCGAAGCTGTTCACAAAGACGTTGGCCTTGGCAAACTGCATCAGCATGAAAAACGCCGCCGGCACTCCGCAGGCAACGAGCTCCATCAGCCGCAACTGCCAGGTGGCGAAAGCCTGCTTGGAGCAGAGTGCAAAGCCGATGCAGCCAAGGACGAGCGTGGCGATGATATGCCAAATGAACGTCGGGAGCGCCAGCGGATTGTCCGTCAAATTCAACGAAAAAATGTGCCAGACCAAAAACACGGCGAACGCGACAAACGTCAGCAGCGAAGCGGACCGAACGCGGGAGCGCAGCAGATTCTGTACTTCACCAGATAGTTCTGAGTCGGTCCCTTCCACCAGATGCACTCGGCAGGGCGCATGGCACGAATCTGTCCGGTCCGAAGATGAGTCGGACGGGGCTTCCAGCGTGATGTCCGCGGGACCGAGACTGGCTGGCACATGTCTCGCCGTTTTGGACCCGGCTGAACTGTCGTCCAAGGAATCGCTCTCGGCGAAAAGGTGGGCAGGGGGAAACCGGCGAATGTTACGTTCCTTCATCATACCCGGTTCGCTTTCCCGCGCCTATTCTTGGCATTTCAACCCGTAAAACAGCCGTCATTTGGCTCGCCGCACGCCAACTGGACACTTAACAGTCGCCCCAGTCAGGAAAAAATCTCGCGCTCTAAGGGGTGCATCAGCCGGACAGCCCATGGAGGCCGACAACGCACCTTCGGTTCGCGAAGTCGTAATCCCATAATCTGGACGGTCGAGCCGCAAGAAAGGTTCTGTAACGCGGATGTATTTAGGAAAGGTTTCGCCACCGGTGTAAATTGCCCCATTTGAAGAATCGCCCGAAGATGTTGGGGTCCTAGAGATTACGTCCCCTTCGTTGCGGTTAGAATGAGCGTTGTAGTGGCCTCCTCTCCTCCGCCAATCCCCATGTCTATTCTTACCCCCCGTTACCTGGTTCCGTTTCATCCCCGCTTTCTGCCGCACTATTTCGCGGATGTGTTGATCATCGGCGGCGGGCTGGCGGGGCTGCGGGCGGCCAATGCGCTCGATCCGCGGCTGTCGGCACTGGTGGTGACGAAGGACGCGATTCAACAGTCCAACAGCAACTATGCGCAGGGGGGAATCGCCGGAGTCTTGGACCCGGAGGACAATTTCGAAGAGCACATCGCCGACACGCTGGTGGCGGGTGGGACGCTCTGCGACGAAGCGGTTGTCGATATGGTTATCCGCGAAGCCCCCCACCGGATTAACGAACTGATTGAGTGGGGAACCCATTTTGACGAAAAAGGAGGACACATCACGCTCGGCCGCGAAGGGGGCCACAGCCGGCACCGAATTGTGCATGCACTGGGGGACATGACCGGCAAGGAAGTGATGCGGGCTGTCATCGCCCACACGCAGCAGCTCTCCAACGTCCGAATTTGGGAACGCTCCTTCACGCTCGATCTGCTCACGCACGAAGGAGCTTGCCGCGGGGCGATTGTGACCAACCAGCACGGGGAAAAAACTCTCGTCTGGGCGCGCCAGACGATTCTGACCACCGGCGGCGCGGGACAGATTTATCGCGAGTCCACCAATCCACCCGTCGCCACGGCCGATGGGCACGCGATGGCCTACCGCGCCGGGGCCGAGATGCGGGACATGGAGTTCATGCAATTCCACCCCACGGTCCTCTACATCGCCGGCGGCAGCAGAAGCCTCATCACCGAGGCGATCCGCGGCGAAGGGGGACGGCTGGTGGACAAAGATGGCGTTCGCTTCATGTCCGCCTACGACCCGCGGCTGGAGCTCGCCCCGCGCGACGTTGTGAGCCAGGCCATCGTCAGCCAGATGGAGAAGACGCGGCACCCCTGCGTCTATCTTGACGTCACGCACCTCGATGCCACCTTCGTCAAGCAGCGGTTCCCCGGCATTGCAGCCGCCTGCCAGCAGTTCGGCATCGACATCACCAAGGACCGCATTCCCGTCCGTCCCGGCGCTCACTATATGATCGGCGGCGTGAAAGTGGACCTGATCGGCCGCACCAGCATCCCCCGTCTCTGGGCGGCGGGGGAAGTCACCTCCAGTGGGCTGCACGGGGCCAATCGCCTCGCTTCCAATAGCTTGCTGGAAGGCTTGGTCTACGGCGCTCACGCGGGAGAAGGAGCTTCGCAGGCCGCCCTGGAGTTGCTGCCCAAAGAGAATCTGCATTCCGTTCCGCCATTGGATAACGGGGCCGTCTCACCCTCCGTAGAGCCTCTCGACGTGGCCGACATCCGCAACTCGCTCAAGGCCCTGATGTGGCGTGCCGCGGGGGTCCGCCGCAGCAAGGGGCTCCTCGAAGAAGCGCTCGCCACGGTCGATCAATGGCGGCGCTACGTCCTGGTCCGCCAATTCGAGGACGCCGCCGGCTGGGAACTGCAAAACATGCTGGCCGTCTCGCGGATCATGATCGAAGCGGCCCTCGCCCGAGAAGAATCCCGCGGCGTCCACCTGCGAACCGACTTTCCTAAAATGGATGACGACCATTGGAACCGGCACTTGTGGTTTGTGCGGGACGATGCGCTGGGTGTGGAACGGTCCGGTATTGCTTGACGTCGCGGCATTCCGCCCTGCCACTGGCCTCGGCACTCGCTGACAAGCCGTGGGGCCGTTTTTCTAGAGGGAATATCGCTACGGCTCGTCGGCCAGTGGCACACCTTCACCAGAAACTATGGTTTCGCTTGCTTGCGCCGCAGCCGCGGTAGCGGCGACCGGAACCGAGCCCACGGCGGAGCCGTGGGTAGAATAGCGACACGAGAACAGAGCCGCGGCAGCGGCGAAAGAAGGGCCGCATCCTGGGAAGGCATCTACAGATGGATTCCCCCGCGGCGAAGTTCGTCTCTCGCCTGCAAGTCTGCCGCTGCCGACAAAGCCTCTGGCCCCTCTTTGCCCGACATCATTATCTGAGCGGCGGACTCTCGCGGGCGGCAACTTGCTACGTCGCCCTCTGGGACGGCCGCCCCGTCGCCTTCTGCGCCGCCCTCGCGCAGCTCGGCTGTCGCGGTCGCAAACGGATCAGCCGCCTCGTCACGCTGCCGGACTATCAAGGCCTCGGCATCGGCATGCGTCTGGCGGAGCGGGTCTGCGAAGACCAGTCCAGCCGCGGCTTCCGCATCAGCATCGCCACCAGCCACCCGGCAGTCATCGGCTACTGTAACTCATCCCCCCAGTGGCGCCCGCTCGGCATCAAACGCCTCGGCGGCACCGGGCAGCGGATCGAAGGGAGAAACGTCGCCGGCTCGACGGGAAGAGGAGTCGCGAGCTTTGAGCGGACAGGCGAGCGGGGGGCGTCAGCCCCCTGATACCTTTTCCGCCCCTACCGCTTTTTGAGGTCGCCACCCTTCTGTCGCCGGCGGTAGTCCCACGACAGTTTCAACCCCTGGATCGCACGGCCGACCGCGACGATTGCCACCAGGGAAAGGCACCCTCCGAAACCCCAGCCGACCCACAGAACGATCTGCCGCCACGTCGAAGGCTTGAGGTAGAGGTATCCCGCGGTGCCACCAGCGACGAGGGCACCGCCGAAGAGCACGCTGAAGACGAGCAACCCCCAGATCGTATAGCCGCACTTCAGGCAGGTCGCAAATTCGATAATTGTTCCGCAGCGCGGACACCCCTCCTTGGGCATCGTCGGCACAATGTTCTGCAAGTCCTGCAGCAAAGATGGCCCCTCCCGATGGGTATTCACCCGGCCGCCGCAATTGCGGCATATGTCGCCCGGGAAATCGTCCGGTCCACCCGAGAACCCGCACGCGCATTTGATGCCCGCGAATCCAACGCCGCAGTGTGGGCACGACCGAGCGTTCTTGTCGCTTACCGCTCCTTTACACTGTGAACAGGAGAATGACATGGGATGGCTCTTATTTCCCTTGAAGCATGTTCGTTATGCCGAACGACCCCGCTCAGCAGCGGCTGGTTCGGCCGTGTTCGGTCCAACGATTGATTAACGTTAGACGGGCTCGCCACAATGGCAAATTACCTCCCTGTCGCCCCAATCGATCGTGATCTTAACGATCGGCATCTCCTTCCGGATGTACCGCGATTCCTGATTGGCGAGATTGGGTTTGCACGACAACGGTTCATCATCAGGCGCGCCATCCTCTTCGAAGTCCGCCAACTCGCCACTCAGAGAATTGCAGGCCGAGGCTCCATCGGGGAACAACCATCGGATCAACATTCCCTTCGTTTCATGTCCGATCTTGGCGACACAATCTCGGTAGGTACGCCGGAGATCACCGACCGTTTGCAGCATGGCTTCCCTTAAGTTGACGCCGGGATAGTTGACTTGGAACGACCGAGCATTGCAGAACCCAACCACGTTTCAGCTTGCTCGGACACCGTTCATTTTATAGAGAGGCAGCATCTTTCGAAGGATAATCACCCCGGGGTGTCCTTCACCCAACGTGCGGGCGGCGGTGTTGATGGTCTTTTCTGGATCGCCGAGGATGCCGCCTTTCGCCGGGGTGGTGCCATCGGTCCAGTCCCGCGCTGCCATGTGTTTCCCCAGCACTTGCAGGAATGACAACGGCAGCCTTAGCAACGCGTTGCTTTCGTCGGGCAGCGCCTCGAGTTCTTTTGCCAAGGCTTCTAGGCTCATTACGAACTCCTTTGAATTGAGGGGAACTGGTGACTAGCCTGACCAGTGCCGGTCAGGCTATGCAATCGCCGGTCAGCCTAATTTTGGTCTCTCGGCACCATGATTACGGCGCACGTCAGCCTAGTTCCTGCCAATTGGAACCCTGCCGAACGCGGTTGTCAAGATTTTTCGCTGTCACCAGATGTCCCGCTTCTTAACCGCGGCAGCGGTGTCAGAACCCAGCCCACGGCGCAGCCGTGGGTAACGGAGCAAAGCCACGCAAAAGCCCCGGCAGGGGCGATAGAAGGGTGGAGTTGGTATGCGGCGGCGATCCATCACGAACCGTGTTGGCGGGGGAACCCGAAAAGGTCGGGCTGTACCGATGCCACCGTTCTAACGCCCCTGCCGGGGCTTCTAGGTGCTCGTGCTTGCTTACCCCCGGCTGCGCCGTGGGCTGGATTCTGGTGCCGCTACCGCGGCTGAAGGCACTTTTCCCGCGCTGGCGCTTCGGGTTAGTGGCAAATCGGCCCTGCTAACCCCTTGCGTCACATGGAGTTACATGATTATTTAAAATCTTTTGCGGATGCCTTGACGGTGGCATCGCAAAACGTGAACAATTGGACAAATTAGAGTTTTCAGTGTTCAGTTTTCAGTGTTCAGCCTGAAAACTGAACACTGAAAACTGAAAACCTTTTCCCCCAGGAGCATCGCCATGTCCACCAGCGCCAAAAAATGCCAGCCCAAGAACGTCAAGAAAACCAAGTACAAAATGGCCTCCCCGATTTCCAACGACCGGGCGGAGGCTTTTGTGGGACCTCAGGCGGAGGCCTGTCCCCGTTTTTCCGAGGTCCCCTCCGAGCAGGATGCGAAGGCGTTTCGGCTGGCGGCCCAGGGAATGACGCAGCGGGAGATTGCCAGGAAGTTGAAAATGTCGCAGCCGACGGTGCAGCGGGGGATAAAAAAGTACCGGCTTTGGTTCGGGTCGACGCTGCCGGAAGACCGCGGCGAACTGGTCGGCTGGCAGCGGTTTCGCGTGGCGGTCGAAGAACGGCGGATTTTTCTCCGGCATCAGCAGGAGCTGGCGATGGAGGAGTGGCACCAGAGTCGCCAGAGTGTGCCGATGAAGCGGAAGCGGACGAAGCTCGATCCCGAGGGGCAGCAGGTAGACGGAATGAAGATCAAGGATATTCAGATCGACGAATGGGTGCAGCACCGGCGCGGCTGCGCTGCCCATCTGAATACGGCAGCCAAGCGGTCGCTGGAGCTGACGATGCTGGAGGGGGGCTACCTCGGCGTCCACAAACTGTCCTGCGACCTGGCAATCGACACCGACGAACGGGACCGCTGGGACCGGGTCGTGAAAACCTACCAGAAGACCATCGAGGAACTGAAACGGAAGGTGACGGAGTTGGAGGCGAAGCTGGCTGCGCTGGCAGCGGTACACCAAGTTGGGCGCGGGTCTCCCGACCCCGCCCACGGCTTGACCGCAGGTCTCCCGGCCAGCGGGGAACGAGGAGACCTTC